>JBBALI010000001.1:0-197995 GCA_040403095.1 Crocinitomicaceae bacterium
TTGATTTTTTCTTTGGTTCTTTCTTTCTTATCAAGAAAAAAGAAAGAACAAATCTCTAAATGGAAGAAAATTTCTGCGCCCAAGAAAATCTAGCGCTTAGCGACTCACCACCAACTTCTCCACCACACTACTTTTACTCTCCAAATCCGAAACAGTCACAAAATAAATCCCATTCTCCACATCCAACGCAAAACCATTCGCTTCTTTAGAAAACTCCTTCTCCTCAAAAACCAATTTCCCATGCACATCGTGCACTTCGAGTTGGAGCGGTTTATCGCTCGTGATACCTGAAATCGAAAAACTCCCTTTACTCGGATTAGGAAAAACCCGCACATTTTGCAATTCATTCTCTTCCAAGCCCGCGCCACCTATGACAGTGACATGCACTACATGCTCGGTTTCAACACCATCAAACGTTTCTTTGGCGATGTAATCTCTGCTCATTGGCGGAGTGACATAAATGCCCGGTGCATTGGAAATGAAATCTAAATTATCGGTGTACCAATCGATGTCTAAACCAGTAAGCGCTGGACCGATGAGCACGCTGTCGCCATAATAAACTGTGGTATCGTGATACTGCCAGAAGGGTTGGGTGATTTCTTCTACAAGGACGTCGTCAATGTTATAGTATGCAGAGTATGGATCTTGGCAAGGACAATCTTGCATGTTTATTGTAGCTGTTTCAGTATTATAAAAAAAATTACCAATAATTAGATAGTTTTCTGTACCATCTGCTTTGTAAACACCATTGATTTTTACCCAATTGGCAGTATCAGTTATTATGGGATTCGTAAACTTGACAATATCTGGTAAGGTACTATATAGAGTTGCTTGAGATAAATCACTTACAAATTGATTTACCCTACTTGTATCAATGAAATTTGATTTGAAAGCTAAACATATATTATTTGAGGCCAACCCGCATCCAGACATACCACTTTGCCTATTTGTCCAGAATTCAACATTATAGTATTTACCGTTAACTAATGGCCCAAACATTTCCATTTGCACATATTCTCTATGTCCAGAATATATATATATTCCCACGTAGGCATCTCCAAAATGTGCTTCTTGATAATTATAATTACCCTGATAGGGAACTGAATACCAAGGATTGGTAGAGCAGGAGTTAAAATACTCTGCTTGATTTGTTGGAGGAGAGGATACCGTTAGCGCGAAATACATTTGACCATTAAAAGTAGGACAGTCACTGTACTTCTCAAAACTAGAATTAATCACTAAATTCTGAGCAGAAAGCTCACAGCCCCAAAGGAAAAATAATGATATATAGAATAAAATTTTCGCCAATTGATTGATGTTTTCAGTTGATTGCTGGATACGAAAAGCCTACAACGCTTCCGTAAATATATTGAATTCAGTTATATATCCAACAAAACGCAAAAAATAATCCTTTCCGATTTTCAAAAAAACTTACTTAAACCACCAACTTCAAATCTCAATCCACCTCAAACTCAATTTCCTCTTCTTTCGTCGATTCTTTGAGTTTATTGATTTTATCTCGCATTTTTTTCTTGAGTTTCGACTCTTTGGGTTCTTTGGGAGTTGCGGTTTCTTTGGTGTTGTTGAAATCAATGCGCAGTTCTTCCATTGGTTTTTTGATGGGTTGATAGACGCCAATCGTGGTGTCGTTTTTCCTGAATCCAAACTCGGTTTTCAAAATGGAAAGTGCTTCCAACTTCGCAGCTTCGCGGTTTTCTTTAGCTTGCTCTTTTTTGGCTTTTTCGTCCCACTCGATGATTGGTTTATCAGTGGTACCGTGCATGCGCATGAAAATCATCAATCCCGTGCCGTCATCTTCGACGATTCCAAATTCTGTTTCTCTTTCAACGGTCATTAAATCTCTGAAACGAAACGCAAAATGGTAATCAATCTGATTGTCGAATGTATGCCAACCAAAAGTTTCAATATCTAACGCATTGGACTTGATTTCCATCAAAGGAATTTCGAGTTTTCCATTTTGAATTACGATGGTATTTTCCAAGGTTTGAAATCTCAAATCGAGCAATTTTTTCTCAAAATCGTTGATGTTTCTTTTCTTGAGCAAAAATCGCACTGGAGAAGTTTTCAGACTTTCAGTAATTGATTTGAAAGTAGAAACCGACTTCAGCGCGCCGTCGGTAATTGAAATGTGCGCTTTGGCAACAATCGCATTTTTAATAATTCCCGAACGCAAATCAAAAGGTGCCTGAAATTGCAAATTGATGTGTGCCTTGCCCGCAATGTTATTTTCAGTAATGACTTCTTGGTCAAAATTATTCCATTCTTGAAATAGCGGTTTGAAATAAATATTATTGGATTCAACCACTGACTGTAGCACCAAATATTCAGGCGACTTTTCTTCTATGACTAAATTTCCATTCACAGTAGCTCCCGCATTCTGCAAAGTCAATTCCCTGAATGTCAACTTTCTTTCCTCTACAGTCAAGTTACTTTTTAACTGATTGAAATGGTGTTTTTCGTATTTCAATTGTCCAATGTTAAGCAACACTGTCCCGTCAACATTATTTGGTAAAACGTAAACTCTCTCATTTTCAATACTAACGCTTTTTTCAACTTGTTTCGAACTTAAATCTTCGACATCAATGAAATTGCTTTGTAAATCTACATTTGCTATCAATTTTCCTTTTTTATCAATGAAGGGCGCAATTTCTTGGAAAATTCCATTCAGTTTAAAATCAGATTTTCCAATTTTGACACGAATGTCTTGTACCGCTGCTTCATCTCCTTCAATGCCTACAAATCCATTCAAAGATTTGAAAGTTCTGGTATCATTGATTACGCTGGCATTGATATTTTGCAGATTTAACGACGCCGAACATTTAACAAAATCTAGTTCTTTTTGTCCAGATTCATTTGGAACAGTTTGGATATCAAATTGGCTATTGATGTCTAAATTCCCCGTGATTTGATCGATTTGCGGTAAATGAAAAAGTCCGTGAATACTGGCTAAATCAACATTTCCTTTGGCTTTTCCTTCGTAATGTGGCAATGTAAAATTGGTCAGTAAAAATTCTCCTTGAAAAGGTCCAGAACTGGTATTGAATTTCAGGTTCCACAATTTCAAAAATTCGGCATTTTTGCCTGCTTCATTGGAATATTTTCCTTTCAAATTGATTCCAGTAAATTTCAATTTTTGTTCAGGTTCGCGCAAAGAACCATTTTGCACGTCAAAATTGCAAATCATCTTGGGAACCACTTTCTTATCGTTTTTTCCCGCAATTTTCAAGTCGAAATTGAAAAATCCTTGTCCTTCGAAAGTGTTAATTTGATCTAGTTGGTTCGACAATTTGGAAGCCACTTCCTCCAATTTCAATTTTTTGGCAGAAATATCAAATTTGATCTGTTCAGGATTGACGAAACCCGAAACTTGAAACGGCAATTTGGAAATCAACAAGACGGTTTTTGGAAGTTCAAAAGTGTTTTTTCCTTGATTGACTTTAATTTGTAAGTCAAATTCAGCTGGTTTATTGGTCAATAAAGCAATGCTTTCGCTTTTCAGCGAATTGATATACAAATCGCTTTTGGCATTGAGCGTAAATTTCTTTTCTGTAAATTCACCAGAAAGATTCAATTCATTGATCTTCGTTTTATAAAATTGTCCTGTGGCATTATTTGAATAGGCGAATTTAATTTGATCGAATTGAACTTCCTTTAATTTCAGCTTGAATTTAGAACTGGCTGAAGACTTACTCTTTTTGACAATATCGTAATTCACTTTTCCTTTTGAATCAATTTTCAATTGAATCGTCCCAGGATGAATTTCAGCGCGTTTGACATCATATTTTTCGTTCCACAAATCGATGGGATTGAATTTCAAACGTATTAAATCTGAATACAACAAAGTGTCGCGCTTCGTTGCATTTGGCAGCGCATCTTGAATGAAAACATCATTAAAATCCAGCGAAACATTGGGAAACGTTGCCCAAAATGTCAAATCGATTTTAGAAACGGTGACTTTTGCGTTGAGATTTTTGTTGACTTCTCCAACTACATAATTGATGATGTCATCCTTGAAAATATAGAGCAGCAAAGAAATTGTAAGGCAAAGCCCAATGATGATTCCGAAAAACCATTTGGTAAATTTCCACAAAAATCTTTTCATCGACATAAAGGTACAACGCAGAAAGGACGAAAAATTACGTTGAACCTTTACTTATCAACGCTGATTTATTAAGAATCCAATTTTAAAATGAATTAAATTCTTAATCAAATCATTCAGTTGGAATTAGCAAAGTTTTAAAAAAACAGCTTAATTAAATCGTCTGTTTTTCCATTAAAATTCTCACCTTTGAAAGTGAATTCAAATTCGAGATCAAATGGGTAGTTTTTTGCGCAAACCGATGGTTGTGTTTTTTATAGCGATGATAGGACTTTCTGCCATCTTTTTTCTAGTACCAATTAATATTTTTGATGGAGAATATACTTTCAAAGTCAATGGAATTGAATTTTCTGAGGAAGCCAAAATGAGTTTGTCTTATTTTATTGGGATTGGAGCAAGTCCAGAAGATTTGAAAGATGTTGTTGGTTTTAGATTATTGCCCATGGGATACTTTTTGGTGTTTTTGATGTTGATTGCTTTTCCAATATTGATAGCATATCGCGTGCATGTGGCGAATCAATTAGAAGCTCAAAAAGAGAAAGAGAACAAATAAAAAACCCGCATCAATTAATGACGCGGGTTTGGTGTTGTCAAACACTAATTATTTCAATTTACTGTTACAAAACTACTCTATTAGAAAAGCTTGTAAAAGAGGACTAGCCCCTCAATTTTTGTTTTCCTATAAAGGGACATTTGAAGTATAGTTTCCAGTAACAGAGTAACCTGGAGAAGTTATCACACTTCCATTTATTGTAATTGAACTTCCTGAACCAATAAACTGAAGGTTACCTTTCAAATGTAAGTTTCCATTTACAACCACTGAACCTTGAATTCTCAAAGTAGAATTTGCATTGATGTGTAAATGTGAATCAACGCTCAAACTTCCTTCAATTTCAGTTAAAGAACCGCCATTACAGTTCATTACATTTCTTACAACCATTGATCCACAGTAATAGAATATTCCATTATTGACAAATGTCGTTCTAAATACATTTGAACCACGGTACGCGAATGATTGATTTGGATTAATTACATAAGCTGGATTAATCGTTGCAGGAGTCAAAGTTGGACGATTTCCACATGGAGGTCCAGAACTAATTATTGGATTTACTCTTCTTAAAACTTTCAAACCACCTTTACCGTTAGCAATGAAAATGTAATTGCTATTTGCTTTTACATAATTTGCGGATCCTGAGAATGGAAAAATAGTGTGAATGGTTTTGTCGTCCTTATTGATGATGATATTTCCTTCTGTTCCGTTAGCAACATAAATAAACTGACCATCAGTGTCAACTCCATTTGCATTTCCATCTCCAGGAGAATTGAAATTCAATGTCGGTATTCCTGCTAAATTATTGATCCCATAAGCACGCAAACCATTATTACCAGTGCAAATGTAAACGTCATTATTATCTATGTGTAAAACAGCTTTTCCATTTGCAGGTACAGATTGCGTTAATATCTCTGTTGTTGTTTTGGTTGCGACGTTATTCAAATTAGCCGTATACGAATGAACGATTGCTGAAGGATTTCCTTGTAAAACCAACATGGGATTTCCTGGTTGATTGCTTTTAATATCAGCGAATTTAGCATTGTCATAATAGTCTGATTGAACTAAAGCCAAGTCAGTTGTATTGAATGTAAACACACCACCTCCAGTACTTCCAGAAACAACAAATAAATAATTTCCAGCAATATTCACAGAGTTTCCAGAATAAGAAGGTAAGGCCACCCAACGTACATTGTTAGAAAGAAGGTTATTATTCAAAGTAACTTCTAGCAAAATTCCCCCTTTTGTATTATTTGTGGTAAAATTTGAAGAATATATATCTCTTCCTCCAACTGCATACAGTTTCCCATTTTTAACAATACACTCATTCAGATCAGTATCATTTAAAATCAATTGGGAAACCAAAACAGGATTTGCAGGAGTTGAAATATCAAATACTTCTAATGCACCACCATAAGCAGACCCTGCAATGTGGTATGTTACATAACAATAATTTCCAACGATATCCATCCCTGTTGCACTGCACATCGCTCCATTCACAGTTGGTGAACTTACGTTCGCTACATGATAAAAAGTAATTCCATCGTTTGCAGATTTTTGAAATGGTTGAATTTCGTCCCAAAAATACTCAATTCGATTGTTTTCAAAACCCGTTTGGTCTAAAGATAAATTGGAAGTAGAAGTTTCACCAGTAGGTGAGATTTCTTTTTTACAAGCGACCAAGACAATGGTTGCAATGGCTGAGTAAAAAAATAATTTTTTCATAATTTAATTCATTAGGTAAAAAAGATGAATACAAAAATACACCATGTTATTCGACTACACAATAATATCAGATTAGATCTACGTTAAAAAACAATAAAAGGTTTTTAGATTCTTCTAAATAAAAAATCCACTTCAAATAAATTTGAAGTGGATTCAAAATAAAAAAAAATTTCTTAAAAAATCAACATATTTCCACCAAACAACAACGCTAAAGCGCAAATCGCTAAAACGATCATTTGTAAAGCAGGAACTTTGTGTCTTGGTGTTTTTGGTTTGTCGTCATCTTCTTTTTGAAGTACTAAAATTACCATTCTCAAATAATAGAAAATACCGATTCCAGAATTGATAATAGCAATTACAACCAACCAAGGATATTGTGTGATTGCCTCTGAGAAAACCAAGAATTTTCCGAAGAATCCCATCAAAGGCGGAACACCCGCCAAAGACAATAAACCTAAAATCGCCACAAATCCTGTAAATGGATTTCTTCTCACCAATCCCCTGAAAGCTTCGATTCTGTCTTCTTCATCGTGAATGATGATAGCAACTGTAATCAAACCAATCGTTGAGAAACCATAAGAGAAAATGTATGCCCAAAGATTGAAAGCGCTGTCAGGACTTTGAACGATGATCGTCAACAAAGCGTAACCAACATGCGTAATACTTGAGTAAGCCAATAATCTTTTGAAACGAATTTGTTTCAAAGCTGATAGGTTTCCTACGAACATTGTAAGTATTGCCAGAACAGAAAGCGCCGGCGCCCAGAAATCGTGTAATCCAGCAAAAGTGATGGAGAAAATTTTCATGAATGCACCAAATGCTCCCAATTTCACCACAGCCGCCATGAAACCTGTTACTATGTGCGGACTTCCGTCATACACATCAGGACTCCAAAAATGGAAAGGCGCTGCGCCAACTTTGAATAAGAAAGCGCTTAAAATCATCAACAAACCAATGTAAATCAAGGAAGAATGTGTTCCTTCTGCGTTATTGATAAATGCTGCAATTTCGTCTAGTTTAAAAGAAGCAGTTCCACCATAAATCCAAGCGATTCCGAACAATAAAACGCCTGTCGCGAAAGCACCTGTCATGAAATATTTCAAAGAAGCTTCCGAAGAGCGCACATCGTCTTTGTTACTTCCCGCCATTACGTAAATAGGAATTGAAAGAATTTCTAATCCTAAAAAGAACATGAACATGTCAGTAAACGCAAGCATGCTCAAAGCACCAGTCAAAGAAAACAACAATAAGGCGATGTAATCACCAGTGTGTTGAGGTTTGTCTTTGAAAGAGCTGTAACCAGTTAAAACGACCAACAAAGTGAATAAAATCGCTATCAAACCAAAAGCTACAGCAAAACCATCAAACTTTAGTCCTTCATAGTGGATGAGATCATACTGATAATAATACTGCGTGAAAAGTGAGATTCCACCAGCAATCAATCCAGCTGAAGCAGTTAACAAAACTAACCAAGGTTTTTTTGCAAAAGCCAAGAAAAGTGAAAGTAAACCGCTGATGAATATTACAATTAGAGCTACCATATTATTGAACTAAAATTTTTGAAGAATGAATATTTTCGAATAAACGTGTAACGCTTGGTTGAACAAAATCAATCACCAATTGCGGATATACACCCAAAATCACAATTAAAACCATTAGAATGAAAAATACCAACCATTCATTCCATGTTAAATCTGGGAAATTGAAATTCTTTGAAGGACCATACATTGAAAGTTGGTAAGCACGCAAGGTGTAAACAGCTCCATAAACCAACGTTGAACCAATTACTAAACCGATTATCCAATTATAGGAATAAACACCTCGAATCAATAAAAACTCACCAATGAAACCACTTGTCAATGGAACTGAAATCGAAGCTAAAGCAACCACTCCAAACCAGAAAGCAAATTTCGGTGCTTGTTTGGCAATTCCTCCCAATTCGCTCATGCTTCTAATTCCTGTTCTGCTTTCAATGATATCCACTGCTAAGAAAAGTCCAACTGCAACCAAACTGTGGTTGATCATCTGAACAAAAACGCCCATTGTTGCATCCACGTTTAGCAAAACAATTCCTGCTGCGATTAAACCAACGTGTGAAATAGATGCAAAAGCAAAAGTACGTTTGATGTCGTTTTGCTTGATTGCTAAAATTGCAGCATATACAACTCCAATTGTTCCCAAAATGATGATTGGCAATTTATATGATTCCAACGATTCAGGAGCCAAAGGAATCATCCAACGAATCATTCCGTATAACGCCATTTTTAGCATCAATGCAGAAAGCAACATTGTTCCTGCCATTGGAGAATTCGTATATGTATCAGGCTGCCAAGTGTGGAACGGAAACAAAGGAATTTTCACCGCAAAAGCGAATAAGAAACCTCCGAAAATCCAACAAGCTGAGCAAGCTGACAATTGAACTGCCATCAAATCTTCTACCGCAAAACTTGCTGCTGGTAGATTTCCACAAATTCCTGTTTTGATTGCCATCAATGCCAATAACATCGCTAGTGAACCAACAAAAGTATAGATAAAGAATTTGATCAATGCTTGTTTTCTTCCAGGAGCGCCGAACCACAAAGCGATTAAGAACACTGGAATCAAAGTGATTTCCCAAAAAATGTAGAATAACAATCCATCCATCGATGTGAAAACACCTATCAATGCTACTTGCATGAAAAAAACCATGGCAGTAAACATTTTGTTAGAAGCCAATTCTTTGTTGAAATTGCTGAGTAAAATTAAAAGTGTAATGACATTGGTCAAAACCACCATAATTAAACTGATTCCATCGTAACCCATTTTGTATGTCAACCCAAAAGTTGAAGTCCAATTTGGATCAAATAATGAAACGTATTTCGCAGTTGGTGCATAATATACAGCATGCACAATAGCAACCACTGCTGAAGTAACTCCACCAGCTAAACCGAAGTATCGCATGAAATTTCGTGGAATCACTAGCGCCGCAAGCGCAAATAAACTAGGTATTATAAGAAGTTCCAAAGCCTTTATATTTTAACAAGATAATACACGATCAAACCAACGATTCCACCAACCATCCAAAGGATGTACCAGTTCACACGTCCAGTTTGCCATTTTTTAACCAATTCACCGGATGCTCCGATTCCTTTTGCAAATCCGAGAATGATTCCATTCAAGAACATAATTTCAATGAATTTATGTCCAACAACTGAAAGCCATTCTGTAGGACGAACAAACAAGAAATTGTAAATTTCATCGATGTACAATTTGTTTGCAGAGATCTTTTGCCATCCGCTTAATTCAGCATCTGCAACTGGAACGTTTTGTTTTTTACCATAAACTAAGTAACAAACAACCAATGCACCCAAACAAACAGCTACTGCAATAATCATCAACATCAATGTAATACCATTGTCTGCATGTTCTGCTTCAATCAAATTCAATCCGCCAGTGTTGTGCTCCAAGTGATGAGACAACCAATGTGCTTGACCTTTCAACCAAATTCCCGGCAAGTTTAGTAAACCACCAAAAATGGATAGAATTGCCAAAATCACCAAAGGCAAAGTCATTGATGCTGGTCCTTCGTGAACATGGTGTTCTTGCTCGTGTGTTCCTCTGAAAGATCCAAAGAAAACCACAAAATACATTCTGAACATGTAAATCGCAGTCAAAAGAATGCTGAACATCAAAATTCCGTAAATCACCACATTGTGGCTGAAGGCGTGTCCAACGATTTCATCTTTCGAAAAGAAACCAGACAACAATGGGAAACCAGTGATTGCTAATGTTCCTATAAGGAAAGTTAAGTGTGTCAATGGAATTTTCTTGCGTAAACCACCCATTTTGCGCATATCTTGTTCGTCTGACATCGCGTGAATCACACTTCCAGAACCTAAGAAAAGTAATGCTTTGAAAAATGCGTGTGTTGTGACGTGGAAAATCGCTGCTGTGTATGCTCCCATTCCAAGTGCAACAAACAACAATCCCAATTGAGAAACGGTTGAATAAGCCAATACTTTTTTGATGTCGTTTTGACGCATTGCGATGAAAGCAGCAACCAAAGAAGTTGCCAAACCGATATACAACATGATTTCTTGTGTCATTGGTGCATGTTCAAAAAAGAAATTTGAACGAACAACCAAAAAGATACCTGCTGTTACCATCGTTGCGGCGTGAATCAAAGCAGATACTGGCGTTGGTCCCGCCATGGCATCTGGCAACCAAGTAAACAAAGGAATTTGCGCACTTTTTCCAGTTGCACCTATGAATAAGCACATGGTGATTCCGAACATCATCCAAGGAGTTCCAAGGATTTTGTCAACCGTTACCATATTTGCCAATTCTTGGTATTCCAACGTACCGAATTGAGAAAGAATCAAGAACAAACCGATTAGCAATCCTAAATCACCAATACGGTTCATGATGAAAGCTTTTCTGGCTGCAATTCCATTTAGCATTCCTTTTTCAGCATCGCTGTAATGGAAACCGATTAAGAAATAAGAACAGATTCCTACACCTTCCCAACCGAAGAACAACATGAAATAGTTGCTTCCCAAAACAAGGATTAACATCGCAAAGATGAAGAGATTCAAATACGTAAAGAATTTAGAATATCCCTCATCGTGCTTCATGTAGCCCATGGAGAACAAATGAATCAAAGATCCAATTCCTGTGATGATTAGAACCATCCACAAAGAAAGATTGTCAGCCAATAAACTTGCGCTTAAACGCAAATCTTCTAGGTCAATCATTCTAAACAAATGAATTTTTACTGGTTCATTTAAATGGAAGAAAACCATCAAAGCAGTTGCGAATGATAACGTGGAAGCCAACGTAGCTAACGAACCAACCAATGCTTTTGGCAATTTTTTCCCGAATATACCATTGATGATTCCTCCGATTAGGGGAAACAATAAAATTAAGGGTACGAGTTGTTGTATTGACATCTGATTATCCTTTTAATTTGTTAAACAATCCGATATCTACTGATCTGTTGTTTCTGTAAAGCAATACCAAAATGGATAAACCAATGGTCGCTTCTGCAGCGGCAACAACCATGATGAAAAACACAAAAACCTGCGCATCGCCATTTCCGAAATAAGTGGAAAAAGCAACCAATAAAAGGTTTACAGCATTTAGCATGATTTCAACACACATCAACACAATTATGGCGTTTTTTCTTATCAAAACACCCAAAACACCAATCGCAAAAAGTATCGTTGATAATACAATGTAAAACTGTATCGATACTCCGGATTCAAAAATAGAAGCTAATATCATTCTTACTCGATTATTTGTTTTTCTCTTTTTGCTAATAATACAGCTCCCACCATGGCAGCGATAAACAAAATGGAAGACATTTCAAATGGAAGTACATATTTAGTAAACAACAATTGTCCTAAATTCTCAACCATTCCTTGCTGATTTTCTAACATTTCTGTTTTTGGTAAAACCACGCTGTCTTTTAAAGCTGCAATCAATACTGTTAAAAGTGCTCCACCTGCAAACGTTGCGGCAATTTTCATTTTGATAGATGATTTTGGTTCATTGTCTTTACTCAAGTTCAAGAGCATCAATACGAATAAGAACAATACCATAATTGCACCAGCATAAACGATGATGTTTACAACAGCAATAAACTGTGCGTTCATCAAAATGTAATTCCCTGAAATCAGGAAAAAAGTAAGTATCAAATACAATACACTTCTCACGGGATGTGGACTTAAAATAACCATCAGTGCAGCACCAATCGTTAATCCGCCTAAAACCGTTGCGATAATTTCTAAACTACTCATTTTTCACCTCTTTTACCAGTATTTTGTCTTACTGTGATGTCTATTCTATTATCCAATTGCTCCACCAAGCGATCTTTTCCGTAGATAAACTCATCGCGGTCAAAATGGGTAGGAACAATTCTATCTGTCAAGAAAATCGCTTCTTTTGGACAAGCTTCTTCGCACAAACCACAGAAAATACAACGCAACATGTTGATTTCATAAGATTCGGCGTATTTTTCTTCTCGGTATAAACCTTCTTCTCCTTTTTCTCTTTCGGCAGCCACCATGGTGATTGCTTCTGCTGGACAAGCAACTGCGCATAAACCGCAAGCTGTGCAGTTTTCACGGCCTTGCTCATCGCGTTTCAATACATGCATTCCGCGGTAAACTGGAGCAAAAACACGTTGTTGTTCTGGGTATTTAAGCGTGTTGTGTTTCTTGAACATGTGTTTGATTGTAATCCACATTCCACCAACGATTGCTGGCAAATATAGACTCTCAACAAAACTCATTTTTTTGTTAGAAACTACCTTTTTTCGATTTGATAAACTCTCCATATCTTCGGGTATGCTTACTGTTTAATTATTGAAATTGATTTTGTAATTCGCCTTGGCATCAACTTTCACTTTTGGCATCATTGCAACACTTTTTTCAGTTTGTTTCACTTTCGCTGATTTTTTAGTAAACCAACCCGAGTTGAAACCAATCACAACCGCAGTAATCAATAAATTGATCATCGCAATTGGAATTAATTTTTTCCATCCTAAGTGCATCAATTGATCGTAACGGAATCTTGGCAATGTCCAACGAATCCACATAATCACAAAAATAAAGAAGATGATTTTTGTGAAAAACGCGATTACACCTAAAACTGCCAAGGCATTTCCAGAGAAATGATCCATTCCTGGGAAGTTGTATCCTCCAAAGAACAAAGCTGCAATTACAGCAGATGAAATAAATAAGTTCACATATTCAGCGAATAAGAAGAATCCTAATTTCATTGAACCGTATTCTGTGTGGTATCCGCCAATCAACTCACTTTCACATTCCGCCAAATCGAAAGGTGCTCTGTTACATTCAGCAATAGAACAAATAAAGAAAACGATGAATGCCACTGGTTGATATAAAATGTTCCAATTCATTCCGTGTTGTTGTTCAACAATTTGTCCCAAGCTCAAACTTCCAGACATCAATACCAAAGTGATAATGGAAATTCCCATTGCCAACTCGTAAGAAATCATTTGTGATGAAGCACGAATTGCAGCAAACAAAGAGAATTTATTATTAGAAGCCCAACCACCAATCATGATTCCATAAACACCGATAGAAGCAAATCCCATGATGAATAAGATTCCGATGTTGATGTCAGCAACTTGCAAAGCAACCGTTCTTCCAAACATTTCCAATGGCGGACCCCAAGGAATTACAGCACCTGTCATGGATGCGGTGAACATCGCGATTCCAGGACCCATGATAAACAACCATTTATCAGCGTTTGCAGGAATGAAATCTTCTTTGAAAAACATTTTTCCAGCATCGGCAATTGGTTGTAAAATTCCAAATGGTCCTGCTCTATCTGGTCCTACACGGTCTTGCAACCAAGCAGCGACTTTACGTTCCATGTAAGTTTGATAAGTTGCAATAAACAATGTAATTGCAAAAATCACGACCACGAGAATCGTTTTTTCTATCAATAATCCAGTATCCATTATTTGATTTTTTTAGTATTGTTTTCCAATGGATTTGCTTTCTCATAGTGATTGGCAGAGATCACGGAATGACGGTTGATTTTTCTTGGCCCTTCGATGTTCCAATCAGAAACATTTTTATGGTCAAAACGACAATCGTTGCAAATCCAAGCTGGTTTTCCGTCGTTGTCTTCAACTTCTCCGTATTTGTCTTTTCTTGCAGTTACACGGTAAATTTCTTCACCAAACATCCAAACCACTGTTTTACCTGAACATTTTGTACAAGCGCGAGATGCTTCCATTGGTTTCAAAAACCAAACACGAGATTTGAAACGGAAAGTTTTGTCTGTCAATGCGCCAACTGGACACACATCAATCATATTTCCTGAGAAATCATTGTCAACAGCATTGCTGATATAAGTACTAATTTCAGCATGATCGCCACGACCTAAAACTCCGTGAACTCGTTTATTGGTCAATTGATCTGCAACCATTACACATCTGTAGCACAAAATGCAACGGTTCATGTGTAATTTGATTTTGTTACCGATATCGATTGGATCAAAAGTTCTTCTTTCTTCCTCGTAACGTGTTCCAGAAGCGCCATGTTCAAAACCTAAATCTTGCAAATGACATTCTCCTGCTTGGTCACAAATTGGACAATCCAAAGGGTGATTAATCAACAAAAACTCAGTAACAGCGCCACGACCCACGTGCACTTTTTCACTGGTTTTATTTTTGATTACCATTCCATCTTGCACGGGCGTTGAACAAGAAGCGACCAATTTTGGCATCGGTCTTGGATCGTTTGCAGAACCAGCTGCAACTTCAACCAAACAAGTACGGCATTTACCTCCGCTACCTTCTAATTTACTGTAATAGCACATCGCTGGTGGAACAACATCTCCTCCAATTTTGCGCGCAGCGTTCAAAACTGTCGTTCCAGCTTCTACTTCTACTTCTATGCCATCAATGGTTACTTTGACCATGGTTATATTTTATTATCGTTTTTGGTTTGACCCAAAAAGTTGATTAAACTGTAATTCCTTTTAACAATCCATAATTACCTTTCACAGCGTCTTCTGGATGCGTTACGTGCCACTCAAATTCTTCACGGAAATGACGAATCGCAGCAGCAACAGGCCAAGCCGCAGCATCACCTAATGGACAAATTGTATTTCCTTCGATTTTCTTATTGATGTCTGCCAACAATTCAATGTCGCGCATATTTCCTTTTCCATTTTCCAAACGGTGCAATACTTTTTCCATCCAGCCAGTTCCTTCGCGGCAAGGTGAACATTGTCCGCAAGATTCGTGTGCATAAAAACGGGCAAAATTCCAGGTATTTCTAACGATACATTGGTCTTCATCGAAAACAATGAATCCGCCAGAACCAATCATAGAACCTGAAGCAAAACCACCATCAGCCATACTTTCATAGCTCATCAAGCGATTTTCTCCAGTTGCTGTTTTGGTAATCAAATGTGCAGGCAATATTGGAACTGAAGAACCTCCAGGAACCAATGCTTTAATTTTCTTGTTATTTGCAATTCCACGGCACCATTCGTCACCGTAGATAAATTCTTCAACAGAAATTCCCAATTCAATTTCGTACACACCTCCACGAGCAACATTTCCGCAAGCTGAAATCAATTTTGTACCGTTGCTTCCCGCAGTTCCCAATTTGGCATATTCATCACCGCCATCATTGATAATTGGAACTACAGTGGCCAAACTTTCAACATTATTTACAACTGTAGGGCATCCCCATAAACCTTTAACAGCTGGAAATGGTGGCTTGATTCTTGGATTCCCGCGCTTACCTTCTAAAGATTCGATCATCGCGGTTTCTTCTCCGCAAATGTAAGCGCCTCCCCCTGGAGCAACACGCAAATCTAAATCAAAGCCAGAACCTAAAATGTTTTTCCCCAGAAAACCTTTGGAATATGCTTCTGCGATTGCTTTTTCAAGAATTTCGAGCACCCACATATATTCTCCTCTAATATAGATGTAAGATAAGTTTGAACCTAACGCATAGCTAGAAACAATCATTCCTTCGATCAATAAATGAGGGATTTTTTCCATCAAATATCGGTCTTTGAATGTACCTGGCTCAGATTCATCCGCATTGCACAATAAATATCTTGGAACGCCTTCTGGTTTAGCCAAAAACGACCATTTCAAACCAGTTGGGAAACCTGCTCCACCACGGCCCTTCAAGGTAGCTTTTTTTACTTCCTCAACAACATCTTCAGGAGACATTGTTTTCAACGCTTTTTCTACCGAACGGTAACCGCCATTTTTTCTATATACATCAAACGTTTCAATACCAGGAACGTCAATGTGTTCTAAAAGTAATTTTCTTCCCATCCGTATTAAAAATTAGCTTTGATCTCTCCATTTCTGCAAGCGTCGATTAGCTCGTCAACTTTGGTAGGAGTTAAATGTTCATGATAATGTTTTCCGCATTGCAACATTGGGCCGTAACCGCAAGCACCCAAACATTCAGCAGTTTTCAATGTAAACATGCCGTCTGCAGTTGTACCTCCAACCTTAACTTCCAATTTGTTTTCGATATATTCAATGATATTGTCACTTCCAACCAACATACAAGGTCCAGTTCTACAAACTTCAAAAATGAATTTTCCAACTGGATTTAAGTTGAACATGGTATAGAACGTCGCAACTTCATAAACTTCGATTGGCTGAATATTTAAAATTTCAGCAACCATATCCATCGTATCAGGACTCAACCAACCGCCTGCTTCTTCTTCCACAATATGTAGAATTCGAATTATTGCACTTTTTGATTTTCCTTCAGGAAATTGACTGATTACACCTTGAATCTCGGCCATTTTCTCGGCGCTAAGAACAGGTCTGCTTTTTTGTGTAACTTCTACTTTCATAAACTAAGCGTCCAATTCTCCAGCGATCACATTCATGCTACTTAATGTCAAAACGGCATCACTGATGCTTTGACCTGTAATCATTTCTGGATAAGCTTGGTAATAAATAAAACAAGGGCGACGGAATTGTAAACGGAAAGGCGCTCTTCCACCATCGCTGATCAAATAAAAACCTAATTCACCATTTCCGCCTTCCACACTGTGGTAAACTTCTCCAACTGGAACAGGTGTTTCACCCATTACAATTTTGAAGTGGTAAATTAAAGCTTCCATTTTATTGTAAACATCTTCTTTTGGAGGCAAATAAAATTCAGGAACATCTGCAAAATATTTACCTTCAGGCATTCCGTCTAAAGCTTGTTTGATAATTGACAAACTTTGGCGAATTTCCTCCTGTCTCACTTGGAAACGATCGTAAGTATCTCCTTGTGTTCCAACCGGAACGATGAAATCAAAATCTTGGTATGAAGAATATGGATTCATGACTCTCACATCATAATCCACACCTGCTGCTCTTAAATTTGGTCCAGAAAATGAATATTCTAATGCACGTTCAGCAGAAATTGGTCCTGCATTGATTGTGCGATCCATGAAAATTCTATTTCTCGACAACAAACTGTCAAATTCATTGAAAACCTTTGGAAATTCTTTCAAGAAATCGTTTAGTTTCTTGTAGAAAGCTTGAGAAAAATCTCTTTCAAATCCACCGATTCGACCAACATTGGTAGTCAATCTAGCACCGCAAACCTCTTCGAAAAGTTCGTAGATTTTTTCTCTTTGTTGGAAAAGGTAAGTAAAACCAGTCAAAGCACCCGTATCCACACCGATTACAGAATTACAAACCAAATGATCTGCAATTCTTGCCAATTCCATAATAATTACACGCATGTAATCCACTTTTTTTGGCATTTCAGTTTGAATCAATTTTTCAACGGTCATGTGCCAACCCATGTTATTGATCGGTGAAGAGCAATAATTAAGTCTGTCCGTTAAAGGAGTGATTTGATTATAAGGTCTGTGTTCAGCAATTTTTTCAAAAGCGCGGTGAATATATCCAACCGTTTGCTCCGAAGATAAAATTCTTTCGCCATCTACTTTCAAGATATTTTGAAAGATTCCATGCGTTGCTGGATGCGTAGGCCCTAAGTTGAGCGTTGCAATGTCACCGTCAATTGTCTCTGCTGATAAATTGTTTCCCGGCTTAATATCGTCGTCTAACCATTCATTCATAATACTACTGTTCTATCTTCCGAAAAAGCGGTTGTCTTTATCTTGTCTTGTATCGTCTTCCAATTGGTATTCTTTGCGCATTGGATGATAATCCATGTCTTCCTCGTTCAAAATTCTTGTCAAATTTGGATGACCTGTAAAAATGATTCCGTAAAAATCAAAAGTTTCTCTTTCCATCCAATTGGCACCAACAAATAAATCTGTAATTGTTGCAATCGAAGGATTGCTCAAGGGAATAAATGACTTCAGGCGAATTCTGTAATTGTTGACCAAACTGTGAATGTGGTAAACCACAGCAAATTCTCTATCTGCTTCAGTTGGATAATGTACTCCACCTAAATTTGTCAAATAAGTCATTTTCAAAACCTCGTCTTCTTTCAACCATTGAATCACTTCATGGGCATCGGCACTAGGCACTTCGATAGTCAACAAATCAAAAGGTGTTTCAGCTGAAATAATTTTATCTCCAAATTTGGCTGTCAATCTCGCCAACGCAAATTCGTTCGTAATGGTACTATTTGACATCAGTTTCAATGTTATAACCGTTCAACATCGATTTATATTTATCAGAATATCTTCTTCTTAAAGATTCTTCTTTCACCAAAGCGTGGATATTCATGATACCATCAATGATTTGCTCTGGACGTGGCGGACAACCTGGCACGTAAACATCTACAGGAATGATTCTATCAATTCCTTGCAAAACGCTGTAAGTATCAAAAATTCCACCACTTGAAGCGCAAGCACCAACCGATAAAACCCATTTTGGTTCAGCCATTTGTTCGTACACTTGACGCAAAATCGGTGCTAATTTTTTTGAAATTGTTCCTGCAACAATCAGCAAGTCAGCTTGACGTGGTGAAAAAGACATTCTTTCCATTCCAAAACGAGCCAAATCGTAGTTACTTCCCATGGTTGCCATGTATTCGATACCACAACAAGAAGTAGCGAAAGGCAAAGGCCACATTGAATTGGCGCGGGCTGCACCAATTGCTTTATCTAAAGTCGTTAATTGAAAACCTTGGTAGTCAATCGTTTCAACTTTTCCATCAGTTATTTTTCCCATTCTAATGCTCCTTTTTTCAATACATACAAAAAGCCTATCAAGAAGAAGGCTACGAATAGAATTACAGCCAAAAGACCTTCTAATTCCAATGCTTTAAAGTTCACAGCATATGGGTAAAAGAAAATGACTTCGACATCAAACAATACAAATAAAATTGCGGTCAAAAAATATCTTACAGATACAGGAAAACGAGCGTTTCCTTCTGATTCAATTCCACATTCGAAATTTGAATCTTTATTTTTGGAGTGAACACGTGGACCCAACAAGTGAGTTACAATCAAAACTGATACCACAAATCCCAGAGCTACAACGCCTTGTATAACGAGGGGCAGATAATCTTGAGCACTTGACATACGTTTACAAATAAAATTGAGGTGTAAAATTAGTACTTATTAACATAGCAACAAATCTAAAATTAAAAGTTAATACAAACTGTTTTGTTCATAGACAAACTTAAAAGGCATAAAGTTCATAAAAACAATTATTTAAAAGTACTTTTTTTGTAAAAATTCTTACAAATAAGAAAGATTCTAAATAACATATTAAAAAGGACCCGCTTCGCTATTAGACTTAAGACACTAGAAACGTTGCTTCGCAACTATTAGATTTGATTTTCTTTTTGCTTCGCAACTTTAGATTATCTCAAAATTTTTAAAAGAATTGTAATTAGGACACTCTTCCCCTTTGAGTTGGGAAGCATCCGACGAAGTCAACGGGGACCAAGGGAGAGGGCATTTTTCCAAAAACTTAGAAAAAAGATTCAGACTATAACTCAATTAGGATAGTCTTCAGTCTAATGTCTTTTGTCTCTAGTCTTTGGTCTATTTTTACAAAAAATCAGCTCAACTTATCAGACAAAATGCGCATTTCGATGACTGGGGAAATTTTTTCGTAGAGAATGTTATTCACCGCTTCAACAATCGGCATTTCAACTTGGAATTTTTTATTGATTTCAACGACACATTTCACTGCGTAGTATCCTTCCGCAATCATATCCATTTCTAATTGTGCGGTTTTTACAGAATAGCCTTTACCAATCATGAAACCAAAAGTGCGGTTTCTGGAAAATTTTGAATAGGCTGTCACCAATAAATCACCTAAATAGGCACTTGATTTCACATCTCGGTGAATGGGACTTACCTCATCAATGAAGTTTTCAATTTCTTGTATGGCGTTTGCGATTAATACCGATTGAAAATTATCTCCGTAGCCCAAACCTGCGCAAATTCCGGAGGCAATGGCGTACACATTTTTCAAAACTGCTGAAAATTCGGTGCCGAATAAATCGTCGGAAACGGTTGTTTTGATGTATCTACAAGCCAACAATTTGGCCATTTCACCTGCAATTCGCTCGTCTTGACAAGCAATGGTTAAATATGAAAGTCGCTCCAAAGCCACTTCTTCCGCATGACAAGGTCCGCAGATAATTCCTATTTTCTTGTAAGGCGTGCCAAAAGTTTTGTGAATAAATCGCGCTGGAATGGCGTTGTATTCTGGCACTATTCCTTTCACGGCAGAAAAAACGATTTTTCCTTCGAAGAGCTCTTTGCTAACATTTTCAAAAATCTTGACCAAAAAAGCAGAAGGCGTTGCAATGATTACAATGTCTGCAGGCGCAATAATCGCTTCCAAATCGTTGGAAACATTGATTTTATCCAAATTAAACTCTACAGATTGAAGGTATTTAGGATTGTGCTTGTAATTCAAAATATGATCGACAGCATCTTGACCACGCATCCACCAATTTACAGAATCTAAGTTGTTACACAAAATCTTCACCAAAGCTGTTGCCCAACTTCCGCCACCAATTACTGCTATTTTTCTTGAATTACTCATCTGCTAGTTCGTGTACAAATGTAATAAAATTGATTTATTATTAATGATGACTTTTGTGAACATTCGATGAAGCGCTCTACCTTTGTGCAAAATCAATTAAATTCAAATCATTGAACGTATATCTTTGACATTTAATTGCAAGGTTTCCAAATCTCGCCAAACGTTGGATTCAAGCGTAAATAATACTTCTATCGGCAGATTGCTTTCAACAATATCCAATTTATCAATCATGTTAAATGCAATGGCATCAATTGTAACTTTAGAATTTGGTTGACCTAAAATCAATTTCAAATGAACCTCTTTCAAGATTTTGAATGATTTTACGTACACATTTTGCGCAACGAAAACGGGCTTCATATTTCCTGGTCCGTGTGGTTCTAACTGACTGATAATGCGTTTGAACTTTGGAATTTTATTTAACAACTCATTTTCTTGAAAAATTTCATCAAAATGCAGAGCGTAATCAACGATTTGTTGCGGAACCAAATCTTCCTTAGCAATCATAGACTGCACAACAGATTCAAACTTCACTTTAAATGCTTCTACATTTTCAAGTGGCATGGTCATTCCGGCAGCAAAAGTGTGACCGCCAAATTGTTCTAACAAATCAGTGCATTTTTCTAAGGCTGCATGAATATCTAATCCGCGGATACTGCGCGCAGAACCTGTTGCTTTTCCATTGGATTCAGTCAAAACAATCGTTGGTCGATAATGATTTTCTATCAAGCGAGAAGCAACAATTCCAATCACGCCTTTGTGCCAATCTTCCTGAAAAACAACTGTGGTGATTTTTGAATCAAAAGTGGAATCATTCTCTATTTGATCCAATGCCTCTGCAGTAATCAATTGATCTAAATCTTTCCGTTCTGCATTATTTTCATTGATGCTTTCGGCAATGGTTTTCAATTCTTCTTGGTCTTCGGAAATCATTAAACTGACCGCTTTTTTCCCTGTGTGAATTCTTCCGGCAGCATTGATTCGAGGCGCAATGATGAAAACGACATTTGTGAGTGTCAATGGCAGTGCTTTTCCTGCGACACGCAAAATTTCGGTGATTCCCAAACGTGGTTTGGCATTTAATAATTGCAAACCAAAATAACACAAAATGCGATTTTCTCCTGTAATTGGCACAATATCAGCACCAATTGAAATGGCTAATAAATCGAGTTGCTCAAACAATGTGGTTGTTTCCCAATCATTATTGATACACAAACCTTGTAGCAATTTGAAACCAACACCACAACCTGACAATTCCTTGTAAGGATAATCACAATCTGCTCTTTTGGGATCCAAAACCAAGCATTTTGGCAAAGTTTCTCCGGGCGTATGGTGGTCGCAAACAATAAAATCAATGCCCAAACTATTGGCAAAATCAACTTTTTCATTCGCTTTCACACCGCAATCCAGCGCAATTATCAGTTCAATATTTTGCACATGGGCATATTCAATTCCTTGAGAACTTACGCCATAACCTTCGGCATATCGATCTGGAATGTAAAATTCTATGTTTTGGTAATGTTCGATTAACACATTCCACATGACAGCAACGGCGGTCGTTCCATCAACATCATAATCACCATAAATCATGATTTTTTGGTTTTTCTCCATCGCCAAATTGATGCGATCAACTGCTTCTTGTAAATCTTTCATCAAAAAAGGATCATGTAAATCATTCAATGATGGTCTGAAAAAATGTTGAGCTTCCTCGAAAGTTGAAATATTGCGCTGCAGTAAAATCGTTGCCAATGCAGGTTCAATATTCAGGGTTTGCGCCAGAGTGTCGATTTTGTTTTGAGCAGGAATGTCTTTAATTAGCCAGCGTTTTTGCATTTTTTTGTAAAATTTTAAGTCTAAAAATCGGTTTTCTAAATTAAGATAGGTAGAATTTTTGAAATAGAAATCAATTTTTTCAATAATTCATTCCAAAACGCTAAAATGAATCAGCGAAAACTCTAAAAATCGCTAAACTAAATCAGCGTTTTTCGAATTTATTGCAACTTTAATTCAGCGAAACAGTTTGAATTATTGGTTTTTTATTGATAAAGTCATCATAATACTGTCGCAATAATGGCCATTTTCTTTGAATAAATTGGGGATTACACCGCATTGTTTGAATCCCATTTTTTGGTACAGATTTATTCCAGCTAAATTTTCTGCATAAACTTCCAATTGCAAATTTTCCAACATTGGATTTGAAATTGCCCAATCAATCGCCAGTTGCATCAAAGCACTTCCCAATCCTTGGTTTCGCCACTCGATCAACATTCCCATACCAACCAAAGCATTGTGTTGCATCACTTGGCGCTTGTTTCCTGTCAAGTCGATATTACCAATCAAATGACCCTCAAACTCAGCAACCAAAAACAAAGAATTTCGCGCATCCAAAAAAGATTGAATCCAAGCTTCTTCTTGCACTAAAGTCAAGTGAAATTCAGAAGTCGATTTGGGAATGTAAGGACTGTCGTCCAAATAATTTTTGATCATTTCCAACAAAGCGGCAGCATCGCGGACAACTGCTTCCCTGATTAATATTGTTTTACCGTTTTTGAGCTGAAAATTTTGAGGAGTGAAAATCATTTTAGTTGGGCATTTGAATTTATTTTCTATGAAGCAAACTTACAAGAATTTCAAATCTAAAATACATTCAAATTATATTTACTTTCTGTAAATGCAAGAACTCAAAACTATTTCCTTATCAATTTCATATTTCCTTTTTCAAACCTTATCTTTGCAATCTCAAATTCAATAAAATGTATAGATCTCACACATGTGGCGAATTGCGCGCAAATCATATCGGAAACAAAGTTACCTTGGCTGGATGGGTTCAGCGCTCAAGAGATTTAGGTGGAATGACTTTCGTGGATTTACGTGACCGTTATGGTATTACACAATTGGTTTTCAACTTAGAAGAGAATGAAACTTTGTGTATGCAAGCCCGCAAATTGGGTCGTGAATTTGTGATTCAAATTGAAGGTGCTGTCATTGAACGTTCGAGCAAAAATGCCAATATGCCAACAGGTGACATTGAAATCGTAGTAGAAAAATTAACGATTTTAAATGCTGCCAAAACGCCTCCTTTCACAATTGAAGACGATACAGACGGCGGAGAAGAATTGCGTGCGCAATACCGTTACTTGGATTTGAGAAGAAATCCAGTGCAGCAAAAATTGCTTTTGAGAAACAAAGTCGCTTTAGAAACTAGAAAATATTTAGATGGACAAGATTTCTTGGACGTTGAAACTCCATACTTAATCAAATCTACGCCTGAAGGAGCGCGCGATTTTGTGGTTCCAAGTCGTATGAATGAAGGCGAATTTTACGCATTGCCTCAATCTCCACAAACCTTCAAACAATTGTTGATGGTTTCTGGATTTGACCGTTATTACCAAATCGTGAAATGTTTCCGTGACGAAGATTTACGTGCCGACAGACAACCAGAATTCACTCAAATTGACTGTGAAATGGCGTTTGTGGAGCAAGAAGATATTTTGCAAACATTTGAAGGTTTGATCAAACACTTGTTTCAAGAAATACGTGGAGTTGAATTTGAAGGCGCTTTTCCAAGAATGACTTACGCGGACGCCATGGAAAAATACGGTTCAGACAAACCAGACATTCGCTTCAATTTAGAATTTGTGTATTTGACTGATTTGGTTCAAAACAAAGGTTTTTCGATTTTCGATGCTGCTGAATCAGTCATCGCGATCAATTGCCAAGATTGTTCGGAATACACACGCAAGCAATTGGATGCATTGACGGATTGGGTGAAACGCCCACAAATTGGCGCAACTGGTTTGATTTACTTGAAATGCAATCCAGACGGAACTTTCAAATCTTCAGTAGATAAATTCTATTCGCAAGAAGATTTGGCACAATGGGCAGAACGCGCAGGCGCTGTAGCTGGTGATTTGTTGTTGGTACTTTGCGGCGGATTGGAAAAAACACGCAAACAAATGAATGAATTGCGTTTGCACATGGGAAATGAATTGGGATTGAGAAATCCGAATGTATTCAAACCTTTGTGGGTATTGGATTTCCCTTTGTTGGAATGGGACGAAGAAAACGGACGTTACCATGCGATGCACCATCCATTTACTTCTCCAAAACCAGAAGATTTTCATTTGATCCAAACTGAGCCAGGAAAAGTTCGCGCCAATGCTTACGATTTAGCCATGAATGGCGTGGAATTGGGCGGAGGTTCGATTCGTATCCACGACCGTGAGTTGCAATCGCGCATGTTTGATTTATTAGGATTCACCAAAGAAGAAGCGCAAGCGCAATTTGGATTCTTGATGAACGCTTTTGAATACGGTGCGCCACCACACGGAGGTTTGGCATTCGGTTTAGATCGTTTGGTTGCTACGATGGGCGGTTCAGATTCAATTCGTGATTACATCGCCTTCCCAAAAAATAATTCAGGTCGCGACGTGATGATTGACGCACCTTCGCCATTGGATGAAAAACAATTGAAAGAATTGCATATTAAGTTGAATGCTTAATCGCAAAAAAGAATAATATTATTGAAAGGGTCGGATTGTTTCTGACCCTTTTCTTTTTTCAAGGCGAGAAGTTTTCAATTTAATCAATTCAAATATTCCAAAATCCATTTCGCACTTGGGATTTTTGACAATTGTGTTTTGGTCAAAATCAATTCAAAAGCCTGCGATTCGCCTTCAAAAAAGTACAATTTGATACCATTTGGATAAAACGAAAACTGTTTAACGCCACCAAACAGAATATCGGGTTTATTGCAATCAATTTTGATCTCCGGATTTTCTTGGATTGCATCTAAAATTTGCTTTTGATAAATGGGACTTAATGGATTGAAAAGATCTGAAAACACGATTCTTTTGTTGGATCCGTCATTTTTGAAAATCCAGTTTGCTAATTCTAAATCCGCCGTTGAAGCATCTCTGTCAATTCCGTAAGCCACCTGAACGGTGGGAGGTTGTGTAATGCTCAAGCTCATTGCTTTCGAAGAGAGAAATTCCGCTTTGAAAAATTTTGACCCATAACTCGAACCACGCAAACCGTTGATTACAGTACTTTTATTCCCTTGAATTCGGCTCCAATATGTTGGATAGAAAAAATCATAAACCAAGTTTTTATGCGAATTCAACAATTGTTTCTGCTCGTAATCACATTGAATATTGAAATAATAATAGTTGGTCGGTTCTGTCCAATTGTTCATCAATATTTCTTTTTTAGAAAGCGAAACTTCGTTTCCTTCTTTGTCGAAACAAAAAGACAGTCCATTTTTTTCTAGACTATAGTAAACTTTATCTCCTGTCGCGTCAAAGAATAAGGGAATAAAACTGGTAAACGAAGTGTCAATCATTTTAGGCTTACTGATATTAATGACTGCCACTCGATTTGTCGCTGTAATGCCAACGTACGATGTTTTTGTGAATTGAAATAAATCACTGAAAATCGGTGGAATTTTCCACATATAGTTTTCATCAAGCAATCCTTTTTTGACATTTTGTTGGACAATCATCGCGTCCCAATCGTAGGACATCGCATCAAATTCAGCGTTGATTCTTTGCACGCCAAGTGTGTCGTAAATGCGCCATTTTCCCGCTTTTGTGTGCACCCAAATTCGATTTTTTGAGGCCATTTGTTGATTGATTGTGGTATGAAATTCCGTGAAAAGAAACCCTTTTCTAGAGTGAATGATATTAACCCCATCTTTCGTGTAAACAAGCGGTAAACCACCATTTTGCAAATCAATGGATTTTACTTTTTCGAAGGTATTATTGGTTTTGTTGTAGATAAATCCACCTAAATTGCCACTGATAAGTAAAAGATTACCAAAACTTTTTGGAAGATTGTAACCGTACATTTCTTGTCGCCACATTTTCTGAGCATTGTCGTAAATCAGCGGGTAATAATTGTCTTCGAATTGAAAAAGAAAAATGCTATCCAATTGATTTTTAAAAGTTACGGGTGTAGCATTGAAATTTTCTTGTTCTGTTAAAAGAATTCGATTGACTGTTGGAATATTTTTATTTAAATCTTCAATAAGTAGCGCTTCAAAATTACTGGTTACGAGGATGTTTGCATTGGTCGCAGGTATTAAAACTTCGCCTTTTTCGTTTAATATTCCCCAATGAAAACCTTTGTTTTGACGCATTCCATAGAAATAATACACGCGGTAAGCGTCTGATGCGTAATAATTGTTTTTGGGAATGCGAATCATTTTCGTCAAAAAAGTATCTGCTTCGATCAGTTTTTTCCCATTTAAATCAATTAAATCGTAACTGTTATTTTCAGAACGATGTCCAAAATAGCGCGCTGGAGATATTGTTTGTCCTTGAATATTTATTGGGACAATTCTTTCATAAACTGGCTCAGTAATCACTTTCCAAATGCCATTTACGATTCCTTTTTTTCCATTTTCGGTAAAAATAAACTGATGCTGAGAATGCAAACAAGGCAAAGAAGTATTTGATTCATAAGTGTTTCGCTCAAATTGGAACCTTGGCCAAACAATCGGCTTTCCTTCTGGATCAAAAAGTCCGAATTTATTGTTTTTCACCACCGTAAAGTTGTCTCCACAAGGCATTCCCATATCGAACGTACTATCTGAAAGTACTTTTCCTGCATGATTAATGAAGCGAACATTTCCTGCAAGCGTATAACTATTCACTTGTTTATCGCCAACTAAAAAGATTTCTTGTTCATTGTATTTGTATAGGATAATCCCGTCTATATAAGGAATCAATAATTTGCCTTGCGCATCAACAACGGCAGATTGGTTTTTAGGTTGGGCGTTTTTAGGATAGGTTGTTTTTACGATTAAATACTTTTCGTGAATCAATTGTTGTATGGAACTAAATTCCTGTGGAAGAATCCAGGTTTTGTTGGTGTCCATGATTCCCATAAACGTTTGACTCACATTTTCCTCCACTTTTCGGTTTACAAGTACAAATTGATTCTCTTTGAGTTGATATACTTGATCGTACTTTGTGTCAACGAATGTTTTACCGTATCGATTTAAAATTCCCCATTTTTCTCCTTCTTTACAGAAAAAAAATCCACTTCCATTTACTTGGATATCTTGGTACTGCGCTGGAACGACCCATTTTTTGTCTGCATTTTTCAAACCATAAGCACAAGCGATAGGATCACGAACAACTTGAAGTTGCGCAAAACACAATGAATTCAATATAAGAAAAAAAATAACGAACGCTTTTTTCATACTCAAATGTAATTATCATTCATTCATAACAATGTTAACTTTTTCTTATTAAAAGAAATCGTGCAAATTGAAAGTCGGGGTTTCAATTTGCACGATTTATAAAATATCCGAGTTATTTAACTAAAACCATCCAATTTTAGCGCAGCATTAATTTTGTGCTAAGTTGTTGTTAATGTGAACAAATCGATGTAAATAACCTTTTTTTGACTGTTATTGAAGGGAATTCATTTTCGTCTACCTTTCATAAAAAAAACCATGGCAAAAAAAGAAAAACTATTTGTGCTCGATACTTCTGTATTATTACATGACCATCAATCGATAACTAATTTCAAAACAAACAATGTTGCCATTCCAATAACGGTTTTAGAGGAGTTGGATAAATTCAAAGTTGGAAATGACACCAAAAATTTCAGCGCCAGAGAAGTGATTCGTTTCATCGATAAACTATCTGGAAATGGTTCATTGCAAGAATGGATTTCACTTGGGAAAGGACTCGGAAAGTTTAAGATTACCATGGAACAAATGCCCCTTTCCATCAATGCTGAAAAAGTATTTTCGGCAGAAAAAAATGACCATAAAATAATCAATTCTGCGCTTTTCTTAAAAGAGCAAGAAACCAATCAAACAGTAATTTTAGTAACAAAAGATATCAATCTAAGAATTAAAGCAAAAGCTTTGGGATTGATTGCGGAAGATTACGAAACGGGCAAAGTAAGTTCTGAAAACTTAAAAGAAGCAAATTCTTCTGGAATTGAAAATGTGGATTCTGAATTAATAAGAGAAGTTTTCATCAAAGGGTCTGTTGAAGAAAATGGTGTTTTGGGTAATAAAAAAACAGTCAATGGATATTACATTTTAAAGAATGGTAAAACATCCTCCTTGGCATTTTACAATCACCTTTCTAATAAAATCGAACGCATTGAAAAGGAATTTGTCTACGGAATCAAGCCTAAAAATGCCGAGCAAGCATTTGCATTTCACGCACTTTTAAATAATGAAGTGAAATTAGTCGCACTTCAAGGAGTTGCAGGAACAGGTAAAACCTTGCTAGCGCTTGCAGCTGCATTAGAACAAAGTAAACAATTCAACCAAATTATTTTAGCACGACCAATTGTTCCGCTTTCAAACCGCGAAATAGGTTTTTTGCCTGGCGATGCAAATGAAAAAATCAGTCCTTACATGGAACCTTTGTGGGACAATTTGAAATTTATTAAATCTCAATTCGGCGAAAATGAAAAAAAGCACAAAGCCATTCAAGAGATGCAAGATTCGGGCAAAATTGTGATTACACCTTTGGCTTTTATCCGCGGTCGCAGTCTTTCAAATATCATTTTCATTGTTGATGAAGCCCAAAACTTGACGCCACATGAAGTAAAAACCATCATAACACGTGCCGGCGAAAACACCAAAATTATTTTTACTGGTGATGTGCACCAAATCGATTCGCCTTATCTGGATGAAAATAGCAATGGTTTAGCTTATTTGATTGACCGTTTGAAAAATCAACCACTGTTCACAAATGTAAAATTGGAAAAAGGCGAACGATCTGAATTGGCTAATTTGGCAAACGATCTTTTATGATGCGATTTTAAGACAATTTATCCTTAAAAATCGACTGTTTTTATTGGACTGAAAATTCTTGAAAAAATTAATTAGTGTCAAATTGACATTTATTAGCTAAAAAGTTATATTTGTGATAATAACACGCTTGTAAAATTATTTTCACAGATGAAAAATCAGAACCAAGAACGCGTCATCATTGAGAACATTGATCCATGTATCAATGGTGGAATTTTTGCCTTAAAAACCATCGCCGAGCAGCCCGTTTCGGTTGAAGCTGATATAATTGCTGATGGACACGACCATTTGAGAGCAGTACTTCATTTCAAGGAAAAGAAAGCTAAAAAATGGAATTCAATTCCGCTCAATCAATTGGGAAATGACCGTTGGGGCACCACCATGATTGCTGAATCTGAAGGAAAGTACGATTATTTCATCGAAGCTTGGGTTGATTGGCCTTTAAACTGGTTGTTTGGAACAAGAAAGAAAATTGATGCTGGTCAAGATGTTGCGAGCGAATTATTAGAAGGCGCTGAATATTTGGAAGCCATTTTTAAAAAAATGGATGCGAAAACGAAGAAATTTGCAGAAAAATGGATTTCTATTTTGCAAGCAAAAGCAAGTTATCAAGATGCTATTTTATTGGTTCAAGGAAGTGAAATTGAAAAAGCATTAGTTCAATTTCCAACGAAACATTTAGCTGCAAAAACAGCGATGTTGCCTTGGCTAGTAGAACGGAAAAAAGCGCTTTTCTCCACGTGGTATGAATTTTTTCCTCGTTCTGCTTCGTCAAAAGAAGGAAAACATGGCACTTTTAAAGACTGCGAAAATTTATTGCCACGCGTCGCCAAAATGGGATTTGATACTTTATACTTTCCTCCAGTTCATCCAATCGGAGAAGTAAATAGAAAAGGGAAAAACAATGCAACAAATGCGCAAAAAGGCGATGTTGGAAGTCCGTGGGGAATTGGTTCTCACCACGGTGGACACATGAGTTTGCATCCTGAATTGGGAACAGAAAAAGACTTCAAATCATTAGTAGATACAGCCAAATCATTAGGAATTGAAATTGCGATGGATTTTGCGTTGCAAGCTGCGCCCGATCATCCTTGGGTGAAATCGAATCCGCAGTGGTTCAAGTGGCGACCAGATGGAACGGCACAATATGCTGAAAATCCGCCTAAAAAATACCAAGATATTTTGCCAATCTATTTTGAAACACCAGATTGGAAAAATTTATGGAATGAATTGTTACGCGTTGCACTTTATTGGGTCGAAGAATTTGGAATCGCCGTTTTTAGAGTCGACAATCCGCATACCAAACCGTTTCATTTTTGGGGTTGGTTGATGGAAAAAGTCCAAGAAAAACATCCAAACGTGTTGTTTTTAGCGGAAGCGTTCACACGACCAAAAATCATGGAACAATTAGCCAAACAAGGATTTACGCAAAGTTATTCCTACTTCACTTGGCGCAATTCAAAAGAAGAGTTGACTGAATACATGCATGACTTGACGCAAACTGAACGCAAACATTATTTCAGGGCAAACTTTTGGCCAAATACGCCAGATATTAATCCATTTCATTTACAAAGCGGAAACGAAAGCATTCATTTACAACGTTATGCCTTGGCATCAACATTGAGTTCCAATACTGGAGTTTACGGTCCAGTGTTTGAATTTTTAGAAAGTGCAGCCATTCCAGGAAAAGAAGAATACCACGACAGTGAAAAATACGAAGTTCGTCATTGGGATTGGAAAAAGGAAAATAATTTAACGCGCATCATGTCAGCAATCAATCATGCGCGCAAAGAAATGCCATCATTGCAACAAACCAACAATATTGAGTTTTTGGAAATTGATAATCACCAATTATTGGCTTTCCACAAATGGGATTTCGAATCGAAAGACAGAACATTGGTCGTTGTAAATTTAGATCCACACTATTCCCAAAAAGGATGGGTAAAAATTCCACTTGCAGCTTGGGGGATTTCAGAAGGTAAGACAGTGAGAGTGCATGATGTTGTTACAGAAGACTCCTACGTTTGGAACGAGGAATTTTGTTTCATCGAATTGCATCCTGTATTGCCATTTCATATTTTCAAGGTTGAACTTTAATCGAAAAAAATGGCAAAAAAAGTTACCCCACAAAAACAAATAGAAAATCCTGTTTTTTCTTGTTCGTGGAAAAATGCGCTTGATTCAGATGATTTTACATCAAGATTTCCAAAAGAGATTTTTCAAGAATACATTGTCACCAAAAGGTGGTACGGTGGAAAAGTTTCGACCATCAAAAACTTGGAAATCATTGATTACATCAATCTTTCAAGTGAAAACCACAATTATTTTGGTGTGTTGATTGAAGTCAATTTTGAAGAATCTTTTTTTCAGAATTATTTCATCACGCTGGCTTTTATGCTTGAAAATGAACTAGACGAAACTTCCAATATCATTGGCGCAGCAAGTTTTGACGAAGGTGCAGGATATTTAGTGGACGCACTATTTATTGAAGATTTCAGAAAACTTTGGTTTGAATTAACCGTTGGAAAATATCCAAGTCCAAACGAAAACTTGACTTTGAATTGCGAAAAGTCTATGCTGAATGAAGCGTACGTTTCTTCAACGTTCATGGGCGCTGAACAGAGCAATACGAGCATCATTTACAATGAGAAATACGTCATGAAGTTCTTTCGAAGAATTTTCATCGGTGTAAATCCTGATTATGAAATCAATAAATTTTTAACGGAACAACAAGGTTTTACAGGAACACCACCATACCGTGGAAGTGCAAATATGTCGCACTACAAAGACGCAATTACCTTGGCTTTGATGCAAGAATTGGTTCCAAATAAAAGTGATGCTTGGACTTATTTCAACGATTTACTTTTGCAAGCATACCAAAATTTAGAACGCAAAAAAGTTGATATCAGTCGTTTGCCTGCTGTTCCTCTTTTTACACAACTTCCAATTCACAAAGTTCCGCATGAATACATTGATTTTGTGGGATTGGAATTTTTCACGAAAGTGAAATTAATCGCTGAAAGAACTGCAGATTTGCACATCGCAATGGGAAGTAACAAAACGGATACCCATTTCACTTCAACAACATTCAACGGCGATTATGGCGTTTGGCTGAAAAACCGACTGATTTATCAAGTTCAAAATCGTTTAAATGCGATTGAAAACAACTTAGATTCATTGAGCGGTGAAGCGCTTGAATTAGCTAATTACTTTTTGCAAAATAAAAAAGCAATCCGAAAATATTTCCTCGATTTTGACTGGGAAATCTTAAAAGGTGAACGCATCAGAATTCATGGAGATTATCATTTAGGACAAGTTTTAGTGACTGAAAATGATTTTGTTATCCTTGATTTTGAGGGCGAACCAGAAAGTACAATCCGTGATCGAAAAATCAAACAACCACCATTGAAAGATTTGGCAGGTTTGTTTAGAAGCTTTCATTATGCTTTATTCGCCTCTATTCTAAATAATCCTGATAAACTTTCTTACAAGCAAGAACATTTATTCGAAGCTGGTGAAAAACTTTTCACCTACGTTGTAGCCGTTTGTATGGACGCTTATTTACAAAGGATTTACTCTTTTGGAGAATTAAACATTGGATACAAAAAAGAACAGGAATTCATTTTGATGTATCACATGACCGAAAAAGCCATTTACGAATTGGGCTACGAATTAAATTCCCGACCTGATTGGGCAATCATTCCCCTAAAAGGAATTGCCAGTATTTTAAAAACAAAAATTTAAAGAAACAAATATGAATTCAGTAAAACCACACAGTCTTTTATCAGACTTTGATATCAGTTTGTTTCAATCCGGAAAACACACCCGATTGTTTGAAAAATTAGGTTCACATACCATGCAATTGGATGGAATTGACGGAACTTATTTTGCCGTTTGGGCGCCTTCGGCAAAACATGTTTTTGTGGTCGGAAATTTCAATCATTTCACTGAAAATCATGAACTCCTTGTCCGTTGGGACGGTTCTGGAATTTGGGAAGGATTTATTCCAAATGTGGGTCATGGTGAAATTTACAAATATAAAATTCACAGCAATCACGGCGGAATTATCACTGAAAAAGCCGATCCTTTTGCGCGTTATTGCGAACATCCACCGATGACAGCTTCCATCATTTGGAATGCTGATTTTGAGTGGAGTGATGAAGAATGGATGGGAAAAAGAATCAATCACAATGCGCTGAATAAACCAATTTCTGTGTACGAAATTCACGCTGATTCTTGGAAAAAAAGATGGGAAGAAAATCGCTCGTTGACTTACCGAGAAATGGCAGTCGAATTGGTGGATTATGTTGCAGAAATGGGATTTACTCATGTTGAATTTATGCCCATCATGGAATATCCTTATGATCCTTCTTGGGGTTATCAATTGGTTGGATATTTTGCGCCAACAAGCAGATTCGGTTCGCCAGCAGATTTTAAATTTTTGGTCAATGCATTTCACCAAAAAGGAATTGGTGTGTTTTTGGATTGGGTTCCATCGCATTTTCCAAGTGATGCGCACGGATTGGGAAATTTTGATGGTACGCATTTGTACGAACATCCAGATATTCGCAAAGGCTACCATCCTGATTGGAAATCACTCATTTTCAATTATGAAAGGCCGGAAGTTCGTTCATTTTTGATGAGCAACGCCATTTTTTGGCTAGATGCTTTTCATGCTGATGGACTGAGAGTAGACGCCGTTGCTTCTATGTTGTATTTAGATTACAGTCGCGAAGAAGGTGAATGGGAACCAAATGTGCACGGCGGACGAGAAAATTTGGCGGTAATCGATTTCTTAAAAGATTTAAACAGCCACGTTTATGAAGCATTTCCTGATGTTCAAACCATTGCTGAAGAAAGCACAAATTTCCCAATGGTTAGCAGACCAACTTCCATCGGTGGTTTGGGTTTTGGAATGAAATGGATGATGGGTTGGATGCATGATACCTTAGAATATTTCAAAAAAGAACCGATTTATCGCAAACATCACCACAATGACATTAGTTTTTCACTGACTTACGCTTTCACAGAAAATTTCATGTTGCCCTTGAGTCACGATGAGGTCGTTTATGGAAAACACAGCATCATGGGCAGAATGCCGGGAGATCATTGGCAACGCAGGGCAAATTTACGTTTGCTTTATGGCGCTATGTTTACTCATCCAGGTGCGAAATTGCTTTTCATGGGCTCAGAATTTGGGCAAGAATCAGAATGGAATTTTGAAGGTTCATTAGATTGGGATTTATTGAACAATCCTGATTACAAAGGAATTCAAAGTTGGGTAAAAGCGCTTAACAAACTTTACAAAGAAAGAGTCGCATTATCAGAATTACAATTCAACGCCAGTGGATTTCAATGGATCAGCTATAACGACCAAGAAAACAGCATTTTGATTTACCTCAGAAAAGGAAAAAATCCTGCAGATGATTTATTGATTGTTGCTAATTTCACGCCAGTTGTGAGAGACAATTACCGTTTCGGTGTTCCTGTTAAAGGTCCATGGAAAGAAATTTTATGCAGCGATTCAGAAGCATTTGGAGGTTCAGGAGTAATCAACACAAACGATATAATCGCAGATGAAGAAGGAATGCATCACTTACCATTTTCAATTAGTTTAACCTTGCCACCGTTGGCAATTTCAATTTTTGCATTAAAATAATTTAAAAATGATCATAAATACCGCTTTAGAATACAAAGGAAATCTGTTTCCACAATCAATAGTTAGTTTTGAAAAAAATGTCGACACCTACACTTTTCGTGCAAAAAACAATGTTCTACTGCGCTTAACAATTCTACGCGACAGCGTTGTACGATTTCGTTATGCCACAGAAAATGCTTTCGAAAAAGATTTTTCCTATGCTTTGGCAGACAATTATCCCAAAGGATACAACGATTTGAATTTCGCAGAAGACGAAGATTATTACATTCTAACGACAGCAAAAATCAAAATTTATGTTGCCAAAGAAAACATGCGCATCGGTATTTATACGCTAGAAGGCACGCCTATTTTAGAAGACGAATTGGGTTTCCACTACGAAGAAAACCATGAATTTGGTGGAAACATTGTGAAAATGTCAAAACACAGTGCCAAAGGGGAAAGTTTTTATGGTTTGGGAGATAAACCAAGTCACATGAACCTTAAAGGAATGCGTTTTACAAACTGGAATACAGATGAATATGCATTTGCAAAAGACAAAGATCCGATTTATAAAACAATTCCATTTTACATTGGATTGAACCAAAATACTGCATACGGAATCTTTTTCGATAATACTTTTAGAACCCATTTCGATTTTGCAAGTGAACGACATGGAATCACTTCTTTTTGGGCTGATGGAGGAGAAATGAATTATTACTTTTTCTACGGTCCTTCAAGCAAAGAAGTCATCAAAAATTACACGCAATTGACTGGTGTTCCCGAAATGCCGCCAATGTGGGCGCTTGGATATCATCAAAGTAAATGGAGTTATTATCCAGAAAGTAATTTCAGGGCGTTGGCGCAAAAATTCCGCGATTTACGCATTCCTTGTGATGCCGTTTATTTGGATATCGATTACATGGAAGGATTCCGTTGTTTCACTTGGAGCAAGGAATATTTCCCCAATCCAAAGCAAATGGTTGACGATTTGAAAGCCGACGGATTCAAAGTGGTTGTGATTATCGACCCAGGAATTAAAATCGACAAAGATTATTCGGTTTACAATGAAGCGATGGAAAAAGGATATTTCTGCAAGCGCTCAGACGGACCATTGATGAAAGGAAAAGTGTGGCCAGGAGATTGTTATTTTCCAGATTACACCAATCCTGAAGTACGCACTTGGTGGGCTGGATTGTATAAAGAATTGATTGAAGACATTGGCGTTCGTGGTGTTTGGAACGACATGAACGAACCAGCAGTGATGGAAATTCCAGGGAAAACTTTCCCATTGGATGTGCGTCACAATTATGATGGAAATACGTGTTCACACAGAAAAGCGCACAACGTTTACGGAATGCAAATGGCGCGTGCAACGTACGAAGGAGTGAAAAAATTCGCTTATCCAAAACGTCCCTTTATCATCACGCGTGCCGCTTATAGTGGGACGCAACGTTATACCTCATCGTGGACGGGTGACAATGTGGCTTCTTGGGAACATTTGTGGGTTGCCAATATTCAAGTGCAAAGAATGAATATCAGCGGTGCAGGTTTTACAGGTACTGACATTGGCGGATTTGCTGAACAACCGACAGCGGAATTATTTACGCGATGGATTCAATTGGGTGTTTTTCATCCATTTTGTAGAGTGCATTCATCTGGTCATCATGGCGAACAAGAACCTTGGTCATTTGGAAAAGACGTGACTGACATCGTTCGAAAATTTATCGAAATTCGTTATACTTTATTGCCGTATTTATATACGATGTTCTGGGAATACATTCAGCATGGTACACCAATGATAAAACCATTATTTTATTATGATCAAGAAGATTTGCAAACGCATTTCAGAACGGATGAATTTATTTTTGGAAATCATATTTTAGTTTGTCCGATTTTAGAGCCCAACACTTTGGGAAGAAGAATGTACATTCCACGTGGAAATTGGATCAATTGGTGGACTGGCGAAAAGGTTGTTGGCGGCGAAGAAGTTTGGGTTGATGCAACAATGGAAACCATTCCGATCTTTGTCAAAGAAGGAGCTTGCATTCCTAAATATCCTGTTCAACAATATGTAGGAGAAAAGAAAATTGAAGAATTACAAATCGACGTTTACTTTTCAGAGGAAAAAACAAAGTCGCGCATTTATGCAGATGGTGGCGATGGTTATGATTACCAAAAAGGCCGTTTTTCACTTCGCACTTTTGAAGTTGTTGGTAGGTCGGAAAATTTAGTAATCAATCAACACAAAGAAGGTGATTTTGATGCCGAATACAAGAAATTCAAATTGGTGATTCACAATTTACCTTTCGGATTGAAAAATATTTACATTGACGATCAACGAACAGAATGTGCCATCAATCATTTTGGAAATACTTATGAATTGGTGGTAGATAAAAATTTCAGTCAGTTGCATATTACGGGTTGATCTGAATTAGATTTTTTACTGGAAATCGACTTCTACTAGAAGTAGTCGATTTCCAGAAATATCTAGCAACATTTTTCACATATTTTTACATAGAAAACAAAGTTTTACCTTGTTTTCCACAACAAACTCCCATCCCCATAACTCAAAAATCGATACTCATTTTCCAACGCAAATTGATAAATCGCTTTCCATTCCTCACCCACGAATGCATGAATCAGTAACAATAAAGTGGATTGCGGTTGGTGAAAATTAGTCAAAATGGCGTTGACCATTTTTAAGGTGTAACCTGGCGCAATCAATAATTGGGTTTTAGTAATCAAACGATTTATATTTTTGTTTTCCATGTATTTAACCAAAGATTCTAGCGCTAGATTTACCGCAATTTCTTGTGGTAAATCGTAAGCATCCCATTGTTGAATACCAATTTCTGAAAGATCAAGTTGCTCGTACGTATGCACTTTGACACCTATCCAATACAAACTTTCCAAGGTGCGCAGCGAAGTAGTTCCCACAGCAATGAGGTTTTTGGGCAAATGCTTAGCAATTGAATTGATGGTTTCTAGTGAAACGTCGATGAATTCTGAATGCATTTCATGTTCACCCAAAGTTTCCGTTTTTACAGGTTTGAAAGTACCTGCGCCGACATGCAATGTCACAAAAGAAGTCTTAATTCCTTTTGCTGAAAGACTTTGCAAGACATTGTCTGTGAAATGCAATCCAGCAGTTGGTGCTGCAACCGAGCCGTCGTATTTGGCGTAAATCGTTTGATACAACGCCTTGTCTTTTTCTTCCGTATCCCGATTGAGGTAAGGCGGAAGCGGAACAATTCCAGCATCGCTCAAAACTTCTGCAAAACTGATGTCTTTTCCGTCCCACGAAAATTCGATTAAGAAAGAATCAGATAAACGTTCTTTTTTGGTAGCTGAAAGCGTATATTTTTTTTGTGCTGTTTCTATTTGTAAAACAAGCGTTTCTTCCTTCCATTTTTTAGCACCACCGACCATACATTTCCATAAAACAAGGTCTTTTTGAAACATAGCGGTCGTGATATCTGAATAGTAATCGGCTGGTTCAAGACAGAACAATTCAATTTTTCCTCCAGATAGCTTGTTGAAAATCAATCTTGCTTCTACCACCTTCGTATCATTCATAATTAACATCGTATCTGAAGGTAGAAAAGATGATAAATCGGAATAAATGGCTTGATCTGTTTTTCCATCTTTATAAATCAACAACTTGCTTGAATCTCTAGGCTCAACAGGATATTTGGCGATTTTTTCCTCAGGCAAATCATAGTTGAAATGGACCATCGAAGTGTTTTGTACGGTGTTTTTTGACATAATAAATTTATTCCGGTGCACAAAAGTACGATTGAAAAGAGATTACTCCAATAGGTTGCTTGACAATGAAATCAACTGTAGCAATTATAAACTTCTTTTATTCATTGAAAAATTAACTAAACAATTTCCATAAATTTACGCTCAACTTAGAAATGAAGACAATGAAAAAAGATATGAAATTCGGTACAAAAGCCATCCATGCAGGTGCGCATCCAGATCCAACTACAGGTGCAATCATGACTCCTATTTTCCAAACTTCCACCTATGTGCAAGAATCGCCAGGTGTAAATAAGGGTTTTGGATATGCGCGTGGGAAAAATCCTACACGTGAAGCTTTGCAAGAAAACATTGCTGCTTTGGAAAATGGAAAACATTGCGTTTGTTTTTCAAGTGGAATGGGCGCTACGGATGCTGTAATTAGAACTTTGCGTCCTGGTGATGAAGTAATCACTGGCGACGATCTGTATGGTGGTTCTTACCGTTTATTTACCAAAATTTACGAACCATACGGAATCAAATTTCATTTCGTGAATTTAACAGATGCTTCTAACATTGAGCAATATATCAATGAGAATACCAAAATGATTTGGGCTGAAACGCCAACCAATCCAACGATGCAAATTATTGACATCGAAGCGTGTTCAAAAATTGCCAAAGCACATAATTTAACTTTGGTTGTGGACAATACTTTTGCTTCTCCTTATTTGCAAAATCCTTTGAATTTAGGCGCTGATATCGTGATGCATTCTGTTACCAAATACCTTGGTGGACACAGTGATGTGGTGATGGGCGCATTGATTACAAACAGTGATGAATGGCATGAAAAATTATATTTTATCTTGAATTCATGTGGCGCAAACCCTGGTCCGATGGACAGCTTTTTGGTGATGCGTGGAATCAAAACGTTGCATTTGCGCATGGAAAGACATTGTTTCAACGGAAGAAAAGTGGCTGAATATTTGAAAAATCACCCAAAAATTGAAAAAGTATATTGGCCAGGTTTTCCTGAGCATCCAAATCATGAAATTGCTAAAAAACAAATGCGTGATTTTGGTGGAATGATTTCTATCGTTTTAAAAGATACTTCAATCGAAAATACTTTCAAAGTGGCTTCATCATTCCACGTTTTCTCTTTGGCGGAATCATTGGGTGGCGTTGAATCTTTGATCAATCATCCAGCGACAATGACGCACGCATCAATACCAAAAGCTGAAAGAGAAAAAGCAGGCGTTGTTGATAATTTATTGCGTTTAAGTGTTGGTGTGGAAGACATCGAAGATATCTTGGCGGACATCGAACAAGCATTGGCATAAATGTCAAAAACATACATCATCACAGGCGTTTCGAGAGGAATTGGGAAAGTATTGGCAGAACATTTTCTCTCGAAAAACCATTCTGTTATTGGCATTGGTCGATCCCATTCAATTCACAATCCAAACTTCCATTTTATTGAATTGGATTTGTTAGATTCTGCTGCGATTCAACAATTGCAAATTCCACCGATTGAAAGCAAAGGAATCGTTTTGATTAATAACGCTGGAATTATTGGAAATATCGAACGAATTTCTTCGATGAAAGAAGATTGCATCAGTGAAATTATGCAAGTAAATGTAATTGCACCCATTCAATTAACACGAAAAATCAGCAAATTTTGCGAAAATGAAAAGCAGTTTACGCTAGTGAACATCAGTTCTGGAGCAGGAAAAAGACCAATTCCATCTTGGGCTGGATATTGTGCTTCAAAAGCAGCTATTGATTTGTTTTCTCAAACTTTTTTGTCGGAAGAACGTGAATTGGGAAAAGCGACGAAAGTTTATTCAGTATCACCAGGTGTAATTGATACAGACATGCAAATTCAAATTCGTTCAACCAATAAAAACGCATTTTCGAGCTTGGAAAATTTTCAAAATTTGAAGACGGATAACAAATTAGAAACACCACAGAGAATTGCTTTGAAATTGGATAAATTATTAAGTATTCCTTATTCCGATGAAGTTTTGTTCTCTTTAAATGACATTATTATTTAGAATGATTTTACCGTTCAATCAATAAAAATACCATTTAACCAATATTTCTTTCATATTTTTAAACCTTTTTGTAACTTGTGGCGTTCTAAATAAACTCAAAAAATAAACTATGAAAACAATTTTGGATAAATTTCGATTTGCAATTATCGGAATTAGCCTTTTCTCCTCATTCTCTATGTTTGCTCAAAAACAAACGATTGACTTGTCAAATACAAGAGATGGTGAAACGGTAGAATACTGCACCACTCACAAAAAAATGCATGCTCTGATGGCAAATCCTGGGTTCTCCACCCAGTATGCGATTGACCAAGCGCAAATGCTACAAATCGAGCAAGATCTAGCTGCAAATCCCCCACAACAGCGAGTAATTTATAAAATCCCAGTGGTTTTTCATGTGCTTCACAATGGAGGCATCGAAAATATTTCAAAAGAACAAATCATGGACGCACTAGCGATCTTAAATCGTGATTATAGATTACAAAATACTGACGCGTTGAATGTTCATGCAGATTTCAAAGCGAGTAACCCTGCGGCTACATGTGTTCCAACTGATGTTGAAATTGAATTTGTTTTGGCAACGAAAGCACCTAATGGAACTTGTTTTAGCGGAATCACAAGAACTCAAAATGCTTTGAGTTTAAATGGTGCTGATGGTGGTAATCAAGTTGATGCAATTGTAAGTGGTAATGATGTGTACAACGGTCAATGGCCAGGAAACAAATACATGAATATTTTTATTTGTGCTGAAATTGGCGGTGCAGCAGGCTATACATTCAACCCAGGTGGATGGAGCGCAACTTCCATGCAAAATGGTATTTGGATCTTACATAATTACACTGGTTCAATTGGAACTGGTTCAGTAACTGGTTCAAGAGCATTGACACATGAAGTTGGTCACTGGTTAAATCTTTCACATACTTGGGGAGGAAATAACGACCCAGGTGTTGCTTGTGGTTCTGATCAAGTTGCTGACACACCAGAAACTAGAGGAGTTACTTCTTGTGCTTTGAATGAAAATTTCTGCGGTCCAAGAGCTAACGTTGAAAACTACATGGACTACTCATATTGTTCAAAAATGTTCTCTGCTGGTCAAGTTGCTAGAATGCGTGCAGCAATTACAACTTCTAGTACTGGAAGAGCGAATCTAATTTCTGCTTCAAACTTAGCAGCTGTTGGAGCAGATGGAAATACATACCTTTGCCAAGCTAAATTTACGGTTCCTAAACAAGTAATTTGCGTTGGAGATGCATTACAATTTACAGATGAGTCTTACAATGCTGCTTCAGGCTGGTCTTGGACTTTCACAGGAGGAACTCCAGCAACTTCAACTTCACAAAACCCTTTAGTTACCTATTCAACTCCTGGAAACTATACAGTTGTTTTAACAGCAACTGATGGAACAAATTCAGATGTTGAAACTAGAACTTCTTATATCACTGTTTTGCCTGCAGGAATATCGATTCCATTCTTTGAAAGTTTTGAAACTTACAATCAAACATCAGATATTACTGGTTATACAATTGATAATTCTGCATCTGCAACTTCAACATGGAATTTAACAAATACTGCTGGAGCAACTGGATCAAAAAGTATGAAACTGGGTAACTTTACACAATCAGGAACAAACTACGATGAATTAATTTCATCTCCTGTTAACTTGTCTACAATTACATCAGCAACAAGCGTTACATTGTCTTTCAAATATGCATACCGTAAAAAAGCATCTACAAACAGTGAAATTTTGAAAGTCTTCTTAACAGCTGATTGTGGTGATACGTGGCAACAAAGAAAAACAATCACTGGAACAAGTTTGTCTTCTTTGACAGAAACGGCTGATTGGACTCCAACTTCAGCTGATTGGATTACTGTTCACATGACCAACGTAACATCTCAATACTGGAATGAAAATTTTAGATATAAATTTAGATTTGATGCAACTGGTGGAAACAATGTTTTCTTAGATGATATCAATATTTACGCTGGTCCTCCATCAAGTGTAAACGTTCTTGGAATTGAAGAGCAAATTGCAGTTGAAGGTCTATCCGTTTTCCCAAACCCTACTGAAGGAGAATTGAATGTAACTTTCAATGTCGTTTCTCCAAAAGCGATGTCGTTTGTTGTCACAGATGTATTAGGAAAAACAATTCAAACACAAAACATTCAAGCTGCAACAGGCGCAAATGCCGTGATTCTCTCAACACAAGGAATTGCTTCAGGAATGTACTTATTGCAAATCGGTGATGGTAGCAACAAACAAGTTGTTCAATTCATGGTGAAATAAGCAAGCCTTATTAAAAAAATCCCTGAATGAAAATTTCATTCAGGGATTTTTTTTGGATTTTTGGATCGTTATATTATTGGATGAAGCGATCAACTGAATTACTTTAATCAATCTGTCCAAAAATCTAATTATCCAATCATCTATCACTAAAAATTCATTTCCAATAACACCTTTTTAGATACGTATTTCTTCAATTTGGGATCATAGATTTTTCGCATTTCATAAACAAAAGCAGTTTTTTTTCCTTTTAATTTTATTGGATTTTCAAGATAATCTTGATCCATTGTAATTTCTTCAATCCAAAGTAAATTAACTGTTTCTCCACTATCTGTCTTAATTCCAATTACACAAGGAAATCCTGTCGCTTGAATAGAAATAATGGTTCCATCATCTGCAATTCGTTCAAGTGAATTATTGTCTTTAGATAATTCGTCAATTGCCAAATCTTGAAAATCTTTGTCTTCACCCAACAATTTCATCGTCATTTCAGCAAATTTAGGACAATCATAAACCATTTTTTCACCGATTTTTTCACCAATCATTTCCATAGATTTCATCAAATCTTTTTCGGAGATTCCAAATTCTATTTTCAATTCTTGCAAATTGTCTCCTAGGTTTGGAGAGACACATTTAACAATCAATGACATAAATTCATCATAATTTTTTACTCCTGTTTTTTCTTTATTTAGACAATTACAAGATTTATCAACTACTATTTTAGAAGCTTTTTGCGCCACTATACTACCTGTCAATAGGCACAATGTAAGCATTAGGAAAAATTTCATTTTTTTATTTTTAGAATCTGTACAAACTTAATCGAAAAAAAGGAAGTCATCAAAAAATAGTTTTGTTCCTTGATAAAAAAAATAATTTTTTAAAATAAATTAAAAATAGTCAATCTGCTTAAAGGCAACAAGTAAGATAAATTATAATTATTTAAACTATAATTATTGACCGATTTTTGAAAATGAGATTCCAACCTAACCTAAAAATAGGACGTTTGACAACTAAACTTATAGAAATTATGTTAAAAATTTACATCAAGGTACTAATTTTAATCCTTTTTTCAACAAGCTCCAGTTTTTCACAATGGGTGAATAGATACAATGGGCAGGGAGATTTTAGTGATAAATACAATGCTGTTGTTACAGATCTAAATAACAATATTTTTATTGCAGGCTCAACCGTAAATACTTCGGTTAATAGCGACATTTTACTTGTTAAGTTGAATGCAAACGGTGATACTGTTTGGACCAATGTCTATAACGGACCAGGAAATGGAATTGATGAAGCTACGGCTATCTTCTTAGACAACAATTCAAATATCTACATTACCGGTTTCCAGAGAGGAAGCAATACTGGGACAGATATGGTTACTATAAAATACAACAGTGCTGGAGTTATTCAATGGGTAAATCCATATTTGTCAAATATCAATTCTGACCAAACTGACAGGGGAAACTCTATTATTGTTGATGCTGCTGGAAATGTTTACGTAACAGGTCAAACAGATAGTGATCCTACGATTGTAAATAATGACGATTACATTACAATTAAGTATAATGCAAGTGGAGTTCAGCAATGGAGTAAATTGTTTAATGGTTCTGGTAATGGAACTGATAGAACAGTGAAAATTCTTTTAGACGCAACAAATAATCCAATAATTACAGGTCGTTCATTCAATGGCTCAGAGGATGATTATATTACTATCAAATACAATGGTACAACTGGTGCACAAACTTGGTTACAAACTGTAGACCGAACGCATTATGACAGACCAACAGACATGGTCATTAATTCAACTAATGGAAATATTTATATTACAGGAAGATCTAAAAACATTACTTATGATTATCTGACTGTAGCATACAGCACTGCTGGAGTTGAATTATGGCAGGCTGTTTATGATTATATTGATGATGACAGAGCTACTGCCATTGCAATTAATGCAGCTGGTGAAATTTATGTTACAGGTCAAAGTGATTATGATATTACTGCAAATTTTAATTATGATATCACAACTCTAAAATATGATGCTTTAGGAAATCAACTGTGGGCCAAAACATATACAGGTGCTGCATCAAACGATGATGTTGCAACTGACATCGTAGTTGATAACGCAGGAAATGCTTTTGTTACTGGTTACACTGATACCGACGGAACACTCACAATTTCTAATGATTTTATTACTTCGGGATATACCTCTGCTGGTGCTTCCATTTTTTCAACAACTTATTCAAACGCTGCAAATGTGAATGATATTCCTGTTGGAATTGTGTTAGACAATGCATCAAAAATCATTGTAGTTGGTTCATCAGAGTTAATTCCTCAAAAAAATGCAACCGCATTAAAATATAATTCTACTGGTGCTCAACAGTGGGCAAAATTTTACGATGGTATTGGAGATAATTCGAGCAATAGTCATGCGATTACGGCAGATGCAAACGGAAATTCATTTGTAGCTGGTTATACAGTCGAATATGGAACTGATAGAAATTTCGCATTACAAAAAATTGATCCAAATGGAAATACAATTTGGATGAGAACACTAAACGGTACTTCTACAGCAAGTATTGATGATGCTTATGGAGTTGCAATTGATGCAAATGGAAATATTTTTGTTGGAGGTTTCTTGAAAAATCTGGGCCAATCATACGATTATAAAGTTGCCAAATACAACCAATTGGGAGATACTTTGTGGACACGTTCATACAATTATACCACAGCAAATGAATCTGATAAGGCCATCGCTCTTGAATTAGATGCAAGTGGAAACGTAATTTTAACAGGTAAAAGTGATAGCGATCCAAACATCACCTCAAATGATGATGTTCTAACTGTAAAATGGAATACAAATGGTACACTTTTATGGGCAACTCGTTTCAATGGAACAGGAAATTTAAATGATTCTCCAAAATCTATGAAAGTTTCGCCTGCAGGAAATATTTATGTGGCTGGAAAAACTTTCAATGGCACAAACAACGACTATTTACTTCTAAAATATAATTCTTCAGGCGCACAACAGTGGGTTAAAACATTTGACGGCACTGGCGCAGATGAAGCTGTAAAAGTTGCAATTGACAATAATGAAAACATTTATATAACCGGATTTAGTGCAAGTGCAACTACCTCAGATACAAACATAGTCACTATTAAATACGATGTTTCAGGTACCTTGATTTGGTCTAAAACATTTGATGGGGCTGCTAGCGGAAATGATCATGGTGAAAGCCTTGCCATTGACAATTCTGGCAATGTTGTTGTTGCGGGAACTTCAGATTCAGATGCAAATACCAATACCCTAAATAACAACATTGTAACAATAAAATATGACGCCAGTGGAAATGAATTGTGGAATAAAATCTATGACAATCCAAATGTCCTTGATGATCAAGCTTGCGAAGTAGGAATTGATATCTTGAATAATATTTATGTTTCCGGTCAATCAGAAACAAGCGCTACACTTTCAAATTATGATTACGTTACATTAAAATATTCTCCAACTGGTGTTCAAGATTCAATTTATCACTACAATGGCACTGGAAATACAAAAGATATTCCGAGTACAATGCTAGTAAAAGGCTTAGAAGTTTTTGTTACAGGAGGTAGTTTGAATCAAGATTTACAGCGTGATTTGGTAACTGTAAGGTATTATGGAACTGCAGATGCTGGGTTGAACGATTTAGGACAATCTGCTGGTGCACTTTTCAAGATCTATCCAAATCCATCTTCAGATTATGTGGTAATTGACTTTTCTGCAATTCAAACAAATGGAAAGAATATTTCTCTTAAAGTTTTGGACCTCAATGGAAGTGAAGTATTCTCCACCATGATCAATAATTCTAAGATGACGTTAAACACTGAAAAACTTTCGCCAGGTGTTTATTTCGTTCAAATTGAGAACGCAAACAAGATAAGTCAAACTCAAAAACTAGTAATACAATAGAAAATGGATAAAAAAATTAAAAGAACTATTTCATGCAGTGGCGTTGAGTACAGCGCAATTGATCATACAAAAAATCACACATATTCTCCAAAGATGGGTGATGTAGCTTTGTTTGAAGTATTAGAAATTGGCAAGCACAAAACGGTTCAATCAGAATCAAAAAGATTGGTGACAATTTTACCTGGTGACTTTATTTTGGCTGCATTTGCCAATCGATATGCCACTGCTCAATTTGAAGGATATGTTCCTGATCAACCCACTGAAATTCTTGAAATTTTGGGTGCTGGCGGAGCAATAGGTTTGGTAAAATCAAAAAACGCAGCTTTTGAAGATATTGAGGCAACAAAATTAAGATTGATTGGTTATGCCAATGACGAAAAAGGTGCGGTAATGAACACTATTTACCACAACAAGGTAAAAAACGCATTTAGAGGTGAAGTTCCAAACAATGCCAAAGTTATTTTATCTATTGGATCAACCATGGATAGCGGAAAAACCACAACAGCAGCATTTTTAGCTAGAGGTTTAAAAACTACCAATAAAAAAGTAGCTTTTATTAAATTGACAGGGACTTGTTATACCAAGGATAAAGATTTGGTATACGATTGTGGAGCAGACATTTCAATTGATTTTATTGATGCAGGGTATCCATCAACTTTCATGGTTTCTAAACCAGATTTATTAGATTTGTACCAAACTTTATTGGATCAATTGGCAGTTGAAAAACCTGATTACATTGTAATGGAAATTGCAGATGGTTTGGTTCAGCTAGAAACAGAATTTCTATTGAGAGACAAATCATTTATGGATACAGTTCACCAAGTGGTGTTTTCAGGAGGAGATAGTTTAGCAGCTTTTTGGGGAATCTCCTTTTTAGAGGAGCTAGGTCACAAACCAACGATGATTGCCGGTAAGTTTACTATGAGTCCTTTGCTGATTCAAGAAGTGGAAGATCGAATTGACATTCCAGTAATGACACTTGATAAGTTAATGCACAAGGATGTGGTAAAAATCATTGAAAAATCAGTAGATTTTGTTAAAAACTAAGGTATCAAAAAGAAAATTAATTAATAATTTTTTCAAAAAGAATCTCCTGCTCACTGCGGGAGCATTCTTTTTTGGATTCCTTAGTATTTTTAGCACCCTTTTAATCCCTTTATTTCTAGGGAAATTTTACCAATTGGCCATTCATTCAAATAGCGCGAGAGGTAAAATTTTCAATGCCATTTTTGGCGAAGTGAATGACATTCAAACCTACTTTAAATTATTTGCATTCATCATTTTTACGCGACTTGTCTTCAACTATTTATATACTTTTCTATCAGGTATTTTAGTTGAAAAATTCACTAAGACATTGCGTGAATTACTTTTTCACTCTCAATTAAATACTGATTTATCTTTCTTTGAGAAGAAAGCGACAGGAAACTATCTCCTACGCTACAGCGGTGATCTAAGTTCAGCAAATAAATACCTAACCAAAGGAATCATTGGTTTTATCAACGACATTCTATTTATCAGTTTGACCTTGGGATTGTTTTTCATCATCAATCCGTTGTTGGCTTCAATTCTTTTAATTTCCTTTCCAATCTTATTTGTTTTGGTTCTTCTATTGAATTTGAAGCTAAAAAAATATACAGCTGTCAGAAGAGATATTCGTTCTCAAAACCTTGGATTCGTTTCTTCTAGATTAAATGCATTGCTTACTATTAAGGTGTTCAATCGAGAACCGATAGAAATTGAGAAATTCAATAAAAGATCCAACAAATTGTTTCATAATGGTGTGCAATACTTTAAATGGTATGCGCTCATTGACAGTTTATTGCCTTTTTTATTGTACAGCATGCTGGGAATTATTCTATATGTAGCTTATTACTTCCAAGTAACAGGTTCGCATCCGTTAGAAGGTTCGCAGATTTTGATATTTATAATGCTCACCGTCAATATAATTCCAGTATTGAAACGAATTTTGAAGGTAAACATTGTTTGGCAAGCGGGAACAATTTCTTTTACCAAGCTCCTTCAAATCGTCAATTCCCCTTCTGAATTAAACGAAAAAACGGATTTATTGAAAGTTGAAACCGGAAAAATCCAGTTTGAGAAGGTCTCTTTCTCTGTAAACGATAAAAATTTTATTTTTGAAAACGTCCAATTTACGATACCTAGTTTTGGCTTCTATTTGTTAAATGGCGAACAAGGCAGCGGTAAGACAACTATTTTGAAGCTATTGTTAGGTTTGTATAGACCAAGTTCAGGAGCTATTTTAATTGATGGAAAAGATATCTCTGATTTTACAGCCAAAGCAGTCCGAAAAAACATCACGATGGTTTCAAGTGAGTTAACTTTACTTGGTAAAACGTTGTTTGAAGCTGTATCTTATTCTAGGAAAGAAGAAAAAAAGCAAGAAATTGAAGATTTATTGGTCGCATTAGGTTTTTTTAACCCTGAAAACGTAAATCTTTCCATGCCAATTATTGATGGAGGTAAAAATCTTTCCAATGGACAACGAAAATTATTGATTATTGTTCGGGCACTTTTATCCAAGAAAAAAATAATGCTGTTGGATGAACCTTTTTCTGATTTAGACGATCTTTACAAAGAAAAAGTAATTGAACTTTTGAAGGAAAAAAGCAAAACGAATACAATCATTATTATCGACAAAGACAAGAATTCTTCAATCAACTTTGATGGAATTTTAAACTTTTAATTTACTAAAAAATGAAAAATGTAACTTTGATAATTGTTTTTTTAATTACCATCATGGGATGCAAAAAACAAGCAGGAATTGGAGGTGAAGCCTCAGTTCGCGGGAAAGTGTATTACAAACACTACAACTCCACTTTTACTACTTTAATCAGCGAAAATTATTTGCCTGACACCTATGTTTACATCGTTTATGGCGATAACGTCAATTATGGTCAACGCATCAAAACAAACTACCAAGGCGAATTTGAATTCAAATATTTGTACAAAGGAAATTACAAAATTTACACCTATTCTTTGGATTCTGTAGCTATGGTGAACGGTGAACTACCGATTGCCGACACTGCTGTTTTAGTAGATTTTTCAATTCAAAAGAGAAAAGAGCAAGTTGATTTAGGGATTTTAAATGTATTCAAATGAAAATTTTAATCCTCCCAATTGTAATGCTATTTGTTTGCAATTTTTCTTTTGCTCAAAGCAGAAGAACTATCAGAGAAATGAAGATTCGAAAAGTGGAAATTCAACAGCATGAATTGAAAAAAGATAAATTTGAACAAGTGCGCAATGCTGTTTCTGAATATGATAATCACGGAAACCTCATCAAGGAAATTGAATACAATAGCGACAGCACTTTCAAAACTTTCGAGACCTACGTTTTTGATAGAAACAACAATGAAATTGAACACACTACTTTTGACAAATTTGGAAAAGTGACTCAAAAAATAACTTCAAAATATGACAATTTGGATGACAAAAAAGAAGAATTGATTTACAATGCCAATAATGAATTACAGGAAAAAGTAGAATTTGTTTACGATCATTTTGGACAAAAAACCGAAGAGAATTCATACAACAAGGAAGGTATTTTAAAAGAAAAAGTAGTTTTTAAATACGACCGAAAAGGTTCGTTGATTGAAAGGAGCATTTTTGATGAGAATCAAAAGTTAATCTACAGCAGAAAGTACACTTACTATTACAATTGATGATGAAAATCGGACTTAAAATAGCATTTATTTTTATCCTTTTCATTGGATTTAAATCTGCTGCACAAGTACAAAAGGATGGTGTTTTTTGGCTTTCAATTAACGTGGAAAAAAAATTCAACAAACGTTTATCTGGCACTTTTTTCAATCAAAATTCTTTCAATCAAAATATGAGAGAATTGGGCTCTATTTTTGGCGATGTTGGATTGAGTTATAAAATCAATAAAAACATTGCCATTGCAGGAAATTATAGATTTGTAAAAGCAAGAAATTTAGATAATTTTTACAATGATGTACAGCGTTTCTACGGCGACATTACTTTTTCAAAAGGACACAATAAGTTTTACTTTCAAGTGAGATCAAGGCTTCAAGGACAAATGTATGGTTTGAACATGTTTGATACTTACAAATTGGACAAAAATTTTATTCGAAACAAATTGGTAGTAAGATATAATCTGAATGGAATTTATAGTTTACATGCTGGTGCAGAGCAATTTTTAAGACTGAATCAGATCAATAAAACCCAAGCTTATAGATTTGACGTAGGATTAACTTATAAAATAGATAAGAGAAACAGATTGGATTTTTATTACATGAATCAGTTTCTGATTAACACGAAATATCCAAGAATTGATTTTATTTATGGTGTAACATACAGTATTAAATTCTAAATTTATCCTATGAAGTTTAAAATTCATTTATTATTTATTATTTTATCTTTTTCCAGTTTTGGACAAACAAATATGGATACATTAAAAGCGCCAATCATGACAAGTAAGTTTGCCCTTGCATTGCACGGTGGTGCAGGAAATATGGTCAAAAGAAAATTCACACCATCTGACGAAGAAGCTTATAAAAAAGTGATGGATGAAGCCTTAATTTTGGGTTATTCCATGCTTGAAAAAGGAGCAATTGCAACCGATGTTGTCGAAGCAGTAATCAAAGTAATGGAGGACTCTCCGCTCTTTAATGCCGGAAAAGGTGCTGTTTTTTCCAATGAAGGCAGAAATGAAATGGATGCGGCCATCATGAATGGTAAAAATTTAAAATGTGGCGCTGTAACCAATTTACGTGTGGTTAAAAATCCAATTTCTTTGGCCAAGGAAATTATGGATCATTCACAATTTGTCTTTTTAAATGGCGAAGGCGCAGAGAAATTTGCAAAGATACAAGGAATCGAAATGGTCGATACGTCCTACTTTTTTGTACAAAAACGCTGGAATGAAATGCTAAAAATCAGAGATTCCTCCAAAACCCAATTAGACAATGAAGGTACAAAAGGGGCAATTGACGATTTAGACAGCATCAATAAATTTGGCACAGTTGGTTGCGTCGTTTTGGACGGTTTTGGAAATATTGCTGCTGGCACTTCTACTGGCGGTATTACCAATAAAAAATTCAACCGAATTGGAGATTCTCCCTTGATTGGAGCAGGAACTTACGCCAATAATGAATCATGCGCTGTTTCTTGCACTGGACATGGTGAAGATTTCATCAGATTGGTTGCTGCTCATCAGGTGCACTCATACATGTTTTTTAAGCACAAAAGCGTTGAAAAAGCGGCCGAAATCGTCATTCAAAAAGAATTAACAGGTATTGGCGGACGAGGTGGTTTAATTGCGATTGATCGTCAAGGTCGAATTACCTTTCAGTTCAATACAACAGGAATGTTTAGAGGCAGCATTGACACAAAAGGAGAAAAATTTATCGGAATCTACTAAGATTTTCTGCTTTTAAGGTTCCATTTTTCTACCTTTATAGCATGAATCATTTTAACGATACAATCTGTGCTTTATCAACCGCAAATGGAATAGGCGCAATTGCCGTAATTCGAATTTCTGGTCCGAATGCATTTCCAATTTGTAGTCAAATTTTTACTAAAAATCTGGAGGAGTCAACTTCTCACACTGCCCTTTTTGGTAGAATAAAAACACTTGAAGGAAACGTAATTGACGAAGTACTTTTGACTGTTTTGCACGAAGGAAGAAGTTTTACGGGTGAAGCTACGGTGGAAATTGCTTGTCATGGTTCAATCTACATTCAACAACAAATTTTACAATTATTGATTCAAAACGGTTGTCGCATGGCGGAACCGGGAGAATTTACGATGCGTGCATTTTTGAACGGAAAAATGGATTTGTCGCAAGCAGAAGCTGTGGCGGATTTGATTGCTTCTCAATCGCAAAAAGCGCATGAAGTAGCCATGAACCAAATGCGTGGCGGTTTTTCGTCAGAATTGAAAGAATTGCGCGAAAAATTGATTCACTTTGCAAGCTTGGTAGAATTGGAGCTGGATTTTGCAGAAGAAGACGTAGAATTTGCCGACCGCTCCGAATTGAAAACCTTGGTTGCGGAAGTCCTAAACTATATTCACCGTTTATTGAAGTCATTCGAACTAGGAAATGCCCTCAAAAATGGCGTTCCCGTGGCGATTGTTGGCGCACCAAACACAGGAAAAAGTACTTTGTTGAACCAATTGGTAGGCGAAAATAGAGCGATTGTAAGCAATATCGCCGGAACCACACGCGATGTGATTGAAGAAACTTTAAACATCGCTGGGATTTTATTCCGTTTGATTGACACCGCCGGAATTCGCGAAGGTTTGAACGAATCTGACAGCGACCGAATTGAAGCCATTGGAATAGAAAAATCACACGAAAAAATCTCCCAAGCACAATTGGTGCTTTTGATGAGCGATTATTCTGCAAACGGTTCAGAATCTGAAGGTCACAACACCATGTCAACCGACGAAACCATTCGTTGGGCGCAAGCGTTACAAGCTGAATTCCCGACCAAAAAATTCTTGGTTTTGGCCAATAAATTAGATATTCGTAGCGAAAATTCAAACATAGAAACCAATTCAGACATGGAAATTCAAGCCATTTCCGCCAAAACAGGACTGGGAATCGAAGACCTTAAAAGTTGGTTGGTCACCCAAATCCAATCTGGTTTCGACAGTAGTCAAGAAACCATCGTCACCAATGTGCGCCATGTTGAAGCTTTGGAAAAAGCCGCTTTCTCCCTCAATCAGGCACAAACAGGCCTTGAAACGAACGTCACCGGAGATTTCATCGCTATGGACATCCGACAGGCAATGTTTCACTTAGGAAGCATCACTGGGGATATTTCTACGGATGATTTGTTGGGGAATATTTTTAGTAAATTTTGTATTGGGAAGTAAAAAACCATATCTTTGATAGTATCAAATGATACTATCAAGTGAAACCACCATATCAAATAACAAGCAAAATAATGAGTTTAATTGTTTCTATTTCAGAGACAATAGGACAAATTAATGCCATGCATTTGTATAAGCCAACAACAGATTTACGAAAAAAAAACCGAATAAAAACAATCAAATTTTCATTGGAAATTGAAGGAAATTCTTTGTCTGAAGAACAAGTTACCGCTTTGATTGAAAACAAAAGAATTCTTGCGCCTGAAAAAGACATTAGTGAAGTGCAAAATGCAATCAAAGTTTATGAATTGTTAAATGATCTTAATCCATTCAAATTAAAAGATTTAGAAAAAGCCCATGGAATTTTAATGCATAATTTAATTGAACAACCTGGGAGGTTTAGATCCAAAAATGTAGGGATTATAAAAGGATCAAAGGTTGAGCATGTGGCACCAGATGGATCAATTGTTATGGGACTAATGAAAGATTTATTCGACTATTTAAAGAATGATACTGAAATTATTTTAATCAAAAGTTGTGTTTTCCATTACGAGTTTGAATTTATTCATCCTTTTTTGGATGGAAACGGAAGAACGGGCAGATTATGGCAAACTTTGATTTTAAAGCAATTAAACCCTGTTTTTGAATTTTTACCGATAGAAAAACTGATTAAAAAAAATCAAAAACTATACTACAGTAAACTTTCCGAATCCGATAAAATTGGCAATTCAACTCCATTCATTGAGTTTATGTTAGAATTGATTTTAGAATCACTGAATGAAATTGTACAATCTCAAAATCAAACGCTAAAATCTGACGATAGAATATTGTTGTTCAAAGAATTCATTGGGAAATCAAGTTTCACTAGAAAAGATTATTTAGTTCATTTCAAAAATATATCTGCACCAACAGCAAGTAGAGATTTAAAATGGGCCTCTGACTTGGCATTAATTCAAAAAACAGGAGATAAAAACACGACCAACTATACATTTAGATAAACAAAGCTAATATTTGCTTTATAATTACAATGGCATTTGAGAACTTACATAGAGCGTCAATTTGATTGGAACCTTGAACTTGTAAGGGGTGTTATTGATGCTAATTTAAATTCAAAATTATCGCAAATTCAACTTATAAACACGCTTTCTATTTCTTCTTCGTGAAAATCGCATCACTCAAGCCAGTATTCACTTTGTAATCTGTCAACGTTATCGTAATCAAACCTTTGTTACCAGGTTTGGTTTTCTTCTCCGCCTTTGTTTTATTGATATCGGCAGCAACACTTTTTGGAAGTTTGAAGGCTTTCACGTCAATCTCAAAAACAAGTTGACTCGGTAAACCAAAAGCCACTTTGTCGCCATACGTATAGGTCGTGGTAACGGAACCGTTGGTTTTGGTGGTGATTTGCGATTTAATAATAACCGAACGTTTTGTGTCGATCCATAACTTTGCAAGTACGATTTCACTGTTTTCACCAGTGGGAACGACGTTGATCAATTTTGTCATTACGCCAGCAATTTTTGCCGAGTCGCCGGCAACAGCCAAGTAGGAATTCTTGTTCGCCAGGAAACCGTTGATTTCCGTGAATCCTTGTTTGGGTAGGATGACAATCCCCTTCGAAACTACTTTGAACTTATCTTTCTGCTTGAAATAGATAGTCGCTTTCGAAGGTAAGATTTTAATCATGGGAATGTTTGCTTTCACATTAGCAGTCACCGTGTAATCCTTCACTGTATTCAGCTTTGTTACAACTTTGCTCAAAATATCATTCGCTTCTTGAGCTATAACGCCAAATTGAACTGCGATGATTAAAAGGGTAAGGAACTTTTTCATCAGGATGTAATGTCTTTTTTATTGAATTTGTAAACAGCAATTGCTACGAGTAAAATGTTGTGAACTACCAGAATGACAATCGATTTCATAATCGCAGAAAAAGGGACAGGATCTTCAAAGAAACTGCGCCAAGATGCCATGTGTGTGGTGAAAAGATAGGGTTTTATGTTGTCGAATACGGTAACATCCAGACTGCCAATGATGGTAAACAAAATAATGATGGCCATCGTGGAGACAATGGGTCCAATTGAGTTTTCTGCAAATGCAGACAATGCGATGGAGAGTGTTGAAACGGTTAAAAGTGCCAAAAACGCAACACAGAACCCAAGGCCAAAACGCCACAGAATATCGGCGTCTTGCAAGATGACTAAACCATCACTGTTGAGTACAATTAAATCGCCGGTTCCAAAAATTTGCCTTGAAACGAACAAAGCAAAAAAGCCAAGCCATAATGTCAAAAATAAGGTGTACATGGCACCAGCAATGAATTTCGATAAAACAATTTGCGTGCGTGAAATTGGTTTTGTCGCCAACATGCGAATTGTTCCCATAGCTGCTTCACCTGAAATGAGATCGCCTGTAACCAAAGCAACCAATAAAGGAATGTGTACAATCAACATTTGCAAAATGATAAAGGCAATTAGGTTTCCATTCAAAACATCCCCATTGAAGGTCAAAGTCTGCTCGAAAGAGGAAGTAACAAATGAAATGATTGACCGTCCATCTGCTTTCATTGCAAAAATGATGATTCCGACAAGTAGAGTCAAAGCGCCGATTCCTAAATAACTTCGGGGTTTCGAAAGTATTTTAATAAACTCGTTGTATGTATTTTTTAGTAACATCTTATGCTTGTATGATTTTCATGAAATAATCCTCTAATTTGCGTGTTGGTTCGATGGCGTGCACATCTATGTTGTTGCTGAACAAGAGACGACCGAGTTCAGGAACCAACTCTTTAACGAACGTAACTTCTAATTCTCGATCGGAATTGATTTTAAAAATCGTTTCTGGATATGCCTTTTGCAAGAGTTCGGCAACTTCAGCTGCATTGTCCACTTCGATGCGCACAAGCAATTCTTGCGTATTCAACAAATCGCTCACACTGCCTTCCACGATTGAACGACCTTGGTTGATAATCACCATTCTGTTGGCTATCAATTCTATTTCCGATAATTGATGAGAAGATAAAAGGATTGTTTTGTTTTGTTCATTTTTGAGTCTTAAAATCAAATTACGAATTTCAATGATTCCTTGCGGATCCAAACCAGTAGTTGGTTCGTCTAAAATGATCAAATCTGGTTTGTGTAAAAGTGTCTGCGCAATGCCCAACCGTTGCTTCATCCCATGAGAGAAACCACCCAATTTATGCTTGCCACGATCGCCTAAACCAACGAATTCCAGCATTTCTTGAATTTCCTTTTTAGAAACAACTGCTCCAGAAACACGTGCAAAAATTTCAAGGTTCTTTTGTGCCGACAAGTATTTATAAAAATCAGGTTTTTCAATGATGCTGCCAATATTCGATAAAATGGCTGACCGATTCGTCTTGAATGACTTCCCAAACAGTTCAATCGATCCAGCATCCGGCGTGATCAAGGATAAAAGACAACGAATTGTCGTACTTTTTCCAGCACCATTCGGACCAAGAAAACCAAACACATCTCCCCTATTAACGCTGAAAGAAACATCCTTCACCGCTTCAAACGTACCAAAGCGCTTCGCCAAATGTTCAACTTTGATTATCGTTTCGCCTTCCATATTTAAATAAAACAAAATTACGTTTATTTTCTAAAGAAATCAATATGAGAAAAAGCTGATAGAACTTATCTGCGAGAACTAGCCAAAATCAAAATCTACGTGAGGTTTGGAGTGCAAAATGATGGAAGAATTTTTGATATTATTTTTGAAAATAAATCATGTTATACTTCTAATTATGAAGAAATTATTATTGAACTTTTTAATAAAATGTTCAAATAGATTCCTGCTTAGCAAAATGGATAAAAAGTTAAATCATAAAAAGAATCCCAATTAAAATAGAAATTTAAGTTTGTTTGTAGTTAAAAAAGCAAAAAAAAACATCATCCTCCTATCAAAGTTTTCCGACTTTCAATGCTTCCCGCCATGACCACCGCCACCTTTTCCACCATGTCCACCGCCAGAACTTCCACCGCCTTTTTGACCGCCTCCATTTCCGTGATTTCCGCCTCCATTACTCTGTTTTTCAATGTGATGCTCTGGACTTTTTAATTTTACAGGCGCATTTTGTTTTGGACGAGGAGTTGGTTTTGGTGTTGGACGTGGAGTAGGTTTTGGCACTGGACGAGGCGAAGTTGCGTGAGGCTTCACTTTTCCGGGTTTTGAACCAATGTTTCTTTGAGTTTTTCCGTGATAACCTTTATAGTATCTGGTTCGATGAGTGTGAAAATGTCCATAAGGATTGTGTCCATGATAACCATTTAAAACTACTTTGTAGCCACCGTATAAATCATAATTTCTATATCGATAAGGCAAATACGTTCTTCTGATCCAAACGCCGTTATAGATGTAAATGAACATGTTGGTATTGATGTCGTAATACGTTTCTATATCGGGCAAATAGTAATATTGAACATTGCTATATCCAGCAGGACCCCAATTAGGCGCTGTTCCAATTTTGACGTTGACGTTGACTTGAGAAATGGATTGGAAAGCAAACACTAAGGTTACAATCACCATTAAATTTTTAAGAATTTTCAAATGGATTATAATTAAAAAGTGAAAGAATATTCACTTTTTAACAAATTTAGTATTTAGCAAAAGAAAAATACTTACATAATTGAGTCCAAAACTTACATAATTCTCACAAATTCACCTTATAAACATCCGTTTTATTTCTTCTAATGTTTTTCACAGAAAATCCACCTGGTTCAGGGATTTTTTCCATCATTGAAAAGACCTTGCAATTGGCTGGTAAACTTTTGAAAATGAGCGTGAATCTAAAAAAACCGTTGTGCATCACCATCGTCCATTGTGGTGCGAGTGAAATGCCGTCCCAAAACATCAATTGGATTTCAGTGCCGTCTTCTGTCACTAAATAAGTAGTTTTCCAAATACGCATGCCCATTCCTCGTTCACAAGGAATTGCACAATGAACAATCACTTGTTTTTCTTCGAAAACCATTGGTTTTACGCTGACTTTGACTTTCTTTTTGGGCGCTACAAGTGTGGACATTTTACTTATTTAAATGCATTGCGAAGTTAACAATTTTCACTTCTTTGACAAAAATCCCCAGTAGGTCGAACGATTGAGTGCGTGAATGGAAGCTTCGGGATAGAAATTTTTGAAACTTACAGGAAATTTGGGTTTTTTGCGTTTGTCCCAAATTGATTTATAGGCGGAAATTTTTTGATCTTTTACTTCAATAAAATCCATTTGCTGCTTGGTGTGCGTCCGCCAAAATGAATACTGACATGGATTTTCTTGCTGCTGATTCCATTTGATTCGCTCCGAAATAAGCCAATTTTTCCAAAGCATATCCACGTCATTCCTCAAGTCAATTTCGTTGAAATTTTTGATAATTGCATTGCGGATTCCGTTGTCCACAAAATAAACACAGTGCGTCTTTTTCAATTCATATTTATGTCCATTGTAAAACGATGGAATCTTAATCAATATAAAAGCTTTTTCAAGTAAATCGATGTAGCGTTCCACAGTTTCGTTGTCCAAGCCAGCTTTGAAGCCAATTTCGTTGTAAGAAATCGGTTCGCCAATTTGAAACGCCAAAGCTTGCAACATTTTGAGTAATTTTTCGGCCTTGTTGATTCTTTCGTTTGGACTCAAATTGGTAAAAATCGCATCTTCCAACAAATTGAGAAGAAAATTTTCAGCATCCGCAGGATTTTCAATCACTTGGGAATAATTTCCATAAATCAATCGCTGCGCAATGTTTTTGTCAAACTCAACTATGCCTTGCTGATTGGCTAACTCTTGAAAAAGCAAAGGATAAAGTCGAAGCTCCAAACCTTGCATTTGCAAAACTTCGCGTAAAACTTCGTCTAAAATCGGTTCGAAAGAACAATTCAAAATCAAATTGATTGGATAATCTTTAAATAAAACTTCCTCAATAATGGTTTGTAAATGAATCAAATATTGCGCGTCTTGAATGACGATGTATTTGTAATTTTCAAAGATGGTTTTCAAACTTGCTTCAGTCGGATTTTCAAGCGATTTTTTGGTTTTTTTCTGATTGGCATCCAAGTGCAAAATTTCATCAGGACTTGAAATCACGTTTTCAATCAATTGCGTTTTGCCGACACTTTTAGGTCCAAGAAGCAATAATATTTTGTTGTTTTCAATGTGCTGTTTTACTTTTTCTTGCAATTGCCTTTCCATCGTTTTTTGAAAAAATTATTCCTTTCAAAAATACAGAATTTCGCAGTTTTACCTCGTTTTTTGATTGATTTTTGCGAAAATTGTTGATAAGTTTAGTTTTGGTGAGCAATTAAAACGTCACTACTCGGTCAAAAAATTTCTTGTATCTATCTGAATTCATGAACTTATTTCCGCCGTAACATGTCAATTTAAACAATTGGTCTTTGTAGATAAAAACCCTACGCCAACAATCGCCTAATCCGTAAATATTGGCAATTCCTTCGAAAGCTTGAATGTCGTTTGAAATGATGATTTCTTTAATGTTTGAGGCTTGAGAAGTGTAAAATAAATCATCGACTTTGTCACTTAAAACAGTGAAATTATCTATAGGCAAAACTTCGATGATATACGTATTTCCTTGTCCCATTTCTTGGTACACGATTTTGAAATTTTTGGCAGTTGTATCTACTTTGGGCATTCCGCCAAAAACTGCGGAGAAATGATGTGTGGTATCGGTAAAGAGAAAAGTATTGAATTTACGCAAAGTAATTTCTGACTTTGTTGGTTTATCAGAAAAAGTCGCGCCAACTTGTCTAACCGTGTAACCTTTGTTTTTCAAGAGCTGAATTATTCCTTCTTTTCCAGCCAAATGTGCTGCGCCTACTGCGACAAACAAACTGTGTTTTCTGCAAAGGGAATCGATTCCTTTTGCCATCAAAATATTTCGGTTGGTGATCAACAAATTGTAGGCATTCGCTGAAACGGCCAATTGTGCTTTCAAAGATTGTCGCATTGTTTCAATATCACCACTTAAATAAGTTTGCAAAATATTTTCCTCACTCAACGAAAGCGTGCTGATGCTGAATTGTTTGTAATTTTGATAAGTAATGTTTTCATACGCATCCATTTGTGATTGTACACTTTCTAAAGGGAAAAATTTCTTGCCGCTATTATACGCAATTTGCTGAAAGTAAGCATCTAAAAACTGTGGACGACCATTTTCATTTCCGTACTTGGTGGATGAAGCTTTTTTGTTGGAAGTATATGGTTTTCCGTTGGCGTCAATTTCCAATTGAATTTTCTCGTCTCGGGAATCATACAAGGTAAACAAACTGTAGATATCTGCTTCTAAAACAATGGCTTCTGCGTTTAGAATTGCAGAAAATGTGCTGTCTGAAAATTCAAACAATCTCGTATCGTTGGAATGATAACTGCCAAAAAGGTAACTTGGTTTTTTGAGTCCTTTCCCAGAAATCTGCCAAAGCAATTGATTGTCAGGGTCATATTGCTGAGAAATTCCACATACGCCAAATAGTCCAACGAAAACCGCTGAGAGCCAAATGTGAATATGGAAGATTGATTTTACCATTGAATTGATTCAATTGAGAAGAAAAACAGCAAATTAAGCGTCAATTACTACGAATGTAGTGAATTTTATGGCTTTGAAATATTTCTTCACAAAAATTATAAACCTATAATCTGCTCAATATGATTATCTCCAAACGCATACGCCATATACGCCAACGAAGGAATTTGTTTGGTTAATATCACATTTCCACTTTTTCCTAGACTAATGGTTCCATGCGTTTCTGACAACCCCATGGCATATGCCGCATTGATTGTCAGCGCATTGATTGCTTCTTCTGGTGTCAATTTCATTTTGATGCAAGCCAAACTCATGACCACACCTAAATTTCCTGTTGGCGTTGTTCCTGGGTTGAAATCGCTCGCAAGCGCTACGGGTAAATTGGCTTCAATCAACCTGCGCGCATCACCGAATGGAATGGAAATAAAGTGTGAACAACTGGGCAAAAGTGTGGGCATGCATTCGGAATTTTGAAGTGCAACAATATCATTTTCATCGATTTCTTCCAAATGATCTACCGACAAAGCGCCCAATTCAATTGCTTTTTGGATTCCGCCCATTACAGAAAATTGATTCACATGTACTTTGGGAATTAGTCCATACTTTTTTCCTGCCAATAAAATTTCTTCCATTTCTTCAACAGAAAAATAATTTCTTTCGCAAAAAACATCGATGTAATCAGCCAATTTTTCTTCTCCGATTATCGGCAACATTTCGTTAATAATCAAATCAATATAGCCGCGATGGTTTTCTTTATATTCTTTCGGAAAAGCATGCGCACCCAAAAATGTCGCTTTGATTGGAATTCCAGCCGTTTGTTTCAATCGCTGAATCACGCGCAATATTTTGATTTCAGCTTCGACCGATAAGCCGTAACCCGATTTGATTTCAATGGCTCCTGTACCATAAGATTTGAGCAATTCAACCCGATTCATCACATCTTGATACAATTCATCTTCTGTTTTTTCGCCCAATCTTCGCGCTGAATTGAGAATTCCACCGCCTTTCAAAGCGATTTCTTCGTAGGTTAGTCCTTTGATTCTATCTACAAATTCTTCTTCGCGACTTTTTGCAAAAACCAAGTGCGTATGAGAATCGCAAAATGCAGGTAAAACATATTTTCCGTCCGCATCAATGATTTCCAAATCTCGCCAATCAGCAATTCCGCCCCATTCTTCCATGGTTCCGTAATCAACGATGACATTGTTTTCGATCGCCAAATACGCATTTTCAATCACAGGAAGTTCAGCCATGGCTTTCCCTTTTACCGTGTGAGCAAAATCTTCTCCCGCTTGAACAAGTCCTTTGATATTTTTGATTAGAATCTTTGACATACTATGATTTTGATGCAAATTTACTATTAAGAGTTGGAAATAGAGAGTGAAGAGTTAAGAGTGAGGAGGAATTGATGGAAATGAATAATTCCTACAGACTCTTTCCCTTACCTTTCACTTTAAAATCAACTTTATAATAGAAAATCGGTAAGAAACCCAATTGTTTTTTTTCTGCAAGTGGCTCTTTATTTGGACTTGCTAAATCTGGGGCATAAGCCAATCCCAAGAGATTTTTGGTGTTTAGAATATTGACTAGATCCAAACCAATTTCGTGAGTCATTGATTTGGCGTTGAATTTCCAGTTTACTTTTAAATCCAATCTGAAATAATCGCGAAATTGTCTCTCATTAAAAGCGGAATCAGAAAAAACAACTTCTTTGCGCAATTCCGAAGATGCAATATCAACATATCCATAACGTTTTCCTCCAGCATAAGTCATTTTTAATCCAGCTGAAATCGATTGCTTTTCGTTTAATTTAAATTCCTTTCCAGCTAAAAAATTAGTTGCATAATTTCCATTGTAAGAAGTATTTCGCTCGATTCCATCGCTTCCTTTGTATTTTGAATTATACAAAGAAGCTGAAAACAGGAAGAAAAACGATTTATTGAAGAATTTTTGAATTGTCAGCTCCAAACCATAATTGCGACCAGTTCCTGTATTTTGCAATGAATCTGGAAAAAAGCGCGCAAATCCACTTCCCTGATTGATTAACGAAAAAGACGAACTTTTTACATCGACTGGAACATCATACAAATGTTGGTAATAAACCTCCGTTTTCACCTGTAAATTGCCTTTGAAGAATTTTTCATACGCCAATGCAGTATGAATGCTTTTCGTAAATCCCATATTTTTGTTGTGTAAATAAGGATTTCCATTGACATCAATCTTTTGGTAAGTATATGTGTAAGTTGGTTGCGTTTGACTGTGTAAACCTGCGCCTGCAGAAATAGATTGCGCTTTTTTCATACGCAATTTCCATCCAACACGTGGTTCAACAGGACTCAAACTATTGCTGAAAGAATAATACTGACTGTGCAAACCAGCAGTTACATCCATGTTTTCTTTCACACGCCATTTCCATTGCACGAATGGTTGAACGAGCATCGCAGTTCCCTGATAATTCCAACGTGTTTCAAATTTTGATTGATCGACTGTGAGCGCCGAATCTCTCATATTCATGAATTGCTCCTCAACATTGAATCCAGCTTTGATCAAATGGTATTTATTGATTTTGTGATTGATACTCAAATAACCAGAAAGTCTCGTTGTAGTGAAAGCATAACCCATCAAAGGATAAATTGAGTCAACGTTGATGTTGTATATCGGATTTCCGTTTTGGTAAGTCGTATCCAAAGTTCTAATCAAATAATCATGGTGAGAATTTTGTCTCTCATAAGATACAGATAGCGTTGATGTCAAAAAAGTTTTTTCGCTCAAAGCCTTTTTGTAAACCAAACCAGAAACACCCATGGTTGTTCCAAAATACTGATCTCTATCGCCTTCACCGTAAAATTCAGAAGAATATTCTTTTTGGTCTGAAATTTTGATGGCGATGTTACTTTTTCCGCCAATCGCAAACCAAGAAAGTGAACCACCTTTTTTCAATTGCCAATTAAATTTGAATGCCATATCGCCGTATGTTGGCACCGCGTCAGTTCCGATTTGAACGCCAATCGCTTTGAACATACTTAATGTTGAATACCTTGCCATTGCCAAATAACTCGATTTTCCGCTTTTGCTCATCGGACCTTCTGCCATCAATTCAGTCCCCAAAACCCCAAATTGAGCTGTAATTTCATGCATTTTTTCGTTTCCATTGCGCAATTTAAGGTCAAAAATTCCAGAAGTACTGTTCCCATATTCAGCAGGAAAAGCACTCATGAAAAAATCAGAATTCGCTAAAATCTTGTTGTTTAGAATGGAAACTGGTCCGCCAGAACTTCCAGAAATGGCAAAGTGAGAAGGATTTGGGATATCAACACCTTCAATTTTCCAAACAATACCAAGCGGCGAGTTTCCGCGCACAACGATATCATTTCGAGAATCATCTGCCCCTTGAACTCCTGCAAAATTGGATGCCATTCGCGCCGGATCAGCTCTTGAGCCTGGATAACGATCCGTTTCTTCCACACTAAATTGTTGCGAAGAAATAAATGAAAGTTCGTTCATCGTTTGTCCTTTGCGCTGCGCTTTCACAACTACTTCTTCCTCTTGCTTCACAAAAGCTTCGTTCAAGGTCAATTGAACAATGGTTTCTTTTCCAGTATTGACTGTAATGGTAACGGTTTTGATTTCGTAAGAAATAAAATCTGCGACCAAATCATGTTTACCAACAGGTACATTTTTGATTTCAAATTCACCTAATTCATTCGTTGTCGCTTTGAAAATTCTGGTTGAATCTGCGGTATAAATTTGAATTTTTACGCCCAACAAAGGAAAATTACTTTCATTGTCAACGACTTTACCACGCACATTTTGAGAAAGTTGTGAAAAGCTGTAAAAAGCCGAAAAGCAAATGTATAAAATTAAAACTAGATTTTTCATTTCATGTATTGGTTTTGGTATTCTTCTTTGGTCCAATTCTTAAAATATACTTCTCTGAAATTGAAGTAATTCACTGGGTTTTCTTTTAAATTTCTAACTTTCGAATAAATGATTTGATTGTCTCCTGAGTACCACAAAGCAATGAGCGGTGGATTTTTCATCAATTCAACTTCAGCCAAATTAAAAAAGCGTTGTTGTTCTGAAATCTTTCGCTCTCTCAAAGCCATTTCATAATAAGCGTCAAAACTAGGATTAAAATAGCGTGATTGATTGATTTCAGAGGGTTGTTCTACAGTTTTGGGAACTACTTTTCCATAAAAATTTTGCAAAAAAGTTTCTGGACTATTATAATCTGCGCTCCAAGCTGATCGGAAAATATCACCTTTTAAATTCGTTGCATCCTTGTTTAGTTCCTCAAATGTAGAACTTGTCAAATTGATCGTGATTCCCAAATTCTTAATGATTTGATCCGCAAAATCTGCCGCAACAGCACTCTCCACTTCACCAAAATTAAATCTCAAATTTACAACACCAAAATCTTTTCCTTCGGGATAGCCAGCTTCTGAGAGTAACATTTTTGCCAATTCAGGATTAAAATCATAGCCAACAGCGCCAACAGCTTCAAAATCATAGTTTTTCAAAACACTTGTAACCGGTGGAACAATGCCATAAATTCCAATTTCATGCGCTTGACCAAGTAAAACGTTTTTCGTTATTGCTGTTCGATTGATGGCATAATTGAAAGCTTGTCGCACTCGATAATCTTGAAAGCGCGGATCTTTCATGTTGAAAAAATAGTAATTGGTAACCAACAAAGGATTGTTTCTCAGAACCAAAACTGGTGGAACTCCGTTGAAATCTTTGATTCTTCCGTCCAACATTTTGGTAATACCTTCAGTTGGTAATGAAGTAATAATCGACGTTTTGCCTGTTTCAAACAGTGCCAATTGTTTTTGCTTGTTGGCTTCAACGATAAATTCTAACCTATCTAAATACGGCAAACTGCAGCCTTTGCTGTCTTTCAAATAATAATCTGTGTTTTTCTCTAGAACGATTGTTTTTTGTGCATCGTTTAAGGTTTCTGCATACCAAAATGGACCAGTTCCAATTAAATCACGTTTCTTACAAAGGAAAACCTTTTTAGAAGTTATTGCTGCATTGATATTGGCTAATTTATTTAAGAAATTAATGTCTTGTGCAATCAATTTAATCTCTAGTTTTTCTTCCTTGATTTGAATTCCAGCAATTTTTTTTGCTTTTCCATCGAAAAACGCCTTTGCTCCAAGCACGTTTTTCTCAAAAATAGTGGTGTAAGCTGCTGTCGGTAAACCTTTTTTGTCTTTGGTACAAGCAAGTTCAAAACTGTGCACAATGTCTTCCAAGGTTAAAATACGGTCGTCATCAGATTCAAATGCCTGATGCGGATGAAACAAAATGTTTTTTCGAATTTTAAACGTGTAAATGATTCCGTCAGAAGAAGTTGTAAATGATTCAGCAATTTGTGGCCTTACCTTCAAATTCTCAGGATCAAGGGAAACCAATCCTTCGTAAATCTGCGTAAAAACGGTATTGGTGTAATAATCGGTGACTAAATTCGGATGTTTTGCTCCTAAATCCATGTCTATCACCATTCTGAAAGTGCCACCAGCATGCTCAAATTCCTTAGAATTCCAGCCATCACAACTAGAAACAATCCAAAAAAACAACAAAAAAATGGAACTTATTCTCATGAATAGCTTTTAAAACGCTATACAAGAATAGTGAAATTTTAACAAACTACCGCAATAATTGACTTTTTAGAAACCGGAGATTTGATTAAATCGATTTAAAAATTTCAATCAATTCAACTTCTGAAGCGGTTTTCAAGGTGTAATTTACTTTGTAACCTAATGAAATTAAATGTTTTTCAGTTGTCTTTCCCCAAGCGATGATTATACATTCAACAGGAATTGAATTCTCTACCAGAAAACCATTGACGTTTGATGGACTTGTGAAAGCAATCAAATCCAATTTTTCGTTTATTTTTTTAGTTTGATTTTTTGTCTTGTAAACAACCATTTCACAAACTTGATTTTTTGGGAAAGTGCTGGCAATGGAATGATTGCTCAAATTGGAAATAGGAATAATTAAATACTTAGTTGTTATTTGATTTTTTAGTTCATTTGCGACTGATTCAGGATTACCAGATTCTTGTCCAAAAAAGTCAACTTTAAGACCCATTTTTTCCAAATGCGATTTGGTTTTTTGACCAATGCAAGCCACTTTACAATTTAAAGGAATTTCAGCTTGTTGTAAAAAATAATAAGCTGCTCTTCTACTCCCGAAGAAAATCCAATCGTAATTTTTAGGGATTTCTGCTTTTACAATTTCGAAGTCAATGAATGAATTGGAAACCAAATACCAGTTGTTTTCATCACAAAACTTTTTTAATTCAGAAACTTCCTCTTCCGTTTTGGTGATTAAAACATTGAATTTCATAACCTTTATTCTTCCTCAGAATTAATTTCTTCGACAATTAATTCTGCCATATTTTCCAATTCATCAAATTCATACAACATCCAGTCTGCGCCGTCTTCCCAGTTTTTCGCGTGGGAAACATACACTTTACTTTCAGTTTCGCAATAAACACCCAAAGGCAATTGACATCCGCCTTCTAATAAATTCAATACTTTTCGCTCAACACCAATGCGTTGTGCTACTTCTGGATGATTGATTTGTTGTAAAATTTCAAATAATTCTGTATCGCTTTCTCTGATTTGCAAAGCCAAAACTCCTTGTGCAGGTGCTGGAATTACCACTGTTGGATCCAAAACTTCGACGTGAAAATCACTTAAATCTAACTGCAAACGATCCACTCCCGCTTTGGCCAATAAAATGGCGTCGTAATTTCCGTCTCTCAATTTTTGAATTCTTGTAGGAACATTTCCGCGTAAATCTTTGATTTCCAAATCTGGTCTGAATCGAATTACTTGCGATTTTCTTCTTGCTGAAGAAGTACCGATGATTCCTTTCTCAACCAAATTCCATTCTTGCGTTAAATCAAGTTTCGATTTATTGATCAACAACAATTCAGAAGGATCTTCACGCTCTGAAACAGCTGCAATCATCAAACCTTTTGGTGGATTTGTTTCTAAATCTTTGTGCGAATGCACTGCCAAATCAATCGTTCCTTCTAATAAAGCGGTTTCGATTTCTTTGGTGAAAAAACCTTTTCCTTCTAATTTGTCAAAACTCAAATGCTGAATTGCATCTCCTTGTGTAACAATTACTTTGATTTCAATTTCGTGACCCAAATCTTCCAATTGTTTTCTAACATGATTAGCTTGCCACAATGCTAAATCGCTTCCACGAGATCCGATTACAATTTTTTTCATGAATGAGTTGGGTTTTTGATTATCAGTAATTTGATATTATTTTAACATGATTTCTTTCGCCAATTTCATCGGCATACTCATGTATTTCTTTTCCATGTAACCAATGATTTTTTCCAAGATTTCTCTTGATTCATCGTCTAAGTTGTTCAAATCGTTTTTGAAAACTTCATTTACGGCAGTTGAACGAATTTCTTTCACCATTTTAGGCACTTCGCGCATCGCAAGTTCAACAGACCTCACTTTTTGAATGTGCTGAAAGTTCAAAATAGATTCCAACAAAATTTCTTCCACGTGTGCAATTTCATTCGATCTTTCTTTCAAATTTTGATCTGAAATTTTTTGCAATACATCTACTGAAATATGCGTAACGTTGTGTTTGGCAACAATTTTTGCATCTAAATCGTGTGGAATAGCAATATCAATAACTACTTTTCTGCTGGTTTCATTCGCCAACAATTGTTCGTAAATTTCTGGAGTAATTACATGATTTTCAGAACCCGTACAAGTTATGATGATGTCAAAACCTTTTTCATACGTTTTCAGTGCTTCCAAAGGATAAGCGATTCCGTGTAAATCTGCAGCCAATGTTTCAGCTTTAGAGAAAGTACGATTGAAAACAGCGAAATTTTTGAATTTGTGTTTTTTCAAAAATCTTCCCATGTTGGTGTTTGTCATTCCCGCACCGATGATCAAAATACGTGCATCCAAGGAGATGTTCATGTCTCTCAAAGTATGGTAAGCCAAGGCAACAACTGAAACTGGACGTCTTGCGATGTTTGTTTCAGTATACACTTTTTTCGCTGTTTCTACTGTATGACGCATCACCAAACGGATAAAATCGCCTGTCAAATTCATTTTTCGAGAATCTTCAAAAGCGTTTCTCACTTGCGTGATGATTTCTCTTTCGCCCACAATCATTGAATCGATGGAAGATGCAACTTGCAAAATGTGATCTACTGCTGATAATCCTGAATAAACGTTTCCTAAACTGACAAAATTTTGAATTTGTTCATTTTCATAATCAGGATACAAATTATAAAAGAAATTCATCAAAAATGATTCAGAAACAGCTTCTTCTGTACAAAAGAGGAATTCAACTCGGTTGCAAGTAGATAAAAACATCAATTCGCTCAAATTCATTTCATTTTTCAATGCGCCCAAACGCGCTTCTTGTGAGTCTGATTGGATGTGTAACTTCCCAACCTCGCTGACATCGAAATTTCTGTGCGTAAATGCTATAATATGAAATTGCTCTAACATGTATTCTCTTGATTCTACTGCAAAGTTGGGGATACAGACTTTTTGGTTTGTCATGGTTTTGTCAAGAAAGTTAATTTAGAATTGATATAAATTACATATTTTTTTAATATCGACCTTAATCTTTCTTTTTCAGCCATTTAGGCAACAATAGTGCACCAATAAATAAATAAGGAAAATAAGAAATTAATCTCCACAAAAGTGCCAAACCTGCTAATAACAGTGCAGAATGACTGAAATCTGACATTAATTCACCAAATGCATATTCCGCGACGCCACTTCCGCCTGGTGTTGGACTGATGCGCATAAGCAACCACAAAACCAATTGTTTGGCGAGAATAAAAAAGTGGTTGTTGAAACTCAAATTTAGGAATGCAGCTAAAATACAGTTGATTACCAAATACCTTGATGTCCAAGAAAGCACTGTTGCGCCGAAACTGCACAACCAAAATTTCCAAGATTCTTTTTTGAATTCTTTAGACGTGATAATGATTTCTTTTCCAGTTTCTTCCGCTTTATTTCTCCATTTTTTAAGAAACGGAAGTCTGAATACAAACTTCAGAAAGCGGCTCATCAACTGTGGATACCAAAAAATGCTGATAAAAAGCAACACACAAATCAATGAAAAAACGATGTAAGCCAACCAAAACGCTGCTTCCACGCCTTGTTGCGCGCCAGTTTCTGATGGAAAAAGCAAACTAGGTTGAATGAAAAGGAAAACAAAAGGCACTAGCAGAACATAAAATAAATTGTCCATCATCGCTGTGATTACTACAATGGCTGTTGATCGACCTAAATCCACTTTTTCTTTGTTCAAAATAAACATGGCAACGGTTGTTCCGCCCAAAACACCTGGTGAAAGTGCAGATGCAAATTCCCACAACATGATGACATTAAAACTCGCTTTCCAAGTCAATCGTTTTTGCGTTAAAATTTTTATCCTTAACATGTAGGCAAAATCTCTACCAACCATGAAAAACAATGCCATCAAAATCCAAAATAGAGATTTTCCTGTCCAATTGATTTGCTGCAACAAATCGCCAATTTCTTCGATTTTGTAATCGCCATTTTTCGATTTTTTGAATTCGGAAGACAAATGAAAGTCGACTTTTTGATTATGATTTACATCAACCCAGCGGTAAGTTCCTTTTCCTTGTTTGGTTTCTACAAAATGTTTTTGCTGTAAACTGTTGAACATCATCCAAGCAGCAATTCCCAACCCCAAAACAATGGCAATTGCCATTTTCCAAGAACTAAAAGCTGATTTTATGGTGGCGTTGCTGTCCATTATTTCTCAGGAATCAAAGCAACTTCAATTTCCCAATTGGCGCGTACCTTCACACCTTTCGTGAAAAACAAAATTTCTTCTGGTTGTATTTTTGCTTCCAGCGAACCATCATCCCATTGTTGGTTTTTATTTTCGTCTAAAACAATTCTGAACGAATAAGTTTCAGGTAACAATTTCGCAATAATTTGATTATTCTTTATGTCATTTGGATACCACGTTTGCACTACCACATTTCTTTGTAAAATTTCAACAAAAGCATTTTCAGGAATGCCATTTGTCGACAAAATAATTGTACCAAATTCTGATTCCGAAAATTGTTTAATTTCAATTTTAGAACTATTAAATTCGTTATTATTCTTAAAATTAATGGAATTTTTTAATAGATTTAAATTCAAGTTTTTAAATTCGTTTTGTTGAATCGATACTTCAATCATATTTGAATCAATTTTAGTAAACGAATAATTTAGTTTCAACGAATCTTTATTTTCAACATAAATCAAATTTGTGTCATAGGAATCGATGAAATCGGTAAACTTTAAAATCAACTTTTCACCCGTTGGAATGATACCATTTTTTAAGTTCGTTTCAAATCCTGCTTTCTTGTTTCTTTCTGTTTCAAAAGTTTTGATGTTGAAAGTATCAATCGCTTCATTGGTTTTCACAATCAGCTCTAACGAACTTTTATTTTGATGATCAACGAGCAACGAAATGGAATCTTTTCTGAACACATGATTTACATTCGCAGGAATTCCATTTACCCAAAAAGTAGCATTTTCCAAACTGCGATTGGAACCGACATTGACCAAAGCAGGTCCTTGAAATGCAGCACGCGTTTTGATTCCGCCTTTTTGTTTGAAAACCCGCAAAGGAATGCTGTCGACAACATTTGAATCGATTTGAATGAATTGATTTCTAAAACCAACACGTTCTGTTTTTTGAAGCGTCAAATCTTTGTTCTTGTCCTCAAAAGCCAACAATTGATATTGTCCAGGCTTTATGTAAGACATTTCCACTTTACCATCTGCGCCTGATTTGCTGAAATAGGCTGGTTTTGCTTTGTAAATGCTGTCTGCAATGCCATACAATCCTACCAAAACATCTTTCAAAGGCTGATAAGTAAAAGCGTCGGTCACAAAAGTGGTATATTTCAAAGTATCGATAAAATCTCCCGTAGAAAATACATATTGAATTAAAGAATCATTTCCTTCCGTGATGTCTTGAATCGTTGAATTGAGGTAAATCGCGTAGGTCGTAGCCGGCTTTAAATCGCCTTCAATATTCAAAGTAACCGTTTTCTTTTTGGTTGTAGCCACTATTTTCGCATCCGCAGGAACAAGCGAAATTGTTTCTGTTGGATTATTGAGTTTGATGTATTCATTGAATTTCAATACAATCGTTTTTGATTGAAACTTCAAACTTCCATTTGGAGGTGTAACGCCACTTTCGACCGTTTTGGGTGGCGTTTCATCTTTTGGTCCGCCCGTGATGGTGCCAACTTGTGCGCAAGAACCCAAAAGCAAAACAAGGGTAAAAATTAAAAAGTATATGCGCTTATCCATTGACAAATAATTGATAAATATTTTGCATCCGTTTCGTCAAAATCATTGAGTTGGTCGCTGTCGACATCTAATACACCGACAACATTTTCGCCTTTAAGGATTGGAACTACAATTTCACTTTTGGAAAGCGAACTGCAAGCGATGTGACCAGGGAAAAGTTCGACATCTGGCACCAATTGAATGGTTTTTTGTTCCCAAGCAGTGCCACAAACGCCTCTTCCTTTGGCAATTCTTGTACAGGCAATTGATCCTTGAAAAGGTCCTAGTACCAATTCATTGTTTTTCACCCAATAAAATCCGACCCAGAAGAAACCAAATGTTTCTTTCAAACCAGCAGCAAGATTTCCCAAATTAGCTACGCAATTAGCTTCGCCAGCGATCAATGCTTGCAATTGTGGAAGCAACGTTTCGTATTTTTCCGCTTTGGAATTTCCCTGAATCAATAAATCTTCTGCCATTGTTTTTGAATTAGAACAAAGATAGGATTTATATATTTTAATTTGATGAAACAAAAATTTGTTCTCTCTACTTTCAGTATGAAAGTAAATGTAATTTAGATTGAAAATCAGCTAATAAAACCAAAAAATATTGACCGAAAGTTTGACAATCTAAAAATTTAGCGTAATTTCATTCTATTCAAAACCATTATTACATGTTAGAAAAAATACTCCTTGACAAAGTTTTGTTTCTCGATATTGAAACTGTTCCACAACACCAAACATTTGATGAAATGAGTCCGGAAGGGCAAAAATTGTACGACCAAAAAACGAAATTTTTACAAAAAGAAACAGATGCAGAAGGCGTTTATGACCGGGCTGGAATTTATGCTGAATTTGGCAAAATCATTTGTATATCAGTTGGTTTTGTGCACGAAACCCGCACAGGAAGAGAAGTTCGTTTGAAGTCTTTTTACCACGATGACGAAGCAACTTTATTGAAACAATTTGTCAAATTATTGGAAGATCGATACAACACACCTTACCACATTTTATGCGGCCACAATGCGAAAGAATTTGATTTTCCTTTTATCTGTAGGAGATTGTTAATCAACGGAATGAAACTTCCAAGTATTTTAGATATTGCTGGAAAAAAACCTTGGGAAATATCCCATTTGGATACCATGGAATTGTGGAAATTTGGAGATTACAAAGCGTACACTTCCTTGGCACTTTTGTGTCACATTTTCAATATTCCAACACCAAAAGACGACATTTCTGGGGCAGATGTAGCCCGCGTTTATTACGAAGAAAAAGATTTGGAGCGCATCAAAGTTTACTGTGAAAAAGACGTTGTTGCCTTGATTCAATTGTTTCTGAGAATGCGCGGCGATTCTTTGGTGGATGAATCTTCAATCGTTTATAGTCATGCGTAAAATTCTACTTTTTTTAAGTGCTGGTGTTCTGGCCTTAATCACTTCTTGTCAAACAATTACCACCACAAAGACATTAGATACCGAAATGTTTGAATTCATGCATGCGGGAAAAGTTATTTCTTTGCCTGTTGATTTGGTAGAATTGAGAATTAGCAAACGACGCGGAAAAATTTTTGGTGGTCGCGATGTAACCTATGAATATGTCTATTCGCTTAAAACACCGCAGCGCAAGATTTTGATGGAATATCCTTGTACGGAAGATTCTGAAATAGATTGGTTTATCAGTCAATTGAAAATCAAAAGATCCAAAGATAGAAGTCACTTTGCGATAGGAATAGGAAGTCATACTGCAGCCATTTTTGATGTTTTTAAGAAAAATGTATTTGTTTCATATTCTAAATTCAAGGACAATAAAACTAAATTCTACGATTTTAAATCCCTGAATTTAAATGAATTGAAATCACCCAGAAGAGCGATTTTAGATCATCTTTCAGGCTATCAAACATTGGAAAGCCTGGACGACAAAGTGTTGGTTGATATTTTATGCAGCGTTTCGCCTGACGATGAGCTAAATACTGAAGCGTCCTATATGCTCATTGACAAAGATTTAAATACGCTTTCAGACGCCAACGAAGATCGAATCATTGACCATTGTAAAACATCTTCCAAATGGAGGAAAAACATCGTTTTGGCAATGAATCAATCTAAAGATGACATTCCTGTGGATTCTTATATTCGCTGGTTAGACAAATTAGTTGGAAAATCAGGAATTGATCAAGAAGACAAACAGCGACTCACAGAATTTATTCAAACAGGAAACATTGAATATTTTTCTGCCAGGTTGGATTACGGAAATTATGCTGTAAATAGAACAATTAAAAAGTCATTCAGAGATGCGCTTGAAAAAATGGTTTACAATGTTTGTTCTTTGCCAGAAAGCGGGCAAGAAGAAATGATAGACAAAATTCATTTGTTGAAAGATTTAGGTGAACACAATGCTTTCGATAAATTTTTAGATGGTTACAAACAATCGAGTTGTATCAAACAAACCATTCATGAATTCAACAATTCTTTCATGTTTTTAAGTGATTTAAACGCTTCTGAAACTAGAAATTGGGTTGATTTTGTATATCAAAACTTCGATAAAATTGCACCTTCACAAAGAAGTTGGGACTACGATAGAATTGAAGATGAATTGACCTGCATTCAGAAAAGAGATTTGCTCACCAGGTATAATTCAGACATCGATATTTTCAACGATATGGAAATTCCGACTTGTAATTAATTCTAGGGATTTTATTGAAACAAAAAAAGCGTGGAATTTAAATTTTCCACGCTTTTTTATTAACTTATTTATTTTATAATCCCAACAACACTTGCAAAGGATCTTTCCCCCCAAAAATCATTCTTTCAGGATTTTCTAACATTTCTTTCACTTTCACAAGGAAACTAACTGATTCCTTGCCATCAATGATTCTGTGGTCATAAGAAAGCGCCAAATACATCATCGGACGAATTTCAACTTTCCCATTGATTGCCACAGGACGATCAACGATGTTGTGCATTCCTAAAATCGCAGATTGCGGTGGGTTGATAATTGGTGTCGACATCATCGAGCCAAAAACTCCACCGTTTGTAATTGTAAACGTACCTCCAGTCATATCGTCAGGCGTGATTTTTCCATCTCTCGCTTTGATTGCCAACCTTTTGATTTCTTTTTCAATTTCCGCCAAAGTCATTTGCTCCGCATTGCGAACAACTGGCACCATCAAACCTTTTGGAGATGAAACTGCGATTCCGATGTCTGCATAATTGTGGTAGATTACTTCATTTCCATCAATTTGTGCATTTACCGCTGGATATAAATTCAATGCTTCAGTTACTGCTTTCGTGAAGAAAGACATGAATCCTAAATTTACATCGTGAGATTTTGCGAAGCTGTCTTTGTATTTAGCTCTCAAATCCATGATTGGTTTCATATCCAATTCGTTGAAAGTAGTCAACATCGCTGTGTCGTTTTTCACAGAAACCAAACGTTCTGCAATTTTACGACGCAACATCGACATTTTTTCGCGGCTTGTATCTCTTGTTCCGCCCCAACCTTGAACAGCATCAGAAGAAATTCCAGCAGACATTGCTGCTAAAACATCTTGTTTTGTAATGCGACCCTCTTTTCCTGTTCCGCTAATTTTATTCGCAGGAATTCCGCTTTCAGCTAAAATTTTAGAAGCCGCTGGCGATGGCGTTCCTGAAGCATAAGATGCTTTTTCATTCACTGGATTAGGGCTAGGTGCTGCTTTCGCTTCCACAACTGGCGCCGCTTTTTCAGCAACGATTTCCGCTTTTGGAGCTTCTGCAACAGGTGCAGCGCTTCCAGCAGGACGAGCAGCGGAAGTATCAATCAAACAAACTACTTGTCCAACTTTTACTACTTCTCCTTCTTCTGCTTTCAAAGTGATAATTCCACTTTGTTCTGCTGGCAATTCCAATGTTGCTTTGTCTGAGTCAACTTCTGCAATTGCTTGATCTTTTTCTACATAATCACCATCTGAAACCAACCAAGAAGCGATTTCTACCTCTGAAATTGATTCTCCCGGGCTTGGTACTTTCATTTCTAATACTGACATGTTCTTTATTTTAATGCGTTAATTTTCAGTTATTTTGCTGCAACGTTTGCAAATTGGAATAAATCTTCAAACAATTGTTTCAATCGTTTTTTGTGCAAAGAAGAGGATCCTTCCGCTGCAGCTGCTGAAGCTTTTCTGTAAACTCCATGTAAGTTCATCGATCTCAATTGCATCGCCATGTATCTCCAAGCACCCATATTTTCAGGCTCCTCTTGCGCCCAAACTAAGTTTTTCGCATTTGGATAGCTTGCAATAACTGCATCAATTTGTGTTTTTGGCAAAGGATACAATTGCTCGATTCTTACGAAAGCCATATTGTCAACGCCCATTTCTGCTGCTTTTTCCGAAGCTTCGTAATAGAATTTTCCCGAGCAGAAAACCACCGTGTCAATTTGCGATTTGTTTGCTTTTGAATCATCGATTACTTCTTGGAATCTTCCTTTTGCCATTTCGTCTAATGAGGAAACCGCATTGGGATAACGCAATAACATTTTAGGAGAAAAAACAACCAATGGTTTGCGGAATTCACGTTTCAATTGTCTTCTCAACAAGTGAAAATGGTTCGCTGGCGTAGAAGTGTTAACTACTTGAATATTGTCATCAGCACATTGTTGCAAGAATCTTTCAATTCTTCCACTTGAGTGCTCAGCTCCTTGACCTTCGTATCCGTGAGGAAGCAACATCACCAATCCACTTTGTGTTGACCATTTGTCTTCTCCAGCAGTGATAAACTGATCAATCATGATTTGCGCACCATTGAAGAAATCTCCAAATTGTGCTTCCCAAATTGTCAATCCATTTGGTGTTGCCAAAGAATAACCATATTCATAACCCAACACAGCATATTCTGAAAGCAATGAATTGTAAATAGCAAAAGGTGCTTGTGAATCAGACAAATTATTCAATGTAATCACTTCTTCTTCCGTATCTTCTGTTTTTACAACAGCATGACGGTGAGAGAAAGTTCCTCGTTCAACATCTTGTCCAGAAATTCGAACTGGATGTCCTTCAGCCAACAAAGTAGCGTAAGCCAACATTTCTGCAGAACCCCAATCTAATTTGTCTCCCTCAATTGCATTTATACGATCTTCAAAGATTTTGGATATTTTTCTGAAGTATTTTTTTCCTTCTGGAAGTGTCGCCAATTTTCGACCCAAATCCAATAACGTTGCTTTGTCAACACCAGTTTCAATCGATTTTTCAAAATCTTCATGTTTGCTGTGGCGGTAACCTTCCCAAGTTTTTTTCAAGAAATCCCAAACAATTGCTTTTTCATTTTTACGTGAAATTTCATGTTCACTCTCTAAAAATGCATTGTATTCATCTTCCAATTGCTTTGCCTTCTCGCTGTTCAAAACGCCTTCAGCTTCCAATTGTTTCAAATAAATATCTTTTGGATTTGGATGTTTTGCAATGATATTGTACAAACTTGGTTGCGTAAATTTAGGCTCATCGCCTTCATTGTGTCCGTATTTTCTGTAGCACAATAAATCTACAAAAACATCGCGGTTAAACACTTGTCTGTATTCAATTGCCAATTCCATTGTTTTGGTAACCGCCTCAATGTCATCTCCATTTACATGGAAAACAGGACAAAGTGTTGTTTTAGCAACATCTGTACAATAAGTTGAAGAACGCGCATCCAAATAATTGGTTGTAAATCCAACTTGATTATTGACAACAACGTGAACTGTGCCACCTGCGCGGTAACCGTCTAATTGTGCCATTTGAATGATTTCGTAAACTATTCCTTGACCAGCAACGGCTGCATCACCGTGAATCATTACAGAACACATTTTTTTCTCGTCCTTAAAAATCAAATCTATTTTAGCTCTCGCAATTCCTTGCACGACAGGATCAACTGCTTCAAGATGCGAAGGATTTGGTGAAAGCGTTAGACCAACTTTTTTACCGTTTTTGGCCGTAATTTCAGTCGTATATCCTTGGTGATATTTTACGTCTCCGTCAAAATCATCTTCGAAATCAAATTCTTTTCCTTCAAATTCTGAGAAAATATCTTGGGGACGTTTTTCGAAAATGTTGGTTAAAGTATTTAATCTTCCACGGTGGGCCATTCCCATCACGAAATATTCAATTCCTAAATCCGCACCTTTGTGAACCAATGTATCTAACGCAGGAATCAAAGCTTCACCACCTTCAACAGAAAAACGTTTTTGTCCAACGTATTTTTTTCCAAGAAAAGCTTCGAAGTTTGACGCTTGATTTAATTTTTTGTAAATCTCAATTTTTCGATCTGCATCGTAAACTGGACGATTTTTAAGTTCGATCTTGTTTTTGATCCAATTTAATCTTTCGGGATCTCTGATGTAAGCAAACTCAATTCCAATTGATTGACAATAAGTCTCATCCAAATGAGCGATAATGTCTTTCAAAGTCGCCGCGCCGATTCCGATTTCTTCACCACATTGAAAAACCGTGTTCAAATCTGATTCTTCTAAACCAAAGTTTTGAATTTCAAGTGTCGGTGTATATTTTCTACGATCTCGAACAGGATTGGTTTTGGTAAACAAATGTCCCCTGGTTCTGTAGCCTTGAATCAAGTTGATTACTTTGAATTCTTTCTGAAAATTTTCAGGAATTGCTCCGTCATCGTCAAAATTAGTGCGGGCAAAATCAAATCCTTCGAAGAATTTTTGCCAACCAATATCCACGCTTTGTGGATCATTTAGGTATTCTTTATACAAATAGTCGATAGCAGTTACATCTGCATTTCCAACGTATGTTACTTTATCCATGTTTCTGTGCGCATTAATGGAGTTGCGAAATTAAGATTTTTATCATTTTTACCATGACAATTAACCCTTTTATTTCATAAAAATCGGCAAAATGTCAATTTTTAATTCAATCAGCGCAATTTTTCTCGGAAAAACACTTTTTGCGCTTCTCTTTTTATGACAATCATGGCAAAATCTTCCAACCAATTTTTATCTGCATTGCTGAAAAAACGGGTATAATTTTTCTCTGAAATATCCAGAGAATACATCAACGGAAGCCATTTAGATCGGTGATTTTCTGCGATATCTCCCAATTTGAAACGCAATGTTTCTAATAAATCCGAAAGTGTTCTAGCATCAGTTTCAAAATCTGCTTCAAATTCAAACCCATGCTGGCGAAAATCTTTGGCAATCTGCCGCTGGGTAAGCAAGACAAAATCTTTCGAATTCATCGATTGATCAATGGAATCATTGATTTTTGAAAGTTCATTTTCCATAGTATTAAAAGTACAAAGAAAAGCTGGAATTGCAGCGAGAAGTTGAAAAATCACCTAAATGCGTTATTTCAAACTCAACACAATTCATCTAATTTTGAAATGTTGTAACAGATTCAAAGCAATTCTGTTATATCCTGAAATTACTCCTTATGAAAAATTTATTTCTCCTATTTTTGCTTTTTGTTGCTGATTTTGGAATCGCTCAAACAGAATTTAATTACAAGCTTACTGTCAACAATACACAGGGAAAACCTGACGTAAATCGCGACGTGGTCTTTATCGAAACAAGCACATACGAAAGATTGGCGATGAAAACCGATGCAACTGGTTCTTTGGCTTATGCATTCAAAAAGGGAAAAGAATGGTCCGTGACCGTCGGAGAAATGCGCAATTGTTTTGTTGTGAAAACACCAAATGGCGGTGAAGCTTCAAGAACAATTACCTATAATTTACAAGACTATTTGCGAGAGCGCGAACCAAGACCAGACAGACGCACAATTGCATTCAAAGTGGTTGAACAAAAATTGAGTCCAACAGTTAAAAATACTGGAAATGAAGCGATAATCACGATTTTACTGAAAGACCAAAAAGGAACGGTTTTTCCAGGAATTGAAGTGGCAATGACCTGTTTTGAATCCAAAACGCAGTACAAAGCGATTACCAATGCGCAAGGACAAGCGATTTTTCAATTGCCTTTGAATAGTAAATTCGACTTCGACATCGACGGCGTTGAATCGATTCATTGGTATGATACCGACAATCGAGCAGTGACGATGACACAAACCATGTTGTTTCAGAAAAAAAACTTCACAGAAACAGCCAAAGATGGTTTCATTGTGCAACAAATTCCTGCAGATCCAAAACCGAGTTCATCGCATGCTCATATCAAATTGACAGTAAATGGGGGTAAAAATGGTGGAATCAACGAAGATGTTTATTTGCGCATGTTGAAATCCAATGATGTTTACAAAGCAAAAACCAATGATCAAGGAGTAGTCGATTTTATGCTTCCAATTCGTGGGAAATACATGGTTGATTTTACCTTTCAGCATGACGCGGATGTAATCGATTTATCGCAAGTGAAAGGCATTGGTTTTCAGACAAAATATGTGCATTATGTGCCAGATCCAAGATTGGAAAATATTGAAAATTTCATTCCAAAAATCTCGAATTTAATTTTGTATGATGTGCAACAATTCGTGGACAAACAGTATCCAGAACCTGCTGCTGGCGACATTGATTTTTATTTGCAATGGGGAAACAAATTCAATGAAAATTCGAAAGAAGCATTGCTCGAAGTCGGATTGAAAACGAGATCCAATTTGACTAGAAAATCAAATATTCCGCTCAATATCAGTTTTGTAATCGATAAAAGTGGTTCCATGATGGGTTACGACCGCATCGACCAATTGAAAAAAGCCTTGGTGAATTTCATCAGTCAACTGCGACCAACGGATATTGTTTCGATTGTTGTTTTTGACGATCAAGCTGTTGTGGCGATACCAGCACAAAAATTGGGCGACAAGAAAAGTGTCATTGACATTATCTATTCGATTCAAGCCGGCGGTGGCACTGTAATCTACGACGGAATGGTGAAAGGATTTGCGGAAGTTTCGAAAAATTTAGGTGGAAAGTACATGAATCGTGTGGTGTTGTTGACCGATGGATACGATTCTTATCCGCCAGAAGAAGTAGTTGCGAAAGCCAAAGAAAACATCAAAAAGGGAATCGAACTTTCGACCATTGGCGTGGGCATGGATTACAACCAAGCGCTATTGGCGCAATTGGCTTCTGCAGGCGGCGGAATGTTACACTTTGCAGGAGATGTCAAAGGGATGGACGAAGCGTTTCAAAAGGAAATGGAGAGCATTTTATATCCAATGGCAAAGAAAGCACAATTGTCTCTTTTTTACAATGATCAATTGGTTTACAAACAGCTTTTTGGCTACGAAAATGAAGTGGTAAAACCGGGAAAAATGCAAGTGAAAATCGATCACCTTTTTCCTGGTTTAAATCAAATGGCATTGGTGAAATTTGATTTGATAAACGCAACGCAAAGCATCGAAAAACAACCTGTAAAAGTGCAGCTAAAATATACCGATGCAGTGACGGAAAAAGAAGTCATTTTAGAAAAAAGTATTCCGTTGGAATGGACAACAGCGACTGGAAATTTAGACATGACCATCGACAAATCCCACAAACAAATGTTGGCTGTTGCGATTGTAAATCAATCCTTGAAAAACATGGCAAACGCCTATGAACTTGGAAATGAAACCGAAGCACAAAATGCGATTCTCAGCGCCAAAAAACAGTTGAAGAGTTTGTTTCCAGCGGCAACACCTCATCAGTTGCTCGCGCTCACAACGAGGTTAGACGAATATGTGAAAGCGTTTGAAACGTTGAAGAGTATGAGAACGCATAAGTAACAGCTCTTTGTATTTTTAATTGCTTTTTTCAATTTTTTACAACGCACTTTAGGAAAAGGGTGAAAAGTTTTGCATATTAAAAGAAGATATATTTATGAAAACATTTCCATTCATATTTTCAGCCATACCTCCAAAATACAATAAAATCGTCTGAACTATGATTTGTATGATTCAATGATTTATGGGAGCAAGACGTGATGGTGGAGTAAACAAATCATTCTAATCACAACAATCAAAAAAATCAAGGTTCAGACAATGTGCGTTACGTGTTTTTTACTATCTTTAATAGTATGATTAACCAACAATACAAATATTCCGACCTAACTTCAAAGGTAATTGGCTGCGCGATGAAAGTGCATTCTACTTTAGGAAACGGTTTTCAAGAAGTCATTTATCAACGTGCTTTAGAAATTGAGTTTTCATTGGCCGATATTCTATTTTCGCGAGAGTTTGAAATGCCTATTTACTATCAGAATAAACAAATAGGCACTAGACGTGTAGATTTTTTGGTGGAGGGTATTTTATCCGTGGAACTGAAGGCTACAACCAAATTGGAAGATGTTCATTTTGCGCAAGCAATTAATTATTTAGAAGCTTACAATCTTGAAGTGGGCTTATTAATCAATTTCGGAGAACGTAGTCTAAACTTTAAACGCTTGCAGAATAAGAAGTTTATTTCTACAAATAACAACAATGAATCAAAAGATTAGCTCACAAAAAAGCCCTTCTGAATTAATCAAAAGGGCTTGAATTATAGATTTTTATAGAATTATCCTATCTGTATATACAAAACATCCTCTTCTTTCGTTACTTTCAATATTCCTGCTTTAGTCAGGTTTTTTACGGCGACGTCCCAAGCTTTGTTACTCAAATTCACTGTTTCTTTCACGTCTAATAAAAGTCCTTTTTGAATTTTTTCAACTGCACTTGCAATCAATTTTTCGTTGTCTGAAAGTTCTATTTTTTGCGTTGTCACTTCTGGGCGCATTTGTGGGAAAAACAACACTTCTTGAATCGAAGGATTGTTTGTTAAATACATAATCAAACGGTCCATTCCGATTCCTAAACCAGAAGTTGGTGGCATTCCGTATTCCAATGCGCGCAAGAAATCTTGGTCAATTAAACCTGTGGCTTCGTCATCGCCTTTTTCAGACAAACGCACTTGATCTTCAAAACGTTCTCTTTGGTCAATTGGGTCGTTTAACTCTGAATAAGCGTTTGCAACTTCTTTTCCGCAAACCATTAATTCAAAACGTTCTGTTAATTCTGGATTGTCGCGGTGAACTTTACACAATGGTGACATTTCTTTCGGATAATCCGTAATGAACGTTGGTTGAATGTAGTTTCCTTCGCATTTTTCTCCAAAAATCTCATCAATCAATTTTCCTTTCCCCATGGTTTCATCCACAGAAATTCCCATGCCTTTTGCAGCCGCTCTCAATTCTTCTTCTGATTTTCCATCGATGTCAAAACCGGTGAAATCAATGATTGATTGACGCATCGTAACACGTTTGTATGGCGCTTTGAAGCTGATTTGATTTTCACCAAATGTACAATCTGAAGTTCCGTTAACAGCAATGGCGCAATGTTCTAATAGTTGCTCCGTAAAATCCATCATCCAATTGTAATCTTTGTATGAAACATAGATTTCCATGGCTGTAAATTCTGGATTGTGCGTACGATCCATTCCTTCGTTGCGGAAGTTTTTTGAAAATTCGTACACGCCATCAAATCCACCAACAATCAATCGTTTCAAATACAATTCATTGGCAATGCGCATGTATAATGGAATGTCTAACGCATTGTGATGTGTGATAAACGGACGCGCTGCCGCTCCACCTGGAATTGCTTGTAAAATTGGTGTTTCTACTTCCATGTAACCCGCTTCGTTGAAGAAGTTTCTCATGGCTGTAAACAGTTTCGTTCTTTTCACAAACACTTCTTTCACTTGTGGATTGACAACCAAATCAACGTAACGCTGACGGTAACGCAATTCGGGGTCTGTGAAAGCATCGTGTACTTTTCCGTCGTCGTCAGTTTTCGGCACTGGAAGTGGTCGCAACGATTTTGACAACAAGGTAAATTCTTGAACGTGAATGGAGATTTCACCTACTTGCGTCGTAAATAAATATCCTTTGATTCCGATGAAATCACCTAAATCCAACAATTTTTTGAAAACCTCGTTGTAAAGCGTTTTATCTTCTCCAGGACAAATTTCGTCGCGGTTGAAATATACTTGAATTCTACCTGTACTATCTTGAATTTCAGCAAAAGAAGCTTTACCCATGATGCGTTGACTCATCATACGACCAGCCACGCAAACCTGTTTACTTTCCACGAAATTATCCTTTATACCTTGCGTATAATCTGTTACAGGATACAACGCTGCTGGATACGGCTCGATGCCCATCTCACGCAGCTTGTTCAGGGTCTCGCGACGCTGAATTTCTTGACTGGAAAGTTCGCTAAAACTCATAATTAATTAATTTGCTTAAATTTTATTGGGCAAAGATAATGAATTGATGTTGAATAGAATTTTCTATATGGTTTTTAAGCGATTTTAATTTTCGCTGTAAGTTAAAAAGAGATGATGTTGGACTACGGCCCTTCAGGCCTTGGAAGTCACATGTGCTTGCGCACGACGGGCATCGCCCATCGTTATGACGATTACGCTCCCGCAGGGCTGAACTTTTTAACTTACATTATATTATCTCTATAAAGAATTACTTTGGAATCCTATAAAGTCTTCCGCAAAAGGAAATTCAAACAAGACATGATTACACATCTTCTTTGAAATCAAACGAAAGTGTGTGTCTCTTTGAAACTTTGCCGGTTCCATCTCCTTCGTTCAATTGAAATTGAAGTTCTTTTTTGGTTCTTTTCAAAACAGTGGCTCTTAATTTGCCTAGTAATAACACCTCCTTTTTTGATCGGTAATAGATACTCCAATCACCTTGTGCATTGATAAAAGTTGTCAATTCAACATTGTTGGTGGTGAAAGTATTGTCTCGCAATAAAATCATTTCGCCTACTAAATTTGAATTTGAAACTGTATTTACGATGTTTCCGAGAGAATCAAACTCTGATGATTCAATTATTTTAATGGTCCAAGTTCCGTCGTACTTTTTAATTTTCATTCGCTCGTTCAATCCTCTGCAAGAGCCAAAAAGAACAATCAATATTGTGGATATGATGATGCTAATTCTCATAATTTCAAAATTTAAATTTTACCAATTTATTCCAATTCGCGTCCCTACTTGAAATGTCAAATGCTTATTCACATAAATCAATGGAAAAGCAAATCCTGATGCTGTCGGCAAAGGAGTGTCGCTCCCCAAATCCAGCGTAGCACCAGCCAAAATATTGGTGTATAAGTGAATGTTTTGAGTGAGAAAAAAGTCCGCGCCTATTTTTAATCCTGTGCAAAACCCATTTGCCTTGTATGTTCCATTTGAACCATTTTCATTTCCATACGAAATCGTACCGTCGCTGTATTTTTTATATGCACTGAGATTGGTTTGACTCAAACCTAGATAAATTCCAGCAGTTAATGCAACATGTTCCATACTTCCACCGAAAGAAAAAACAAATGTGTTGGTGGTATATCGTGCATCAAAAACCCGTTCACCTAATGCGGGATCTTTGAACTCAGCGGAAGTTGTAGCCATTTTGCGTTCATTGATGAATTCAATTGTAATCGCAATATTATCAGCTGAAATAATGTTATAGCCCAATCCCAATTCATAGCCATTGGTAAAGTTCATTTTCCCGAGTTTGGTTTTCAAAAAATCTCGGTTATCATCGTTGTAAATCGAAGCATATTCTTTCCAATTTCCTAAACCAGTTAATCCAGTGGTAAAACCAGATTTAAAAGTGAGGTATTGTTTTTGAGAAATCCCCAATGTGCTGCTGAAGCAAAATAAAAGAAAAATGATTTTTTTCATCTGATTTAATTAAGTATTGAAACAACCTTGAGACAAATTTAAAGGGTCAATATCAGAAAGAACTAAGTAATTTTACTTAAAATAATCAGATAGAATATTTTAAAAGAGAAATTATTTTCAACTATTATGCAAATAATTCCTGCGCTATAAAATCAGCCCAATGTTTGCCTTCGTCAGTTAAAATAATTTGGTTATCAACTATTTTTAACCATTTTTTAGACTGAAAATCTGTTAAATTGCGTTTAAATTCTTCTGAGAAAGTCATCTGTTCTTTCAATTGATTCATGTCAACTCCCCAACTTGTGCGCAAACCGATGAGCAACAATTCATTGAACTGATCTTTGGTCGACAATATTTCTTTTTCAAAAGCAATTTCATTGGAGTTGATTAACCGAATGTACTGCTGATTATTAGCAATATTCCAAGAACGAGAATTGCCATCAAAACTGTGTGCTGAAGGTCCAATTCCTAAATAATGAATGCCTGTCCAATAATTGCTGTTGTGCTTCGAAATGAATCCCGGTTTCGCAAAGTTAGAAATTTCATAATGCTCAAATCCTGCATTTTTCAAAGCGGAAATCAATAATTCAAATTGCTCACTTTGCTGCTCGTTGCTTGCGGGTTGAATTTGTTTCTTTTTCACCAATTGATGCAAAGCGGTTTTTTCTTCCACTGTCAAACAATAGGCAGAAATGTGTGTGACATCCAAATCAATGGCTTGCTGGATTTGTTTCATCCAACGGTCATTGTCCATATTTGGCAAACCATAAATCAAATCCAAACTGATGTTTTTAATGCCGCCTTTTTGCGCAATGAGAATACAATTTAATCCTTCATCAGCCGAATGCGCGCGATTCATCCACAATAAATCTTCTGAATCAAACGATTGAATTCCAATACTCAAACGATTAATTCCGGCACTTTTCCATGCTTCAACTTGTTGCAAAGTGATGTCGTCGGGATTGGCTTCTAAAGTACATTCCAAGTTTTCAGCGCAATGAAACGTTGCATGAATCGTTTGCAAAAGTTTTTCAATATCAGCAGTTTTAAGCAAACTAGGCGTTCCACCTCCAAAATATATTGTTTCAATCACTTGATTTTGAATTTCATCCTTGCGTGCAACAATTTCTTTTTGAAGACAAGAAATCATCGAATCATAGTATGATTGATAGCTCGTACTGAAATGAAAATCGCAATACGTGCATTTTTGTTTACAAAATGGAATGTGGATGTAAATTCCTGCCATGTTGCAAAGATAATCGAACTCTTGAGTTTACTCCATCCTCACCAACTTCTGCGTTTGCAAAATTTGCTTGTCAGATGACAAAACAATGCTATAAACTCCCTTCGCAAAACCGCTTGCATCAATTTCTACCGCTACATTGGAAAAAGCGGAAATCGGCACAATTTGCATCAATTTCCCCATGGCATCATAGATAGAAATCGTGTTTTTTTTGCTGTTTTCAGGAAGTGTGCATTGCACAGAAAAATTACTTGTAGTTGGATTTGGATATAAGGTGAACCAAGTTGGTGAGACCTCATCATTAAATTCCTCAATGCCTGCTTGAGAACAAGTGTTGCTCCATGCAGTTGCATTGCCTTTGCAATCGGTTTTGACTACCCACATGGCAACTGGTAAGTGAGTGTAAGTATGTAAATCCCAAATTAATCCTGATATAACGATTCCACCATCTGAGCAAATGTCCAAACCATAAAAACCATTTATTGTACTATCAACTACATTATATTTGTATTGTTTTTCCCAAACCACAGAGCCGTCAGTTGGATTCAATGCTTTTAATATTCCTTGATATCTAGAGCCTGAGCTTGTTAATTGATTAATGCCACAAGCCACAATGTTGCCATTGGGTAATTGCTTTACATCTTCAAAATCTTGAAACTGCTTGGCTCCTTTGAAATTTTTTTCCCAAATGATAATTCCATCTGGATCAATCTTGGCAATGTATGCTCCTGTAGAGTCTGAAGCGTAATTGGATTGACCAACTATTACATAATTACCGTCATTGAGCTTGTGCATCGCCCAACCTTCATCTGCGAAACTACCACCATAAGATTTTTGCCAAATCATATTACCTAAATTGTCAGTTTTGACTACATACATGCTTGTTAAGCCTAATCCAAAAGAATAGGTTACACCAAGCATTATGAAGCCACCTTCATCGGTAATCTCAATAGATTTTGCATCTTCTGCCTCAATACCACCATAAGTTTCTTCCCATTCAAATATACCCAAACTATCTGCTTTAATAAGCAATACATCAACACCTGAAACAGTTGTTTGACTACCTGAACCACTAACAATTGCTTTTGAACCACAAATGGCTATTCCATTGTCAGGCGTTTCGATGGCTGAAAAAATTTCATCAAAACGGTTATCTATTCCAAATTGATGGAACCAGATTATTTCTCCATTTTCAAAATTTAATTTTATTAAAAAGCCTTCCTCATCGTTGCCATTAATAGTGTCATAGTAATAACCAACAAGCACATAATTGTGGTCGCTTGTTTCCAAACATTTATGTGCCATTTCATAGCCACTTCCAATTTGCTTCGAAAACGACCAAATCGTATCACCTTGAGCATTCAGTTTTATGGCTGCAATTTTATTTCTGTATGAGTTTGCACCAGCTACTAGATAACCACCATCAGAAGTTTGAATAACGTCTCTTGAGGTACCGTAGTTGTTAACTAAAGAATCGTTTAAGTATAAACGATTGAAAACAGATTGAGCATGTAAAGTCAATGAAAGCGTGCATAAAAAGGCAAGAAATGCTATTTTTTTCATCATTTAAAAAAGTAGTTAATCCAATGAAAATGAACTGAATTTTCAATAAATATAAGACTTAAATCTAAATTGGAATATTTTCAAGGATTTAAACGTTTGAAATTATTCGGTTCTTTTGGAGCATACGTGCATGCCGTTTCGAAACTTGTGAAAATAAATCACAAATTATTTTTTTCTCTCGAATCTTTTTCTATCTTTAGAAAGAATTTATGAAAGTAAAGCGATGGATTTCAATCAAAATAGAGATGCGATCAACAAAGAATTAGAGCAGTTTATTCAATTGCTCAATGAAACCTTGCCGCGTTATTCTAGTTTGTTGAAAAAACAAGAAATTTCGTCTACTGAACTGAAAGAATTGGGCGACATCGAATACTTTTTGATTGGTGTGAATGCCAAGATTACTGAAATCAAAAAAATGTTGGAAAATGATTTATTTGGTCACAGCATCGACTTGTATTACAAGCTAAAAAAAAGCGCCCAAAATGGAGACGTTCAGGCGCAACAAAAATTTGAAACGATGCGTGACGCATTCAATGAATCTTTGAAAGGCGACACCATCATCAATTGGAATTAATTCTGTCGATTTATTTCACCAACATTTGAAATCCTTTTCCGTGAACGTTCATGATTTCAATGCGTTCATCTTCTTTCAACAATTTTCGCAATTTCGCGATGTAAACGTCCATACTTCTTCCGTTGAAATAATTATCGTCACCCCAAATAGCACGCAAAGCGGCTTGTCTATCTAAGATTTCATTTTGGTTTTTGCAAAGCAATTTCAACAATTGATTTTCCTTTGTTGTTAATTTTACAGGCTCATCACCAGTAAATAACAAGCGAGAAATTGGATCATATTTTATTTTTCCAATCATCATGGTTGTTTCTTCATCTTCCAGATTCAAATCTGTTCTTCTTAAAATTGCTTCGATACGCGCCAACAATTCATCCATGGAAAATGGTTTCGTCATGTAATCGTCGCCGCCAATAGAAAAACCTTCTAATTTATCTTCTTTCATTGCTTTCGCAGTCAAAAACAAAATTGGCACTTTTTTGTCAATCTCCCGAATTTCTTTCGCCAATGTAAATCCGTCCATTTCTGGCATCATAACATCAAAAATGCAAAAGTCAAAAGCACTTGCGTTGAATTTCTCAAAAGCAATTTTTCCGTTTCTTGCCAATTCTACTTGAAACCCTTTCGTTTTAAGAAATGTGTGCAACAATAGTCCTAAATTGTCGTCATCTTCGGCGAGTAATATATTCAATTTTCTGCTCATAATCAATCAATTATAATAAGTGTAAATTCTGATCCTTCGTTTGGTTTACTTTTAACTTCAATATTCCATCCATTCAATTCTACAATGGATTTCACGTAACTTAATCCCAATCCAAAACCCTTCACATTGTGCAAATTTCCTGTTGGTATGCGATACAATTTATCGAAAATTTTCGAAATATGGTCTTTGGAAATCCCAATTCCATGGTCTTTTATGGAAAGTGTAGTGCGCGCGCCTTCTTTTTTCAATGAAACCAAAATAGACGGATTTTCCTTGCTGTATTTGATGGCGTTGTCAATCAAATTGGAAATAACATTGGTTGTGTGCATGCGGTCTCCGACAATAAAAATGTGTTCATCGGCGATGTTTTCAATTAATTCTCCGTTCACAGATTGCAACCTGAAAACTGCGTGTTCACAAACATCTCTCACCAATTCAGTCAAATTGATGGTTTCAAATTTCAGTTTCAATTCTCCTCGATCCAAAATCGCCGTTTGCAAAATTCGCTCAACCAAAACTCCTAATCTTTTGTTTTCGTCGTCGATCATTTTCACAAAAGTGGCCGAATGTGACAAATCTCCACCCATCATTTCTTTGTCTCCCATTGCCTGACAAGCAAGGGAAATGGTGGAAATCGGGGTTTTAAATTCGTGTGTCATGTTGTTGATAAAATCATTCCGCATATCACTCAATTTTTTTTGAGTGATAATGGTTCTGAACATAAACGAAAGTGCCACTATAATTAGTATAACAAGACCTAAACTTATCGTCAACATCCCAAAAATTTCTTTAACAACGAAAGACTTTTTGGTTGGAAAATCGATGTATATTTTCAGTTGTTCATCCAAAAAATTTCCTGGAAAAAGGTTAGTATGTGCTACTTTGGTGGTATCTAAATTGACTTTGTAGTTTGTGGCAGGATGTTTATAGCGAATGGGTGTACCATCTTCATTAACAATCAAAAACTCAAAATCGTTTGGCAATTCGTCTTGTTTGATTTCATGCGCGATGATTGAATCTAAAAAGACAATGTCGATACGCTCAGATGGTTCGTCATACACGTTGTCGCGAAATGCTTGAATCATCATGTCGTTGATATACTTCGATTTACGGAAAATCTGTTGCATTACACGTTGGTCTAATTGTACAGAAACCGAAACTGAATCATCTTCAGGCAACATACCAGATTCGCGGTTGAAAAGTTCGCGCAATTGTTTGACGTCTCTCGCAAAAACGCGGTGTTCAGCAGAAATTCCTGACAAAGAATCAAAAGATTTTCCCTTGATGATTAGATACTTTTGTATTTCACCATTTTGAATAATAAAAGTATCTTTAATCATTACGGATTCTTGCGCATCAAGCAAATTTTGAAACTCTTTTTTGAGGATTTCCTTGTATTGACCGCTAAAATCTTTGTTGACAACATTCATATATTTGCGAATGTCTTCCGCTTTTTCGTGCCTGATGGCAACTCGGTCTAACAAAGTGACAACCTTTGCTTTAAATTGCGTGGATTTTCTATCGTATAATTGAGCCGTTTGAAAAAATTGAATCACCAACAAAGCCAAAACGGCAACGCTTACTAATACAACAATAAGATTGATTCTGATTTTTTTCACTTCAAACTTTTGAACTAAAGTAATTCAATCTCTTAGTTTACACCGATGCTTAACTTTTTTTAACAAGCCGAAAATGATATAAAATAAAGAAAATCAGGTTTTTTGAAAGTAAATTTGGCATCTATTAACGCTAATCTTTCGTACCAAAATATCTATCTTGCGAAGAAAAAACGATAGGCGCTAACGCCAAAAATTAAAGTAAAAACATAGAAAATAACAGGAATTTCTACAAGTAAAGAAATACCTAGAAATAAACCTGAAGCAGCAATAACCAAAAACATGGTTTGAAAGTGCAACTTCCAAATGTCGCTCAGTTTGGCCGTTTGAAATTTGCCCGTCATTAAAAATTGCATTTTATATTGCGCAAAACTGGCATAAATGAGCAAGGGAATCAAAATAATTCCTTGCGCAATGCCCATTTCTTTGTAACTCAAAAATGCCCAAGTGTTTTTCAATAAATCAAAAGCAGGATCAATTTGATACAAAGCAGGAATAACAGCTGCAAAACCAATTAAAATCAATGCAATGGTCAACATTAAATTAACCACTGGAAATTTGTTTTCTAAACCTTTGTATTGAATTACTTTCTGGAATTTAACAAATGAAAAAGCGCAAAATATCTTGTAATCCAAAAGATAAAAAAGCAGGATAAAGTAAAAATCCCAATTCCAAAAGAAATAGCCCAATAAGGGAATGGCTAAATCCGCAAAAGCTTGAATGATTCTAACTTGGGCTAAACTCATTTTAATTTAACAATTTCCTTTTTAGATAACTCAAAATCAGGATTGTATTCCAACGCTTTTTTAAATGATTTAAATGCCAAAGATTTTCTTCCTTGTTGCACATAACACAATCCTAAATTGTGCCAACCTTTTACAAAATCGGGTTGCATTTCAATGGATTTTTTATAGAAAAATACGGCGCTATCTAATTCATTTTGGTTGAACTGCTTAATATATCCTTGATTGAAAAATGCCAAATAATAAGAAGTATCCGTTTCAATCAAATGTCTATAACCAGCCAAAGCGTCTGGATAGTTCTGTAATTCTTGCAAAGAATAAGCGATTCCATAAAGTGCGTCCACAGATTTTGGTTCAATTTGGGCCGCCGTTCTAAAATATTCTAACGCAAATTTATATTCTCCATCTTCAGAATAAAGCCAACCCAATTGCATGTAACCTGCAAAAAACTCAGGATCTTGCTGCACCGCGGTTTCAAAAGAAGATTTTGCTAATTTTCTATCGCCCAAAGCAATGTAGTTCGTACCTTTCATCACGTATGCATCGCGAAATCTTTTGTCGATTTTTAACGCGATGTTGATATTTTTGAATGAATTTTCAAAATCGCCTTGCAAAGTGTAAGTTGACGCCAAGTTCACAAAAGCTTCCTTGTTTTTGGGTTGTTTTAAGGTAATGTATTTCAAATATTTCTGTGCGATGTCCACATCCCCTTGCGTGCGTTCCGCTCTATTTATCAACGACAAAGAATACAAATAACGTGCTTCGATATTCGTTGTATCTAATCTAAATGCTTTCGCTGTCAAAGGCAATGCTTCTGCAGACCTGTAATCGTCCAACAATTGCTTTCCGTATTCTAGCAAAAGTGGAATACTGTCAGGATAAACTTTCACCAAACTGTCCAGGTTAGCAGATTTGACAGCTGTTTTCGGATCAGAACCTCCACAACTGACAAAAAATAAACTTACAATAAATGAAACAAATAGAATACGCATTAATATAGTTTTTATGCAAATATAATGGATAAAGCGAAATCTTTCGTTCAAACAATTGCGCTTTGATTGCTTGGTAGGAATTATTTAGTCTGACTCTTCACTTATAATTCTGAATTGAAACTATCTTTGCCGCTTCAAATTAAAAGAATATGATTTCAATAGATGCTTTGGGCGTTGATTTTAGTGGAAAAACATTGTTTAGCGATGTTTCATTTGTCATCAACGAAAATGATAAAATCGCCTTGATGGGTAAAAACGGTGCTGGAAAATCAACGCTTTTGAAAATTTTAGCTGGAATCAATAAACCAACTTCGGGAAGTATTTCTGCACCAAAGGATTTCATCATTTCTTATTTGCCACAGCATTTATTGACAGAAGACAATGCCACCGTTTTTGAAGAAACAAGCAAAGCATTCGCATCAATTTTTGCCATGCGCGACGAGATTGAAGCCTTGAATACTGAATTGACTGTCCGCACAGATTACGATTCAGACGATTATTATAAAATCATTGAAAAAGTTTCAGAATTAAGCGAAAAATATTATTCGATAGAAGAAATCAATTACGAAGCAGAAGTAGAAAAAGTCCTGGTAGGAATTGGATTTTTGCGTTCAGATTTCACTCGTCCGACGTCAGAATTTAGCGGTGGATGGAGAATGCGCATCGAATTGGCTAAAATCTTATTGCAAAAACCAGATTTGATTTTACTCGATGAGCCAACAAATCACATGGACATTGAATCAATTCAATGGTTGGAAGATTTTTTGGTAAACAGCGCCAAAGCAGTTGTGGTGATTTCGCATGATAGAACATTTGTAAACAATATCACGACGCGCACAATTGAAGTAACGATGGGAAGAATTTACGATTACAAAGTGAATTATTCTCGATACTTAGAATTGCGCAAGGAACGCCGTGAACAGCAACAAAAACAATGGGAAGAACAGCAACGAATCATTGCCGATAATACAGAATTCATCGAAAGATTTAAAGGAACGTATTCAAAAACTTTGCAAGTGCAATCGAGAGTGAAAATGCTGGAAAAAATGGTTTTGGTTGAAGTGGATGAAGTGGACAATTCTTCCTTGAGATTAAAGTTTCCGCCTGCACCGCGTTCAGGAAATTATCCTGTGGTTGTGAGCGAACTTTCGAAATCTTACGGCGACAATACAGTTTTCAAAAATGCTTCTTTGACCATCGAGCGTGGACAAAAAATCGCTTTTGTCGGTCGAAACGGAGAAGGAAAATCGACTTTGGTGAAAGCCATCATGAAAGAAATTGATTTTCAAGGGAGCTTGGAATTGGGTCACAATGTACAAATCGGCTATTTTGCCCAAAATCAAGCGTCTTTGTTGGATGAAACCTTGACTGTTTTTGAAACCATCGATCACGCAGCTGAAGGAGATGTGCGCAACAAAATCAAAGATATTTTGGGCGCTTTCATGTTTGGCGGCGACAATTCAACCAAAAAAGTAAAAGTGCTTTCCGGTGGCGAAAAAACCCGTTTGGCGATGATCAAATTGTTATTGCAACCAGTCAATTTATTGATTTTAGATGAGCCAACAAATCACTTGGATATGAAAACCAAAGACATTATCAAAGATGCCTTGAAAGATTTTGACGGAACATTGATTTTAGTTTCTCACGACCGGGATTTCTTAGATGGCTTGGCAACCAAAGTGGTTGAATTTGGCAATCAGCGCGTGAAAGAACACTTGGAAGACATCAATGAATTCTTGGTGCGCAAGAAAATGGAGAATTTGAGAGAGATTGAGAAGAAATAAATTTGGCTTAATTATTGATTTATCGTAATTTAGTATTCAATTACTGATTTTTAGCAAAAAAACCAATTAAAAATTTTAATTATGAAAAAGTTTCTTTTAATTTCTTTTGTCGTTGCAAGCGTGTTCTTTTTGAATTCTTGTAAAAAAAATAAAAATACATACGACAATAGTAATGCGCCAAAAACCAATGCAATCATCGAAAATGCTTTTGATGAAATGACCAACATGACCGATCAAGCCATTACAGGAAATATGATTTTCTATAAAAGCGGAAAAGTAACTGTTTATGATTTGGCAAGTGCAGAAAATACGGTCATTGAAAAAGCAGCTTGTAGCGTTATCATAACGATCGATACTTTAAGTTCACCAAAATCGGTGACAATCGATTGGGGAAATACCAATTGTGATTGCAATGATGGCAAACAAAGAAGGGGTAAAATCATTACCACTTTTACGGGTTCATATTATGCGCAAGGAACTGTAATTACGCATATTCCTGTTGACTATTATGTGAACAACCATAAATTGGAAGGAACGAAAACCATCACCAACATGGGCGCAAATGTAAGTGGTCAGCCATATTACAATGTTCAAATTAACGGCGTTGCCACTTTGGCCACAGGTGAAGTAGTAAATTACACTTCTTCAAGAGTCAGAACTTTTACTGCTGGTTACAACACAAAATTGAATTTTTGGGATGACGAATATGACATCACTGGAACTGCCAATGCAACAGTTGTAAACGGTGACGGTTATCAAGCACAAACAACAGCTCCATTGCACATCAAAGTGGGATGTGGTTATATCACCAAAGGAACTTTAGAAATTACACCTACAGGAAAACCAGTGCGTGTGATTGATTATGGTTCAGGAACTTGTGATGGTACATTTACAATTACAGTCAACGGAAATACTTACACGATTAACGGTTAAGAAAACGATATAAAATTAAAAAACCAGCATCCAAAGTGCTGGTTTTTTTTGTTCTAATAGTTCCAAAAGACGTTGTATCCTTTTATTTTTTTTCAGATAAAACCACGTCAACATCGTGTATCAAACGATCAACATCTTTGGCGTTAGTTCCATCATAATATCCTCTGATTCTCAGTAATTGATCCACTAAAACAAAATTATTGGTGTGAATGAAATCACTTCCAGCATCGCCTAAATTTTCTGCTTCAGCTGGTTTTAAAATGAAAAATGATTTTCTAGCCAAACTGTATAGTTCTTTTTTATCGCCAGTCAAAAAATGCCATTGTCCTTTCGCTGCGCCGTGTCCGTCTGCATACATTTTCATTTGCGCCACAGAATCTACTTCAGGATCAACCGTAAAACTCAAAATTTTGAAATCTGGATTGTTTAAAAACGCTTTTTGAACGCGTTGCATTTGCACATTCATTTTCGGGCAAATTGTGCCACAAGTAGTGAAAAAATATTCTGCAACAAACACTTTTCCTTTCACATCTTTCAAACCAATTTTTTGATTGTCTTGATTCAAGAATTCAAAATTTCCAATTCTGTGACCAAAACCTTTTCGAATGACACTAGAATCAACCATTTCTGAGGAAATATCAATTGGATTAATGACAGGCAAATCGTCATTTTTGTCCTTCGGTTTTACGATGAAATAAGCTAAAATGGTCGCTGATAAAAAGATGATGAAAAAGATAAAAACGCGCATGGTATTTTTGTTGCAAAGTTAAGGATTTTCTATCTCTGAAAGACAAAAATTATTTGCTTACCACATGAAAACAAGTCTGCCATTTTTCATGTGTAGCCCAGCATTTCTGCTCGCCACGCAATTCAAAAATACTTTGAGCCAATATTTCCTTCAAATAATCAAATTCTGCCGCGCTTAACTTCTTCGGATTGTCAAATTCATCGTAACTGATATCGAAAGAAGTACCGTGCAAGTGTGAACTGTATTTGATCGCATTTCGATTTCTTTTTCTCAAACGGGTAATAGAACTCATGGTACGTAACAAAGAGGTCACAATAAATTTCGTGTTCTTCAAATGCGTATTCTTCAATTTTTGGTGAAATTTATCGCCAATTTCATTCAATAAATTGGCACTTTTCACAGTTAAAAACGGATAACTGTAATACATGGTGTCTAGCAAATAATGGCGATTATTCTCAATCAAAACCAATTTTCCAGAATCGAGTTTAGGCTTGATTTCTTTGTAATACTTTAAAATGCCAATTCCACTTAAGTAGGATTGCTCCAAATAGTTTCGAACGCTGTCGTTGAGCTGATTGGCGTGGGTTACATATTCTTCGCAAGAATCAGGCAAAATTGAAACGGATGAATCTTGCGCTTTTTGAATATTTTTAGTCGAAAAATTGGGTTGCACAAAAAACACAATCATGGCAATTATTTCAATCGAAATGATCACTATGAATATGATTTTTAAGATCTTTTTCAATTCCAAAGTTTATTTTAAGCTTTCAGCCGTTTTGGAAAAAGCGCAACCTTCACAACTATTTTTCTTAGAAAAAAATGCTTTGTAACCTTTGATTGCCAGGTAAATTGAAGCCAAGGAAACGGTAAGGATGACTAAAATTGTTTGCATCATGAAAATATTTTAAAAACAATAAAACTAGCGACATAAGCCAGCGCTCCCATATACAAAATCTGAATCAAAGGCCATTTCCAGGATTTGGTTTCTCTTTTTACGATTGCCAAGGTAGCCATGCATTGCATCGCATACACATAGAAAACCATCAAAGATAATCCTGCAGCCAAAGAGTAAACAGGTTTTCCATCCGACCATTTTTCAGCTCGCATTTTTTGCATCAAACCCAAATTGATTTCACCATTGTCTTGAACGCTGTAAATAGTGGCCATTGAACCAACAAAAACTTCTCTTGCAGCAAAGGAGGTAAGGAGAGAAATACCAATTTTCCAATCATAACCAATTGGTTTAATGACCGGCTCAATCGTTTTCCCTAAAATTCCCATGTACGAATTTTCCAATTTCGCATTTTTCACTTCAAGGTCATATTGAGCTATTTGAACAGTTGTTCCTTTAGCTGGTTTTTCAATTTTTTGAATCGCTTTTTCAATTCTATCTCCAGGACCAAAACTCGCCATAGCCCACAAAATAATAGACACCGCTAAAATTACTTTCCCAGCATCAAAAATGAAAACTCTTACTTTCTCAAATAAACTGATAAAAACATTTCCCCATCTGGGCGCCTTGAATTCAGGTAATTCAAGCATCAAAATGCTCGTTTCGTTTGATTTAATTAACCATTTCATTACCAACGAAACCAACAAAGCGGAAATTAATCCCAAGGCATACAAACTGAAAAGTACCAATCCTTGTAAATTCAAAAATCCCAAGACTTTTTGAGATGGAATTACCAATGCAATCAACAAGGTGTAAACTGGAATTCTTGCACTACAACTCATCAAAGGCGCAACCATGATGGTAATGAATCTTTCTTTCCAATTGGAAATTGTTCTTGTTGCCATGATCCCGGGAATCGCGCAAGCAGCACTAGAAAGCAATGGCACCACGCTTTTTCCATTCAACCCAAAAGGACGCATCAAACGGTCCATGATGAAAACAACACGCGACATGTAGCCAGTTTCTTCCAAAATTCCCAAGCAAAGGAAAAGCAATGCAATTTGGGGAATAAAAATAATGACACCGCCTAAACCAGGAACAATTCCTTGGGACAATAAATCTGTGAATAGTCCTGCAGGAAGTTTGGCTTGAATGTATTCGCTCAAAGTACCAAAAACACTATCAATCATATCCATTGGATAGCTTGCCAAGGAAAAAATCAGTTGAAAAAGCAACATCAAAATACCCGCAAAAATCAAATATCCAAAAACAGGATGAATGAACAACTTGTCAAGTTTACTTACTTTAAATTGCTTTTTATTTTCCTCTTGATGAATGATTTTAGGAATCAAATCTTTGATAAATTGATACCTTTTATTTGTTTCATCGGTTTGATTATCTGAATTTTGTTCTGAAGAAATATTATAGTCAGCAATGACAGCTTCAAAATTTGTTGAATCAAAACCCTTGTCAATATTTTCAGTAATTCTACTAATGCCTATGCCGATTCGTGCATTTGTTTCCACAACCGGAACTCCTGGAAATCGCTCATGAAAAGCATCTTGGTTGAATTTTTTTCCTGATTTGAATGCAATATCCGACATGTTTAAAACCAACATCACCGGCATTTGTAAATCGTAAACCTGCGTGAAAAGCAATAAGTTTCTTTCCAAATTGGAAGCATCAACCACTACAATCAATGCATCTGGATGATCTGGATGATTCTTGTTTTTTAAAACATCCAACACAACTTGTTCGTCTTTCGACCTTGGATAAATGCTATAAGTTCCCGGCAAATCAATGATTTCAACCGTATTTTCTGAAAGCCTAAGTTTTCCTGATTTCTTGTCAACTGTCACGCCCGGAAAATTTCCAACATGTTGGTTCAAACCAGTCAATCTATTGAAAATAGATGTTTTACCAGTATTGGGATTTCCAATTAACGCGATTTTTTGAAACTTCATTGTTTACAAAAATAGGAAGTTTTTAAAGAATAGACTAAATCACTTCTACCAAACTGGCCTCATTCAAACGCAATGAAAGTACATATCCATTGATATTCACAGCGATTGGATCACCAAAAGGAGCTTTAAATAAGACTTCCACCTCTTGACCTTGATACAAACCCATTTCTAGCAATTTAGAAGAAATGTCAGAAATGATCAATTTACTGACCTTTACCTTACTCCCAAGCGCCGTATTTGCTAATGTTTGACTCAATTTAGAATGATTATAAAGATGCAAATTTACGACATTATCAAACAGTTCTAAATACCACAAAAAAGGTATATTTGGAATATTTTAAAGTTTTTTATAAGAAAAGTACTGATGTTAATTCTTTCAAAAAGAAGTCTCTGGAAAATCTAAAATTCGGGTATATTCACTAACTTTATTCCCAATTAATAAACCAACAAAAAATTTATGGCAACAATTACATTTAAAGGAAACAACATCAGCACTTCAGGAAATTTACCTCAAGTTGGCGATAAAGCAATAGACTTTAGTCTTGTCAAAGGTGATTTAAGCAATGTAAGTTTGGCTGATTTTAAAGGTCAAAAATTAATTCTAAACATTTTCCCAAGTGTAGATACAGGAATTTGCGCAGCTTCTGTCCGTCATTTTAATCAAGATGCATCGAATTTAGAAAATACAACTGTTTTATGTATTTCGAGAGATTTACCATTTGCCCAAGCCCGCTTTTGTGGTGCTGAAGGTCTAAAAAATGTGGTCATGCTGTCTGACTTTGCAAAAGGTGATTTTGGATTAAATTACGGTTTAGAAATATTAGATGGTCCATTGAAAAATTTGCATGCTCGTGCTGTAATCGTTTTGGATGAAAACCAAGAAATCATTTATGAAGAATTAGTGCCTGAAATTGGACAAGAACCAAATTACGAAGCAGCATTGATTGCAGTGAAATAATTTTAATTTCACACTGAAGTAATATTTGCTTGCTAATCTTGCAGCACAAATAGTGAGTTTTTTGTAAGTTTAGTTTTTTAAAAATTTGGGAATTGCATAACAGTTCCCAAATTTTTATTTAAAATGAATTTAATTTGTGTGATGCACACAGCTGAATAATGGAATTATTAAATCGTGAATTAAGTTGGTTGTCCTTTAACGCAAGGGTTTTACAAGAAACACTTGACACCAAAGTGCCTTTAGTTGAAAGAATTAGATTCCTTGGGATTTATTCTAACAACATGGATGAATTTTTCAGAGTGCGTGTTGCCAATGTGAAAAGAATGATTTCTTTGAAAGAAGAAGAAGTTTTTGGATTTGATGGAAAACCTGCTGACTTATTAGAAGAAATAAGAAGCGTTGTGATGGATCAGCAAAAACAATTCGAAGCTTCCTACAGAAATTTAATTGAAGAATTGAGTCAAAATCAAATCTTTCAATTAAACGAGACAAAATTAAATAAAGCCCAAACAGAAGAATTGGTGCACTATTTTCACAATGACTTAAAGCACGCGATTGTACCAATTATTTTAAAACCAGAAACTCCTTTTCCTAAATTACACGATAAAAGTATCTACTTGGCTGTCAAACTGAAAACTGCCAACAAAGGGAAGGAATTTTTTGCGTTGGTTGAAATTCCACCGAATTACGAGCGTTTTTACAAAATTGAATACCAAGGAAAACACTTTTTTATTCTTATAGACGATATCATCAGATTAAATCTTGAATCCATTTTCTCCATTTTTTCATTTGAATCTTTAGAAGCTTATACTTTTAAATTTACGAGAGATGCTGAATTAAATCTAGATGATGACATTTCTGTTTCTTTCATTGAAAAAATAGAAAGAAGTTTGAAAATGAGAAAGAAAGGAGAACCAGTTCGCTTTGTATTTGATCAAAAAATGCCAACAGACCTCAAAAATTATCTGCTCAAATCATTGAATTTAAAAGCTGGAATAAACGCCATTCCTGGTGGTCGATATCATAATTTCAAAGATTTTAGTCGCTTTCCAAACTTCGGAAACAAACACTTGACTTTTTCACCGATGCCACCCATTGCGCATCCTGATTTTTTACAAGTTAAAAGTTTATTGAAGACCGTATTGAGTAAAGATATTTTACTTCATTTTCCTTATCAAAGATTTGATTATGTGGTTGATATGCTCCGTGAAGCAGCAATTGACCCTAAAGTAAAATCCATTAAAATCAATATTTACCGCGTAGCGAAGGATTCTCAAATAATGAATGCATTGCTCAATGCTGTAAGTAATGGAAAGGAAGTGATTGTGATTCTAGAACTGCAAGCGCGTTTTGATGAAGAAAACAACGTTTATTGGGCTGAGAGATTGAAAGAACATGGAGTCAAAGTACTTTATGGAACTCAGGGTTTAAAAGTGCACTCAAAATTGATTTTTATCACCAGGGTTTCTGGCGGAAAAGAACAATTGATAAGTTTTATTGGAACTGGAAATTTCAATGAAAAAACTGCAAAAATTTACACTGATTTAGCGCTTTTTACAGGTAATATTGAAATTTGTCAAGAGGTTAAACGTATTTTCAAGTTGTTAGAAAACAACATACATCGAGGAACATACAAACATTTATTGGTTTCGCCTTTTAACAACAGGCGTAAAATAACCAATTTAATTCAGAGAGAAATTGATCACGCTAAAAAAGGAATTAATTCTGGAATTAGCCTTAAAATCAACAATTTAGTTGACAACAAACTCATTGAAAAACTGTATGAAGCAAGCAATGCGGGTGTAAGAATTAAATTACTTGTTAGAGGTGTTTGTTGCTTGGTACCTGGAATAAAAAATGTGAGTGAGAATATTGAAGTGGTTAGTATCGTGAATCGATTTTTAGAACATGCGCGTTTCATGATTTTTGAAAACAATAACAAGCCTCAGTTCTTCATTACTTCTGCAGATTTGATGGAAAGAAATTTAGACAAACGAATTGAAGTTGGTACTCCGATTTTAGATCATTCTATCCAACAAGAAATCAGATTTATCTTTGACACGCAATGGAAAGACAATCAAAAAGCGAGAATCATAGACAAAAAACAAAAAAATAAATACCGCAAACCACATGAAGGAGAAACGCCTTTTGATTCTCAAAATGTTTTGTACGATTTCTACCAGAAAAAATTATATTGATTTCATCATTTTGTCCTCATTCAAATTCCTTTAAATTTACCTATCTTCGGCACCTGTAATTCATGAAGAAATGAAATTTGGTGCAATTGATATTGGAACGAATGCTGCGAGATTGCTCATTGGAGAAGTTTGTAAAGAAGGCAATCATTCTTTTGTCAAGAAAATTTCATATACTAGAATTCCATTAAGACTTGGCGAACAAGTATTTGACAATGGAATAATCTCAGAAGAAAAAATCTCAGAGTTTATTAAAACCATACAGGCTTTTAAGTTAATTTCTGAAATGTTTCATGTAATTGAACTGCGTGCATGCGCCACTTCAGCCATGAGAGAAGCGAAAAATGGTAAAGCAGTTGTCTCCGAAATATTTGAAAAAACAGGCATCAACATAGAAGTAATCTCTGGTGATGAAGAAGCAAGACTCATTTTTGGCACTTTCTTTTTGCTCGACTTTGACAAAACCTCTCCTTTTTTGGTAATTGATGTTGGAGGTGGAAGCACCGAAATCAGTGTTTTTGAAGAAGGAAAACGCGTAGCATCCAGATCCTTTGAATTGGGAACCTTGCGATTATTGAAGGGAAAAACGGATTCAAAAATTTGGAAAGAACTGAAAACTTGGTTGGACAAAAATGTGGATTCCAAAGTAGATCATAAAATTTTTGCCACAGGTGGGAACATCAACAAAGTGCACAAAATGGTTGGATCAAATACTTCTGAAATCCAAATCAGAAAAGTTTCTAAACTGCGCAAGGAATTAGAAAAAATGACTTTGGAAGCTAGAGAAGATGTCTATCAATTGAAACCAGACAGGGCTGATGTAATCGTTCCTGCTTGCGAAATTTTTGAATTTATTTTAAAAGAATTAAAGGTCAAAAATTTCTTCGTTCCGAAAATTGGACTATCAGACGGAATGATTTACGACTTACATTTAAATCATCAATAACCCTTATTTTTCAATACTTTCAAAGCCAAATTCCTCGCCTTTCTTAATGGCTGGAATCCCTTCAATTAACCACTTCGGAGCAGGCGCATTGAGAAGATAGTAATCAAAATATTGTCTCATTCTCCAGCTTAAATCCATTCGATTTGCATTCTTCATCAAGTTATGATCATCGCCATTGTAGTTCAACATCCAAACTGGTATACCCAATCTTTTCAATCCTGTGAATAATTCTATTCCCTGATACCAAGGAACTGATCCATCTGCATCATTGTGCATAATTAAAAGCGGCGTCTGAACTTTTGGCAAATGAAATAATGGCGAATTTTCGATGTATAATTCTGGCGCTTCCCAAATGGTTTTACCAATTCTGCTTTGTGTTTTTTCATATTGAAATTGTCTATTCAATCCACTTCCCCATCGGATTCCACCGTAAGCTGAAAACATATTACCGACCGGCGCACCAGCCATTGCAACTTTATATCTAATAGTCATCGTAATCAATTGTGCAGTCTGATATCCGCCCCAACTTTGTCCTTGAAGTCCCATTCTTGTTGAATCAATAGATTTGTATCTCTTCAAAACGTAATCTGTTCCGCTCATGATACAATCATAGGCACCTTTCGCAGGATGACCAATTTTGTAACGAATATCTGGAATCAAGACGAAATATCCTGCTGAACAATATTCCGTTGGATAGATAATCGAAGCCGTTGGTTTGGGTGCATAATGGTTATGCAGTTCGTCGCTATACATTTCATAAAAATAAACCAGCAAGGGATATTTTTTGGTAGAATCATAATTCTCCGGTTTGTACAATAATCCTTCTAATGGAATTCCGTCATAACTTTTCCAATTGATCAATTCGACCGTTGCCCAATTGTATTCATTTTGTTGTGGATTGGTATTAGATACTTTTTGATTCGTTTCCTTGTTTTCCAAATTGCTTAAATACAAATCAGGATAATCTTGGAGTGAAGATTTTTGATACAGAAATTCATTACTCTTTTTCGCCTTTTTAAACCCGAGTAAATCATGGTTGGTATGAAATTGTTCTTGCAAGCTGATTTTTTCATTTACGAATTGAGGTTTATACAAAGTGGAAGATTTGTCTTTTTCATGAAAACCAAGCACGTATGCATTTTCAAATTGAATGAAAGTAGAATCACTTTCCCAACTGTTCATTCGCAACCTAATTTTATTTTGCTCTCCAAACTGATTGGTATGTGAAATCAGTAATTTTGAATCAATGTTGTAAGACCAAATATCATATTTTGATTGAATCAAAACTTCCTTTTCACCTTTTAACCATCCAATAACCCCAAAAGGTGAAGGAGTTTGAGCCATTCCATTTACATCTTCCAACCAATCTGATTTTTGAACGCAAGTGATGCAAGTTTCTTTTCCAGTGTTTAAATCAATGTAATATTGTTGCAAATCTTTGTCATTGAACCAAACGGCGGATTTTCCATCTGTTGACAAATCTATTCCGTAAATTACTGCCTTTTTGATCAATTTTGATTCTCCCGTTTTTACATTGATTGCATAAGCATCTCTTTTATTAGGATATTCCCAATTGTAATTTTTTTGATACGGTTTTTCCACGTATCCAAGGGCAAAATCTGAATTTCCGTGGTCTAATTTATTGACCTCTAATGTGTCTGACTCGAGTATTCTTATTGAATTATCAATTAAATCATACACACCAAGAAAGGTACTTTTTTGATCATTTTCCAGCTCGGATAATTGCTGTGGTTGCAATCGATCGTCCTGCCAATGCCAAATGTCTAATTTCACTTTTTCATTGTCTAAAAGCGAATCTTTGACCTCTTTTTTAGGTTTGTCGGCAATACCAAAGAAAATTCTTTTTCCATTGTAGGAGAAATTGGGCGAATAATTTTTGCTAATCGACAAAGCGCTTGAAAAATTGGCATTCAAGGTATCAATCAATAAATTAAACTTTTTGTTTTCTAAATCTGCATGATAAAGCTGATAAACTTTACTTTTGGAAGTATCAATTGATGCGGTAAAAGTTATTTCATTTCCTTTTTGATTGAATTGGATACTTGAAACCGCATTGAATTTTGTCGGAATTAGCCATAAATCATCATTATTCATTGCGTTTCCTGCATAAATTTGAACAGTATCAAGCTTGTCTTTTTTGTGCGTAGTAAAAACATATGCATTGCCTTTTGATGGAAAATAAACTTGTTTGACATCTTTTTTCCTGTACTTCAAATTTTCATTTGGTTCAAAAATCACCAAAATATTTCCATCAGACTCGTATTTTTTGGGTTCAACTTCTTTCCTGAAAAGTCTTTTTTTCTTTTTAATAGCAGGTACTTTATTACCATCGACCATGTAGGACATCCAACTGGTTTCTGGCGAAACGTTGAATGATTTGATTTTTTCGATTTTGGTGATTTTTTTCGATTCAAAAAAGTAGACTCCAAGACTGTCTTTGGGCCATTTGTCCTTTTTTACTCCGTTTAATTCACAATTTCTCAAGGTGTCAAAACCTGGTGTAATTTTAAAAGCCAAGTATTTTTGATCTCCTGAAACACTCGGGCTTACTGCTCTGAAAATCGAATCTTTGTCGCCTGTTTGATTGTTGACAATGTACAAATATCCATCTCCACGGTGTGGTTTGATGGTGTAAATCGTGTATTTTCCATCAGCTGTAATCTTAGAATCGCCTATTTTTTTCCAATCATTGTAGACGGTGTGGTCAATTACTTTCTTTTGAGAAAAAAGGATGGTCGGAATGCTAAAAATGAAAAGAAAAATATATTTCATGGATTTATTTTTGAATGGAAAACAGGTTAAAAGTAATGGTATTGTTTGGAAACAAAAAATCCCTCTAACAATTTGCTAAAGGGATTTACAGATATTTATTTTTCTTACAAGATCAACATGGCGTCGCCGTAAGAATAGAATTTGTATTTTTCTTTGATGGCAGTTTGATATGCCTCCATCATCAAATCGTGTCCGCAGAATGCAGAAATCATCATCAATAAAGTAGACAATGGTGTGTGGAAATTAGTTACCAAACAATCAGCAATACTGAAATCATAAGGAGGAAAAATGAATTTATTTGTCCAACCATCAAAAGGTTTCAATAATCCATCAGTAGAAACTGAAGTTTCAATCGAACGCATAGAAGTGGTGCCAATTGCGCAAACTTTGTGTTTAGTCGTTTTCGCTTTGTTCACAATATCAACACATTTTTGATTGATAATCACTTGTTCAGAATCCATTTTGTGTTTGGTCAAATCTTCAACTTCAACCGTTCTGAAAGTACCTAAACCAACATGCAAAGTAACTTCGGCAAAATTAACACCTTTCAACTCCAATCTTTTCAATAATTCTCTTGAAAAGTGTAAACCAGCCGTTGGTGCCGCAACTGCTCCCTCTTCTTTTGCATAAATTGTCTGATATCTTTCTTCGTCAGATTCTTCAACACCTCTTTTGATGTATTTTGGAAGTGGCGTTTCACCCAATTCAGTGATTTTTGCCTTGAAATCTTCGTAAGGTCCGTCAAATAAGAAACGCAAGGTACGTCCACGAGAAGTGGTGTTGTCGATTACTTCGGCTACCAAAGAGTCATCGTCACCAAAATATAATTTGTTTCCAATTCTGATTTTTCTTGCTGGATCCACCAAAACATCCCAAAGTAAACTTTCGCGATTCAATTCTCTTAACAAGAAAACTTCAATTTTCGCACCTGTTTTTTCTTTATTTCCATACATTCTTGCTGGAAAAACTTTGGTGTTATTGGTAATCATCACATCACCATCACTGAAATAATTGATGATGTCTTTGAATAATTTATGTTCAATTTTACCCGTTTTACGGTGAATGACCATCAATCTGGCTTCGTCTCTGTTTTCTTGTGGATATTCAGCAATCAATTCATCTGGTAAATCAAAACTGAATTCTGAAAGTTTCATTTTGCTCATTCGCTATATATTTTAGTAAAATATTGTAAATCTAAACTGAAAAAAATATCCTTTTCAACAGTCAAAAAGAGCACAAAGGTATAAAAATTTCACGTACTTTTTTGAGTTTAATTCGCTTTTATTTTTTATCAGAGTAAAATAACAAAAACAAAAAAAGTCGAACTTTTCAGTCCGACTTTCAATATTTTTAAAGGCTGTAATTATTGAATAAAAACAGTTTCTTCATTTGTAACTTCTTCTTCAATTTTGATGATTCCAGTTCCTTTCAAACCATCTTTTTTAGCATCTATGTTCAAAACAGCAACACCTGCTTGACCTAATTGATACTCATCGTTGAAATTGAAAACTGCAATTCCATCTTCATTAGAATACGCCGTATCATATAAAGTAACACTTGCAGGGTTGTTTGTTGTCGAAACACCTTTCAAAATCACTTTACACCCTATTACAGGATTATTATCCTTGTCTTTCACGTAAATATTAGCAATTGTATCTTTTTTCTTACGGCAACTAGTTACAATAAAGAATGAAGAAACAGTGATTAAGCTTAAAAATAAAAACGCTTTTGAGAAAATGAATTTCATAATATTTTGATTTATTTTAAAGTGAACGTAAAAACCTGATTAAGGTTCCATAATAATTGTTTCCACATTCGTGATGTTTGCTCTGCAACGGATTCTACCGTAACCTACCTTGTTATCTTTTTTGACAATAATATCAAAATAACCAACTTCTCCTTTCGGTGGTTTTTCTCCAAAATAGTCAGTCATGTCAAAAGTTGCAAAACCAGTTGAATTTGTAAACAATGTGTCCACATATGCCTTGGTTGCAGGAGTAGAATTTATATCTCCAATTATCACAACTTTTGCGTTATTTTCCAATTGATTGGCATTTGATCTAACAAAAATTTTCATGATAGATGGGTCTCTTTTACAAGATTGCAAAGTAATAGTTACCATAGCAAACATGAAAAGAAGTGCAGTAAATTTAAAGGTCTTTTTCATCAATTTAAATTCTTTAAGTTCAAAGTTAATCTATTTATTTAACTTATTTTCCAAAATCTTGGTTATTTACTAAATTCGCAAGCGGAAAGTAAAAATAGTACCAAATAGACTACAAATAAATAAAAAAGGTTTGAATCTTGCAATTAAATTTTTCCAAACCTCTCATGAAGACGTTATCTTTGTGGTAAAAGTTGGTTGATTTTTGACAAAATATGAAAGAAAAAATAAAAATATTAGCTGCTGAAATTGAAAGTTTTGCAATTTCAAATCTTCAAGAATTGGAAAATTACAGAATCAAATTTATAGGGACCAAAGGTTCTGTAAAAGAGCTATTCAATGATCTAAAAACTGTTCCCAACGAAGAGAAAAAAGAAATTGGTCAGTTGATGAATGGCTTGAGAATGTTGGCGGAAGACAGATTCAATCAATTTAAAACCAGCCTTGAGGAAGCAAACAACAAAGCTGAATCAATTGATTATTCAAGACCAGGAGAAGATTTTTCCATCGGTTCTCACCATCCTATTTCTTTGGTTCGCTCTGAAATTATCGCTATTTTCAACCGCATTGGTTACACCGTTTCTGAAGGTCCAGAAATTGAAGATGATTGGCACAATTTTTCTGCATTAAATTTTCCCCCTGAACATCCTGCACGAGACATGCAAGATACCTTTTTCATTGAAAAAGGTGAAAATGAAATGGCTTTAAGAACACATACTTCCTCCGTTCAAGTGCGTGTGATGGAAAATCAACAACCGCCAATTAGAACTATTTCTCCTGGAAGAGTTTATAGAAACGAGGCAATTTCAGCACGTGCGCATTGCTTTTTTCACCAAGTTGAAGGTTTATACATAGACAAAAATGTTTCTTTCGCTGATTTAAAGCAGACTTTGTTGCACTTTGCGCAAGAAATGTTTAGCGAAAAAGCACAAATTCGCTTGCGTCCATCTTATTTTCCCTTCACAGAGCCAAGCGCTGAAGTGGATGTTTCTTGCTCCATTTGTAATGCAAAAGGTTGCAATGTTTGCAAATATACTGGCTGGCTTGAAATTTTGGGCTGTGGAATGGTTGATCCAAACGTACTTGAAGCTGCTGGCATTGATTCGAAAGTCTACAGCGGTTTTGCATTTGGAATGGGAATCGAAAGAATCACACAATTAAAATATAAAGTCAACGATTTGCGTTTGTATTCTGAAAATGACATTCGCTTCTTGAAACAATTTACATCCGTATTATAAAATTATCCAACATGGGACTTTTTTCAAAATCATCCACTCCAATTTCCTCTTTTCCTTGGAAAGAAATAACTTCAGTTGAAGAATTCAATGAAATGTTGAACGCGCCAACCGAAAAAGCAAAACTGTTTTTCAAACACAGCACCCGCTGCAGCATTTCTTCTATGGCCTTGAAGGGTTTTGAAAGAGAATGGAATGTTTCTAGCAATGATTTTGAATTGTACTTTGTAGATTTAATTGCACACAGAGATATTTCCAATGCCATTGCTGCTGAATCGCATGTTGAACATCAATCACCGCAAGTAGTGGTATGGAGAAATGGTGAAGTGGTTTACAATGCATCTCACCACCACATTGACGCGCAAAAAATTCAACAATCTTAACCCTTTTTTGTCATGAAAAAATCTTTGATTCCATTTATAATGATCTTAATTTCAGGCATTTTTGTTTTTCAGTCTTGCGATGAACCTGTTGTTGAGGATGAAAAAATACCAGCAGAATTTACTTTTGAAGACAATATCGCTGTGATTTATGATGAAGTTGTGCCTGTTGGATTTAAAGTAAATGAAAAAGATGTTTCCAAAATAGAATTGATTTTCAATGACAGTGTTTTCAAGACGTGGGTAAACCCATCTGGAAAATTGTCTTTTAATTTGGATGCAAGTTTTTACGGTTTGGGAGCAAAATTATTGACCTTAAAATCAACGTTAAAATCTGGTGAAACATTTACGGATCAAAGATTATTGAGGGTTTTATCAGATGTAGCTCCTCAACAATGGTCAGTTTCAATCGTTCAATCTTTTCCGCACAATTCTTTGAGTTTTACGCAAGGTTTGGAATTCAGCAACGGCGAATTGTTTGAAAGCACGGGAGATCCTAATCACGACGGTTCGACAATTGTTTCAAAAGTAAATCTAAAAACGGGTGCAACAATTGAAAAAAATGGTTTGGACGCCAACTATTTCGGTGAAGGAATTACTGTGTTGAATGACAAGGTATTTCAAATCACTTGGAGAGAACAAAAGTGTTTTGTGTATGACAGCAAATCTTTGCAAATGAAATTGAAAGATTTCAGTTATACAGGCGAAGGTTGGGGCTTGTGCAACGACGGCAAAAGCATTATCATGTCCGACGGAACAGAAAGAATCACTTTTAGAAATCCTGAAAACTTTCAAATCGAAAGAACCATTGAAGTATACGATCAAGTTGGCCCACGAGCTAAATTGAATGAATTAGAATACATCGACGGGAAAATCTATGCCAATGTATGGATGCTGGATATAATTATAGTGATAGACCCAAATACAGGAAAAGTTATCGCTGAGATTGACGCATCTAATGTTTCCATGGAAGGAAAAGGAATGGGCGACGTTTTGAATGGAATTGCATACAACCCAATGAGCAAAAAACTCTATTTAACAGGAAAATACTGGAATAAATTATTTGAAGTAAAGGAAGTTAAAGGAGAAAGTTAAATTTTTCTGATTTGAATTTACTTATTGTTTCTACTTGCTGAATTTACTTGATATGGTCAATTGAAATTTAATCTTAAAAACTTGATTAAAATAAAAAAGTCAGCACTTACATACTGACTTTGGGAAGCTAAAACAACGAATACATTGTCACTTTTCAGCAGGTACAACGTCTTTTTTTGCGTTGATTTTAATTGTATAAGTAGAAACGATACCTAATGTTAAAGATGAAATAATTACATCTCCCAAATTCCTTCTGGTAACTACTTCACAATTCCCTGAAGCAGGAGTATTAGCACTTGCCCTCCCAACAGGAAAAACACCCCAAAATAACCATATTTGCTTTGCTTTGGCATAGGTATATTGTTCCCCTTGTTGTTCCCTGTACGTCCCAACTTGAGTTTTAGTAGTCATACATGCGCTTAATGATAATAAAACAATTACAAAAGCTATAAAATTTGATTTTAACATCTCCATTCAGTTTGATTTTAATTAATTTAATTTTTGATAAAACTAAGATTTATTTCTATTGTAAGTTATTTACATGAAACTATTTATAGACCTGAAAATCTCTTCTAAACTACACTTTTCATTTTCTTAATGTGTCGTTCAATTAGCAAAGATTGTCTTTTACTTTTACAATCGATTGTAAAATATACTTCCCAATCTGATGCTCGCTTTGTGTAAAAAGCACCTTTCTTAGCATTATGAAAAGCCTTTCGAGTTTCAACATTAAAACTTGAACCAATATAAAAATTGTCTATTTCTTGGGAATATAAAATGTAAACTTGATGCATTTTTAGAATTGTAAAAGGTTCTAAAAACAAAAAAGTCAGCACATACATGCTGACTTTTGACTTTTGCGCTCTCTCTTGGGCTCGAACCAAGGACCCTCTGATTAACAGTCAGATGCTCTAACCAACTGAGCTAAGAAAGCGTTGACAACTCTATTTTGAATTGCGAGTGCAAATATATACAAAGATTTTTAAATGAAGTCAAAAGAACAGCAAAAAAACTAATATTTTCTTGATGGAATATTAATCAATTGTAAATCAATAATTAAAAATCATCTTCATCTAAAGTGAAATCGTCCAATGAGGTTTCAATGCAGTCTGCATCGTCGTCGCAGTCATTGTTGTCGCTGTCGACTAAATCTTCTAAAAGCACATCGTCGCATTTTGCTGGGCGAAGGATATTTGTTTTGGAAACATTTAATCTGATTTCTGTTCTCAAAAAACCATCTTCTTGGCTGTAAGCTTTTGCAAACGGACTTCCGATCAATTCAACTAATGCGCCTTTTTTAAGGAAATCCAAAATGCGCAAATTGGCACCGTCTTTTTTCCAAATGGTACAATTGACCCAAGTTGTTTTCGTTTTTGACTCTCCAGTGCGTTTATCACGCCAATTTTTGTTGTGAGCAACTGGGAAATTAATTGCGACAACACCACGTTCCATGTTTTTAATTGTTGCGTCTTTACCGATGTTACCTATTAATCTTGTTTCGAATACCGTAGCCATGTTCGTGTATTTTTGTTGAAAATTAACAAACTATACGGGAATCACAAAATATTGTTCCATTTAATCCACAAATTGAACTAAATCAATTCAAAAAAAACCAATATATTCAACAAAATGGATACCTGCAAGAACATTCACCTATTTCTTTTCATTTCTCAAAAACCATTATATTTGTAAGTAAGTCAAGTTTTAAAAAACTGAATTATTTCTTGACAGATATTTATTTTATGAAAAAACTCTCCATTCTAATTCCAGTATTTAACGAAAGTAAAACCATTTATGAGGTTTTAGAAAAAGTCAATGGTGTTGTTTTAATTCAAGGTATTGAAAAAGAGATTGTTGTTGTAAATGATTGCTCGACAGATTCTAGCTTGGGGGAAATTGAGAAATACATTCAAGAGTTTCCAAGTCATCCCATTGTATTGGTCAACCATGAAATAAATCAAGGAAAAGGTGCCACTTTGAGAACTGGAATTGGTTATGCAACAGGAGATTACACCATCATTCAAGATGCAGATTTGGAACTAGACCCAAACGATTACAACAATATTTTGATGCCTGTCTTGGAACAAACAGCGAATATTGTCTATGGCAGCAGATTTCTCAAAAAGAAAAAAGAAGGTGCTTTTTTTAGTGTTTTGGCGAATGGTTTTTTGACTCAACTGAGCAATTTGGTTTTTCGTATTAAAATTACTGATATGGAAACCTGCTACAAATTGATTCCGACTCATATTTTTCAAGCGTTGGTTTTGGTCGAAAATCGATTTGGGTTTGAACCTGAAATTACAGCAAAACTGGCAAAAATCAAGTATTTAAAATGGGCTGAAGTTCCTATTACTTACAATCCACGAACAAATGTTCAAGGTAAAAAAATTGGTTGGAAAGATGGTATTCGTGCCATGTTTTGCATCATTCGCTACGGCTGGTTTTGGAAAGCAGAAAAATCTTTCAAAGACAGTGGCGCATTTATATATTTTGATAAACATTGATTTTGAATTGCACATTTTTCAACTTAAAATGTTTTTTCCCACTGTTGAAAATATAGATTCTAATCACATCATATTGCTTCAAACAATCAATATCTGCTGATTCCTCAAAAACAAATTTTGTCCAATTCTCCTTGGCTTCATACCGATCATTAAATAAAGGAATTGACTGATAATGTCTTAATTTTTCATCTTTGGAATGGGCATCAATCACCAAAAACACATCAGACCAATCAGCATCGAAATTTTGCTTTTCTAATGCAGCTGTCACATAAAATCGCTTGTCTTTTCTATTCTTCGGAAACTTGAAATCAACTGTATTTAAGTACAAATCCGCTGCTTTAACCTCATTTTCTGCAGCATTTGAAAATAAAATAATCTCATCTACTTTTTCTCCAAAAGGTACACAGGCTATTGTAAAATTCCAACGACCGTGGTTTTTATTGTCCCAAATATTTAAACTTTCAATGTAATTTTGCTTTGTAAATCGTTGATTAACAAAATTCCCTGTGAATGAAGCGTAAAGTCGATTCAAACCTATCAACGCACAAAAAACAAAACTCGCTGTGACCCAATTTTTCCATTTTTTTAGCAATTCCAGTACGGGTAAAATGAGAAAAACAGCATGCTCTGTGTAAGGTCTTGCGCCAAAAGAAGATTCATAATCCCAACACCACCAAGAAGAGATGACATATACATTGACAACAAAATAGAGCAAAAACCAAAAAGCTTTGAAACGATTTTGAACAAACAATAAAACCAAACCTAAAACGCTCAATAAGAAAATGGGTGAATGCAAAAACAAACCGATTCTGAAACTGAACAAAGATTGAAATATCATTGCTTTTCCAAAATTAAATCCTTCACCATTGTAGGCACCGATAATCCAATTTCCTGTTTGCCATTTCCAAGAGAAAAACAAAATTCCAAAAATCGCAAAAAAACCAATCGATCCCAAAATCAAAAGTTTGCCTTTTTGTTGAAATAAATTGGTGAAAAAACACTTCGTTTCTTCCCGAGAGCCCAGAAGAAATGGAACAATTAGAAGAACTAACATGTTAGTAGGTCGAATCAATGCAATTACTCCTAGGGTCAAACCGAGAAAGAAAATCATTTTGAGTGAAAAATCCCCTTTCAATTTCAAAATCAACCAAGCAAAAAGAGCAAAAAGAAAAAACGAATATCCATGAGAAATACTTGGCGTGTGCGTTGCGTAATAAATTATCGGTGTTGCCAAATAAAACATGGGTATTAGCCATTGAATAATCTTTGAGAAATCTGGGAAGAGTCGCTTTAAAACATTATTTAAAAGGAAAATTCCTGCTAAGGTATAAAACAGACTACCAAGATAAAATCCAACAATGAAAATATCGTTGTAACCATCCACTTGTTGGCCAAAAATCCAAGCAAAAAAGCAAGAAAGGAGGAAAAAAGGCGTTTGCAAGACCGCAATTCCTGGAAAGCATTTGTTGTATTTTTGTCCAGCCTTGTCGTAAATCAAATAATGTTGTTGTTCGATATTACGCACATTTCGTTCAACTGCTGCCGTTTTTTCAAAGTGATTGTCGTGGTAAATAAGAAATGCTGGTAGATAAGCGTAATAACCTGTGCCATCAGAACTAACAACGTTTGACAATCCATTTTTTCTCTGTAAGTAAAGCAAACTAAATACACAAATCAGCAATAGAAAAAACCATTGAATTTTTGTTTGCGATTGAAGTTTGTGGGATAAATTCATTGGAAAATAATAAACTGCTCAAAAGTAAGACTTTATTTCTCAATGATTATCGCATCTGGAAAACCTTTTGTTTTGACTTTTTCTAACACAGACTTTGCGTCGCTTTTGGTGGCAAAAGATCCTATCAAATAACGGTATTTATAGGCGCTGGTTGTATTTAATTTTTCTCTTGTGATTTTTTCACCAGTTCGTTTGAATGATTCATGGTCAGTATCAATCCACTCTTTAGAGGATGTAATTTGAACATAATAAGATCCCGTTTTCGAAGTTACCGAATTGCCTTTTCCTTTGGGTTTTTCTTCTTGCTTGGAGAATGAAATTTTAGGAAATTCTTTTTTCAAATGGCCTCTTATTCCTCTAAAAAGGGCAGATGCGATGATGTCTTGCCCTTCAGTGGTATTCAAATAATTGGCTTCCTTGGTATTTGTCAAAAAACCACATTCAACTAAAACACTAGTCATTTTGGTAAATTTCAATACCTGCAAAGTGTGTTCTCTGTCGCCATTGTCTTTTACACCGCGAGATGATCTGCCTGCTTTTCCGGAAAATTCTTTCTCAATGCTTTTTGCTAATGCGACAGAACTTTTGGAATCGAAAGTATGCACATGACATTCTGTTCCATGGGTTTTAGATTTCTCGCTGGCATTGCAATGAATGCTGATAAAATAATCAACATCAGCATTATTGGCCTTTTCAACCCTGGCGTCTAAACTAACAAATTCGTCAGTCGTTCGGGTGTAAGTTACATCAACATTTTGCAAGTTCTTGGTTAAATAATTCCCCACTTTTTTGGCGATTATTAAATTCAACTCCTTCTCTTGCAAATGCGCACTGTTTGCGGACAAATGTCCAGGGTCGCTACCACCATGACCAGCATCAATTAAGACTGAAATTCTCTTTTTTTGGGCGTGAATTGTTACTGGAAAAACCAATAGCAATAAAAGTAAAATTCGAACTAACTGCATTTTACAAAATTAACACATCAATATTTTGATTTACTTTGCAATATAAAAGGTTTCGAAACGTACATTGTTGAAATCTCAAACGTTTTTTTAATGACAATGAAAGTTGCGCTGATAGAAATAGGTGGTTCACATGAAGAATGTATGTTGACACAAATGATTGCATTGAAATCAATAAACGCTTCTATTACATTGATTTGCACACCTGAAATCAAAGCAAGAAATCCGCATTTCGAAAAATATGTCGATGCCATTTTGGTGGTAGATTTCACCAAAAAAGCTTGGCCTGATTTCAAATTGATACTGGGAATCAACCATTTTCTCAAAAGCAATGATTTTCAAAAAGCAGTTTTAAATACCGCCCAAGGCGGACACATTCGCAATTTGTGTTTAACAGCACCGAAATCAGTGGAATTTATTGGAATTATTCATACTATTCGTAAATTTCAGGGCAGTTTCACACAGAAGCTTATTCACCGAAAAATCAGGAAATATTTGCTTTTAAGCGACTTTTTATTGGCGAAAATTACGATTCCAAAAAAGTTACAAGTGGAAAGTTTTTATCCCTTGAATTATCCTGAATTTGATTTGAAAATCACCAAACGGCCTTCAGAAACTTGGATTACCATTGTGGGTGGAGTTGAAAACAGGCGCAAAGATTTGACTGGTTTTCTTTCAATGCTGGAAAAGACGAACAATGAAAATGTCAAATTTGTCTTTTTAGGCAAAAGCGACGAAAACAAAGATGAAGTTTTGGACTTCAAAGCACAAATTCAAGACATGAATAAATCTAATCAAGTGCTTACTTTCAACGATTTTATCGCGCCAGATCTATTCAATGCATATTTACAAGTATCAGATTTTTTGTGTCCTTTGATTCACCCAGAAACGCAAAGCGCTGAACAATATATTTCCAATCAGATTTCTGGTGCTTTCAATTTGGCTTACAGCTATCAAATTCCATTGTTGATTCATGAAACTTACAATGAAATTGAAGACCTGCAAAACAGCAGTGCATTCTACAATCTGACAAACTTTGATTCTATTTTAGAAAACGCGATACAAACAAGAGGAGAAACTGTATCCAAAATTACCGCCGTTGCAAAATGGAAAAAGGAATTTCAACAAGAGAAATTTGTAGAATTTATCATGAAATAAATTAAACATTTTCATATTATTAAGCACAAAAAAAGCCTCCTTTCTCAAGGAGACTTTCATTTGAAAATTGGTTCAGACTAGTAGAACATTACATGTTGAATACTAACTTGACCTAAATTATTAGAAACTTTCAAGATGTAGTTTCCTGCATTTAAATTGCCTTTTTCAATGGTGTACTCAGAATTTGAAGTTTGAATTGATTTCATCACTCTTCCTGATAAATCCAACAACTGAACTGTATGTGTTTCATTCGCATCTGCAAAAACAATTGTCATGTAATTATCCGCTGGATTTGGGTAAACTGAATGAGTCAACTCATTTGAAACCTCATCAATTCCTGCTTCTGTACAAAATACTGAAGGTACGTTCGCAGTACAAGATGTGTAACCATATAAATTTGCCGTTTGAGCTGGCGCATTTGCTGCTTGAAGTGGTGTTACAGTACAACCCAATCTTCCTACCAAATAATCACGAACGAAATTAACTGTTGTGTCCATGTAAGCCAATTCTGTTGCGCCAGTTCCAGCATAAGGAACGTGAGGGGCACCTAACCAAGTGTAGAAATTACTTTGTACACCAATATCTTGCGCTCGTTCGTGAACCATTCTACTTCCGTCCAAATAAATCAATGGAATTCCTGGATTCACAATTCCACGGTTGTAAAGCACCGTTGCATCTGCTGTTCCGTGCATAGAACAAACCGGTAAATCACCTGCTTCCAACCATCCGTAGATTGCCAAAGCACCACATAAATTAATCACTCCATTCACTTTTGTTGAGTAGCAAGGATTTCCACTGTTTCCCTCAATTCCGCCTAAAGTTGCAACCGTTGCTGGCGTCAAATAAGCATTTAATTCACATGTTTTATCTAAGTAAGCCGTGTGTAAAGCTGTAATCGCTCCAGCAGAACTTCCACCGATAAAGATGTTATTTGTGTCAATTTTGAAGGTATTGGTTCCTTCTTTACTGTCTTTGTAGAAAAAACGAATCGAAGCTTTCATATCTTGAACCGCTCTTGCAACTGCTTTCACAGCGTTTACTGAATCAAAAGGAAAAAACCCTAAACGGTAATTAATTGAAGCACAAGCATATCCTTTTTTAGCGAAATGGTCACACAAACTCGATACATCAACATCTGTACTTGAACCACCAATAAAACTTCCACCGTGAGCAAAAATGATCAATGGACGAGCTGTTTCAGTATCGCCAGTTGGTTCATAAAAATCTAGTGTTAAAACTTGGTTTGTCCCTGTATAAGTAGCATTTGCACCATAGGCAATACCGCTAGTAGTAGTAACATTTGTAAATACGTCTGACGCGTATCTTCCATTGTTACATTGTGCAAACGATGAAGCTGAAAATAAGCTCATCGCAGCAAGTAAAGCAAAGTTGAATTTTCTCATAATTCTAAATTTAAAAATAAACATTTAAGGAAATTTGACGCCCCTGTATTTTGTAGCATCAACCTGGGGTATTGTTGAGCCAAATGTTTGATTAATCGCTTTGATAAAAACATTAGAAACCATTGCGTTTCCGATCGGATTTAAATGAATTCCGTCTAAAGAAAAAGTTCCACCTGAAACGAAATTTGCATTCAAACCAATGCCATTGAAAATAACTCCTGTTTTTACAGACTTCAATAGTGTGTTTACATCAGCCAAGGCCAAACCATAAGTTGAAGCAACTTGACTAATCACTGCATTGTATGAGTTAGTAGCTGCTTTGATGTTGGCAACTTCTTCTAAAGTCAAAATATATTTTTCTGGAATTGGAATTAACGAACCCATTTTATTACACTTCACTGAATCCAATGGAATACTGAGTAAAATATATTCTCCTGCTTTGATCTGACGAGCGCCCAATGGCAATGAATTGTCTTGAATTACAAAGGCATTGTTTCCTTCTGCAAACGACATTCCTTGCTGACCCAATGCATTGGTTAAAAGTTGAGCAGTTGCAGCATCCAATTTCAAACCATTGTAAGGAATTGTGTTAAAAAATGGATACAAGGTAACATCTGGAACATTTCCAATCACTCCTTTTGCACCGTTTGATGTCAAGGTGGTAACTGCTGTTGTGATACTTCCGTCAAAACCAATCCCGGCTGCGCCATTAACTGGATTGATTACAGCAGCTCCTCCTCCATTGATTGCATAATTTAAAATATCTTGCTCACCAGCATAAAGTGAGAAAAATGTCGGATTTGAAGCCAATGCATCAGAAAGCACTGTAGAACTTACAGGATTTGAAGCCATTCTAGCAAAAAATGGATTGTAGTTTCCTACCCCATTTGCAGGATTTCCGTAACCTGGGTAAAACATTTCGTTTGTGGACATTCCAGGAACGCCCATATTATTGAAAGGTGAAGCATAAACACTTGTACCCAAACCAGCAAAATCTCCACCAGCTACATTGAAAGGAATTGGAGAAAGGGAAGTTGCACCTGTACAATCTGTTTTATATCCTAAAATAGATTTTGATTTTCCGGTAAATCCAATTCCAACGGATGAACTTGACAACAAAGGTTGCAAGAAACTTCCACCGCCCACTAACTGAAATTGGGTTGCTAATATGTTTCCAATTGAATTTTCTTGACCTTCGGCATACAAGGCACCATCAGCAAAACCAGCAGTTGTAGAACCTCCAACTGCAACAAATCTTGTTGGGTCCATATTGCCTTTTTCAGGTGTGTCTGCGTCCAACTTTGGTTTACAACTCGTAAAAGCAACCGCTGTCGATATAACTAAAGCAAATTTTAATTTCATCTTGCTAATTATTAAAATTTATAATTAAACCCAATTCCCGGAGCACAAACATTTGTTTTGAATGTTCCATCTAAATTCGTTTCTAAATTTTTATCTTTTCTCATTAATGAAACAAACAAAAAAGATGCATCTAAAGAAATGTGCTCACCAAATTTATAACTTACACCAGCAGTATAACTGATTCTATTTGCATCTGGCGTTTCTGGAGTTACATAACCATCTTTCACTGGTGTTGTATTGAAGGAAATTCCAGCCATGGCAGTAAAATCTTCTGTTACCATGTATTTTCCTCCCAATCTAAAAGCGTAAGTGTTTTTATAACTTCTGGCTGATTTTGTATCTAACAAAGAAGTGGTATTTGTTTCATAATCAAAAGCCAATGTGTCATACGCTTTCCATCCTGCGTAATTGAAATCAAAAGCCATGTTGAATTTATCAGAAAACTTATAAGCCACACCAAAAGAAGTAATTTGTGGCAGAGGCAATGCTGCGGTAAATTTACCGTTTGGAAAGTTCGTTGCTAATGCATTCGGAACAGTAAAAGTTGCTTCACCATCATCTACTTTCATATCTACTTGTGAGCGGTATGTCAAACCAAAAGACAATTTATCCGTTGGTTGAAAATAAATTCCTGCATTGTAACCAAATCCTGCCGCTGAACCATCCAATTCAGCATGTCCGAAATTACCATCATTTCCTAAAACAGGAATGTCTTTTTGCAAGTTTACGCTTCCTGTCGAATAAACGAATCCAGCGCCAATTCCAATTTTATCTGTGATTTTGTAACTTACAGTCGGTTGCACAAAAATGGCTTTCAACTCCAATCTTGTCAATGCGAAACGACCCGTCCAACCATCTTCCCACTGAACTGTGCTTCCAAAAGGTGTATAAACAGCCAAACCTAATTTTAATTTTTCTACTTTTTTAAAACCAAAAGCAGCGTACAAACTGAAAGGCGTTCCCATCGGAGAATTGGTTCTAGCAGAAGCATTGGTGTTTGCATCAACGTATTTTCCTCGTGCAAAAATGGGCGTGAAACCCGCATTTATTTCACTTTTTTCTAAGAAACTTGCACCGCCGGGATTATAAAACAAGATCGCCGCATCTTGAACCAAAGCTGTTCCTGCGCTACCCATGGCTTGTTGTTTTTGTCCTTGCAAATTCACCTGAAAGCCTTGACTTCGGAGCATTAAAGGAACTAAAAACAACAATAAAAGTAATCGTTTTTCCATCGTTTTCATTTTCAATTGTTAGACTTAAAAATCGTTTTGGCACGACAAAAATTGTTATGCTAGCATAAAGCTAATTTTTTTTTCTTAATAAATTGTTAATGTTGGGAAAAAAGGGTGAAAATTAACTTTTAAAAAGTTGAAAATCTCTTTAAAATTGAATTGCTACAAATCTTTACTTAGACTTTCATCCTTTCTCACGCGCCAAATCACTGCATCCAAATAATAGTGATGCAAAACCAAGGAAAGAAACAAAAATGCAACGATGTTCTTTAAAATAAAGGCATCTGGTTCTGTAAAAAGATTCATCGTTGTGCCTGTTCTACCCAATTCAAAAACAAAGGAAAACAACACAGAAACGATGAAAAACAAAATGGCTTTTTGACTCAAAATGGTAGCCAAACCATGGTTTTTGGTTGAACCTGAATAGTGCTTTTTATTGAAAAGTCCGACAAAAGCCAAGTACTGAATGTTGTGTGGAATCGTAATTCCAATAATGATCAATCCTTTGTTTTCAACAGGCAAAGACAAAACGCCCCAATACAAGACCAAAGCGCTCACTAACATCGCCCATTTTCTGATGTTCAACTTACCAAATTTGAATGCTTTTTGCAAGGTCAAAATCAAAGAAAAGACAAAAAGCACTGCTAATGCAATCAAGATAACATACAACACTTTATCTGAACCATTGACCAAAATCAATTTAATCAAAATAAATATCCCAATGAAATAATAACCCAAATTTCTGCTCACATATTTGTATTGTGGTCGCGCATTGATTGCAAATCCAATCACTAAGAAAAACAATCCCAACACCAGCATGTAGGCGCTGATTTTACCCCAAAATTCCAACACATAAGCCAATTCATTCGTGTTGGGTGTGAAGGCTGAAATCTCATCATAAAACCAGATGGTTTTAGTTTTCGCCAAATAAACGAACGGAATAAACGAACCACTCAGCAACAATAATTTTTCCCATCTATCTGAACCATCTTCTGGCTCGTTGAATTTCTTTTTATAAATCGCAATGAAACCCCAGTTTTGCTTTATCAAATGATAAAAACCCAACGTCAAAGTTACGCGTCTTGCAAAAGACAAGACAATTTGTCCATTGTAAGCCATCGCTTCTCCTTGTATCAGAATGAAATAGGAAATCAAAGGAATTAAAATGATTGCTGCTGTGCTTCCCAACAACCAACTTTTGTGTGCTTTAAAATATTCTTTGTCCAAAAATGTTCGGGTGTAAGTTGGGAAAAAATGGCGCACATCAAACAACAATGAGAATAAAATCAGTGTAATCAGAAAAGAAGTAGTTTCATCCAATTTGACTAAGTTGGCCAACACAAAATAAAAACCAATCATCAAGAAACCAGAAACGGTACTCAAAATGATATACATCCAGTCTTGTCGTGCATTTTTTAGGATATTTTCCATTGGTGATAGAATTGCTATTGATTGTATAAATGTAAATAAAACTTACAATTTTTTGCAATTATTGAAATTTAGAATCATGTATCAATCACTAGTTTAAATAATTTCAAATCAAGAATTACCACATTAATCTATTTGTTTTCAAACAATTAAAACCTTTTTATAAACGATAACTCCAAAAAATAACAATGCTGTCAAAAAATGTGCAACTGACAAAAATCAGTATAAATCGCGCCCAAACAAATGCAATTTGACTTGTCGCTCTAATTGGTTTGTTTATCTTTGGTGCATCTAAAAAAAGAGTACATGCTTTTCGAAAATTCATTGTCATTTGCCCAAAAAATGGATGCGCAAGATCCATTGAAAGATTACCGAAATCGTTTTCATTTGCCTTCGTTTCATCCCGATGGAGTGCGCTATTTCACGGGAAATTCCTTGGGATTGCAACCAAAATCTACTTCAAGTTATATCCAACAAGAATTAGATGCTTGGGCAAAATGGGGCGTTGAAGGTCACTTTTTAGCGGAAAGACCTTGGTATTCTTACCATGAACAATTAACAGAAAAAGCAGCAAAAATTGTGGGTGCAACCAACAAAGAAGTGGTCATCACGCATTCTTTGACAACAAATTTACACTTGTTGATGGTTTCATTTTACCAACCGACAGGCAAAAGAAATAAAATCATTTGCGAAGCAAAAGCATTTCCAAGTGATCAATATGCTTTGGAATCTCAAGTCAAATTCCACGGATTAGATCCTGACACGCACATCATTGAAATCGCACCACGTGAAGGTCAACATTTGATAGATGAAGCAGATATTTTAGCCAAAATTGCTGAAGTTGGTGATGAACTGGCTTTAGTCATGTTTGGCGCTGTGAACTATTATTCAGGACAATTGTTTGACATGAAGAAAATCACTGAAGCGGCGCATGCAGTTGGAGCCATTGCTGGATTTGATTTGGCGCATGCTGCTGGAAACATCCACATGAAATTACACGAATGGAATGTCGATTTTGCCGCTTGGTGTACTTACAAATATTTGAATTCATCTCCTGGCGGAGTTTCTGGAATGTTTGTACACGAAAAACACGCCAATCGTCCAGAATTGCCGCGTTTTGCAGGTTGGTGGGGACACGACAAAGAAACTCGTTTTCAAATGCAGAAAGGTTTTCACCCGATGGAAGGCGCTGAAGGTTGGCAATTGAGTAACGCGCCCATTTTGGGAATGGCAGCACATTTGGCTTCTTTGGATTTATTTGATGAAGTTGGAATGCAGGCGCTTTGTCAAAAAAGAGATTTATTGACTGGATTTTTGGAATTTGTGATTGATTCAATTTCCGAAAAACACCAAGAAAAATGCACGTTTGAAATCATTACCCCAAGAAATCAAGCGCAAAGAGGGGCTCAAATTTCCATGTTGGTGCATGGCGAGGCGAAAAAAATGTTCAATCAATTGACAGAAGATGGCGTGATTGCAGATTGGAGAGAACCAAATGTAATACGCTTAGCGCCGGTTCCAATGTACAATTCATTCGAAGATGTTTATGTTTTCGGAGAAATTTTGGAAAGAGCCATTTTGTCAGTTTGAGAATAAAAATGGATACATCGAAAAAAACATTTATATGAAAAAAGTAGGAATTGTAGGAGCAGGCTTGGTTGGAAGTTTACAAGCGATTTTGATGGCCCAAAAAGGTTACCAAGTTTCTGTATTTGAGCGCAGACCAGATTTACGAAAAGCGAAGCTTATTGCAGGAAGATCAATCAACTTGGCACTTTCAGACCGCGGATGGAAAGCATTGGAATTGGCTGGAATTGCTGAAGATATTCGCGCCATTTCGATTCCGATGTACAAACGTTGCATGCATGCATTGGATGGAACGTTGACTTATCAACCATACGGAAAAGAAGACCAAGCGATTTACTCCGTTTCTCGTGGCGGATTGAATCAAAAATTGATGAATTTAGCAGACAATTATCCAAATATTGAATATAACTTTAATCTCCAGTGCAACGATATTGAATTAAAAACAAATACGTTGACTTTCACCAACAGCGAAACGAATCAAAAAGAAAATCATGCTTTTGATAAGGTTTTTGCTACTGATGGCGCTTTTTCAGCAGTTCGAATGCGAATGCAAAAAAATACGATTTTCGATTATTCACAGAAATACTTGGATCACGGTTACAAAGAATTGGTGATTCCAGCCAATGCAGATGGAACGCATCAGTTAGACAAAAACTGCTTGCACATTTGGCCACGTGGAGAATTTATGATGATTGCTTTAGCCAATTTGGACGGAAGTTTTACTTGTACATTATTCTTTCCGATGAAAGGAGAAACTTCATTTGATACTTTGAAAACGAAAGAACAAGTTTCAGATTTCTTCAATTTGATGTTTGCTGATGCCGTTTCGATGATGCCTACTTTGATTGACGATTATTTCGAAAATGCGACTTCATCACTTATCATGGTTCGCTGTGATCCTTGGAACTACGGCGATGATGTCGTTTTATTAGGTGATTCTGCCCATGCGATTGTGCCTTTCTATGGCCAAGGAATGAATTGTGGATTCGAAGATTGCACCGTTTTCCATGAAATGCACGAAGAAGCAAATGGAAATTGGGATGGACTTTTGGGAAGATTTTCAGACCAACGAGTTCCAGACGGAAATGCAATTTTAGACTTGGCTTTATTTAATTACGTAGAAATGCGTGATTTGACAGCCGATCCAAATTTCTTGTTGAGAAAGAAAATTGAAGCAAAATTTAGTAATTTGTACCCAAATAAATGGTTGCCGTTATATTCCCAAGTCACTTTTAGCCACATCAGATACAGTGAGGCGTTGGCGAATGGGAAAAAACAAGACCAAATTATGGCGAAACTCATGGAAATGGAAAACATCCACGAAAGATGGGACGCGCCTGAAGTAATGGAAAAATTAAACGAATTAGTTGACCAATGAAAATTATTTTGCTCACATTGATAAGCTTGTTGACTGTCTCAACTTTGGATGCTCAGAAACTTTACAAACAAAAAAAGAAACGCAAAGACTTTTTTGGAAAAGTTGACAGTCCAAATGATGGAAAAGTACGTCCAATTGGACTTCAAGTGCAGGTTGGACCAACATACACTTTAACGAGAAAAGTCAATCAAACATTCCAAAGTGAGCTAGATTCTGTAAATAGATATTATGAATATACCCATGATCCAAGCGGAAAAGTAGGTTTTTTCGCAGAAGTTGGATTGGTACATTTCAACATGAAAGAGCCCAAATACAAGTTTGGACGATTTGTGGATTACATCGATTGGGGAATTGGTTTTAAATTAATTAAAGGAAGAGAAACAACGACAGTTACGCAGTTCAATGCTTCTGGAAATGCTCTTTTCACCAATACTGGCGAAGGAAATTTCAGCAAAGGCTATGTTTACGGTCGATTTGCTGTGCATAAATTGCAATATTTGAATAAAACCAAAAAGATTTTCTTAGACCATTCGTTGGGTTTAAATGGAGATTACAGCATGTTGGAAAAATCCACTTATGAAGGCGCGATGGTTGGTCCGCAAACTTATTCTCCAAATTTCAGGGCGCAATTGCATTATGATCTTGGATTCGGTATTCGTTTGAAAAAAGGCAGGTATTTGGTTCCTGGCGTGCAGCTTCCCGTTTTGGGTATCCAAGAATGGAACAATGGCAGCGCCAAATTGCAATGGTTTTCAAGCAAATACTATCCTGTGATGTTTCACCTTAAATACATCCATCTTTTTCCAGCTAAAAAATCGAAACACGCTTGTTTTGAAGGAAGTGCGGAAGATAGAAAACGCAATGAGGAATATTTGCAGAATCGTTGATTTACTATAAAATTTTCGTTAAAATTCGCCAATTAACATTTCGCTCACAATTTAATTTAGTTTTACAAGTTATCTTGGTAGAAACATTTAAAGTGAAAAGTCATGGTAGAATTGAGTAAAAAAATCTTAATGAAAGTGAGTTTTGACGCACAACTATTTCAAAAAGAATTGGCCAAAGCATTGCAATGGATCAATGATAAAGAAGAAATCAGATTATTGAAAGAATGGTGTCAGCAAGAATTTGGGAAGAAATATCCTATGATTTTGCAAAAAGCATTTGTTTCCTAGGTTCTAAAAATTCCAAATCATTTACTATTTCAGAAAAAATGTAATTTTACGACATGAATTCTGAAATTTCGCCCCTGCAAAAAGGTGATTTAATCGCCATTGTTGCTCCTGCAAAAGCAATCGACGCACAATTGGTATTGAACGCAAAAGCATTTTTTGAGTCACACGGCTATCGTGTTGTTTTGGGCGAACATTGTTTGGGAACTCATCATTATTTTTCAGGTACCGATGCACAGCGAGCAGAAGATTTTCAAAAAGCCATCGACAATCCAGAAATCAAAGCAATTATTTGTGCAAGAGGCGGTTATGGTTGCATTCGAATTTTAGACCGCATCAATTGGGCAGGCATGTTGCGAGATCCAAAATGGATTGTAGGAATTTCAGACGTAACTGTTTTCCACCAACGCATGCAAAAATTCGAGTTGAAAAGCATTCACGCTACGATGCCACTGAATTATGCAGAAAACACAGTAATTGCCATGGATTCTATGCTCGATGCGTTGCAGGGAATACAAACTGAAATTCAAATTCCATCTCACCAATACAACAAACGCGGAAATGCAGTTGGAAAATTAATTGGTGGCAATTTTTCGATTTTATATAGCATGTTGGGCACCGATGATCAACCAGAATATGCCAACACAATTCTATTTATTGAAGATTTAGCAGAACAATTGTACCACCTCGACCGCATGTTTTATGCTTTTGCAAAAGCGGGTATTTTAAACAGAATCAACGGTTTAATTGTCGGTGGAATGACAGACTTGAAAGATACAGCCACTCCGATTGGTTTGTCTTTGCATGAAATTATTTTGTCCCATTTTGAGTACAGAAAAATTCCGATTGTCTTTGATTTTCCAGCTGGACACATTGCAGATAACCGCGCGCTGATTTTTGGTACAAAAGTTGAATTAAGCGTCGACGAATTAGCAGTTAATTTGAGTACTTTTGTTTCATAATACCATTTTTTAATGAAAATATTGTTAGCCGTATTGGTCATTTTCAGTTTGGGTTCTTGCATTGAAATTATCGATGATTTAAGCATAAAAAGCGACGGATCAGGAACTTTCAAATATACCATTAACTTAAGTTCAAGTAAGGTCAAAATCAATTCTATTTTGGCTTTGGACAGTTTAGATGGGAAAAAAGTACCCTCGATTGCTGAAATTCAGGAAAAAGTGAAATTTTTCAAAGAAAAACTAGAAAAGAAAGAAGGAATTTCTGGTGTAAAAGTCGAAGCCAATTACACCGAATTTATCTTTAAATTTCAATGTGATTTCACCAATATTCAGATTCTACAAAAATCAATCAAAGAAATCATTCGCGAAGAAAATGCGGATTGGGTCAACAAAGATTCTGACCACAATTGGTTGATTTGGGATGGAAATAAATTGATTAGAACAATTCCAAAACTTCCTGCCTCAGCGCAAGAAAGAATCAAAAAAGAAGACACAGAAGCTTTACAAAAAGGAAGTTACATTTCTATCACCAGATTCGACAGACCGATAGAAAAATTTGAAAATATGCAAGCGCAAATGTCAGCAAATAAAATGGCTGTGATGATTAAAACCAATCCATATTCTTTGAGTCAAAACACTGAATTATTGGAAAATACCATTTACCTTAGCGGAATAAAAAAATAAGTTAATTTTTCGGTAAATTCGAAAGGATGCCGTACATTGTGAAAAAGTTGTTTTTACCGAATATGAAGAATCTATATTGCCTTATCAGTGTGTTTGCTTTCACTTATTCCTTTGGGCAATCTTCCGAAGATTTAATCCCAAAAGATGCCGTTACTGTATTCAGTATCAACAATATTAGTTTGTTGAAGAAAGTATCAATGGATGAATTGGTGCAATACGAATTCATGTCAGAGGTGCAATCTGAATTGTTTGATGGTTCGACGCAAGGCAAAACCTTGAAAGATTCAGGAATAGATTTTGATCAAAAGTTAAACATTTTCTACGGTTTAAATCCCGATTTTGAAGTAGCAGGATTCACCTTTGGAATCAAAAACAAAAAACAACTTTTCACCGTTTTTGACGATTTCGATCGCGTGGAAACAAAAATACCCAACGTTGAATTTTATTCAAGTTATTCAAACTACTTAATTATCAAAGGAAATTCTGGTTTGATTTTACGTGTCGATCCAAGTTACGAAAAAGTTTCCGTGATTGCAGATTCGATTTGGTTTGCAAGAGGTTATGGCTATTTCAATGACAATTCAAACAACGATGAATTTGATGAAATGGATCCAGAAATGGAAGAAGATTTTGGTCCTGTTGCTCCTGAAGATGACGAAGCTATCGAGGAAGTAGAAATCGAAGGCGAAATGGACGAAAATGATTTGATGAGTAAAAACTATTGGGAAATGCGTGACAGCATCAATGTGACTTTGCAAAGCAAATATTTGAAAAACATTTGTGACGAAATTTTTGTACAAAATATTGATTTAAAGAAAAATGACCCAAAATTCGCGGCACAACTTGCTCATACCTCAGACGGTATCTTTTACCTAGACAATTCCCGAAATTTTAGAAACACGAGAGGTTTATGGAATTTTCAAATTCTATTTCCAGAGTTGTTTACCGACATGCAAGAATTGTATACTGGAAATGTAATGGTTGGCGATATCGTTTTGAAAGACAACACGATTGATATCAATTTTCAAGCAAATTACGGTGAAACATTGGGGACCATTTATGAAAAGTTGAACAGCACCAAATTTGATTCTCGCGTGTTGCAATACATCCATGAAAACAGTACTGGATTTTTCACTTACAATATCAATTTAAAGGAAGGATACAACCAAGCTTATGATATTGTGATTCCGATTCTAAGTCAAGAAAAAGATCCTCGTATTTCGAGCAATGTTTTGATGGCTGAGTTGATCAATGAATTTGTTGATACCGACGCGCTTTTTGAAACTTACAAAGGAAGTATGTTTGGCAGTTTCAATGGAATTAAAAAAGTGAAAACCACCAGAATCGAATTTTTATACGACGAAAACACTTTTGAATACGAAGAAAAAGAAATTCAAAGCGAAGAAGACATGCCGATTTTCACATTGGGTTTTTCAACAAATCGAAGCGATATTCCTGAGAAAATCTTGAAACACTTTGGAAAAATGACTTCAAGATTTAAAAATAAAGGTGAATATTGGGTGATTGAAGATGCTGTTTTAAATTCTATTCCATTGTATATCATTAACAAAAATGGCTTGTTGATTTTCACCAATGACGAAGATTTAGCAATCAATCACAACAATGGTTATGGTACTGAAGCATTGTCTGGTAAAAGAGCGAAAAAAGCGAAATCAAGCAAATTTATGTATGGTTATTTTGACTGGAGCGAAGCGTTATCAAGTCTTCCAAGAGAAATGTTTAATACCAGACAAAATGAAATCTTAGACGCCATGCGCAACAAAACAGGCGTATTGGAATTGACTTCCTCCAAAACAACCAAAACGAATACCACTTTCAATTTGGTATACAATTTTGATGGAACTTATGATAATTCAGGAAAATATTTATTGGATTTAGTGAATTCAATTTATGTGCTTTCTAAATAAATCACGAAACATTATCTATGGCTAGAAAGGTTTTATTTATTGTTTTTTTGATTGCGTTGTTGGCTGGATTTTTCTATTACAAACCCCTTTTTAGCAAAGCACCACCAGAGCCTTCATTAGTTGATAGACTTCCCGACGGAGATTTTTTAGGTCGCATTTATATTTTGGATGTTGCCAGAGAATCCGCACCCATGCTTTTCTACAATAAGGTTCCAATTCGAGATTTCTTAACCCATGAATTTCTACTTGCTCAAGGAAAAAATTACGGCTTGGACTTACAAAAACCTGCTTATTTTTTTGCCAATGAATCTGGAGAATGGGGCGCATTATTTTCTGTCACTGACAGTTCTAAAATTTACCCAGGAATTGTCAGATTAAGAAGCAATATCAAATTAGAAGACACCTTAGTCAGCGAGCAGAAAGTGCACGTTTTACGTTCAGAACATTTGTATTTAACTTATGATAAAAAATGGTTTTTTGTTTATCAAGGAACGCAACTTCCGAAACGATTATACAATGTCAAATTCGCTGAAAAAAACGATGTCACCAAAGCATGGAAAGCGTTTACGGAGGAAAAACAATTTAAGGATGAAAAATTAGTCATTTTCTCCAATTCAAAAAAACTAAGAGGTCAAGGAATTGAAACTGCTTTATTTGCCCACGACAGTGATTCAATGTCCGTTCATCTTAAGACCTATATCAGAAATAAGAAACCGCTCAACATCTCTTTTAAACCATCAGGATTGGCGTTCGAAGACAAACTTGGAACTGATAAATTAGTGAATTTGCACTTGAATGTAGGAAATTTACGTAATGATAAATCGGATCCAATTTACAAAGCGCTTGTCAGGCTAGGGAAAAAAGTCAGCTTTCCAACGGACGCATTTTTAAAGGCTTGGAATGGCGATTTGTCTTTCCACCAAGGAGGAACGGTGAAAATCAAGGAAACCTTTGTAGAATCTATTTTGGATGAAAATTTCAACGTTACAGAAGTAAAAAGCAGTGTGATGAAAGACGTGCCAGGATTCGCATTTATGATGTCAACAAATGAATACCAAAAAGAATTTTTGTCCAAACTTTTCGCCAAAGGAATCATGCGCAAAGAAAACAATAAATTCTATGTGCTCACTTCTCCCCCATTAAGAATCAGACAAACGCCTTCACACATTTACTTGTATTCATCAGATTTTACGCCCAAAACAAAAGAATCTAATTTCAATGGCGGTATTTGGTACGACAAAGGAATCAAATACGGATTTTCTTTGGATTCCCTTACCAGCAATGAACTTTTTGGAAGTGTTCACATTCCAATTAAAAGATTTTTAAAGCGCAACAAGTTTTTCTAAAACTTCACGAAAACATTTTTCGGTTCGGTGAAAAAGCGAAGTGCTTCCCAGCCACCTTCTCTGCCAACTCCAGACGATTTTACTCCACCAAAAGGCGTTCTCAAATCTCTAACCAACCAAGCGTTGATCCACACAATTCCCGCTTCAATTTGATCTGCCATTCTGTGTGCTCGCTTTAAGTCCGATGTCCACAAAGTAGCACTGAGTCCATATTGCGTGGAATTCGCCATTTCCAACACTTCTGCTTCAGTATCAAAAGGAGTTAAAGTCACAACTGGTCCAAAAATTTCCTCTTGATTGGTTCTGCATTTAAAATCCAATCCTTCGATAACAGTAGCTTGCAAAAAATATCCTTCATTGTAAGGCGCTTCCAAATGCACTTGGTTTCCACCTGCAATCACTTTTCCACCTTCTTGTTTGGCCAATTCAATGTATGAAATTACTTTTTCTAAATGCGGTTTAGACACGAGTGCACCCATTTTCGCCTTTGGATCAGTTGGATGAGAAACTGTTAATTTCTCTACTCTTTCAACAAATGCCGTTTTGAATTTATCATAAATTCCACGTTGAACGAAGATTCTAGAACCACACAAACAAATTTGACCTTGATTTGCAAATGAGGAACGCACAGTAGTGGAAAGCATTTCATCAAAATCACAATCATCAAAAATGATATTTGGATTTTTTCCACCTAATTCCAATGATAATTTCTTAAACATTGGAGCGGCAGTTCTTGCAATATATTCTCCTGTCTTTGTTCCACCGGTAAAAGAAATCGCTTTGATTTTAGGATGCTTTACGATGGCATCTCCCACTTTATTTCCTGAGCCATGAATGATATTCAAAACACCTGCTGGCATTCCAGCTTCAGTCAAAACTTTTCCTAGCAGATAGGCAGTGTATGGGGTAACTTCTGATGGTTTTGCAATCACACAATTTCCAGCAGCTAAAGCGGGTGCAATTTTCCAAGTAAAAAGATACAATGGTAAGTTCCACGGAGAAATGCAACCAACAACACCAATTGGCTTTCTTGTAGTGTAATTGATGCCTTCACCCTCCATCGAATGCGCTTCAGAAGCAAAATGTAAAATTCCTGTAGCAAAGAAATGAAAGTTAGAAATTGCGCGAGGAATGTCTACATGCGCTGCTAAAGAAACAGGCTTTCCATTGTCTTTAGATTCCGCTTGAACAAATTCAGCCATCCTGTGTTGAATACCTTCAGAAACCTTTACTAAAATGGCGCTACGTTCATCGATTGACATCTTAGACCAAATGGGAAAAGCTTTTTCAGCGGCATCAACAGCCATTTGAACATCACTTTCATCAGAATCAGGAATTAACGAATAAACTTTGCCTGTTGCTGGTTCATAGTTATCGATGTAATTTCCTTGATTTGGAATGATATATTGTCCATTGATGTAGTTCTGAATTTTTTCCATGATATTACTTTCTTTGGGCTAAAATTACGGCATTTTTTTGACTTGAAAATTCTACATTGACTGAAATTTTCAGGACAAAAAAAATCCTGAATTCAAAGAATCCAGGATTTCAAAATATTAAGGTATTTTCTTATTTGTTGATTACAACATTTACTTTGCTTACAGTTCCGTCAGCCATTTGTAAGTTGATGATGTACATACCGTTATTCAACTCAGCAGTATTTACTTTCACTTTACCATTTGCATCAGTTGAAACTGTAGTGTTCATAACCGTTTTACCAGCTAAATCAGTTACAGTCATCACTGCGTCACCTGAATAACCTTTGATAGAAACAATCACTTGATCTTTCGCAGGATTTGGGTAAACATTTGCTTCAACAGTATTTGTTTCCAAGATTCCAGCTTCAGCAGCAGCAAAAGTTTTTACACCGATAGCAGGTACAGGGTTTCCTTCGAAACCTAAGCTCCATGTATCAGCGTTTTTGATTGGTCCGATTGGTTGTTTTTGAATCAATTCAATTTGGTCATATTTAGTTTGTGTATCATAAGCCAAGAAAATTGTTTGACTAGTAGCAGTTACACAAAACAAATATCTTTGATTATCTTGAAGCAAGAAAGGAGTATTAAAAGCTTGATAAATCATTGTATCTTGAAGATCCTCACTAAATGTATAAGATCCAGATCCTAACTCATCCAACAACAAGAAATCTAAAGCAGTATCTTCAGTATCATTGAATTGATCATTCCATTGGTAACCTTGAACTAAGATTTCTTCACCAATCATGTCTCCGTCAGCTGCATTTTTCAAAGTTCCGAAATAAAGACCTTGTACACCGATACGACTTGCATTTGCATTTCTGTAATTGATACAAGTTGTGAAAGCTCCATTTTGTGGGTTTGGTTTAGAACCTTGGTCAACTGTTGGTAAACCATTTGCATCTAAACGAGCCAAACTTAACATATCATCAGTTAAAACGAACTTTGTTGTGATAACATTATCTGATGGATAATCATCAGTTACAGTTGGAGTGATTGTGTAAGTAATTGCATAAACACCAACACTGAATGAAGATGAAGAAAAAGCAGGAAAATCAACCCAAATACTATCTTCTGTAGGAGTACCAGCAACAAAATCAAAAGAACTTGAAGTTTCATTGTAAATGGTAGTCCCATTATAAGTGATTTGAGCATTCACAGTAGCACCTGTTTGTTGCACAGAACCGTAATTGAAAACATACAAACCTAAATCAACTGGAAACTCAGTTGAATTTAATGCTAAAGCAGCTGGAACCGCTTGGGCTTCAGTTGTCATAAGGTATTTATTTGCAGTACCTAAATCATTTTCATAGTAATCTGCCTTGTTACCAATAAATGCGATAACAGTTTCACCATTCAATAATTTCTCTTTAAGAAGTGCGCCAGTTACGTCTGAAACCATTACAACAGGTATTGTAACATTTAAACCTTGCGCACCACCGCCCATTCCAACAGGAGAACCTGAAATATTGTTAACAATAATTACCGCAATTGCACCAGCATTTTGTGCACTTAAAGCTTTAGCACCAAATTCGCATGAACCTCTGTAAAGTAATGCAATTTTACCAGTCAAAGATCCTGGTGTTGCAACATCACACATCAAAGAGTCGGCCGTTGGAGATGTATCTAATGCCAACTTCACAGTATCTAAAACTGCATTAGACGTAATTAATAAATCTGGAACACCCCAATCAGTGATCGCAGCATACGTTAATTCATAACCTCCAGCAATAGAAGCAGGCTCTTCAACGGAGAAAATTACCTGAGAATTTGCGCAAAAACCGGAAATGGCCAGCGCGATTGTAAGTAGTGTTTTTTTCATAATTTTTTGAGTTTATACTGGTAAAAGTAATAAAACATTCATTTAAAAAGAAATTTTATTGTTCATAATTTAACATGACTTATGAAATCAGTTGATTAGATTAATTTAAAACAAAAAAGGTCACTATAAAGTGACCCTTTAAAACAATATCGTTAAATAAATTAAGCCTCAGAAGTTATGGCTGCCTTTAAATATTCACGGTTCATTCTAGCAATGTTATCCAATGAAATTTCTTTTGGACATTCAACCGCACAAGCACCAGTGTTAGTGCAATTTCCGAATCCTTCCTCGTCCATTGTTCTAACCATGTTTAAAACTCGCTCTCTTGCCTCCACTTTTCCTTGCGGCAATAGGGCCAACTGAGAAACTTTTGCAGAAACAAAAAGCATTGCTGATGCATTTACACAAGAAGCAACACAAGCACCACAACCAATACAAACTGCTGCTTCAAATGCTTTATCCGCATCTATTTTTGGAATTGGAATTGCATTTGCATCCATGGTTTTTCCTGAAGTATTAACCGACACAAATCCTCCTGCTTGTTGAATTCTATCAAAAGCACTTCTATCAACCACTAAATCTTTGATTACAGGAAATGCTTTTGCTCTCCAAGGCTCCACATAAATTGTTTCACCATCTTTAAATTTACGCATGTGCAACTGGCAAGTTGTTACCGCTCTATCAGGTCCGTGTGCTTCACCGTTGATATATAAAGAACACATGCCACAAATTCCCTCACGACAATCGTGATCAAAAGCGATTGGTTCTTGTCTTTCATTAATTAATTGCTCATTCAATTGGTCTAACATTTCCAAAAATGAACTATCTGTAGAAACGTTATCTAACTTATAAGTTTCCATATTCCCTTTTGCATTGGCATTTTTTTGACGCCAGATCTTAAGGTTTATATTTATATTTTTTGATGCCATATTTTTTAGTTATTAGTTATTAGGAAATAGGCATTAGGGATGCACTTTTCCTACATAGTATTATTTACTTTTCCAAATCACTTGTAATTTCTCGCAGCAATTTTGATGAATTCATAATTCAATGCTTCTTTGTGAAGAACTTCATTGTTGATATCATCGCCCTTGTATTCCCATGCACCAACAAATTTGAAGTTTTCATCATCTCTCAACGTTTCACCTTCGGCATCTTGGTATTCTTCACGGAAGTGACCTCCACAAGATTCATTTCTTTCCAACGCGTCTTTTGCCATCAATTGTCCAAGCTCAATAAAATCTGCAACTCTCATTGCTTTTTCTAATTGAGGATTCATTTCGTTGGCAGTACCTGGAACATACACGTTTTGGTGGAATTCTTCTTTCAATTGCGCTATTTCAGCGATTGCTTCCTTCAACCCTTGCTCACTGCGTCCCATACCAACCTTGTTCCACATAATTAAACCTAATCTCTTGTGAAAATGATCCACTGATTTGGTTCCATTGTTGTTTAAAAACTTATTGATTTGTTCGTTTACTCTTTGCTCAGCATCGTCAAACTCTGGAGTATCAGTTGCAATTGCCCCTGTTCTAATTTCGTTCGCCAAATAATCAGAAACTGTGTATGGTAAAACGAAATATCCATCAGCCAAACCTTGCATTAAAGCAGAAGCTCCTAATCTATTTGCGCCGTGATCTGAGAAATTAGCTTCTCCTGCAACAAAACATCCTGGAATTGTTGATTGTAAGTTATAATCAACCCAAACTCCACCCATCGTGTAATGCACAGCAGGATAAATTTTCATTGGCGTTTCGTATGGATTTTCGTCCGTGATTTTCTCATACATTTGGAATAAATTCCCGTATTTACTTTCAACCCACTTTTTACCTAATGTGATAATTTCTTCTTCACTTGGATTGTGATTACCTGATGCAAAAGCTGCTTGTTTACCTTTGCTTTTAATTTCAGAAGAGAAATCCAAATAAACACCTTCGTTGGTATCATTTGCTTCAATTCCATAACCTTCATCACATCTTTCCTTAGCTGCACGTGAAGCAACATCACGAGGCACCAAGTTTCCGAAAGCTGGATATCTTCTTTCCAAGAAATAATCTCTATTTTCTTCTGCAATTGCCGTTGGTTTCAATTTTCCAGCTCTAATTGCTTCAGCATCTTCTTTTATTGCAGGAACCCAAATTCGACCTGAATTACGCAATGACTCTGACATCAAAGTCAATTTCGCTTGATTTGTTCCGTGAACAGGAATACAAGTTGGGTGAATTTGAACAAAACAAGGATTTGCGAAAAGGGCACCTTGTTTGTGGATTTTCCATGCAGCTGAAACATTACTTCCCATGGCATTTGTTGACAAGAAATATACATTTCCATATCCACCAGAAGCAATGATTACCGCATGCGCAGAATGTCTTTCGATTTCACCTGTAATTAGATTTCTGGCAATAATTCCTCTTGCTTTTCCTTCCACTTTAACAATGTCTAACATTTCGTGGCGGTTGTACATTTTCACGCGTCCCAAACCAATTTGGCGAGACAAAGCAGAATATGCACCCAACAATAATTGTTGACCTGTTTGACCTGCTGCGTAGAAAGTACGTTGAACTTGTGTTCCACCAAAAGAACGGTTATCTAACAATCCACCATATTCACGTGCAAAAGGAACGCCTTGAGCCACACATTGATCGATGATATTTCCAGAAACTTCGGCTAAACGGTGAACGTTTGCCTCACGTGCACGGTAATCTCCACCTTTAATAGTATCATAAAATAAACGGAAAATTGAATCTCCATCATTTTGGTAATTTTTTGCCGCATTGATTCCACCTTGCGCTGCAATTGAGTGCGCACGGCGAGGAGAATCCTGAAAACAAAATGCTTTTACATTGTATCCCATTTCACCTAAAGATGCAGCTGCCGAAGAACCAGCTAAACCAGTTCCAACAACGATTACATCAATTTTTGGACGGTTATTTGGTGCAACAAGCTTTAAATGATCTTTATAATCAGTCCATTTTTTTGAAATGTGACCTTCTGGTATTTTTGAATCTAATATTGACATATCGAAGCTATTTTTTAATGATCTAAATTATTTCGTCAAGTATAGGAAAATAGGAATTGAAGCGAATCCTAGAGGAACAAGCACTGCAAAACCTTTTCCAAGCATTTGTATAAATGGTGTGTATTTTGGGTGACGAACCCCTAAAGTTTGAAATGCGGACGAAAATCCATGCCACAAGTGGAATGAAAGTGTCAACATTGCCAAGGAATAAAGAACAACTGCTAACAATGCGAATTCATTTGCAGGAAAACCTTCGTCAGATTTATCATGACCGAAAAAAGCTACTGTCAAGGAATGTAAATCTTTGTAACCTTCGCCCACTTTTAAATTAACTTCCGGAGCATAAATTTGTGTTCCGTGTTTGATTACCAAACCTTCCGTTGGCAAAAAGCTTCCAGTTGTAGTCAAATACAACGATTGTTTTTGTTCACTTCCTGGAGCACTCACTTCTACTTTGTGCAAAGGCATAGGTGTAGAAGAATATTTTGCTTTCCACCAAAAGTTTGCCATGTGCGTACAAATGAAGATCAAAATGATACTGCCCAATAAGGCCATGCTTCTTGAAGCCCAACCAGAATTTGCACTCGGTTTGCTATAAGCATAATTTACCGGACGTGCTTTTTTATTTTGAAAAGCTAACAAAAACCCATCAATTGCATGAAATAAAATGGAGACGTAGGTTGTGTACGACAATATTTTGATGAAAATATTGTGCGACATGAAATAACCATACTCGTTAAACGCACGTTTGCCTTCTTCTCCTCCCGCAAACAATTGAAGATTCCCCAAAAGGTGTCCTATCAGGAAAGTACACAGGAATAATCCCGTCAAAGCCATCCAATATTTTTTGGCTAAAGAAGATTTTAATAATACTGACTTACTCATTTTATATAGAAAATTTGAAAATATTCACTACAAATTTAACAGCTACAGCAAAGCAAAATAAACTCTACCGTTATTTAGATTGAATTTAGATAGAGAAACACGCTTGGTCTAGATTCCGTTTTCATTCATTGTGAATTTTTTAGTTAATATTCATTTGATTATTTTACAATTAAAAACAGCTTAAAAACAAAAATGTTCAACCGAAAATTAGCTGAACATTTTAATAAATTTATGGATTACAATGGAATGTTTCCGTGTTTTTTCTGCGGTAAACTTTCAGCTTTGTTTTCTAACATTTGGAAAGCAGCAATCAATTTTGAGCGGGTTTCTTCTGGTAAAATAACATCATCCACAAAACCTCTTTCTGCCGCTCGATAAGGATTGGCAAACATGTCGGCATATTCAGCTTCCTTTTCTTTCCATTTTGCTTCGGGATTGGACGCTTCTGAAATTTCTTTTTTGAATATAATTTCGGCAGCACCTTTTGCCCCCATTACTGCTACTTCAGCAGTTGGCCAAGCAAAATTTAAATCAGCGCCAATATTTTTAGAGTTCATCACATCAAATGCGCCCCCGTAAGCTTTTCTTGTAATTACTGTTACTCTAGGCACGGTCGCTTCAGAGAACGCGTACAATAATTTGGCACCATGTGTAATAATTCCCCTCCACTCTTGATCTGTACCTGGCAAAAATCCTGGCACATCTTCCAATACCAATAAGGGAATATTGAAACAATCACAAAAACGAACAAATCTTCCTCCTTTTCTTGAAGAATCAATATCCAAAACACCAGCCATGGCAGCAGGTTGATTGGCAACAATACCGATTGTTCTTCCTTCTAATCGAGCAAAACCAACGACTATGTTTTTTGCAAAACCTTCTTGTACTTCACGGAATGAATTGTCATCAACAATACAATCTAGCACTGAACGAATATCATAAGGTAAAGTAGAGTTAGCGGGTAAAATATTTTTAATTGCCTCTGTTTTTGAAGCTGTAAATTCAAACTTTGTTGTTGGCGCTAATTCACCATAATTTTGAGGCATGAATGTCATCAAATCACGCACATCTTTTAAACATTGAACATCATTGGCAGAAGTAAAATGGGTAACTCCAGATTTTTCTGCGTGTGTTTTCGCACCACCTAAATCTTCTGAAGTAACTTCCTCGTGCGTGACAGTTTTTACCACATTTGGACCTGTTACAAACATGTATGAAGTGTCCTCCACCATAAAAATAAAATCTGTCAATGCTGGACTATAAACAGCCCCACCGGCGCAAGGCCCCATGATCACACTAATTTGTGGAATCACACCTGAAGCACGTGTATTTCTGTAAAAAATATCGGCATAACCAGCCAATGAAACAACACCTTCTTGAATACGAGCACCGCCAGAATCGTTCAATCCGATTAATGGAGCACCATTTTTAAGTGCTAAATCCATGACTTTGCAAATTTTTTCCGCATGAGTTTCAGATAAAGAACCCCCTAGAACTGTGAAGTCCTGAGAAAAAACATAGACCAAGCGACCATGAATCTTTCCATAACCAGTAACTACTCCATCACCAGGGAAAGTTTGTTTTTCTAATCCAAAGGAAGTTGAACGGTGTTCGATAAACATTCCCATTTCTTGAAAAGTGTTATCATCTAGTAATAAAATCACACGTTCGCGCGCGGTCAATTTCCCCTGCTGATGCTGACGATCGATGCGATTTTGTCCACCTCCCAACTGAGATTTTTTGCGACGTTCAATAAGTTCATTGCTACTATTCATATTTTTGATTTTTTCAATGGTTGTTTCAAGTCCAATAGAATGATATAAATCTGTAATATCTTTCGTTGACAAAGATATACAACCTAAAGTCCAATCTATCTTTTTTTCAATAATTTCAATTGTTTTTTTCAGTTCTGAATCAAATTTAACTTTGAATCACTATACCTATAAATATCAAAAGCTTAACATTGCATTTTAAGCTTTAAAAAAGTCAACTATTAATATTTATCCAAAAAGTGCTCGAAGAACCTCATCAATTCTACCACATTTAATTAATTCTATTTTGAAGTTTTTCTGATCTATCCCTTTATTGAATTTCGAAATAATGATTTTCTCAAATCCCAATTTTTCAGCTTCATAAATGCGTTGATCGATTCTATTTACTGGTCTAACTTCGCCAGAAAGTCCAACTTCAGCTGCCAAGCAAAAATTCTTTGGAATAGGCAAATCTGCATTAGACGATAAAACTGCAGCTACTACAGCCAAATCGATAGCTGGATCATCCACCCTAATTCCACCAGCAATATTCAAAAAAACATCTTTTGCGCCCAATTTGAAGCCGCATCGCTTTTCCATTACTGCCAAAAGCATATTCAATCTTCGAGCATCAAAACCTGTTGATGAACGTTGTGGTGTTCCATACGCGGCAGTACTTACAAGCGCCTGGACTTCAATTAAAATTGGTCGGAGTCCTTCTAAAGTTGAAGCAATGGAAATTCCACTTAAAGTTGCATCCGTGTTGGTTATCAAAATTTCAGAAGGATTTTCAACTTGCCTCAATCCAGAGCCCAACATTTCATAAATACCTAGTTCATTCGTGCTACCAAAACGATTTTTGATAGTTCTCAACAATCTATAAACGTGATTTCTATCACCTTCGAATTGCAAAACAACATCCACCATGTGTTCCAATACCTTTGGACCAGCCAACGCTCCTTCTTTGGTGATATGACCAATTAAAAAAACAGGGACATCGGTTTGTTTGGCATAACGTAAAAGTTGTGCCGTACACTCTCGAACTTGAGAAATACTGCCTGGTGAACTTTCAATTTGATTGCTATACAATGTTTGAATTGAATCAATTACCAACAATTTTGGCTGAATTTCTTCCGCCTGCATGAAAATATTTTGCAAGTTTGTCTCAGTCAAAATAAAGCATTCTTTATTATCTAAACCTATTCTTTCTGCGCGCATTTTGATTTGTTGGTCACTTTCTTCACCTGAAACATATAAAACGCGCAGGTTTTTTTCCATGACAGCCAATTGCAACATTAGTGTAGATTTCCCAATTCCAGGTTCACCTCCAAAAAGTATCAAAGATCCAGGAACCATTCCATTTCCCAACACTCTATTTAATTCTGAATCGCACAAAGTGATTCTTTCTTGACCTCTATTTTCGATGTCTTGAATCGGTTGTGGTTTGGCTGTTCGTCCGGTATTGGTTGAAAAAGCAACCACTTGGGAAAGATTTTTCTCCACAATTTCCTCCACAAAAGTATTCCATTCAGAACACGAAGGACATTTACCGAGCCACTTAGGTGTCTGGTAACCACAGTTTTGACAAAAGAAAGCGGATTTAATTTTAGCCATGAAGCAAAGTTAAGAGAAAAAGCAGAAATTAATAATCGAATAGAGGTTAATATTTGCAATCAATTATTCTACGAACAGTTATTCAAGGCAATTGGCGTTTGTGTCTGTTTCGCTTGCCAATGCATTTCCCATCTTTTGTAGACATATGGGGACAGCAATCTTTGGTCATTGTTTTGAAAAATAACCACATTGTCTTTTCCCGCGAAGTACCAAGAAATTTCGTATACTTTCATTTTGACACCCCATTTTGTGTTTTCAATTCCTGAGACAGTTGAAAAATCAAATTTTAATTCTTGCAGGGCTAGTTTGTTAATTGTAATTTTCTTTCCCTTGATACCAAGCAATTGTATCAAAATCACATAATTTCGATTGAGAATTTTAATATTATTGGTGGCCACAGATTGGGTATGATTTCTTACTTCTTTGTGGTATTTATTTTTGCAATGTATGTCGCAAAATACTTTGTCTGAGCGACCGAATAGTTGTTTATTGCAGACGCAGCATTTTCTGGTGTATGCACTGTTTGATGTTTTTTGCATTGTTGTTAAAGATAAAAAGGTTTGTTTAATTAAGTTATGGAAAATTATTATTTGAATCCAAATTTTTTTAAACAAATAAGTGATCTTATCCGTTATAATCACTTACAAGCCTGAAAACACTGAGAAAAAATTTGCAAAAATCTATTTCAAATCCAAAACAAGATTATTCGTAATTTCGCCAAACTTTAAGTACCAATTCAAAATTCACCCATAATGGCTATCAAAAGAACAAACTCGGAATCACTTTTTTCAAAAGCAAAAAATTACTTTCCCGGCGGAGTTAACTCTCCTGTAAGAGCATTTAAATCGGTTGACGGTTCGCCATTATTTATCAAAAAAGGTGATGGATGCATGATTTGGGATGAAGATGACAATCAATTTATAGATTTTTGTTGTAGTTGGGGACCCTTGATTCTTGGTCACAATAATCCCAATGTCTACAATAAAGTAGTGGAAACACTTCAAAATGGATCTAGTTTTGGCGCGCCAACAAAATTGGAAAACGAATTGGCTGAATTAATTCTCAACAGAAATCCTTTTATAGATAAAATAAGATTTGTAAGCTCTGGAACCGAAGCTGTCATGTCGGCTTTGCGCTTGGCACGCGGTTATACTGGGAAAGACAAGGTTATTAAATTTGATGGCTGCTACCACGGACACTCAGATTCACTTTTAGTTAATGCCGGAAGCGGACTTGTTACTTTGGGTGAATCTTCTAGCGCAGGAGTTCCTGCTAGTTTTGCACATGAAACTTTGGTTTTACCATTAAATGATATCGCAGCATTGAAAGCTTGCATTGAAACTTACAAAGATCAAATTGCATGTGCTATTATTGAACCAATTCCAGCAAATAATGGCTTATTACTTCAAGAAAAAACCTTTTTGTTGGCATTAAGAGAAATTTGTACTGAAAATAATATTTTACTATTCTTTGACGAAGTAATTTCTGGTTTCAGGGTTGCATTTGCTGGTGCTGCTGAATATTATGGAATCGAACCTGATCTTGTTACTTATGGTAAAATCATAGGAGGCGGTTTGCCTGTTGGCGCTTATGGCGCTAAAAAAGAAATCATGGCATGTGTATCGCCTGATGGAAATGTTTACCAAGCAGGAACTTTATCTGGAAACCCTGTAGCCATGGCAGCAGGAATTGCCCAACTTACTGAATGTGCCAAACCAGGTTTTTATGAAGATCAAGCGCAAAGAACAATAGACTTTATAACTCCAATTAATGCTCATGCAAAAATCAAGGGATACGATTTTGAAATAGTGAGTATTGGATCTATTTTTTGGTTAAATTTTGCTGGTAACAAAACCATTCGCAAAGCTGCTGAAATTAATCCTGACATGACAGGTTTCAGACATCTACACAGTGCGCTATTAGAAAGAGGCATTTATTTAGGACCAAGCGGTTATGAAGTAGGATTTGTTTCTTTGGCGCACACGCCGGAAATTCTTCAAAAAGCTTCTTTAATTATGTGTGATGCGCTTGATGCGATTTATAATTAAGCCTTTTTACTAAATTTCTTTGCATTGTTGCTAATGTTTGGCATTTAAATAAATCTATCTTTCAAACATTTTGAAATGAAATTAGTAAGGTTTAAAAACTGAAAAAGTTATCCAATATTTTGAGATTTTGCTTGCCAAAATTTCATAATTAACAGATATTTTTTGGTCAAAACAATTAAAAGGTCGTAAATTTGTAAAGGTTGATGTTGATGTATCACAGCATTTTTAGATACCAAACTAGATAAAATGGAATATATAAAATTCACAAAAAGAGATGCATTTTCTAAGGAACTTGCTCAGAAAGTAAACGATTATTTAAAATCAAATAATCTCAAAAAATTTGGAAGCTGGAAAATTCTTTTAAAAGTACCTTTGATGTTTTCAATTTACCTCTTACCATATTTTTTAATGGTTTTCGGCGTAATTGAAAGTAAATGGATTATGCTTTTAATGTCACTGACAATGGGCATTGGAATGGCTGGAATCGGTCTTTCAATCATGCATGATGCGAATCACGGTTCTTTTTCTAAACGTCCTTGGATAAACAAAATGATGAGTTATTCCATGGAGGTTTTAGGTGGAAACGGCTTAAATTGGAGAATTCAACACAATGTTTTACATCATAGCTTTACCAATGTTCATGATTTGGACGAAGACATTAGGCCTGTTGGTTTATTGAGATTTTCGCCTAACGAACCCAAAAAGAAAATTCATAAATTTCAAGTTTATTACGCTTGGTTTTTCTATGGATTAATGACACTTTCTTGGATGACAAACAAAGATTTTGCACAATTGATTAGATATAAAAAGAAAGATTTGTTGTCGGCTCAAAACGTAACTTACGGTAAAGCTATGTTGTTTTTAATTTTTTCAAAAGTACTCTACTACGTCGCAATTGCGTTAGTTCCTTTGCTTATTATGGATATTTCATGGTGGCAATGGCTAATCGGATTTTTCTCTATGCACTTTGTAAGTGGTTCAATACTTGCTTTTGTTTTTCAACCTGCACACGTAATGCCTGAAACAAGTTTTATGACAGTTGAAAATCACCAAAATGAAAACCCTGATGAAAGTTGGGCTGTTCACCAAATGAAAACAACTGCGAACTTTGAAAATTGGAATCCAATTTTGACATGGTATGTAGGAGGATTAAACTACCAAATTGAGCACCATTTATTTCCAGATATTTCTCATGTACACTATCCGAAAATTTCAAAAATTGTGAAGACAATCGCTGAAAAACATGGTGTACCATACAATTATCATAGAACTTGGGGTGGAGCAATTTTCTCGCACTTAAGATTATTAAATAGATTGGGAAGAGCTTAAGGATTTTAATCCAAAATGCACTCACAAAAAAACGGCGATTGATGATTCAAACGCCGTTTTTTTTATCTAATTTTTTTCTTCTACCAAACTGGACAATCGTTACAGTTGTTGGTAGGTTTCAAATAAACAAAGAACCCTGCAACGATATGACCCATTGCAAAACCAAATTTTTGTGTGGCATAAGCGGTTAAATCATTCGGCCTTGTACGCACTTTTACTTGGTGCATAAATCCTGTATTTCCTTCAGCTTGTAAAAAAACATGATTGAAAAATTCTAATCTTAAACCAGCATGTGCTGAAACTGAATAACCAGACATTGAAATTGTTACCATGTCTTTTTGTTGACCAAAATTAAAGTCATTGAAAGACAAAATTCCCCCTGCTCCTACACCAAAATTAGTGGTAACAGCAAATTTCTTGCTTTTTGTTCTGTACAACATATCTGAACGTGTCAAATCAAAATGCAAATAATTCAACCCGTTTGAATTTTCATAGTGGAAATGATCTCTATCAGTTGTTACAGGCTCATTATTGTATGTTCCAGACCAAATGGTATCGACTCCGGGATTGATTGTGCCATTTAACAAAACTTTATTTCCGTCGTCAAAAATATATTTCATGTGGTCATAACCAAATGAAAGTGCATAATGATTTTTAAAGTAATAGCCAATCCTAGCATTAAATTGAGGCACTGTAATATTTCCTAAGTCAACATACTCACTGAATTTGTGACTTTGGTTGTCATGTGCTGTCGCATTTTTCAAAGTGAAATCATAACCTCCACCTATCAATCTCAAATTACTCTTGGTATAAACCGACCGATTGTAACCCCAGTAACCATAAAGTGTTCCTTTACCATAAGAAACCTTGTTGATTTTTTTCTTTGTTTGCGCTTGTAAATTCAAAGACAAACAAACCATAATTAACAAACCTATTTGTTTCATTGTACCTATTTTAATATCAACTCATTTTCAAAAATGACACTTCTTTTTCTGTCAAATGTCTATAAAAACCACGCGGTAAATCTTTTTTAGTCAAACTGGCAAATTTAACTCGATCCAACTTAACAACATCGTACCCCAAAGATTCAAAAATTCTTCTTACAACGCGATTTTTACCTGAATGTAATTCAACACCAATCTCACGAGAACCGCCATTTTCAATGAATTCAACATGGTCACATTTGATGATTCCATCTTCAAGCGTAATTCCAGTTTTCATCTTTTCAACATCCTCTAAAGTTACAGCTTTGTTGGCTTCAACATGGTAAATTTTAGATGCTTTATACTTTGGATGAGTCAGTTTTTTAGCTAAATCTCCATCATTGGTAAATAGCAAAAGGCCTGTCGTTTCTCTATCCAATCTTCCAACAGGATAAATTCTTTCTTTGCACGCTTTTTTCACCAAAGACATGACTGTTTTTCTTCCCAAAGGATCATCCATTGTGGTGATAAAATCTTTTGGTTTGTTCAATAAAACGTATCTTTTAGTTTCTGCATTGATGGTTTGGCCGTCATATTTTACAACATCTCCGGGTTTGATTTTGTAACCTAATTCTAAAATTATTTGATCATTTACACTAACCACACCTGTTTGAATCAATACATCCGCTTCTCTTCTGGAAGCAACTCCTGCATTGGACAAAAATTTGTTTAATCTTATTGCGTCTTCATTGAATGAAGGCATTGGATCACCCACCTTTTCTTTATCTTTGAAAGGAACATATTTTTTACCTTTCCCTGCAAATCCTTTTTTAGAGTCAATTTGTTTCTTTTGAAAACTTGACATGGTAGGCGTTTTGGATTTAAATCCTGAATTTTTTGATTCTTTTGGTTTAGAAGTAGATTCTTGTTCTTTTGAACTTTCTTTTTTCTTGGTTTCTTGTCGGCCTCGGCCTTTTTCATTTGTGTTCATCACGAGCATATTTTCCACAAAGGTAAGAAAATATATTGTTGGTATTATTTTTTCAAATTCAACCCAAAATGATATTAATCAGGCAATCAAAATCAAATTTGACTGCCTGAATTTTAAACTAATTATTTAATGTTTTTCTTTTTTTCAATTTCTTTTACTTTTTGAGCTTGCGTTGAAATTTCTGATTTTTTGTTAGACTGATTGGTCATATTTTCCTCAATCTTTTTTTCAGCTTCACTAATTTTCTTTCTATAATCATCAATTGAATTCAACAAATTCTCCTTCTCCTTTTCCAAATCTTTTTGGTCTTTTTCAGCACCTTCAAGCTTTTTGGTCTCGGCTTTTAAATCTTCTTCCACACATTCTTGGGAAGTTTCTAAAGCGAATTTTTTTATCACAGCCCTCATTTCATTGAATTGCGCACCATGTTGATTACTTGTCATAAAAGCACCACCTAGATCGATTGCAAATGCAACTTTGATTACATCGCCTGAAGTTATAATTTTAGCATAAGCATCAAAAGGCTTGTCCCCCATTTCTTTCAATTTTGCTTGCATAGTAGTATATTCTCCTTTCGAAGAATTGTATTTTCCATCCCAATCTTTTAACTCATTTTTAAGCGCTTTTTCAATCACTTCCATACTTCCATAAGGGATATTGACCACAATACTGTTCTTTGAACCAATACTAAAATTGATGTTTTCTTCTGAAACCGATACCGTATTTTGTGCAAACAAAGCAAAACCGACCAATGTAAATAAACTCGTAAATAAATGTTTCATAATTAATTTGTTAAAGGAATAAAAATTCAATCAAATTTTGGTGTTTTCGTCTCCAGTTTTCGACGTTTTTACAATCTTGGTTGAATCTAAACTTAATTGAAATAAAATTAGACAAAAATATTTGACCTAACACTAAATTATGCAATTTTGGCTTGCATTGCTATTTTTTCGCCTTTCAAGGGTTTTTCGCTTGCTAGGAGTGACAAATAATAATTAATTTAGCACATGCAATTCAAAGATGTTGTTGGTCAAGACGAATTAAAAGCACACTTAATTCAGGAAGTAAATCAAGGAAAAATTAGCCATGCGCAAATGTTTCTTGGCAATGCTGGATATGGCGGTTTGCCTCTGGCTTTGGCTTTTATTCAATATTTATTCTGTGAAAACAAGCAAGCGAAAGACAGTTGTGGCGCTTGTAATTCTTGCAGAAAAGTTCGTGATATGCAACATCCTGACTTACACTTCTCTTTTCCAGTTGTTCAAGCAATCAATAAAAAAAGTGATTATTTTCTACCCAATTGGAGAGAACAATTTGCCGCACATCCCTATTTCAATTTGAATCAATGGGCTAATCGAATTGACGAAAAAGGTAGAACTCCAATTATTTCAACAGAAGAAAGTCAGGAAATAATTAAAAAATTAAGTTATAAATCTTTTGAAGGCGGATATAAAGTGATGTTAATCTGGATGGCTGAAGAAATGAATCTTCAGTGCTCCAATAAATTACTAAAAATTCTAGAAGAACCGCCTTCAAAAACCTTGTTCATCTTAGTTGCTGATGCGCAAGAAAAACTTTTGCCAACCATTCTTTCAAGAACGCAATTGTTGAAAGTACCAAGAATTCAATTAGAGGATTTGTCTAAATACTTACAGACTAAATTCGATCAAGATTCTTCAACTGCTACCAGTATTGCAGCGCAAACGGAAGGCAATTTAATTGAAGCTATAGAAATGCTCAATTCCAATTTGGAAAAGAATATCAATCGTGAACTCTTTATACAATTGATGCGTGTTTGCTATAAAAAAGATGTCAATCCAATGCTGGACTGGGCTGAAGAGATAAGTGGAATTGGTAAAGAAAGACAAAAGGCTTTTTTAAAATATGCTTTGCACATGTTTAGACAAAGTTTGTTGAGAAATTACACAGACAATCAACTTACAAAGACATCTGCTGAAGAGGAAGCTTTTTTGAAAAATTTCTCCAAATTCATAACAGGAAACAACATTCATGGATTTATGGAAAACTTCAATGACGCTGTTTATCACATCGATCGAAATGCAAATGCCAAAATTTTATTTACCGAATTGTGCTTCAAAGTAATGCGTTTCATTCACTTTGCATAATTACTCGTACAAAAAAAGGACTGAAGTAAAGCTCCAATCCTTTCAAAAATCTATTAAAAATTCGCTTATTTGTCGTTGATTGCTTTGATTCCTGGCAATTCAATTCCTTCCAAATATTCAAGCATTGCGCCACCGCCAGTGGAAACATAACTCACTTTATCGGCTAAATTAAATTTGTTAATTGCAGCAACTGAATCTCCTCCTCCAATCAATGAAAAAGCGCCATTTGCTGTTGCATCTACAATTGACATCGCAACATCTTTCGTCCCTTGTTGGAAATTATCCATTTCGAAAACGCCCATTGGTCCGTTCCACAAAATTAATTTTGAATTCAAAATAATTTCTCTGCAAGCTTTAGATGTTTCAGAACCAGTATCAAGCCCCATCCAACCGTCAGGAATTTCACCAATTTGCACTTCTTTGCGCTTCGCATCATTGTCAAACTTATCTGCTATAATAGTATCTGTTGGGATATATAAATTAACACCATTCACTTTAGCTTTAGTGATAATGTCTTTTGCCATCTCCAAATAATCATCTTCAACCAATGAGTTTCCAACGTTTCCGCCTTGCGCTTTGACAAAAGTGTATGCCATTCCGCCACCAACAATTAAATTGTCAACTTTATCTAACAACTGCTGAATGATGGTGATTTTCGAAGAAACTTTGGCTCCACCAACTATGGCTGTCAATGGTTTTTCTGTGCTATTCAACACTTTATCTACTGCTTTGATTTCTCCTTCAAGTAAGAAACCAAACATTTTATCATGAGGGAAAAACTTTGCAACAACTGTTGTACTGGCATGCGCTCTGTGCGCTGTTCCGAAAGCATCATTTACATAAACATCGCCCAATTTCGATAAAGATTCTGCAAAACTTTCTGAACCAGCTGTTTCTTGCTTGTAAAAACGTAGATTTTCCAACAACAAAACTTCTCCAGCTTTCAAATTAGCGCTTAAATTTTCAGCTTCTTCCCCTATACAATCGGTGGCAAATTTAACTTCTCGGTGCAGTAAATCACTCGTATGTTTAACAATGTGTTTAAGTGAAAATTTGTCTTCAAACCCTTCTTTCGGACGGCCTAAATGCGACATTAAAACTACGCTTCCACCTGCACCCAAAATGTGATTGATTGTTGGAAGAGCGGCACGGATTCTTGTATCATCTGTGATTTCTAGCGTGTCTTTGTCTAAAGGAACATTGAAATCAACGCGAATTAAAGCACGCTTTCCATTAAAGTCATAAGAATGAATATCAGCCATTTCTGTAAATTTTTATTTATGCTAGCAAATGTAGCAAAAATCTATAGACTAGAAGGCTGAAAAAAGGGAATTAAATCTAGCAAGAAAATCTAAAATAAAGATTTAAATAATTAATTATCAAGTAAATCTTGGCTAATTATTTTTTCTGAATCGATGTACTTCGCATCGCCAAAAGCCAAAATTGGAAAGAACACATAAGGCAGAAAAATCACACCAACTGTAAAACCTTCAGATTTACCAAAGTTTTTAACCATTCCATTGATAATCATGATTATGAATACAAAATTGGCCAAAGGAACAAACATCATCCCAAACCACCATGTGGGTTTTTTGGCAATTTCAACCATCACATAGTAATTGTAAAAAGGAACAATCGCTGCCCAGCCAGGTTGATTAGCTTTGACAAAAATCTTCCATATTGAAATGATCATCAATGCGATGACTCCAATGTATAGAAGAAAAAACAGAATGAATAAAGCGATTAAAGGACCTGATGGAGACATAATTTGCATGTTTTAATTATTTAACGAAACGGTATTTTAAAATACACCAAATGGCTCTAAATCCATCTTTCCAGCCAATTTTCTTTCCTTCTTCATAGGTACGACCGTAATAAGAAATACCAACTTCATAAATTCTAATTTTTGGAACGCGCGCTAATTTGGCTGTAATTTCTGGTTCAATCCCAAAGCGATTCTCTTTGATTTCAATGTTTTTAGCAATGGAAGTACGAATCAATTTATAACACGTTTCCATGTCTGTCAAATTCAAATTGGTCATGATATTTGACAATCTTGTCAGAAATTTATTTCCGATTGAATGCCAGAAAAACAAGATTCTGTGTGGATGATGTCCAACAAAACGAGAGCCGTAAACAACATCTGCATTGTCCATGAAAACTGGTTTTAACAACAAATTATACTCTTGTGGATCATATTCTAAATCAGCATCTTGAACTATCAAATAATCTCCCGTACATTCTTTAATCGCCCTATTGATTGCTGCGCCTTTTCCTTGATTGTGGGTTTGTGAAAACAAACGAATATTCATACCAGTGTTTTGTGCAATATATTCTTCCACTTTTTGAATTGTCTGGTCTTTAGAACAATCGTTTACTATCACGATTTCTTTCACGATTCCATTTGGCAGCTCAACTTCTTTGACACGCTCCAAGATCAATTGAATGGTATTTTCCTCATTATATGCAGGAATTAGAATGGACAATTTTTGGATGTTCATTATCAATTTTAAAATTTTAATAAGTTGAAAAACTGGCTTAAAACAGAAATCAGTCAGTAAAGAAACGAATTTTCATTGAATCTATTGTCAATGTTTCCTTTTTGGTCAAAATAACAAACACACATTTTATCTTTCTAGGCAAAGTTTTATCAATGTAAAAACAGTAATTGGCTAAATTTTTATTTGTCTTTTCATCAATCGTATGAAGAAGTGTATTGTAGTTGTTGAATAACAGCGAATCATTTTCATTTAAGATTCTAATCTCCAAAGATTCACCTTGATCCTTGATCGTAGTATTGAATAAAATTTGTCCTCCATGAATGAAATTTTCTTCTGATAAATCAACCTCAAGAGTATCTAATATATACCATTTGTCATTTGACATTATCTTCCTGTTTTCCCAATTAGACTGATTGATGCAGGTTTTAAAACTTATTTCTTCTTTCCACAAATAGAATACATACTTCGGGTCTGTCTTCATGAAAACCTTCCAATACGAGTCTTTATCCATGCCATCTAGTTTTAAAATACTTTTTTGATATTGAAAAGTTTGAGTAATCATAACAACAGCAAAAACAGGAATGGAAATCAACAAAAAACTTTTTAGCAAATTTAGTTTTGAGGCTAAAACGGGAGCAATAAAAACTATAAATACTGGATAAAAATCTACCAATGGTCTTGAACCAATACTCCCACCGTAACTCCAAATCCACCAACTAGATAACACATAAATTAGCACTGAAAACGCCAATAAAAAGTACACCAGTCTTAGGCTTAATTTGAGAGCTAAATGGCCAATTATACCAACTAAAAAGACGATAAAAAACCAAGGTGCCCAAAGGAAAAATCCTTTTCTGTAACTGAAAAGAAAATCTGTAAAATGTGGATCAGACCAATTAAATGTTTCCTCTCCATAAGTATAGTAAATCCATTTTCCAGTTTGAGCAAACCAAATTATACATTGAATTTGCGACAATAAAACAACTAATAAAACTGCTAAAATAGTTGTTTTTAAATGTTTGTTGTATAGATTCTTAATTGTATTCAATAGCAAACTTGTTTTTTCGTTTAAAATAGGAATAAACAACAAGACCAATACGTTTGTTGGACGAACTAAAAATATAATTCCTAAAAACAAAACACTCCAAAAAAGTGATTTATTATTATCATCTAGAAAATGCTTTCTTGTGAAAAATAAGAACCCCGAAATCAGAAAAAATGAATACACATGACTGTAAGCAGCGTCCCAATGCATATAGTTGAGCATGGATGTACAAAAAACAACGCCAAACTGAGCGACTAAAATCAAAATTCTGTTGACTTGATGTGATTTTAAGATCAAACGTAAAAATATCAGACCGAAAAAAGTATAAAACAGCGCAGCGATGTAAATACAAATTTGATAAGGCGTAGAAAATCCATCAGCCGCATATTTTGTAGAATTTGTGGCCCAAAAATGTCCAATGGCAAAAAATGGCGTTTGTAAAATAGCCGTCCCAATGAAATACTTATCAAAGCGATTGCCATCATCTAATCTACTATATAGGCTAGTGGCAACTAATTCATCAGGATAAAAATCAGTTTTTAAAGTATCTAAGTACTTAAAATGTAAATCTTTGTAAATAAATGTTGCTGGCAAAAATTCGTAATAACCTCTTCCATCAGCTTCAATCAGATTGTCGCGTTTGGTCAAATAATTATTTGATACAATCAAGAAAAAAAATATCAATAATAATTCACCTAAAAGTGAACGTAGAAGAAACAAAGCTGATTTCACGCTCAATTAAGCAAGGACCATTTCTGGAACAAATTCGGGCACAACCAAATCACCTTCAGTTTTGGAAATAATTTCTTCAACGGAAACACCTGGTGCTCTTTCAATTAAATGGAATTTTCCGTCTTTAATTTCCATTACAGCCAATTCGGTAACTACTTTTTTAACACAACCAACACCCGTAAGCGGTAAAGTACATTCTTTCAAAATTTTAGATTCACCCGCTTTGTTACTGTGCATCATGGCAACAATGATGTTTTCTGCAGAGGCAACTAAATCCATAGCGCCACCCATTCCTTTCACCATTTTCCCAGGAATTTTCCAGTTAGCGATGTCTCCATTTTGAGAAACCTCCATGGCACCCAGTACAGTTAATTGTACATGTTGACCTCGAATCATCGCAAATGACATAGCTGAATCAAAAAATGAAGCGCCTGCTGTTGTTGTGATCGTTTGTTTTCCTGCGTTGATTAAATCTGCATCTTCTTCGCCTTCGAATGGAAAAGGTCCCATGCCTAGCACGCCATTTTCAGATTGAAATTCAACTTCTATTCCTTCAGGAATATAGTTTGCAACCAAGGTTGGAATACCAATTCCTAAATTAACATACCAACCATCTCTCAACTCTTGAGCGATTCGTTTTGCGATTCCGATTTTATCTAAAGCCATTTTCTATTCTTTTAATTTGTAAAAATTTAATGTTCCATTTTTACAATTTATTCTACTATGTTGTGGATTCCAAATATACAATCTAAATTCGATTTCTTCAGGATAAAAGCGTTTAAAAACTGAATTTATCTTCACTTTGAATTGACCCTGATTTGCACCATGAATCCATCTTTGATCGAAGGTTTCATACCGCACGGTTTCATTTTTTGAATTGAAAGTCGTGAATATTATCCTCACATCATGAAAAGGTGTTACAACCCTAAAATCACCAGCGAATTTGATTAATAAATCTTCATTGCGCAATGAATCTAAACTTTTTAATTCCAATAAGTTGATATATTCTTCGGTAGATTCATTTGCTTCAATTTTCCAAGATTTAAAAATGTTTTTTTGATATGGTTTTAATCTCTTATAAGCCACAAAACCACTTGGTAAATCTTTGCAAAGCAATTGGTAATCTTTCAAATCTCGTGAATCAAGTTCTGAGGATTTATTGACAATCACATCATACAATGGAGAAAACTCATTTAAAATATTGGGCTGGATCTTAACCTCATCGCTGGTTTGACGTTCTAATAAATCCCAATTCAAAGCCATTGTATGATAAACTGAAACAGTTGTAGATGTGTCAATTGATTTCTTTACTTGCTGATAAAAAGATGCATCCAACCGTTCGTCAGGGGTGAAAACGGAAGTATTCAAATTCAATTGTAATATTGCCGTTATGGGAAAAAACAATAAAATCAATTGAATATATCGCCATTTAGGAAAATCATGGCTAAAAAATCCAACTAATAATATAATTAAAGGAATGAAATACATCCCCGCTCTGTCCTCTGGGTAATTGACTTTCATCAAAATCGCCAAGACAAAAATGGCAACAATATTGCCAAATAAAAACCATGACAAAATCGTTGTTTCTTTTACTACTTGATTCCAAAATCCGCGCTTAAAGAGCAAATAAATAAGCAATCCGAAAAACAATAGGAAGAGCAAAATGAAAAACCATTTCAACCATTCAGCATCGTAATAAAGCACATATTTGGAAAGTGTTTTACCTGTCACAATCCAAAATCCATCTAAACTTCCGTAATACAAAGCGCCATGTTCTTTCAATAATTGCCCAAAGGAAATAATTGGCAATAAGCAATAAATGAAACCAATGTGCACTATTAATAAAAACACATTTTTACCAACTGCAAATTCTCGAATGTTTTTCAAATGAATAATCAAAGCTAAAACGAGCGCCAAACAGGCAGAAACCAAAAAAACCAAATTCGAAAAAACTGCCAAAAAGCTGAAAACATAAAGAAGAATTAAACTTTTAGTTCTCGATTCTTTGACAAATCTTTGAGCAAAGACCAACATCCAAATGAAAAAGGAAATGGCCATGGCATAACCACGTGAATAAGAGAAATAATCGTTCATGTAAACGACCGTGACAGCCGCTGTGAGCAAGATTATTTGTGTAGACCGATTATCGATGGATTTCAAAAAAGTATAAATTCCCCAAAAATAAATCGGGAAACAAAGCAGGCTTGGCAAACGAAAAAGAAAAAATTCATTTCCAAACAATGAATGAAGAAAACTTCCTAAGAATGAATTAAATAAATGATTGTTTGCATCCAACATTACAGCATCACCAAACCATATTTCAGGTTCGATAAAGTGCAAAAAAGTAGCTGATTCATCGTGCAAAGGCGCCAAAAATATCGCGCGCAAAGTAAAATAAACCATCAAAAATGAAAAAAGTATCCAACTGTAATTTTTAAAGCTGAATACTTTTTTATCTAATTTCATTGAAATATTTTTATGATTTTTGACGAACTGTTCTTTGCTCAATTCGCTTCTCAAATTTCTCTCCTTTGAAAATGCGTTGAACAAAAATTCCAGGTGTATGAATCTGATTTGGATTTAATTCGCCCGCTGGAACCAATTCTTCTACCTCGGCAATCGTAATTTTTCCGGCCATGGCCATCATTGGATTGAAATTTCTAGCTGTAGCTTTGAAAACTAAATTCCCTTCTGTATCGCCTTTCCAAGCTTTGACAATCGCAAAATCTGCGGTCAATGCTGATTCTAAAATGTGCGGCTTTCCATTATAAATTCTCACTTCTTTTCCTTCTGCAACTTCAGTTCCGTAACCAGCAGGCGTAAAAAACGCTGGAATTCCAGCACCACCAGCACGACATCTTTCTGCCAACGAACCTTGCGGAATTAAATCAACTTCCAATTCTCCTGACAACATTTGTCTTTCAAATTCATCGTTTTCTCCGACATAAGAACTGATCATTTTTTTGACTTGTTTGTTTTGCAAAAGCAATCCCAAACCAAAATCATCAACTCCAGCATTGTTGGAAATACAAGTTAGATTTTTGACACCTATTTTAACCAATTCTGCAATAGAATTTTCAGGAATTCCACACAATCCAAAACCGCCAACCATCAAAGTCATATTGTCTTCAATTCCTTGACAAGCTTCTGAAACATTTTTTACTACTTTGTTCATCTTGATACTATTATTGTTCGTTTTGAACTAATCTACATCGAAATAATTAGTTCGCCATTTTCATCTAATTCAGGCGTTTCCTCATCATCAGCTGGAGGCAATACGTTGTCAGAACCTATGCAAGAAAACTGACTGTCGTCGTATCCTTTCGGTTTTTCAAAATCAGTGGTCGAAATAGAAATATTTGCGTCTTTGTATACTTTTTGCATAAAATATCCATAAATCGGTGCAGCGGTTCTTCCTCCTTGTCCTTCTCGAGTTGAACGGAAATGTACACCTCTGTCTTCAGCACCAACCCAAACACCTGTTGCTAAATCTGGCGTCAAACCTACAAACCAGCCATCAGAGTTATTTTGTGTTGTACCCGTTTTTCCTGCTGTTGGATAAATCAAATTTCCCCAAGAAGCGCCACTTCTTAATGTACTAGCAGTTCCGCCTTGTACAACCGCTTCCATCATTTTCAACACAGAATAAGCGACTTGCTCATTGATTGCTTCACGCATCGTTGGTTTTGCATTGTAAATTACGTGTCCGTTTCTGTCTTCGATTCGCAAAATGGTTGTTGGTTTATTGAAAATTCCTTTGTTTACAAAAGTTGCTTGTGCACCAACCAATTCATACAAAGACAAATCCATTGAACCTAGACACATCGCTGGTACAATATCGTTCGGACTCAATTCTATATCCAAACTTTTCATCAATTTGGCAACAGTTTGTGGTCCAGCCTGCGCGCCCATTTTTGCCATGATTGCAACCGTAATGTTGTTTTTTGACATTTGAAGTCCACGTCTAACAGAGCACATTCCACCAGAAATTTCACCGTCGGAGTTTTTAGGACACCACTGACCATCAGGATTACCACTAGGGTCAAATAAATCCACACAATGTCTGATATCAGGAATTTGAGTACAAGGTTTTACCACATTCATGGCAATTCCAGAAGCGTAAATAAAAGGTTTGATTGTAGAACCAACTTGACGTTTTCCTAATCGAACGTGGTCAAATGCAAAGTGATCAATATTTGTTCCTCCAACCCAAGCTTTTACAAATCCTGTCTCTGGTTCGATAGAAATCAAACCTGCTTGCAAGTATGATTTATAATACAACATTGAATCGTATGGAGACATCAAAGTATCGATATCACCATCCCAAGAGAAAACGCGCATTTGGACTTTTTCTTTGAAGCTTTTCTCAATTTGAGCCTCAGAAATTCCTTGTGCAGCCATGCTTATATAACGATTTGAACGTTTCATGGAGGTTCTCATGATTTTATCTACCTCCTCTTTGGTCAAATTATTTGAAAACGGGAAATTTTTCAATCCTCTATTATTTCGATCAAAAGAAGGTTGTAAATTTTCTTTCAAATGACGTTCAACAGCTTCTTCCGCATATTCTTGCATGTCAGCATTTAATGTAGTGTAGATTTTCAATCCGTCGCTGTAAATATTCCACGGAACTCCATCTTCACGTTTGTATTTCAGCGAACCATCAGGATTTTTTTCATTCAAAATCGTCGTAACTTCTGCTCTAACTGATTCTCTAAAATACGGAGCAAGTCCTTTTTTGTGGTCAACCACCTGATAATCTGTAATCAATGGTTTCACTTTCAATTGGTCGTATTCTGCTTGAGTTAATTTTATTCTCAAACTTTCATTTCCATCATTTGAGTTTTTCAACCATTGAAACAAGACTTGATTTCTTCGTTCAAGTGCGCGAATACTGTCAGATGCTCTCGCCTCCCTGATTTCAGCTAGCGTAATTTGACCTGGTGGAACTTCTTTTTTGTTTGCTAATCTTTGTCTGTAGTTGCGGATTTTGAAAGTGTAGGGGTTATACAAATCAGGATTTTTACACATTCCAATCAACATAGCTGCTTCATCTTTGGTAAGTTGAATGGGCTTTTTGTTGAAATAAACTTTCGAAGCATTAGCAATTCCAACTGCATTGTACAAGAAATCAAACTGATTCAAGTACATCGTGATAATTTCTTCTTTAGTGTAACGTTCTTCCAAACGAGTTGCGATGATATTTTCACGTGCTTTCTCGTTCAAACGACTGAAAATTCGGCCGATTTTCCCTGTACTTTCGTCACCAACATCTTCCCCATTTGCGCGTGCAATTGCTTCTCTGTCGCGCATTTGTAATGTAAACAAAAGTTTCGCCAATTGTTGAGAAATGGTAGAAGCACCACCTGCACCGCCGACACTTACTACAGCGCGCCCAATTGCTTTGATATCCACACCGGAATGTTCGTGAAAACGCTCGTCTTCGGTAGAAATTAAGGCATCCGTTACAAAAGGAGAAATCGCTTTGTATTCAACACTTGAGCGGTTAATTTTCCAGTATTTTCCCAATTCTGTTTCACCATCGTCAGCATAAATTACTGAGGCCAATAATTCAGGTGGATTATCGAGCATTGCTACTGGCGGCAAGTCATCTTCCGATTGAAAAAGCAATAAGCAAGCAATAAACAAAAGTGGAAATAAAGCGCCACCCCAAAAAACGATAGTCATTTTTTTCTTTCCTTGATCGGAAAAAAAGGGTGATGATTTGGATACTTTTTTACTCATGAAACAAAAGATTTGGTGTAAAAATAACGAAAATCGCGACTTGATATAAAATTCGTTTCACAAAAGAATTAAAAAGGAGTTTTTAATAAACCACAAGGAGTTAAATTAAATTTTAAAAGATGAGAATTTAGTTAAAAGTTATTTTTTTGAATTAAATTCGTTTCACAAATGGATTATATCTTCAAAAATAAAGACGGTTTTGGGCAGGTAAGATTATTTTCAAACAAAATAGACTTAGAGCAATATTATTTTGAGCAAAAATCGGGTTTTAGTTTTCATACAATTGCATGGAATAGAGGAAAAAATCAAATTATTACAATCGACGAAGTCCAATATCATTTTGAAGAAAACACTGTGCTGCCTCTCATGCTGAATCAGTCTTTTAAGTTTGAAAATCCACAAGATATTGTTGCTTGGCAATTTAACCAAGAATTTTATTGCATAGCAAATCACGATGCGGAAGTTGGCTGCGTAGGCTTTATATTTTTTGGTCCATCTCCAACCATGTTTGTTTTTTTGGATGAAGAACAAAAAAGGAAAATGCAAAGTATTTTCGAGTTATTTGAGGAAGAATTTAATTCGGATGAAGATATCAAGGGAGAAATGCTAAGAATGCTACTTGTTCGACTGATTATTAATATCACAAGACTTGCAAAAAAACAATACCTAGGTAGCGAAGAAGTCGTAGAAGAAAAATTTAATTTAATTCGTCAATTTAATTTGTTGGTAGAAATTCATTTTAGAAAAGAACATCAAATTGCCTTTTATTCAGACTTATTAAATAAATCCTCAAAAACGATTTCAAATTACTTTTCACTATACAGCAGTAAAACACCACTTCAAATAATTCAAAACAGAATCATCAGTGAAGCCAAACGATTATTTTATTATTCTGATAAATCAGTAAAAGAAATTGCTGATGAATTAGGGTTTGAAGACGCTGCACATTTTAGTAAATTCTTTAAAAAACATACTTCTTTGAGCCCTACTGAGCTTAAAAAAGCTACTCAAAACCCTATTTAGGGAACAATCTACACATATTCGGGAACAATTTCTATTTTCTGTCCTATCAATTGATTGCATTTTTGCATTGTCAAAATGAAAGGACTTTTATTTTGACAGATTAAGCAAATTAATAATCAAAATAAGAAATATGAAAAAATTCATTCTAACAGTAATTCTAATTGTTTTCGGTGTAGGTATAGCTACTTCGCAAACCGCTTTAAGAAAAAAACACTTTAATATTGAAAAAGGAGTTGCAATTCAGGGATATGATCCTGTTGCTTATTTTATTTCAGGCAAAGCAATTTTAGGAAATAAAAGCTTGGCTGTTACAACAGAAGGAATCACCTATTATTTCTCCTCTCAAAAATACAAGGATTTTTTTCTAAAAAACCCAACAAAATTTGAACCACAATACGGTGGATGGTGTGCTTATGCGATGGGCGAGAATAATGAAAAAGTAGAAATTGACCCCGAAACTTTCAAAATTGTAGATGGTAAATTATACTTGTTTTATCATTCTTGGACAAACAATACATTGACAAAATGGAATGAAAATCAAAAAACTTTAAAATCAAAAGCTGATAAAAATTGGTCAGTTATTTACAAATAAAACCCAATCATTATGAAATTAAAAACCATTGCATCTTGGATACTTAGGTTAGTCGCAGCATTAATTCTATTACAAACGCTTTACTTCAAATTTTCAGCGCATCCAGAATCGGTTGCTTTATTCACAAAACTAGGCGTTGAACCTTGGGGTAGAATTGGAACTGGCGTCCTAGAGCTAATCACTGCAATTTTACTAATTCTTCCAACTACGGTTTTTATAGGAGCATTTTTAGGGTCAGGCATAATGGGCGGAGCAATACTTTCTCACATTTCAATAATTGGCATTGAATCGAAAGGAGATGGCGGACAATTGTTTCTTCTAGCGATTCTTGTTCTTCTCTTTTGCACAACAATTTGCATCATGCATTGGAAACAAGGAATTTTAATTTATAATAAAATATTAAAAAGCAAAAAATGAAAATATATCTTTTCCTCTTATTTGCAATTTTAACTGCAAATGGATACGCACAGGGTTGCAGTGATGCTGGTTTTTGTACTGTTGGAGATAACAATTCAAACGCAGAAGACACGTTAAAAGAATCGAAAAACAAATTAAGTCTATTGTTAACCAATAGCATAGGCGATCAAAACGTTTTTGTATTTACACCTGGCATTCAATATGAAATTGCATTAAATACTCATTTCACTTTGCAATCAAAAATCACTGGAAATTATGCATCAGGAGATTTAGGAAAAGCAACAGGTTTTGGAGATTTATTTATCTCTTCCGTTTATGAATTCAATACAAAAAAGAAAGTAAAACATACTTTTACCTTGGGAACAAAAATCCCATTGAATCTTGGAGATATTCGAAACGGTCAAAAACCATTGCCGATGCAATACCAAAGTAGCTTAGGTACATTCGATTTAATCCTTGGATATAAAATAAAATTCAAAAAAATATTCGCAAACCTTGCTTGGCAACAACCTCTGACAGGGAGAAATCGAAATACATTTTTGCCTCAATATTTGAATACTATTGAGGCTTTTAACTATCCTCCAAGCAATGATTTCAATCGAAAAGGAGACGTTTTATTTCGTTTTGGATATCAATTTATTTCCAACACCAAATGGAAATGGAATTCCTCCATTCTTAGCATTTACCATCTCGGCGAGGATACCTACGTTGATGGGAACTTGAGTATTAATCCTATAAAAATTGCTGGTTCTGAAGGATTAACAGTAAATCTAACCACAATGCTTTCCTGCAAAATAAATAAATCAATCACCATTGGTTTATCTGGTGGAGTGCCGTTGGTTGTCAGAAAAGTAAGACCCGATGGATTAACAAGGGCTTTTGCCTTAACCCCAGAATTGAATTTTAACTTTTAAACAACTACAATTATGCGCTTTTTATTTTCCCTTTTGATTGTTGCTGGTTGTTTACTGGCCAATTCTTGTAAAAAGAAAGAAAATTTTGCATCCACGCAAATTCTAAACGAAACAGTTAATACATCTGCAATTCTAAAATACAAAGGCACTTTTACCTCAGGCCCTTATGGAACAACGATTGGCACAGCAGAAATTTACTTGCAAGATTCCATTTATCTTTTAAAAATATCCAATTTCAATACCACGAATGGTCCAGCATTGCATGTTTATTTGTCAAAAGAATCGATGCCAATCAATTACGTTGATTTAGGAAGTCTAAAATCTATCAATGGCAGTCATGTTTATGCGATTAACGGACAACTAGACTTTAGTCAGTACAAATTTATTTCTATCCACTGTGTCGAATACAATCATCTATTTGGATCAGCAATTTTAAATTAAAAAAATGATTTTCAATCAATTAAAACAACAATTAAGTTCATTAGGCAATTTACTATTGCAATTAAATGACGAGCAATATTCCCAAAAAATTGCACATTTAGGAAGTGCAAGTATCGGTGGGCACACTAGACATATTATTGAGCTATTAATTTGTGCAACAGATGGTTTTACATCTGGGACTGTTGATTACATCAATAGAACAAGAAATTTGACTTTGGAAAATGATCGATTGTATGCAGAAATGGAAATTGCTAAACTGCAGGAAAATTTCAACAAACCGGACAAGCATTTAAATCTTGTTGTGGATGAATTGGAAGATACCTTTGGAACTCAAGTAACAACTACCTACTTCAGAGAAATTGTGTACAATACCGAACATGTTATTCATCATTTGGCTTTGATAAAAGTGGCCCTCATTGAGTTGAATTTAAATCTAGTAGATGACAATTTTGGAATGGCCTATTCGACCTTAAAATACAAAGCTTTAAAAATTAAAAACAATTGATAAAAATTTAAAACCATGTGCACTGTCGTATTTATTCCCGATGAAAACAAACAATACTTCGCATCATTAAGAGATGAAAGCCCTATCAGGCCTCAGGCAATTGTTCCAGCACTTTATAAAACAAATGAAGCCAAATATTTGATGCCAAAAGATGCGCTTGCCGGAGGAACTTGGATTGGAATCAATGAATTTAAAAATGTGATTATTTTGCTAAATGGTGGATTTGAAAATCATAACAAAAAAGACTCTTACACTAAAAGTCGCGGGCAAATTGTTCATGAATTATTACAATCAATTATGCCGGTTGTAGATTGGCAACTCATGGAATTAAATGATATTGAACCATTTACATTAGTGGTGTGGAGTGATAACCACTTATTTGAATTGGTTTGGGACGGTGCAACGAAACACAGAAAAGGCTTAGATTCATCAATCTTACATCTTTGGTCTTCTTCAACTCTGTATCAAAGTAAATTTAAAATAAAGAGAAGAGAACTTTTTATGCAATGGATTTCTGAAAAACCCTCTATTACAAAACATTCTGTGCTACATTTTTTTAAATCGAGGAATGATGCTGAGAATGGTTTCATAATAAACAGAAGCGCAAACATGAAAACTTTAAGTTATTCATTTATAGAATTATCTGAAAATAATTTGGCACATTTTGATTATTTCGACTTACAAAATCAAAACCACACGCAAACAAGCATTGAATTGATTGCAAAAACAAATAGCTGTCTATTGGAAAATCATTCTATTCACTAAAAATTTAAAAAATGTCAATATTTAAATCAAAGCGCATACTGATAACAGCTGGACCGACGCGGGAGGCTATTGATCCCGTTCGATATATCACCAATCATTCAACTGGTAAAATGGGATATGCACTTGCGTCTCATTTATTGAGCTTGGGAGCGGATGTTCGCGTCGTTTCTGGTCCTGTTTGTTTGAATCATCAATTTCCGAATGATAAAATTATCCAAATAGAATCTGCTGATGACATGCTAGCAGCTATGCAAAAAATAGCACACGAAGCAGATATTATAATTTTTGCAGCCGCAGTGGCTGATTATAAATGCGAGAAAATCGCTTATCAGAAAATAAAAAAGAAAGACCAAAGTATGTCAATTAGCCTTGTACCAAATCCTGATATCGCTTTGGAATTATCGAAATCAAAAAAGCAAAATCAAACGTTTATTGGGTTTGCTTTAGAAACTGAAAACGGTTTAGAAAATGCCAGGTCCAAAATGCAGCGAAAAGGATTTGATAGCATCATTTTAAATATTCACAATGAAAACGGAAGTGGTTTTGGACATGACACGAATCGAATTCAAATAATAGACAGTGATTTCTCGATTACTGATTTTCCAATGAAACATAAATCACAAGTTGCCATTGATATAGTCAACCATCTTTCAAAAAAAATAATGTTTGAATCACTAGATTCAGAAATTGCTTAAGCCAAGAATTCCATGGATAAATTAAAAATAAAATTGAAAAGGGCACGAATAAAAACATTTAACTGGGAATATTGGCCGATGTGGCTGGTTTATTTTCCTGCTAGTTTTTACTTCTTGTACTTGGCTATAAAAGCGAGAAGTTTTTTCTTTTTCTCAGCATCCAATCCTACGATTGAAAATGGCGGAATGCTGTTTGAAAGCAAATGGAAAATTTTTAAACTTATCCCAAACGAACTTTTTCCAAACACGATTTACATTGAGGAATTTGAAAATTTTGAATCAATAAAGGAAAAAGTCAAAGTAGCGAATCTATTGCTTCCACTAATTGCAAAACCAGACATTGGCGGCAGAGGATTTGGGGTAAAAAAAATACATTCAATGCTAGAACTTGAAAATTATCGAAACGCAGTAAAAGTGCCGTTTTTAATTCAAGAATGCGTGAATTATCCTTTAGAATTAAGTGTTTTCTACTTTCGAAATCCCACGGAAAACAAAGGTCAAATCACTTCGGTAACATTCAAAGAGCTCCTAAATATCACTGGAGATGGTTATTCAAAAATAATTGATTTGATCAAAAAAAATGACAGGGCTTTTTTACAGTTTGAAAAATTGAAAAATGATCCAAAAATTGACATGAATGAAATCCTTCAAAAGGATGAAAACCGGACTTTAGTTCCATACGGAAACCATGTTTTGGGTGCTAAATTTGTAAACTTCAATCATATCATTGACAATGAATTGACTGAAACATTTGATGCAATTAGTAAGCGAATTGATGGTTTCTATTTTGGAAGATATGACATTAGATGCACCAGTATTGAAGATTTAAAAAAAGGTAAAAACATTTCAATTCTTGAATTAAATGGTTCAGGAGCTGAACCTGCGCACATTTACGATCCAAATTTTTCTTATTTCAAAGCACAAAAAGTATTGGCTAACTACTTTAAAAACATGTACATCGCATCTTTTGAAAACCATAAAAAGGGCACTTCATACATGAGCTATAAAGAGTTCAAATTGGTTAGAATACTAGAATCTGAGTATAAAAATAAAATTTCTCTGACATGATATTTTTTGGAATTTTAATTGGTTTTTATGGGTATTTATTTCCTGGAAACATCAACCTGATGGTGGTCGAAATCTACGCACAAAAAAAATACCGTTTTTTAATCTTCACCCTCGTTTTGATTTTGGCGTTTGAAACAATTTATTGCTTGATGTCACTTCTTTTACTTGGAACATTTAAAAGCCACCCAAGCATTTTCACCTGGATCGAAGTAATTTCCTCATTAATGGTTTCTTTATTGGGGATTTGGATGATTTTTGAAAATAAAAATAACGCGCAAAAATCACAGAGAAATACGGTAGTTCGCGGAATTTTTTCCATTATTTTTCATCCACAACAAATACCATTTTGGGTAATAATGGGCGTATTTGTAAATCAATTTATTCAACTAAAAGCAAACAATTGGCCACTTTATCAATTTGCACTTTTAAATGCAGTAGGAACTTTTATCGCAATGGTTTTTTACATGATTTTTGGTTCAAAATTATTCAACTATTTGCAATTAAATTTGAATCAAATTAATAAAATAATGGGTTCCATTTACCTTGTGGTTGGGTTTTATGGACTATTTAAATAAACAATTTCAGCAACTAATCCTTTCAGGTTCTAAAACATAAAATTAAAATTTTAGCGTAAGAGCATCGATTAGTTAAATAAAAAATTTCTCCTGTTTGTTATTAAATTTATAACTTTGATAAAGGATGAAAATTGAAGAAAGCAAATTAAGGCAAATTCAAGAACTTTGTAAGATTAACAAGGTCAAATCACTATTTGCTTTTGGTTCCGTTTTGCGATCTGATTTTAATGACGCTTCAGATATCGATTTGATTGTTGATTTTGATGAAAAAGACCCCATTAAGTACTCTGATTTATACTTTAACTTAAAAGATAAATTAGAAACGATATTGACACGACACGTAGATTTACTTGAAGAAAGAGCAGTAAAAAACAAATTTTTCAGACAAGAACTAGATAGCACCAAAGTGAAAATTTATGGATATTAAGATTAACGCTTGGCTACTTGACATTCAACAATGTATTGATGAAATATTGATTTTTAAGGGTGAAAACACTGATTTTTTGGCCTATAAATCAGATTTAAAAACAAAAAAAGCAATCGAAAGAAACATTGAAATAATTGGGGAAGCAGTTAATAGAATATTGAAAGTTAACCCAGATTTTCAAATAAAAAACGCAAAGAATATTATTGGAACTCGAAATAGAATTATTCATAGTTATGATAATATCTCTGATGAAGTTATTTGGACCATTGTTCAGAGAGAATTACCTGATTTAAAAATGCAAATTGAAAAATTGCTAAAACAAGAATAAACTTTAATTCAAACACAAAATGAAACTACTTTTCAAGCTTTTAATATTTACACTGTTCATTTCTGGATGTTCAAACAAATTTAGTAAAACACCAGAAGAAAATTTCATTGGAATTTGGAAAATTGAGGGTAGAAGCATGTTTAATGGCATTCAAATAAAAATTGAAAAAGAAGACAAAGAATTTATTGGAAGAATTTTTAAACTCAACGACAATAAGTTAGTGCAGCTTTTTGCAGACTCTAATGACATTTGGGTTTCTGGGATTGAAAGAAAATCAAATTTTGAATTTGCTCTAACAGAAAAGAAAATTGCAAAAGATCTTTTTTCTCTTTACGGACTTTCCTCATCACAAGAATTTAAAGTTGAGTTTTTTAATAAAAATGCCTTTGGATTGGCGATTGAAAATTCTAAACCTCTAAACTCTAAAATTATTTATAGACGAATTCAATAAGTAAATCTTAACTACTATTTTCCTAAAAAATTTCCATTCTCATTCCTTTATGTGATAATGGGCGTATTTGTAAATCAATTTATTCAACTAAAAGCAAACAATTGGCCTCTTTATCAATTTGCACTTTTAAATGCAGTAGGAACTTTTATCGCAATGGTTTTTTACATGATTTTTGGTTCAAAATTATTCAACTATTTGCAATTAAATTTGAATCAAATTAATAAAATAATGGGTTCCATTTACCTTGTGGTTGGGTTTTATGGACTATTTAAATAAACAATTTCAGCAACTAATCCTTTCAGGTTCTAAAACATAAAATTAAAATTTTAGCGTAAGAGCATCGATTAGTTAAATAAAAAATTTCTCCTGTTTGTTATTAAATTTATAACTTTGATAAAGGATGAAAATTGAAGAAAGCAAATTAAGGCAAATTCAAGAACTTTGTAAGATTAACAAGGTCAAATCACTATTTGCTTTTGGTTCCGTTTTGCGATCTGATTTTATTGACGCAGATATCGATTTGATTGTTGATTTTGATGAAAAGAACCCAATGTAAGTACACCGATTTATACTTTAACTTAAAAGAAAAATTAGAAACGATATTAACGCGCCACGTTGATTTACTTGAAGAAAGAGCAGTAAAAAACAAATTTTTTAGACAAGAACTAGATAATACCAAAGTTAAAATTTATGTTCGCCAATCCTAACTCATTAAAAATTAAAATGAAAGACATCGGAAATTTGAAATTACTTGGAGTGATAATTATTTTGGCTGCGTCAGTGCAGGCTTGCAAAAATTATGGATTTAGGGCTAATTATCAGGAAGCAAATAAGCTTTTACACGCTACTGAAAACATCCGAACAAAACCTTATTTAAAAGCCCACATGAAAAATGGGGATGTCTGCATTCTCAAAGACACATGGATAATTGACACCAATAAAAATACTGTGTTCGGAAACGGGAAAAGGTTTGATTACAATAGAAAAGAAATTTTTTTAGGCGAAATGACGCTACATATTGACAGCGTTAGCATATTTGAGACCAATAGTAAAATTCTTAAACCAGAAAAGGGGAGAATTGCCACTTTAAGTATCTTGACCGGAATTGATGTTGCTTTGGGAGTTATTTGCATTACCAATCCAAAAGTATGTTTTGGATCTTGTCCCACTTTCTACATGAATGAAGACAACAATTTTCACTTTGCAGATTCTGAAGGTTTTTCCAATGCGATTGCTCCATCAATGGAATATTCTGACATCGATGCACTCAATAATCCTCCAATTGAAGATCAGATTTTTTCGCTCACAATGAAAAATGAAGCACTGGAAACACACTGTGTGAATGATGTAAAACTACTCGCCTATCCAAGAAAAAAAGGTGAGCGCATTTTTCAGTCCAAAAGTAACGAATTTTACTTGTGCCAAAACGATTACCTTCTAAGTCACGCTGAAGGGCAAGAAGGGATTGTTACAGCATTGCTTAAAAATGAAGATCGACAAGAACGCTTCAGCTTGGCGGACGAAAAAAATCTAAGTAGCAAGGAAGAAATATACTTAACTTTTGATGGTGTAGAAAATCAAAACGATTTGGGCTTGATTGTCAATTTTAGGCAGACTTTAATGACGACCTATTTTATTTACAGTGCAATTGGTTTTATGGGAGACCAAGTGGGTGATTTTTTTGCAAAAATAGAACAAAGCAAAGAAATAAACTCCTCTTTAAAAAATGGAATTACCAAAGAACTTGGAAACATTGATTTGTATGCATTAAACTCCCGAACCAATGAATGGGAATTACAAGATGGACTTTATGAAACTGGTCCTATTGCAGTGAATAGACAAATAATTCCATTAAAAATTTACGGAAAGAATCAACAAATTAAATTGAAATTGGTCATGAACAAAGGTCTTTGGAGGATTGATTTCACAGCGTTGACAAATATAAAGGGAAAAGTAAAACCCCTCGAAATCAAACCATCAAGCATCTACAATAAAGGTCAAAACGACTTGGATGCACTCTCGGCAATAGAAAACCCTAACAAACATTTAATTTCGATGCCCGGAAATGAATATAGATTCCATTTTGAATTGCCTGAAAAAAACATGGATTATGAGTTGTTTCTGTATTCAAAGGGATACTACTTGGAATGGATGCGCGAACATTGGTTGAAAGACAAAAACTTATTAAAATTACATGAAATGGTGTATAATCCTAAAAAGTATCTCAGAAACGAAACAAAGGATTACAAAGAATATGAGAGTATGATGGAACAGGAATTTTGGAATTCTAAAATAGACACCAAAACTTTTATATACTATGAAAAAAATTGATCTTCTAATTTTTGGTGTCGTTTTTGCCCTTGTTTGCAGTTGCGGAACCACTAAAAATTTGCCGTTTTCAGAAGATATTGACATAAATGAGCATGGCTCTTTTATCAAAATATATCAAAAGCCGTCAAGTATCTCTGGGGAATTAATTTCATTGGACAGCAACGAAATGGTTGTGTTAACTGAAAAGTCAGCGCAATGTGTAATCGTTCCTTTGAAAACAGTTAAAAAATTTAAATTGATTTTTGCAAACTCAAAAAAATATGGTTGGAGCGTCCCCCTTTTTACAATAGCGACTGCGCCGCTCGGTTGGATTGCAGTCCTGGGCGCCACTCCAGTGAATATTATAGTGACAACTGCAGTAAGTGAAAGTTCAAACTCAGCTTTTACTTATAAAAACAAAAATATTTCCTTTGAGGAAATGAAAATGTTTGCTCGTTTTCCTCAGGGAATTCCTACCAATATAAAAATTGATAGCATAAAATAAATGAATCCGAATCTCAAAAACTTTTTGATCTCCTTTTCAAACAAATTATCATTCTATTCCTTTATAGAATTAGAAATAGAATAGAAAATATGGCGAAAACATTTCTATCAGCACGCTGGGAAAATTTGATCATGGCAAACTATGCGGTGAATCCTGAAGTATTGCTTCCATATTTACCTAAAGGTGTGGAACTGGACTTTTACGATGGAAAAGCGTGGGTCAGTTTGGTGGGTTTTATGTTTAAAAAAACAAGCTTGTTTCGCATTCCAATTCCCTTGATGGGTACATTTGAAGAAGTAAATTTGAGGTTTTATGTGAAACGAATTGATGGTGATGAAATCAAACGTGGAGTTGTTTTTATCAATGAAACAGTGCCTTACAAACCGGTTGCTTGGATTGCGAATAAACTTTACAAGGAACATTACATCGCTATTCCAACTAAAAATGAAATTCAAATAAATTCGGAAAATCAATTGATCCATTACGGATGGAAAATTAACCAACATTGGAACGAAATCAATGCAAATACTTCTATTGAAAGCGTTGAAATGATTCCAGAAGGCATTGAAGAATTCATCTTTGAGCATTATTATGGTTACACAAAAATCAGCGAGGAAGTTTCTCAAGAATACAGCGTGAATCATCCGCGATGGAAAGTGAACAAAGTATTGGATTATTCTATCAATTGCGATTTTCAAGCGATGTATGGTACTGATTTTACTTTTCTCAATAAACAACAGCCACAATCGGTCATTTTTGCTTCAGGTTCTGATGTAACAGTTGATTGGAAAAGGAGAAAGTTTTAATTCAAAAGATGAAAAAGCGCGATTTACCAACTAAGATTTGCGTAGTTTGCAAACGTCCTTTCACGTGGCGAAAGAAATGGGAAAAGGTGTGGGACAACGTAAAATATTGCAGCGATAAATGTAGAATCAATCGCAGTAAAGATTGAATCAATTCCCAAAACAAAACTTATAATTTTACAACAATCTACTCAAATTGTGTAAGGTTTATTTTCGCAAAAGTAAACACCTTTAAACTTTGATTTATTTTCAGGCTGATTAGCTTAATTATTCAGCACAAAATTCACAGAATCAATCTTTAAAACACAATTTATGAAAAACTATCTTTCTATTTATTTGTATGGCGCCAGCATTATTTTAACTGGCGTTTTCCTTACAATTTCAGCGTTTAGCACTTACAAAAACATTGTTTTAACACTTGGGATAACCTTAACTGCTGGTTCATTGTTTGCCTTTATCGCAGCATTTTCGATTGAACGAAAACAAGTTCAATTTGCTTATCACAACCTGCACGCGCTGGTAATGTTGGTCTATGGGATTTTCATCTTGACTTTTTGCGACACGATGGACAAATTGCTCTCTGCCACTTCCTATCTTTTCATTTTCTATGCTGTTTCGGAAATTATTTTTTGCAGTTGGATTTTTAATTTAAGACAAAAAGTCGTTTTTAAAATCTTACTTATTCGGGTTGCTTTAGGACTAGCCATTGGAATCGGCACTGTCGTCTCAATCTATTTTACCACTTTTCAGCTTGAAAGCTTTGGTATATTGTTCATATTCATTGGAATTAACATCCTTCTTTACGTGCCGATTATGAAAGGAAAAGAAACAATGGTAATGGAAAATGTCATTCATAAAGCAGAAAATTTCGAAGGATATCCGCACTATCCAGCATCAGAGGATATTTATAATCACCAAAAAGAAGAAACCGATTTGGATCCAGAAGATATTTCGAAGAAAAAAACTCCAAATGAAACAGAAGGTGGACAAAACGAAAAAGGTTTCAAAAACCATATGTCAGGGAACGATTTAGACATTCCCGGAACAGATTTAGACAACCAAGAAGAACAAATTGGAAATGAAGACGAAGAAAACAATTATTACAGTTTGGGTGGAGATGATCACAATGATTTAGAAGAAGATAAAGACTAAAATTAAATTATGGAAACAACAAAAAATATTGGTGTTTGGATGGATCATTCAATAGCCAATTTCATCAATTTAGATAAAGAGAAAAACAACTTTTCTATTCTCTCAAATTTCACTTTTACTGACAAAGAAGCTGCTTTGAAAAGAAGTGAAAACTTGATGCACAACAAAGAAAACAGCATGCATGAAACTTTCTATAAAGAAATTGGACATGAAATTTTGAAATACAACCACATTCTAATATTCGGTCCAACGCAAGCGAAAATGGAACTTTCGAACTATTTGAAAAAGGATTTACATTTTAAAGACATTCAAATAGACTTTAAATCTGCCGATAAAATGACAGAAAATGAAAAATATGCTTTCGTTTGTGCACATTTTGAAAAAGATTGAAAATTGCTGTATTAAAAAAATAAAAAGAGTAAACACAAAAAAAGCGCATCCAATTAGGGTGCGCTTTTCAATTTATCAAAATATTAATTATTTCTTCTTCAAAGACTCTTTGACAAAATTTTCAATGGCAGCTGTCATAGAAGGAACATTTGGTTGAGGTGCATGTAAATCCAAACGCAAATTATTTTTCACTACGGCATTGGCGGTTGTAGGACCAAAGGCAGCAATCATGGTGTTGTTTTGTTTAAAATCTGGAAAGTTTTTGAAAAGTGATTCAATTCCACCAGGACTAAAGAAAACCAATAAGTCATAGTAAACATCTTCTAAATCACTCAAATCAGATGCAACTGTTTTATACAACATCGCTTTGGTGAAATTTATTTTAAAGTGCTCTAAAGTCTCAGGGATTTTATCTCTCAAAATATCAGTGCAAGGCAACAAGAACTTGTCAGATTTGTGCTTTTTCATCATTTCTGCCAATTCTTCAATTGTTTGTTTACCATGAAAAATTTTACGCTTTCTATAAGTAACATATTTTTGAAGATACAGCGCAACAGCTTCTGAAATACAAAAATACTTCATGGTGTCTGGCACAGCAAAACGAATTTCCTCCGCAATTCTAAAAAAGTGATCAACAGCAGTTTTAGAAGTCATGATAACAGCCGAGTGCTCTGGGATATTTACCCTTTGTGCTCTAAAATCCTGAACACTAACTCCTTCCACATGAATAAAAGGCCTAAAATCTATTTTAAGCTTGTATTTTTCTGCGAGATCGTAATATGGTGATTTGTCCCCCTCTGGTTTGGGTTGAGAAACCAAAATTGTTTTGATGCTCAATTTCCTCTGTATTAATTTAACAACCAATTAAATTGCTCCAAAATAATGTCTTTTAGTGAGAAATAAATCAACACAAATGGCAAAATTTCGAGCGTGCAAAAATACAAAATAATATAATACCAAGTTATACCTTTGTTTATTGCGAAAATAAATCCTCTAAAAAACCTGTAAACCCACATCACAAAGGTAAACCAGATAAAGATTTGAATAAAAACTGGAGACCATTGCATGTTGAAAGCCCAAACCAAAAGCATCAAACTGTAAATTATTCCAGCAAAATGTGCAAAAATGAAAGTGTTGATTTTACTTTCAGTCACTGAGTTTTTTTCACCCGTGATAAATCCAACCAAAAACAAAGAAAACCATGGTAAGAAAACCATTAAAAAAGGAATCGGTAAAAGCAAATAAACAATTTTTGGATTCAAGTTATTGGTCGTTGGAATACATAAAAACAACAATGCACTTGCGCTTATAATGTAATTTAAGACTAGAAAAAAAGAGGAAGCATTGTTTAACGGATATTCATCTTGAATAATTTTATCAATCTGCTTGTTTTTATAAATTGCTTTGATCATTCCGAAAACCATTTGTTTAGAACTCAAGCGGGCGAATGCGATGATGAAAAATGAAAACGCCAGCATCAATGAAGCCACAAAAGCTGCATTTTCCGTGCGAATCGAGAGACTCGAGGGAATTTCATTATTCACACCAACAATTCCAAAACCTAATTCAAACAAAATGTATCCTTTTTGTGTTTAGGAAACAAAATTAGTATTTGTTCTGCTAGAATTGGATTTAAAAATCAGATTTTGCGTTTTTAATACTAATTTTGTCATCACTTTAAATAAAAGGCTGAAATATGGCAACAGATTTATATGTACATCCAGATTATTACAACATGGATGATTTGCTTACAGAGGAGCAAAAATTAGTTCGCGATGCGGCTCGCGCTTGGGTGAAAAAAGAAGTTTCTCCAATCATTGATGAGCATTACGAAAAAGCAACTTTCCCAATGCATTTGTTGCGTGGTTTAGGCGAAATTGGTGCTTTTGGACCTTATATCCCTGAAGAATATGGTGGTCCAGGTTTAGATCAAATCTCTTATGGTTTGATTATGCAAGAATTGGAAAGATGCGATTCTGGTTTGCGATCAACTGCTTCTGTTCAAAGTTCTTTGGTGATGTATCCCATTTGGAAATATGGTTCTGAAGAACAAAAAATGAAATATTTGCCAAAGTTGGCAACAGGTGAAATGATGGGTTGTTTTGGATTGACTGAGCCAGATCACGGTTCAAATCCTTCTGGAATGATTACAAATTTCAAAGATGCTGGCGATCATGTTATTTTGAATGGTGCAAAAATGTGGATTTCAAATGCTCCTTTCGCAGATATCGCTGTTGTTTGGGCAAAAGACGAAACAGGCCGTATCCATGGATTAATTGTTGAACGTGGAATGGAAGGTTTCTCAACACCTGAAATGCACGGAAAACTATCTTTACGCGCTTCTTCAACTGGAGAATTGATCTTTGTAAACGTAAAAGTTCCAAAAGCAAACATTTTACCAGGAAGATCGGGATTGGGTGCTCCATTGAGTTGTTTAGATTCTGCAAGATTTGGTATTGCTTGGGGTGCTTTAGGTGCTGCTATGGATTGCTACGATCAAGCTTTGAGATATTCTAAAGAAAGAACGCAATTTGGTGTTCCAATCGCTTCTTTTCAATTGATTCAGAAAAAATTGGCGGAAATGATTACTGAAATCACGAAAGCACAATTATTGACCTTTAGAGTTGGTCAGCTTAGAAATGAAGGCAAAGCGACAAGTGCTCAAATTTCAATGGCAAAAAGAAACAACTGTGAAATCGCTTTAAATATTGCGCGTGAAGCAAGACAGATTCATGGTGCAATGGGAATTACAAGTGAATATTCTATGATGCGCCACATGGCAAACTTGGAATCTGTGGTAACCTATGAAGGTACGCACGACATTCACTTATTGATTACAGGACTTGATATTACTGGAATTTCTGCTTTTACGCGCGATATGCCAGATTTGTCAAACATGAAATAAGTAAAACTCAACTATATTCTTAAAAGCGGAAGTAACATTCCGCTTTTTTTGTGAAATTTTTTAACCAAATCCTTTCAATTACGAAAATATACTTAACCCTTTCCTGTTTTCGAAGTCTATATTTGTCCATGACTTCTTCAGAAAATATAACATTTGAATTCAAAATAAACACCAAATTATTGGGAAAGTGGAAATTACAATGTTATCAAACCGATGTTGAAATTTCAATTCAATTTTTGGAAATAAGACCGCTGTTGAAATACAATGCAATTTATGCCGAATCACAAATAATCAATAAAAAGGCAATTAAAAAATCAGTGATACCATTCAACGCTGACTTATCTTCCAATGGAAAAATGTTGAGATTCAAATATCCAATAAGCAGTAAAGTAGAAATTTTTAAAATAACCTATTTTGACCCCCACTTTTTAAAATTAGTTGAGATAAAAACGGATTCTAAATTTGAACTAATAAGAAATGAATAGTTTACGAATTTTTTTATATTTGTAACAAAGCTACTTCATTGGAAAAAAAACATACTATATTTCTTGCTGACGACCACGAATTGGTTGCCCAAGGATTATCAAATTTATTATTACAAATTAAAAAAGTAGAAAAAGTACTTGTGTTTAAAAATGGCAAAGAATTATATCAAGCATGTTTGAATACAAAACCGGATTTCATTTTTTTAGACTATGAAATGCCCGTTTGGGACGGAAAAGAAACACTGATTCAAATCAAAAAAAACTATCCGAAAATTCCTGTTTTAATGCTTTCGATGTTGAATGAAAAATCAATTATTAAAGAATGCATTCATTTGGGTGCAGTAGCTTATTTACACAAAGATAGTTCAACAGAAGAGTTACACCAAGCAATAGAAAGTGCTTCAAGGTCTGAAATTTACTACTCAAATGAAATAAAAAAAGCATTGACCGGAACAACTAAGAATCAATCAGGACAGATAACTTTGAAAGAGGAAATCTCCGAACGAGAAATGGAAATTTTAAAATTACTTTGCGATGGCTTGAGTCCGAAAGAAATTGCGGAAAAACTTTTCTTAAGCCAAAGGACCGTTGAAACCCACAAAACGAATATCATGCACAAGTTTGATGTCAACTCAATTGCAAAGTTGATTAGTCTAGCAATTAAAAATAGAATAGTCTAAATAAAATGAAAAAAACACTGCTTATCAGTTTAATTATTTCTACAAATTTTTTGTTTTCACAAAAGCATATTGAGTCATTTTTAGCCAAAATTGATACAATAAAATCACCTAAAAAAGCCCTAGAAAAATTAGATTCAATTCATTTAAATGTAAAACTAACCCCTAGAATACAAGTTATTTTAAATCACCAACGCCTTAAATACTGCATGACAATTAGTGATTTTAAAAGAGTTACAAAAATCAGCATTGAAACCATTGAATTTGCCAAAAAACACAATCTTGATTCCCTGACTGCTTATCCATACATGATGATTGGTTGTTCCCAATATGTAAATAACCGATTGGACGATGCGCTGACTTCATTCAAATACAGTGCAAAACTGGCAGAAAAGTACAAAAATTACACCTTAGCTAGTTCCAATTATAATAATATTGGAGGTTTATATATTGATCAAAAGAATTATAAAGAAGGTGAAAAATATTTACTCAAAGCAATAAATATTTCTACTAAAGCAAATAATATCCGTTCTAAAATTTTAAGCAGTCGTATTTTAGCGACCTCATTTGAACGTCAAGGTAAATTAAAGGAAGCTTCTGCAATTTATGAAAATATAGAAAAAGAAGCTATTACTTTGAATGATCCTTACATTTTATCATCTGTATTTACTTACCACGGCAATCTTTTAAAAATATTAGGAAATACGAAATTGGCATTAGAAAAGGTCAAAAAAGCAAAAATTTTACTGTTCCAAATTGGCGACACAAACAGTGTTTTCGTTGCCTTAAAACATGAAGCTAACTTTTTCAGGGACTTGTCACAATTCAAAAACGAAGCGCTTTCATTGAGAGAACAAATTAACTTGAAAGAAAAATATTTAAATAATCAAAACCAAAAACAAATTAATCAACTTGAAACCAAGTTTAAAACAAAGGAATTAAAACAAGAAAAATTACTTGCACAATCTAAGATGTTGACAGAAAAAGGTAAAAAAAACAATTATCTTTTATTTCTGATAATATTTTTCCTTATCTCGATCGGTTTCTTTGTCATGTTATATTTAAGAAATAGCAAAAAATCAGCTCAACTTAAATTACAGATTCAGGAGGAAAGACTTGCTTCAATTATAGAAGGACAAGAAAATGAAAGAACCCGTATCGCAAAAGAATTACATGACGGAATTGTGCAAGATTTGACCGTTTTGAAAATGAATTTGTCAAACAATGATAACAGAGAAATATTGGAAACAAAAATTACCAAAATCACCAAAGAATTGCGTGAACTTTCTTATCAAATGATGCCAATTACCCTGAAAGAACTGGGCTTAATTCCTGCTTTGGAAGATTTATTTGACCGCAGTTTCACTCAAAGAGGAATCGCATTCAATTTTGAAGCTTTTCTAATAGAAAACAGGCTGAACGAAAAAATTGAAGTCAACATTTATAGAATTTGTCAGGAATTGATTAACAACACATTGAAACACGCAAATGCGACAGAAATAAACGTTGTACTTCGTAAAAATGAAAATTTATTAACCTTGATTTTTGAAGACAATGGGGCAGGTTTTGATGTTTTCAATGTCAAAAATGGAATTGGATTGACGAGTTTGAAAAGTCGATTAGATTCAATTAAAGGTCAAATTGAATTTGATTCTGAAATAACTAAGGGCACTACAGCGTTCATAAAAATTACTTTATAAAATCAATGGATTGTTAATCTGCCTATTTAATCAAATTTATTACCCTTGCAGATTCAATTTGTTCGATTGAATTCATGGAGGGTTTAATTCTTGAACCTTCCCTATTTTCATCATTGATAATAATTTGAACATTTTCGCCTATTGCTTTCCATCTTCCCGGATGAATTGGTCTTTTAGGCGAATATAGACCTATTGTTTGTAATCCCAAAACACCCGCTAAATGTAATGGCCCTGTGCTGCAAGCAACCAAAGTATCACATTTAGAAATCAGATTGATTAGTTGATCCAACGTAAGTTTTCCTGTTGTATCAATGCAATTTTCATGCTGAGGAATAAAAGATCGAATATAAACACCATCCTTTTCAGTTCCCGTGAATATTACACTAAAACCTCTTTCCAATAAATCATTGGCGACAATTGCATATTTTTCAATTGGCCATTCCATGGCACTTCCTTGTGATTTAGTGTGTAAAATTATTTTTTTAGTTGTTTTAGCTAGTTCATTTTGAATGCTTTCAGTGAGAGTAACATTTTTAGATTTGAAACTTTTCATCCAGGAAGAAATCTCATCTAAACTTGGTAACTCTTGAATTCCAAATGGTTTTAACAACTCAAAATTTAGTTGAGACTCATGAAAATCAGATTTTTTTCTTGAGAAACCCAATTTAACATTGCAGCTCAAAAGGTGAAATGCCCTGTGAGATGTACCAACTCTTGTTTCTATCTTAGCTTTCTTCACCAATGATGCTATTTCACTTTTTGGAAAAACATGAATGCAAACATCTATTTTTTTTGACCTTAATAATTCAACTTTATTATTGACAGGCATTTTTTCCATTTCAGCCCATTCGATAATTTCATCTATTTGAGGTAGACATTCAATAACAGGTCTTGTGTAGGTATTTCCTAAAAAAATAATCTTGGCTGTTGGATAGGTCTTTTTAATCCAAACACACATTGGCAATGTCAAAACAACATCTCCGATACTGTCGGTTCTGCTGATCAAAACAGTTTTGTTGTTTAATTCTATCATTTTAATTTTACGAATTAGTAGTCTTTTTGGTTTGCTAAAATCCTCATTTTTTTATATTTCAAATAGGTTGCATAGGCCGAAATTCTGGCGATTGTAAATCCTACTTTACCATCTAAAAAACCCAATTTAAAAAAATAATCTCTCAAAAACTTCACCACAGGACTAAAAAACAACTTATAAATAGGACTCTTTTTTCCTTGTATAAACAAATCTTTGGATTGAATTGTTGTAAATTTTTCTGTTTGCTTGTAATGTTGTTCAATAGTATAATAGCTATAATGTAAACAATCCCCTTTTAAATGTACAATATCTGTTTCCTCATTAAAAAGTAACGTTTCATGAATATCTCCCTCCCATTTTGTCGAAGTTCTATTAAACAATCTGATTTTTGAATCGGGGTACCATCCTCCGTTTTTAACCCACTTTCCGCAATAATTGGTTAACCTATTAAATTTTGCTGGTTTATTAATTGGATTTTGCTTCCATTCTTGGAGTGATTGAATTAAAGTATCAGAAAGTGCTTCGTCAGCATCTAAAGATAAAATCCAATCATATTTAGCCAAAGAATTTCCTTTGTTTTTAGAGCCAGAATAACCCTCCCAAGTATGAGAAACAAAGTTAACTTGCATTTTTTCACAAATCTCTTTGGTTCGGTCTGTTGAAAAAGAATCTATCACGATTATCTCATCTGCAACAACTTTAGCCGAATTGATACATCTTTCGATATTTCTCTCTTCGTTAAAAGTGATAATTACAACTGAAATAGGTGTTAACATTAATTTAATATTACGAGTTGCAAAGTTAGCAGAAAAATCAATATAATATGAACTTTAGTCCGTTAAAAGTTCAGTAAACACTCAATAAATTAACAATTTAGTACATATAAAAACGAGCAAAGATAATGGTTAAAAAGACCATAGAAATTAGTTAAATAAAACTATCTTATTTCCCCACCTGCACCAAAATTTTTCTCAGGAACCATGAAACTCAACTCTCCCTTTTCGTTTTCTGCCATCAAAATCATTCCTTGAGACTCAACTCCACGAATTTTACGGGGCTCAAGATTTAACAAAACTGAAACCGTTTTACCAACAATTTCATCTGGCGAATAATGATCTGCAATTCCAGAAACAATCGTTCTGATATCAATTCCCGTATCCACTTTTAACTTTAAAAGTTTGTCCGCTTTTGGCACTTTTTCAGCTTCTAAAATGGTACCTAAACGAATGTCCAATTTGGTGAAATCATCAAAACTGATATTTGGTTTCTGAAGTGCCAAAGGTTTTTCTTCCATCACAGGATTTTGTTGACTTACTTTTAAAAACTCAATTTCAGCCTCGACCAAACTATCCTCAATTTTTGGAAACAAAATTTCTGGTATTTGAACCAAATCTCCTGATTTTAAAATATTTGCCTTTCCTGTTCCGCTCCAAGTTGGTAAATCCAAGTTTAAGAAAGTTCTCAGTTTTTTAGCTGTTGACGGTAAAAATGGTTCTAACAAAAGAGAAAGATTTGCAGTAATTTGCAATGCAATGTGCATGATTGTTTCAACACGTTTTGGATCCACTTTCACCAATTTCCATGGTTCATTTTCAGCCAAATACTTGTTACCCAATCTTGCCAAATTCATCACTTCAGTTTGCGCATCACGCAATTTATAGGCGTAAATTAATTTTTCGATTTTTAAAGGAAATTGCTCTAAATCATTCAATACTTGCTGGTCAACCTCTGTTAATTCTCCTAATTCAGGAACTTTACCTTCATAATATTTTTGAGTCAACACCAACGCACGATTGACGAAATTCCCTAAAATATCAGCCAATTCACTATTTACTCTGGTTTGAAATTCTTTCCATGTAAATTCACTGTCCTTGCTTTCTGGTGCAATGGCTGTCAAAGTATATTTCAACTCATCCATTTTATCTGGATAACGTTCCAAATATTCGTGTAACCAAACCGCCCAATTTCGTGAAGTAGAAAATTTATCTCCTTCTAAATTCAAGAATTCGTAAGCCGGTACATTGTTTGGCAAAATCAAGTCGCCGTGATCTTTTAGTAAAATCGGGAAAATAATGGCATGAAAAACGATATTGTCTTTTCCAATAAAATGCACCAATTTAGTATCGCCTGTCCAATAATCTTTCCAGTCTTTATTGTTGTCAATTGCCCACTGTTTGGTCGCAGAAATATAACCTATGGGCGCATCTAGCCAAACATACAAAACTTTTCCATCGGCACCTTCTAATGGAACTTTAACTCCCCAATCCAAATCTCTTGTCATGGCACGAGAATGTAAACCACTGTCAATCCAAGAAAGTGATTGACCAATTACTTGATTTCTCCAAGTTTTCGGGTCGTGTTGTTGTTTTCCATCAAGAATTCCTTCTTTGATCCAAGGTCTGAGCCATGATTCATGTCTATCCATCGGTAAAAACCAATGAGAAGTAGATTTCAAAATCGGCGTTTTTCCACTTAAAGTCGATTTTGGGTTGATTAATTCAGTTGGACTTAAATCTGTCCCACATTTCTCACATTGATCTCCATAAGCATTTGGATTTTGACACTTTGGACATTCTCCGGTAATGTATCGATCAGCCAAAAACTGTTGAAATTCTTCGTCAAAATATTGTTCCGTTGTTTCTTCAACAAACTTATTGTTTTGATTCAGCTTCAAGAAAAAATCTTGCGCCGTTTGGTGGTGTAATTCAGAGGAAGTACGGTGAAAAATATCAAACGAAATATCAAATTTTTTGAAAGAATCACCAATGATTTTATTGTATTTGTCCACTATTTCTTGTGGCGTAATTCCTTCTTTTTTAGCGCGCAAAGTAATTGCCGCACCATGTTCATCACTTCCACAAATAAATGCTACATCATGACCGTTCATTCTCAAAAAACGCACAAAAATATCCGCAGGTAGGTAAACTCCGGCAACGTGACCGAGGTGTAAAGGACCATTTGCATAAGGCAACGCTGCTGTTACAGTATATCTTGATTTTGTCATTTTATGAATTTCGAATGAAGGACAAAGATAATGAAAACCTAAAGGATTAAAAATAGAGAATCGTTACAAAGCAAAAAAGACCACTCCTTTTCAGGAATGATCTTTCGTTGATTTGTATTTTGTTGCTATGAAATACCGATTTAGAAGTTATAGGTTAAACCAAAAGTAAGTGGATAAACCTCATCTGTTTTTTTAGTGTCAAACATTGGAAGCAAGCTGTAATTGGCAAAAACCCCCCAATCACTGTATCCCATTCTTACTGTTCCGTCAAGTTTGAAAGCATTTAAACCATAAGAACCTTTGATTTTTTCCTTAGCGTCAACACCTGATTGATCCAACTTTCTTTTGACGCTTGAAGCAATTCTAATTCCCCCGATAACACCTGCAGCAAAATAAAAAGACTTGTCTTCATCTGCATTGGTATTAAATTCTAGTAATAAGGGAACTTGAATGTAAGTCGCTCTCAATTTATTTTTGGAATATTTATTAATTGTATCAGAATAAACCCATACTGAGTCTGCGTTTTCATTCAAGATATAGTTGTTTTTCAAACCTACTTGATTGAAATTAAATCCTATTCCAGTGGTAATTCCGATGTATTCTTTGTAGATATTGAATTTGTGATCCATCAAATTTAAGTTCCAATAAAAAGATTTTCCTGGATCGTTTTCCCATTGTGGACTGTTTGGAAAATCAGATTTAAAATTTCCGTTGGTCAACATATTTACACCAAAATCAACCCCAGCCCAATGTCCATCATGAGATGATTTATGGCTTTTTTCATCTCCGTCTTCAACATCTATTGTATCTGTTGGTTCCGTTTCACCATCTACAACTACCGTTCCTTTTGGAGTTTTGATTATGAGAACTTGTGTTTCTCCCATATTGATACGTGTTGTATCTGGAACATTTTCTTTTTTCTCTTCTTGCGCTTGAACAGACATTAAACCCATTATTGCCAGTCCTGTGATAAGTAGTTTTTTCATTTTATATTTTTTTAAATTTTTAATAATCTATTTGAAAACCGGTATTCTTTTCTCATCTGATTTCTCGTTAGACCCAGAGGTCAAACAAAAGTTACAGCAATGAAATGATTTTTTGAATATTATTTTTAAACCGCTATAAATCAAATGATTTTTTTATTTTTATTTGAACAAAAAAAATTTCTGTAAATGACAAATGCTCTTTTTAGATCAAATTTTCAAAGAAACTTTTTAGGGATTTTGTGATTTAAGGATTATTGGCTAAATTGAGCACCTCTAAAGACTATGAAAATGAATAAATGCTTTAAAACTATTGCGGTATTCTTTGCTTTGTCATGTTTTACATGGACAAATGCCCAGATGAAATCAACCCCTTCCTATTGGGAAAAATCTAATGAACCAATTGTTCCAGCTATGGGTGCTAGAATAATTGAACCCAATATTTATTTGAATTTTCAATTAAATGTGGATGAATTAAGAAATAAGCTTCAAAATGCAAATTTAAAAACGGATTCAAATCCAACTGAAATATTAATCGCATTGCCTCATCCAGATGGACAATTTTATGAATATCAAGTGTTTTTGAACACAACAATGCACCCAGGTTTGCAAGCAAATTTTCCAGAAATCAGATCTTATGATGCTATGGCAACGAATCATTCTGGAAACACTGTAAAATTAGATATAACACCTCAAGGTTTTCATGCTATGATTTTGTCTCCAACAGAATCTACTATTTTTATTGACCCCTATTCTTTTGGAGGTGGTGATATTTCAAATTACATTGTTTATTACAAAAAGGATTTCAAAACAGATAAAATTTTTGATTGCTCCTTCGTTTCTGAAGAAAATTCAACAGGCGTTGGTCAAGAGGATATCACACCAAAGGCATTTGGAACTTGTGAATTGAGAACTTATAGGCTAGCACTTTCTGCTACGGGAGAATATACTACTTTTCAAGGTGGAACTGTTGCTTTGGCGCAAGCTGCTCAAGTGACAACAATGAATCGTGTTAATGGTGTTTATGAAAGAGATATGGCCATCACGATGGTTATTATTCCAAATAATGATTTATTGATTTATACAAATTCTGCAACGGATCCTTTTACAAACGGGACACCAAACTCAATGATTACGCAAAACCAAACAGCAGTTAACAATGCGATTGGAAGTTCAAACTACGATATTGGCCACGTTTTTGGAACAAATAGTGGTGGTTTGGCTGGTTTAGGTGTTGTTTGCGGAACTCAAAAAGCACGCGGAGTTACTGGAAGTGGCGCACCAGTTGGTGATGCTTTCGATATAGATTATGTTGCGCACGAAATGGGGCATCAATTTTCAGGAAATCACTCTTTCAATAACTCTTGCAGTGGAAATCGAAATAACAATACAGCTGTTGAGCCAGGAAGTGGAACTACGATTATGGGTTATGCAGGAATTTGTGCGCCAGACATTCAATCAAATAGTGATGATCATTTTCATGGAAGAAATTTACAAGAAATTGGAGCTTTTATTACAGGATCATCGCACACTTGCCCAGTAAAAACTCCATTAAACAACACAGCACCAAATATTTCATCAACTGCCGGAACAGTTACAATTCCTGCAAATACTCCTTTTGCATTAACAGCTATTGCAACTGATAATGATGGAAATACTTTGACTTATTGTTGGGAACAAATCAACAATGAAATATCAACACAAGCGCCTGTTGCCTCTTCAACTGGAGGGCCAAATTTTAGATCAATTACACCATCTACTAGTCCTACACGTTATTTTCCTACAATTGCAAGTCAAATGTCAAATGGCCCTTTCACTTGGGAAGTTATTCCTTCCGTTTCAAGGACAATGAATTTCAGAGTCACAGTTAGAGACAATGCTGTTGGCGGTGGTTGCAATGACCATGAAGATGTAACGGTTACTGCAACCTCTAATGCTGGACCTTTTATTGTAAATTATCCTAGTATAACAGGAATAACTTGGGCGGTTGGAGATACAAAAACTGTTACTTGGAGTGTAGCAAATACTGATATTGCTCCAGTTGCATGTGCCAATGTAAACATCATGCTTTCAGTAGATGGCGGTGTCACTTTTACAACGATTTTATCCAATACCCCAAATGACGGATCTCAAGACATTGTAGTTCCTAATTCTCCATCAACAACAGCTATCATCATGGTAATCTGTGAAAATGGAACTTTCTTTGACATTTCTAATAATTTGTTTGAAATAACAGCTGGTGTGAGTTGTGATGGGCCAACATTGGCAACCATTGGTGGAAACACAACTATTTGTGCTGGTGGAACGGGTACACTTACAGTGACTGGAGGTTTGTTAAATGATGCGACAGATTGGCATTGGTATACTGGAAGTTGCGGTGGAACTGCCGTGGGAGTTGGTACTTCAATAAATATTTCAACGCCTGGAATTTATTATGTAAGAGGAGAAGGTGGATGTGTAACGCCAGGAAATTGTTCAACGGTCAATTTACAAACACAAACGATTGTAAATACAGTGGTTGTTTCTGGTGTTCAAATGACCGCAAATCAATCAAGTGCATCTTATCAATGGATTGATTGCGCAAATGGAAACGCAATTATAACTGGTCAAACAGGACAATCGTACACTGCAACGAATGATGGTCAATATGCAGTTATTATCACTAGAAACAGTTGTGTAGACACTTCAAACTGTATTACAATAAACAGTGCCGGAATTGAAGATTTGAACCTTATAAATGTGCAATTATATCCAAATCCAGTTGCTTCAACGTTGACAGTAGATTTCGGTCAACCAATTAACTTAGATGAAATTGAATTAACAGATGCATTAGGAAGAATCGTTCAGACTTTCAAAAACTTTAATGGAAATCAAATTCAAATTAATTTAGCAAACGAAAGTAACGGTGTTTATTTCTTGAATTTAAATCTCGCTCAAAACTCAAAAACACTTAGAATCATTAAACAATAAGTATTTTTACATTTGATAAGGAAAGGAAGTATATCGCTTTCTTTCCTTTTTTATGACATTATGTTTAGAAAAATTCCTCTTTTTTGTTTTAAACTTATTCTCAATTTGAGTATTTCAATTCAGTTATTGACGTCAAAAATTAATCAAGATCTTCCGCTTTTGAATAATTTTAATTTCAATATATTTTGATTTCAAATAAAATGGAATCTCAAAATAACAATCAATTGGAAATACAGACATCCAAAGGAATCATTTATATTGAAAAGCTGGAAAATGAATACCTTGACAAGCCGCTTGTTTCTCAAAAAACCAATGAGTTACTTACTTTCAAACTGCAAGTAGGAGAAGTTAACATTGTGCATTTAGAAAATGGTCAACCATTGATTGAAAACATTCCGCAATTAAATATTTCTATTTCTCACTCTAAACAATGGATAAGTATCTACATTTCTGAAGATTATGCTGTAGGAATAGACATTGAAGAAAGCAATGAAAAATTAAAATTCATTCACAATCAATTTATCAACGAAAGGGAGAAAAACCTATTTGATACCAACAATTTAGAAAGTTTGCAGCTCATTTGGAGCGCCAAAGAAGCAATTTATAAATATTTTGCAGGAGAGTTTTCATTTTTAGAAAAACAAGTTTCCATAGAAAACATTGATTTTGACGAGCAGAAAATCAAAGCAAACACAATTTATGGTTGGTGTGAATGTTCATTTGAACAAATTTTAAAAGGTGTCTTTTTAGTTTGGATTTAGAAAAAAGTTAAAAATTCATCAATTTCACTTGGATTAGTGTAATAAGACTTACCTTTAAAAGGTATGAAATTATTCTCATCATTTACAAATACTTATAAAGCTAAATTTACAATATGAGTGCATTTTGGAAAAAAATGATCCTTCAAGTATTCTTCAAAAAGGAGATTAATCAAAAAGGATTTTCACCATACAAAGCCGCCAAAAAGTATCGTGAATTTACAATCATTGGAAAAAGAAATGCCAAAGATCTTGTTTTAATTACCGCTGGTATTTTTTCAGCTGCTTTTGGTTTCAAAGGATTTTTGTTAACCAATCATTTCATAGATGGTGGCGCTACCGGCATTTCATTGCTTGTTTCAGTGATGACTAAAATTCCTTTGTATTGGCTTGTTTTAATTATAAATATTCCATTTATATTTCTTGCCTACAAAGTAATGGGAAAACGTTTTGCGTTCAAAACTGCCTTAGCGATTACTGGATTAGCAATTTGTTTGGCTACGTTACACTTTCCAAATGTGACAAATGACAATTTACTTGTCGCCATCTTTGGTGGGTTTTTTCTTGGTGCTGGAATAGGCTTGGCTGTCAGAGGCGGTGCTGTAATTGACGGAACTGAAGTTTTAGCGATTTTCTTAAGTAGAAAATTTGGCACCACTATCGGTGATATCATCATTCTCATCAATGTGATTATTTTCTCTTCAGCAGCTTATTTATTAGGAATTGAAGTTGCTATGTATTCGATGATTACGTATTTAGCGGCATCTAAAACGTTGGATTTTTTGGTAGAAGGAATAGATGAATATATTGGTGTGACGATTGTTTCAACCCACAGTGAAAAAATCAGACAAATGATTATCAACACAATGGGAAGAGGCGTGACGGTTTATTCAGGCAAAACAGGATATGGAAAACGAGGAGAAACGAAAGACACTGAAATTATTTATACCGTCATTACTCGTTTGGAACTGAATAAACTTAACACAGAAATCGAAAAAATAGAACCAACGGCTTTTGTTGTGATGCATCCGGTGAAAGACACCAAAGGAGGAATGATTAAGAAAAGAGCACTAAAACACTGACTTTTTGGTTTCTCCCAATATTCAAAAATTTATTTTTACAATATTTACCTAGGTAACAAAACAAATTGTAATTTGGTGTGTTTCTAAAGTAAAACAAAAAATATAGTATGAAAAAAATTATCTTTTCGATTTTCATTGTTGGTATCTCTAGCAGTTTAAATGCGCAAAAAAGCTGTTGCGCAAGAACAGAATCAACGGAAACATTTGCCATGTTGACACAAGATGAAAACTTTGTTGCCACGCATCTAGACCCAAAACCTTTCACATTAGAAAATCCAATTGGGAAAGAAATTTCATTCAAAACCAAAGATGGAATCAATGGTCATGCTTATGAAATCAAAGCAAAAGAAGCAACCAACAATTATGTTTTGGTAGTTCATGAATGGTGGGGCTTGAATGATTATATCAAACAAGAATCAGAAAAAATATATAAAACTTTGGGAAATGTGAATGTAATTGCCATTGATTTATACGACCAAAAAGTAGCAACAGTCAAAGATTCGGCGGCGAAATACATGCAATCTGTTCAAACTGTTAGAGCAGAAAATATTATTAACGGGGTGCTATCACATGTTGGTAAAAAAGCTAAAATCGCAACAATTGGTTGGTGTTTTGGTGGCGGTTGGAGCATGCAAACAAGTTTATTGGCTGGTAAAAAAAGCAAAGCTTGTGTAATGTACTACGGAATGCCAGAAGAAAAAATTGAAAAGATTCAAACCTTAAATTCTCCTGTTCTTTTTGTTTGGCCAAAACAAGATCAATGGATCAATAAAGAAATGGTAGAAAGATTTGAAAACAACATGAAAATAGCATACAAAACTTTAACTGTTGAAGCCTATGAAGCAGATCACGCATTTGCGAATCCAAGTAATCCAAAATACAGTAAAACATTTGCTGATGATGCATTTAACAAGGCAATGGAATTTATCAAATTAAATTTTAAATAACACAAAATCTTTGTCTTGCAAATGATTAAAACGCTTTGAGAATTTTCTTGAAGCGTTTTTTTATTATTAACCCTTTTAAAGATTTTAGCTTTTGACAATTTACGAAATTTTACTTACTGAGTAAAAAATCTATTTGCTTTATTTTGAAAAAAATAAAAGCTATGAAAAAATCTATTTTCTTTTTCTTGTTGTTTGTATTACCAATCACTTCTTGTGATAAAAACTACAGAGGAATAAACAAATTATCTGGCAACTGGTATTTAAAAAGTATTGACAGAAATGGTGTTTCTGAAGATATGAATATTTTAAAAATTAAACTCAAATCAACTTACGATGTTGGAGACAGTTGGTTTGGTTATTATTATGAAGAAAATATAGCGTCAAATGGTTCACCGACAGATGTAAAATATGATTTGCAAATTGAAATTAGTAACAAAGGAAAAACTGCTACTTTTTTCTATAATTACGGATCAATCAATGGTTGGACTGAAGTTTATGATATTTTAAAACTGAAAAAAAACACATTAGAACTAAAATCAGTTGGTGAAGAAAACTATTATGTTTTTGAACGGTAAAAACTATTTTAATTGAAACACAAAAAAAGGCTAATCAACTCAATGACCAGCCTTTCCTATTTTTAACAATGAATTTTATTGTTTCGAAATCTTTCTTACAACTGTTTGATTTTCTGTACGCATATCAATCAAATAAATTCCATTTGGATAATTTGACAAATCAATTTGAGATTGAAAATTTCCATTCGATGTTTGAACTAAATTTTTTGCCAAAATAACTTCTCCCAACAAATTCATTACTGTTATCTGAGAAGTTAAAGCATTTGAATTCATTTGAATATTAAAGAATCCTTTGCTTGGATTTGGAAAAATATTGAAATTATCCAACTGATTATTTTCGCCTATTGAGCTTGAATTCGTAACAACAATTGATTTAATTATAGTATCTGAACATCCAGCAGCATTTGTAACAACCAATGTAACATCATAGGTTCCTGCAGTTGTGTATTCATGCATCGGATTTTCAATTGTACTCGCTGATCCGTCCCCAAATGTCCAAGTAAAAGTGATGCCACCAACAGAGGCAGACGTAAAATCAAACATATTACTTATTCCTAAAACTGATGTAAAATCTGCCATAGGAGAAGCATTTACATTTACAACAGAAAGAGCGGAAGAACTGCAACCAAACTGGTCAGTAACTGTTACGCTATAAGATGTCGTATTGGTTGGATTTACAACCACCGTATCATTTGTTGAACCAACATTATTTGGTGTCCAGGCAAAAGTAGGTTGCACGGCATCTGTGGATGCAATCAATTGAACTGAAGTTAAATTATTTGCACACAAATCAGTTAAAGAAGGAGTTACAGCAATTGTTGGACTCACTAAAGTTGGGTCCACATTGATTAATAAAGAATCAATTCGTTGACAACCATATGCACTTGTAACAGTAGCTACAAAAAACGTACTAGTAACTGGTGCTACAGAAATACTTGTTCCGGTCAATCCAGAAGGATTCCAAGTGGTTGTATAAGTACTTGTCGAAGCTCCACCTGTATTGCCAATATTTAAATTGATTACAGCTGTACCATTTAAACAAATTGTTTGCGTGGGAGAAGAAATATTTACTGTTGGTTTTGGTCTAACAAACAAACTTGAAGTAGCTGAAGACTTACATCCATTTGCTGGGTCTGTTACAGTTACTGTATAAGTAATATTTTGAGTTGGCGTATTAACTGTTAATGTATCATTTGTAGAATTAATTGGACCTCCTGTTGAACCTGACCAAGAGAAAGTTGCCGTCGCTAAATCACAAATTGCAGCCAATGCATAAGTTCCTGTTGTGCCTTGGCAAATATTTAATGAATCAGGATTTAATGAAACAATTGGACTAATCAAAGTTGTATCAACAAAAACAGTTGTTGTATCTGTTGAAAAACAACCATATTGACCAATAACATTTACTGTGTACAATGTAGTTGCCAGTGGAGAAACCGAAACCGAAGCTGTTGTTTGACCAGTCGGTAACCATTCATAAGTCAAAACAACACCTCCTCCACCGACTCCAGAAGTAGCCTGCACAATAAGTGTGGAAGACCCATTTACACAAATTGTTGGATTTGAATTGGTAAAATTAAAAATTGTTGGTCGTCTGCCAACAACAATTGTTTGAGAAACAGGTGCAGAAATACAACCAATAGCATCTGATCCAATCAAGGTATAAGTTGTTGAATTTGTTGGTGCAACATCTAAACTATCATTGGCTCCCAAATTAGCATTATTTGTAGAACTCCAAAGGTAATTTAAAGCACCATTTCCAATCATTGTTAAAGTATCATTTCTACAAATTGTATCACTTGCTGCAATAATTGAAACAACAGGAATTGGATTAGGACTAACAATAATCGCGAAAGTATCACTTGCTGCTGTTAATAATGAAGAAGCACATGTCACAATGCAATTTATATATTGAGTCGTTGACAAAGAAGCAATGGCAGTCGTTGAATCAGTTCCAAAAGCAACCCAGGGTCCTGTTTGTGAATTAGAGCTAAACCAACTATAAGAAATGCCTGTTCCTGTTGAGGTATTGTTTAATGTTAAAATCGAAGTTCCTGAACCACCGCAAATCAATGTATCTGGAGAAGAAATTGTACCTGCTGTTGGTGTACCTGTGCACAATGGTGGATATTCTGTCCAACTAATATCATCAATACAAATTCTTCTTGCATTTGTAGAAGGACTTGCACCATAATTTGTTGATTTAAAAATAATGTAATTAACAGCAGTATTGAATGTGTTTGGAATATCAAATGAATAATAATACCAACCATTTACAGATTGTATTTCTGGCATTGCAATGTTTCTGCATCTTGCAATCGATCCTAATGAAATGGCTCCAGTTAAACTTATGGTAGTATTAATTAAAACACTTAAACTATCATAATTTGCAGGCAATAAAGAATCTCTGTACATCCAAAAGCCAATTGTAGAAGTATTCGTGCCAATTCCTTCTAAAGAGAACGCTGGAGTAGCATATGATTCAGTCGAAACTCCGCTGCCATTATTCGGATACCGACATCTAAAAAAATTTGGAACACTATGCGCTAATCCGACTAAATTGTTACCTAAATTAGTTGACACCCCCCAATCTGCGGCGGCTCCTACGGCCGACCAGCCAGTTGGTGTATTTCCTGAAACATCAAAATTTTCATTGTGAATAATTTGACCAAAGGAAATATAGAAATTAAAAGAACAAAATAAAATTGCGATAAAACGCACAAAGGAGAAGTATTTTTTTTTCATAAAGTATAATTTTACCTTAATGAACGAAACCAAACATCTGGTGGTTAAAATTAATTCAACAAAAAAGGCTGATCAACTCAATGACCAGCCTTTCCTATTTTTAATAATGAATTTTATTGTTTCGAAATCTTTCTTACAACTGTTTGATTTTCTGTGGTCATATCAATCAAATAAATTCCATTTGGATAATTTGACAAATCAATTTGAGACTCAAAATTTCCATTCGATGTTTGAACTAAATTTTTTGTCAAAATAACTTCTCCCAACAAATTCATCACTGTTATCTTAGAACTTAAAGCGTTTGAATTCATTTGAATATTAAACAATCCTTTACTCGGATTTGGGTAAACATTGAAATCTAATTTGTTGGATTCTTTTACCTCATCAATTGTTGCTGTTCCAACTAATATTTGTTCGATAATTGAATCTGTGCATCCTGCTGAAGAAGTTACCACTAGTTTAACAACATAAATACCGGCATTTGCATAAATGTGAGATGAATTAGTAGCAAAAACATCTGTACCATCACCAAAAAACCAATGCGATGTTTGAGCATTTGATGAAGTATTGGTAAAATATGCATCATTTATACCTCCCGTAAGGTGCGTAAAACTCGGCGTTGGTGGAGCTCCAAACGTAACTGTAACAGATGCACTTGAAGTACAACCAATTAAATTTGTTGCCGAAACTGTATAAACTGAATTTACAGTTGGTAATACAACCACTGTATCATTCGTCGAAGTAATTGCCGCAGGTGACCACAAATAAGTAACCACAGGATCATTTGATGATGCATATAAACTAACATTTACAGAATCTCCTTCACAAAATTCTAAATCAGATGCCGTTAATATAACAGTTGGCCCAACTTGAGTAGGATCAACAGTAATCAGAATAGAATCCATTTTAGAACAACCGTATTGACTTGTTACATTTACTTTTTGGTATCCTGTTGCAGTTGGGTTAATGATTACGCTTGGCCCTATTAAACCAGCTGGTGTCCAAATTGCAGTGTAAGTATTAGCGGCATCACCGCCAGTGTTTCCAATAAATAAATTAATAACGGTGCTTCCATTTAAACAAACAGTTTGATTTGTTGCAACTAGATTTGTTGAAGGGATAGGACGAACTGTTATATCGGAAGTAGCAGATGAATAACAACCATTAACCGGATTAGTAACTAAAACTGTATAACTTTCTGTTTGAAAAGGAATCGCTACTGAAATGGTGTCATTTACAGAAGGAATTGTTCCTACTGCAGTAGTTGACCATTGGAATGTTGCACCTGGAGTTGTTGTACTTGCTGAAATTAAAATATTGCCAGTTGTTCCAGCACATACATTCGAATTTGAGAAATTCATTGTAACAACAGGACCTGTAAGATTCCCATCAATTGTAACAACCGTTGTGTCTTTCCTAAAGCAGCCATATTGTCCATAAACAGTAACAATGTATTCAGTTGTGGCAGCAGGTGAAACAGAAATTGAAGCTGTTGATTCTGAAGTTGGAGACCATAAATAACTCAAAGTTGTTCCTGTTCCTGCTGAAGCATTAACGTTTAAAACAGAACTTCCACCTTGACAAAGTACAGGGAAGGAATTTGATAAACTGTTTATCGTTGGTTTAGCTCCAACAACTATTGTCTTACTTACTGCCAACGAAACGCAACCATCCACATCTGTTCCTACGAGTGTAAATACCCTTGTGTTTGCTGGTGAAACTGTAATAGAACCAGAAGTTGAATAAGTTGGATTAGAAGAAGTACTCCACTGATAAGTATTTGCACCGCTCGCATATAATGTTACATTGTCACCACTACAAATTGTATCTGTTACACTCAAAATTTGCACAACTGGAGTTGGATTTTGACTTACCACAATATGTAATGGAATTGTAGATGAAGAAAGATTTGAATAACTACAAAATGAAGTACATTTAATAAAAATGGAGCTCGTAACATTTGGTAAATTTGCTGTAGTGGAATTTGAACCAAAATTTGTCCAAGGACCAGATGCTGATGGTGCAGAAAACCACGCATGACTGATACCTAAGTCCAAAGAACCATTTAACAAAGTAAAATCAACAGGGCCTGAGTTGCCACAAAACAAAGAATCGGAAGCAGAAACATTTCCTGATGTTGGTACACCAGAGCACAAAACTGGGTATTCATCCCAATTAATATCGTCTAAATAGATTCTTCTTGAAAGTGATTGAGGACCATAAACTGTTCCTTTAAAAATCAAATAATTATTTGCTGTATTATATCCTGATGGAATTGCATAAGAATATTGGTACCAACCGTTTAATGCTTTTACATCCGGTAAATTAACAGATTTCAACCTTGAAATTATTCCCAATCTGGTTGCACCCGTTAACGAAAGAGAAGTATTGATATACACTGCCAGGCTATCAGGATTACTAGTTTCTAATGAATCTCTGTAAATCCAAAAACTAACAATTGGCGTATTATTTCCTCTTCCTTCCAATGTAAAAGATGGAGTTACAATCGACTCAGTTTGAAAAGTTACAGTTTGATTGATTGGGTATCTCATTCTTGCCATTCCTGTTCCTGAATGAGAAGTTCCACTCAAAGGAGCAAGCAATGTACTTACCCTTGACCAATTTGCTGAACCGCCAATCGTGCTCCACCCTGGAGGGAGAAATAATGTGGAATCAAAACTTTCAGAATGCACTATTTGTGCAGATGCATTAGAGGAAAATTGAAAGAAAAAAAGCAAAATGGCTAGTTTTCCAATAATTGTTTGGTAGTTTATCTTCATAAGTAGTATTATAAAAAATTTATTTTCATTCACTAAACGTTCAAAATTGAACAAAAGTGAGCAAATATAGATTATTTATTCAAGAAACAAAAAAGATTATTTCACTCAAAGCACTACAAATCCCTAAAATATAATTATTTCGGTTGGAAGTTACCTTTTACTTTTAATTGACCATATTCATATTCTCGCTCAGTCAAAATTTTTCCTCTACTGTCGAAAGTTCTCAAAAACCCGTGTTTCATGCCGTCTTTGTAGTTCACTTCTGATGTAATTTCACCTCTTCTTCCGTATTCACGCATTGGTCCGTCAAGCTTCCCGTTTTTGTATGTTGAAGATACGGCTGGTATTTTTCCTCCTGGATAATAATCTTTCCATTCTCCATCTTTTTCTCCATTTTTGTAGCTTCCCTCTTCTGTTTTCTTGAAATCTTTGGATGAAAAAGATACAGCATAACCATCTTTGACACTTTCGTAAGTTACTCGTCCTTTTGAGGGCCCATAATCCACTTTAGATTTGATTTTCAGTATTTTATAAGTAAACAAATCTTTTTGTCGTCCATTTTCAAAATATTCAATCCATTCTTTATTTTTTAGTCCGTTTTTGTAATAACCAGACAATTTTAAAACTCCTTTAAAAGAATAGGATTTCCATTCGCCATGTAAAACCCCAGCCTTGAAAGATGTTTCATTTTTTAACTTACCATTTTCCCAGTTGTTAATCCATCTTCCCTCCTCTTTTCCTTGCACGTAATTTCCTGACATTAATAATGTTCCGTCTTCATACCAAGTTTCCCATAATCCGTTTTTTTCATCATTGGCAAAACTTCCCACTTTGAATTTAGAACCATCTTTGTACAAATAATTCCAATTTCCATCTTTCAAACCCATTTTATATTGGGCGGTATAAGCAATTTCACCCGTAGGATACCAGTAAGTCCAGT
>JBBALI010000002.1:0-182095 GCA_040403095.1 Crocinitomicaceae bacterium
TTTCTCCTTTTTCCATAACGATAAAATTGTGTATCGCTATTTTAGGACTAGACACCAAAAAATTTAAAAAAGACATACAATTATCTATGTCCTAATTGACCCTGCGCGGGCAATAAAAATCGAAATATCTTATAAAAAAAAATTTGTTGATTGTTTAACCACTCTGAGGTTTCTAAGTGGTTCACAATCGGAGATCAATCGTTAGCCCTAGCAGGGCTATACAATTTTAAAATCACAAACAATACACACCTTCTCCTTGCCCCAGAGGGGCAAAACATACTTCTTACACCTGGTCTTCAATCCTTTTATGCCTCCAAGAATTTCTTCAACCCCTCTACAATCACAATTTCATTCACATCGATTCCTTTCAATTCTGATAAATAATATGATGCCCAGTCAACAACATTGATAAAGTAAATCGAGCGTTCAACGGTTGAATTACCTTTAGCGTTCAAAGTGTATACGAAATCAGTTCTGGTTTTTAGATAATCTTTCGTATACTGCATGCGTTTCACGTTTTGCGAATGCTCGTCAGGTGTTTCTAAAAACAAAGCACCAAAACGATTGTCACCACCACCCCAAGCGACAAACTCGTTGTGGTTCATCTCAGGTAATACATGTTGCCAACAAAGCAATTTTCCGTTTTCATTGAATTGTTGTTTGGCACGAATCGCGACCGCTTCATAAGCACTTGTTGCATATATCGCGATTACTTTGTCTTTCAAAAACTCCGCTAGTTTTTTAGCTTCTTCTTGAATTTCTTTTTCTTCAGCAACAATCAATCTGCGACCCAATTCGACCGATTCAAGCACATTTCCTTGAATAAATTCCAACTGAAAAAACAAGTTTAGAATTTGAATCAATGAAAAAGCAACTGCTGCACGGGGTTGATTTCCGCTTGGAACTATTGCGCAGTCAAATCCTTTTTCTTTGCAAAACGCCGCTAATTTTCCGCCGGAGCAAACGCCCACTATGTGCGCACCTTTTGCGTGCGCTTTTTGAATTGTTTCCAAAGATTCCTCAGTATTTCCAGAATAAGAAGAACCAATGACCAAAGAATTTTCGTTTACAAAATGCGGCAAATAATAATCTTGCAAGAAAATCACTGGAATTTTCAATTCATCTTGCGTCCACTGAACGGCCAATTTAGCACCAATTCCAGATCCTCCCATGCCACAAACCACGATGTTATGGATTGCATTTGCAGGTTTTTGGTATTTCATTTCGGAAGCAATTTGAAAAGCTTCAGTAATATTTGCTGGAAATTGAGCGATAAGCTTATGCATGGCGTTTTTAATTTTTACGCAAAGTTAAGGAATAATGATTGAAACAATTGGAATCATCCTATTTTGAAAACCTTTGAGCGAGTAAATTTGCTTACCTTTGTCACACAAATCAAAGACAATGAAATCAAGAAAAGCGTCAGAAACATTAGCCATCACCACAAGAATTGTTTTACCGAACGATACAAACACCCTAGGAAATTTATTTGGCGGTCAATTGCTGGCCTGGATGGACGTAATTGCAAGCGTTTCAGCACATAGACATTCTCGTCGCGTGGTAGTGACTGCCTCTGTAAACAATGTTTCTTTTCGTGAGCCAATAGGGCATTCTTCAATCGTAACTTTAGAGGCGAAAGTTTCTCGAGCGTTCAGTTCATCAATGGAGGTGTTTGTCGATGTTTTTGTAGAAGATCCTGTTACAGGAAAAACAAGAAAATCAAACGAAGCGATTTATACTTTTGTGGCTGTTGATCAAAACGGAGGTCCGATTCAAGTGCCTGAATTGGTTCCTGAAACGGAGGAAGAAAAAGCACGATTTGATGGTGCCATGCGCAGAAAGGAATTGAGTTTGATTTTGGCTGGAAAAATGAAGCCAAGCGATGCCAAAGAACTGCGCGCTTTGTTTAATGAGGAATAATTACTGAACTGAATTTCTCATTCACATCCATTGCAATTGCTTTCGCGTCTTGTAAATTCATGCAATTGAAATGCTTTTTAGGACAAGTTTTAAATCCAATTTTAGAACATGGACGGCAATTTAGTTCTGCGACTTCGTGCATGGAAAATCCTTTTTCGTTTTGAGGATAATAGGGATACATTCCCAATGCGGGAACGGTGTTTCCCCAAACGCTTACAATCGGAATTTGAAATGCAGATGCAATGTGCATCAATCCTGTGTCGTGCGTCAATAAAACGGCCGCTTGTTTGACAATACTCGCAGATTGTTGCAATGAAAATTTTCCACAAGCATTTACAATTAATTGCTTTGGAAGCGCCGTGACAATGTTTTCAGCAGTTTCATTGTCCATGGTTCCGCCAGCTAAAATGATGGGATGTTGAATTTGCGATGCAACCTCAATCATTTTGGAAATGGGCATTCTCTTGGTAGCAAATTGCGCACCAATGGCAAAAGCCACAAATTTTTTGTTTTCAAGACCAAGTGAAGCAATATCAATTTCATCACCAGATTTAAAAAAGAAATCGCACGGAAGATTGTCATTTACAACATGCAGTTTTTCAACGGCTTTAAAATACCTTTCAACGATGTGAACATTCGTTTTCATGGATTTTTTGAAGTTCACCAACAACCATTTTTCAATATGCAATTTAGGAAAACTTGCGTATGGAACACCAAGTTTGCGAATCAAACTTTTGGTTCTTATGTTGTTATGCAAATCGACTAAAAAATCAAATTGTTCGGCTTTTAATTGCTGAATAAGTTCATCGATTGACTTATCGATTGACCAAGTTTTATGGATGAATGGGTTTGTTGCAACGATGCTTTCAAAAGATCTTTTGGTAATGAAATGAATCTCGGCATTAGGAATTTGTTGGTGTATGCATCTGACGATTGGAGAAGTCAATACAATGTCTCCAATTGAACTAAAACGCACCACTAAAATCTTCATGAATTCAAAGGTAATAGAATATTTGAAACAAAAAAAGGTGTGCATCATTTGATGCACACCTTTCAAAAAATGAGTGAGAATATTATTCTTTAATCAATTTCATCACTTCAGTTCCTTTGTCGTGATTTACAGTAACAAAGTATAAACCGTTATTTAATCCTTCTAAATTCATTTCCAAAGAAGCACCTTCAAACATGTTGTATGTTTTGACTATTTTTCCTTCTGCATTTGTCAAAGTAATATTGTTTTGACCTTTCAAGCCATCAATAACCACTTTGCTGTACGCTGGATTTGGATATAATTTAAACATTGAATTTGTGTTTTCATCAATATCTGCAGTACAAGTTCCAATTACAATTTTGTAATAAGTCAAAGTAAAGTCTTGAGATTGAGGAAGACCTTGAACTGTCACATAGGCAGTCAAGTCAAAAACCAAATTGTAAGTTCCAGCAGTATTGCAAATACCTTGAATTGTAGCGCAACCTGTTGCTCCACCTATGAAAGCACAAGAACTTGGGTTACAAGAGTAATTGATTCCTGGAGGAAGACCAGATACGTTTACCAATTTAATACTGTCAATTGTTGCAGGAACAGGAAAACCGAAAACAGGCACAGTTGTATCCAAAGGCACAACATTTTGAACAATTTGCGTGTATTGTTGGCCAACACATCCACCAACAAAGTTCGTTGCACTGTCAGGATAGATTCCAGAACTAGTTAAAGTTGGATCAGGTGTACATTGTGCATTCAAATTTAAAGCTCCGAAAAATGCTACAGAAGCTATAAGTAATAGTTTTTTCATAGTTATTCATTTATGATTTTCAAGGTAAAAGTAAAACAAAAAATAGACAATTGAATATTCAGTTTATTTTTTTTTGATTTTAACATTCTAAAACAGAGAAAATCTAAGCCAATTTATACCTTTTTCCTGGAAGGGACTTTACTAAACCTAAAAATTCTAAATTCAAAAGTAGTCCGCTAATTGTTCCAGCGGAAACACCAATTTTAAGCGTTAAAAAATCTATGCTGGCTGTTTCCTTGTCTTGCAAAAAGGTCACTATTTCCTTTTCTTCCTCATTCAAGTCGTCCAAAAATAAATTCTTTTGAACAGGAACTGAATTTTTCTCGTTTTCCCAATCCATGATTCTAAAAAAATCTTTGCTTTCGGTTATTAAATGCGCTCGATCATTTTGAATTAGAAAGTTACAACCTTTCGAATATTCTTTAAAAATGTCTCCAGGATATGCGAAAACATCGCGATTGTAATCGTTTGCTAATTCAGCAGTAATCAGCGATCCGCCTTTTGCGCCACTTTCAATTACAATTGTTGCATCGCACATACCTGCAACAATTCTATTTCTCATCGGAAAATTCATCCTGTCTGGATCAGTTCCAGGGAGAAATTCAGTTAAAACACCTCCATTTTTTTGCATTTGTAAAGCTGTATTTTTGTGAATAGCAGGATACATTCGGTCTAAACCATGACCTAGTACGCCAATCGTTTCGATTCCATATTTTATGCAAAGTTGGTGCACATAAATATCAATTCCATAAGCCAAACCACTCACTACGACAATATTTTTGCCAACAAAAGATGAAATTAATTCGTCACAAATGGCTTTTCCATAGTCAGAAGCATTTCTCGTTCCTACAATTGCAACAGTTTTAGGAGTATTGAAATTCATTTCTCCTTTACCATATAAAATTAAAGGAGCATCTTCACATTGGTTTAAACGTTGTGGGAATTCTGCAGATTGATAAAAATAACTTTTAATTGAATTTTTAACAAAAAATTCAACAAAGGGCTCCGACTTTTTTAAAGCTTCATTGCGGTTGATTTGAGACAAAGTCACTTGTCCTAAACCTTGAATTTTCAATAAATTATGGATTTTTTCCTCGAAAAAGGATTCGACACTATCCACCTGAGAAAGAATGTTTCTAATTCTTTTTTTTCCAACTTTATTCAATAAAGTGAGTGCAATTTGTTGTTGTAAATCGGTATAATTCAAAATAATTGGTATTTTCGGCATATTAAAGTTAAGCAAAAAACCCTATGAAACAAATTTTACTATTCATTTTTCTTCCTGTATTTTGCTATGGACAGGACATCAAAGGAAAAGTAGTCGATAATTCGAACAATCAAGGTTTACCCGGAGCTAAATTGCAAACTTCCGAAGGAAAAAAAGCTACTGCAAACCCGGATGGATCTTTTACAATAGCATATAGCCAACTACCTTTTAAATTGATTGTTTCAGCAGAAACTTTCGTTAATGACACCATAGATGTTACTGCAGTTGAATACCTCACTTTAAAATTAAATACTGAAGTAATTGAAATCAACACGTTGGTTGTTACAGCTTCTCGAAGAGGACAAAAAATAGAAGAAGTTCCTATTTCTATGGAGGTTATAAAACCAGCCCTGGTAGATCATAAAGCAATTTCAGATCTTGAGCAGGCGGTTGACCAAAGTCCGGGTGTTTATGCGATGGATGGTCAAGTCAGTATAAGAGGAGGTAGCGGCTATTCTTACGGGGCAGGAAGCCGTGTTTTATTGCTTTGGAATGATGTTCCAATGTTGTCAGGAGATGCTGGTGATGCCAAATGGAATACCATTCCAATAGAACTTTCATCAAGAATTGAAGTTATTAAAGGAGCATCGTCTGTACTTTATGGGAGTGGGGCATTAAATGGAATTATTGCAGTAACTGAGCAAGACCCGAGTAGAAAAGGGCAGTTAAAAGTCAAACTTCAATCTGGAATTTATGATGATTCTAAAAGGGAAAGTTTGAATTGGCGGAGAAAAAACCCCACTTTTCAATTGGCGGAGATTACCTATGGAAAGATGTTCAAGAAATTTGGCTTTAATATTTCTACAACTAGTTTTATAAATAAAGGCTATCGAGATGGAGAATCAGAAAAACGAGGCAGGGTAAGTGGCTCTTTTGTCTATAAGCCAGAAAAAGTAAAAGGTTTGAAAATAGGTCTGGGGTATTCAGTTCATTACCAAGAATTAGGATCTTTTGTGGTTTGGGAAAGCGATTCCTTGGCCTATCAACCACAAGGTGGAAGCGATGTTTCTATTCCAGGGTCTTCACTAATTATCAACAAAGGAACAAGAATAAATATCGATCCATATTTGAAATATATAACCAAAAATGGAAATAAGCATAACTTGAGAACGAGAGTATATAGAGTTTTAAATGAGAGCATTACAAATTCCGCACAAAATTCAGTTGCTTTGACCTACTATGCTGATTATAATTACCAGAAAACTTGGAATAAAACTTGGTTTTTAACGACAGGTGCCACATCGAACATTTCAATTGTTAATTCGGCATTGTATGGAGACCACCAATCTTATAATTATTCGGGGTACGCCCAATTGGATAAGAAATTGAAAAAATTAGATTTTACCGCAGGCTTGAGGTTTGAATATTTTGAGCAAGATGGAAGAAAAGGTGATTCTGATTTTTATTTTGGGAAAGATGATAAAAATAAAGTACCCGTTTTTCCAATTTTCAGAACAGCTGTACATTATGAATTATTCAAATTTACGCATTTAAGAGCTTCATTTGGTCAAGGTGTTCGATATCCTGCCATCGCTGAGCGTTACACACAAACTTCTGTGGGTGGTTTAAACGTGTTTCCTAATCCTTTCTTGAAAAGAGAAACTGGATGGGCAGGCGAAATTGGGTTAAAACAGGGCGTTAAAATTGGCAAAAATTGGAAAGGTTTATTAGATATTTCAGGTTTTGTTAACCAATATGATGACATGATGGAATTTACATTCGGTGTTTATAACCCAAAGAATGGAAATCCATTAAATCCACTAATTCCTGCGGATGCAGCTGTTTTTTCACAGTTATTAAGCGAGGGATATCAAATTTCAAACTTAGTAGGGTTTAGAGCTGCAAATTCTGAAAAAGCAAGAATTTCCGGTATAGAAGGTTCATTTAGTAGTGAAGGAAAAATTGGTAAGGTAGAGCTGATAGCATTGCTAGGTTATACATATATGAATCCAATATCTTTGAATTCAAATAAAGATTACCGTTCAACATTTTCCGATACGACAGGAAATTTGTTAAAATACAGATTTAAACATTTGGCAAAAGCAGACATTGAAGCAGTTTACAAAGGTTTTAGCTTAGGTTTTTCTGCCAGATATAACAGTTATATGAAAAACATTGATAAGATTTTTGAAGAAGAGGTTTTACCATCGTCAGGAATTTACATTTTACCAGGGTTGAAAAAATACAGACAAGAGCACAATGGTGGAAATTTGGTTTTTGATGCCAGAGTTGGTTATGAAATCAATGAGAATTACCGTTTAGGATTTGTTGTAAACAACTTTTTGAATACTGAATACATGGGTCGACCTGGAGATATCCAAGCGCCTAGAAATTTCATTTTGCAAATTCAAGCGAAAATCTAATTTCATTCTATTTAATATTTAAAACTGTCAATTTCACTTTGGAGCTGACAGTTTTTTTATGCCATTTAATTTCTAATTTAGCAGAGAAATCAAAACAAGACCAAATTGAAAGTTTTAGGCATTATACCAGCAAGATACGGCTCATCTCGATTTCCGGGAAAGCCACTGATAGATTTGAAGGGCAAAAGCATGATTCAACGCGTATATGAAGGCGCTAAAAAATCTACTATGCTTTCAGAGGTGATTGTAGCAACAGACGATAAAAGAATTGTTGAAGCCGTAAAATCTTTTGGAGGAAAAGTAATGATGACTAAAGATTCTCATCCAAGCGGAACGGATCGCTGTGGAGAAATCGCCAATCATTTTAATGACATTGACGTGGTAGTCAACATTCAAGGGGATGAGCCTTTGGTTGATTTCAGACAATTAGACGCTTTGATTAAAGCATTTGAAGATTCCGATGTTCAAATTGCCACCCTAGGAATTAGGGACATTGATATGGAAGCTATTTTGAATCCTAATCGAATCAAGGTGGTTGTCAATCATGAAAATCAAGCCTTGTATTTTTCACGCAGTCCAATTCCAAATTTTGCGAATTCAAAAGAAGAACCACTAATACAATATCCCTATTTGCGTCACATTGGTTTATATGCCTATCGCGCTGAGACCCTAAAAAAGATTATTCAATTAACGCCAACAGCTTTAGAACAAATAGAATCTTTAGAGCAATTGCGGTGGTTGTATTATGGATTTTCAATTAAACTGGTAGAAACAAACATCGAAACACCCAATATAGACGTGCCAGAAGATGTTAAAAAGGTACTGAGCGCTATCTTAGATTGAAGGGAAAATCATTAATTCACAATTATCTTTTCAATTAAATGTGTCTACTTTCAAGGGTTTTGAAAACTTAAAATAATTGAAAAGGTATAAATATTCAAAGATAAACCGCCAATATTCATTTTCATGCCGATGATTGAATCATCACACTATATTTGTTAAAGAAATAAGGAGATAAAAATCAGGTTATTATTTGAGTCTTGGTTTCGTAAAGTAAAGAATGTGACGCAACTGCATTGGAGAGGCAGTTTTCATTTTCTAGTTTGATTTAAGAGTATAATAGTTCTTTTGTCACATGATTTACCCGAAGCCGTGAACTTGTTCAAAGCTTTAATTGATAACCTGATTTTTTTAAATTTAAAACTACAGTTTAATAATAACAAATTGGGCTTTCTGAACAGAAGGCCCTTTTTGATTTTAAAACATTCAAAATCCATCAAAAGCGTGAATTTTATAAAAATTTCAAAAAAAAATCAGGTTTAATGTAGTTTTTATTAGTTCAATTCGTGTTTTCATTTATTTTTGCCAAATCAAATAGCAAACAATGGATAGCAATGAATTTCAATTAGTAGAAAAAGAACAGGTTCATACCTTTCATTTTCCTCAAGAAGATATCTTAACAAGTGAATCAGCTCAGAAAGAAAGACGTGCTTCAATGGACCGCGCTATTACTTTGGGAAATTTAGAACACCAAAAGGTGAAAATCTATTTCGCTGACGATCAAGGTAAAAAAAGAGTGGACACCACTATTTGGGCTGTTACTGATACAGCAATTGTATTGAAACAAAATACGGTATTACCAATTCACAGAATACTTAAATTAGAAATATAAAAGGTTGTTATGACAAAGAAACGTGCCATTGTAAGTTATGATAAACTCACAATCGATCAAAAAAAGCAGTTATTGGTTGCTTTTCCTGATGGATTTTCAGAAGGAATGACTCAAATCAAGACACCAACAGGAGAAACTTTAGATGCGTTACTTTGGGAAACCGAAGAAATCATTTATTTGGTTAAACTAAACAAACCAGTAGGAAAACCAGTGAAAGCCCCGATTGATGATGACGAAGACGATGAGGAGGATTTTGAAGATGACATTCCAGATGATGTTAAAGAAGAGGAAACCGAAGACGATGATGTGGATGATGACTACGATGTAGCAGATGAAACTGAAGAAGAAGGGGAGGACGAAGACTAAATATTGAAAAGGTTGATTTGAGCAAAACAAATCAGCCTTTTTTGTTTCTTTTCAGGCACCGTAAAAAGTTGATAAATTGCGTATCCCGAAAATTTATCGTTACTTCGCAGTCGTAAATGAAAGCCAATTCAATATTCATCAAGGCTTTCTACATTGATTATATGACCTTTGAAGATTTAGAAGTAAGTGCACCCATCCTTTCTGCACTCAAAAAAGAAGGATACACAAACCCAACTCCAATTCAAGAAAAATCAATTCCAATCGTTTTAAGAGGCGGGGATTTATTGGCGTGCGCTCAAACCGGAACGGGTAAAACAGCTGCTTTTTCAGTGCCAATTTTACAATTATTATCTGAAAATATTCAACACGGAAACAAACGCAAAATTCGTGCGTTGATTGTCACTCCAACAAGAGAATTAGCCATTCAAATCGGCGAAAGTTTAACCGCTTATGGCGCTGATTTAGCCTTGAAAAACACCGTTATTTTTGGCGGCGTTTCGCAATTGGCACAAGTAAATAGATTGAAAAGTGGCATCGATGTTTTGGTTGCTACTCCCGGAAGATTGTTAGATTTAATCGCTCAAGGTGAAATTTCTTTGCAACATGTAGAGATTTTTGTACTCGACGAAGCTGACAGAATGTTGGACATGGGATTTATTCACGATGTTAAAAAACTATTGAAAGTCATTCCAGACAAACGTCAATCGCTTTTCTTCTCTGCAACCATGCCACCAGCAATTGTTGAGTTGGCGGGAACAATTTTGCAAAATCCTGACAAAGTTGAGGTTACTCCAGTTTCATCAACTGTTGAAAAGATTGACCAAGAATTATACTTCGTTGACAAAGGAAATAAAAATGCCCTTTTGTTGCACATTTTAGATAATCCTGAAATTGAAACTGCGCTTGTTTTTACGAGAACAAAACATGGTGCTGATAAAGTCGTGAAATTGCTGGTGAAACATCAAATTAAAGCGGAGGCAATTCACGGAAACAAAGCACAAAATGCACGCCAAAGAGCATTGACCAATTTCAAAAATAAAACCATTCGTGTTTTAGTTGCAACAGATATCGCTGCACGAGGAATTGATGTGGATGCGTTGGCTTATGTAATCAATTTTGAAATTCCAAATATTCCAGAAACGTACGTTCACCGCATTGGTCGTACAGGTCGCGCTGGATTGGAAGGAATGGCAATGTCATTCTGTGACCACGAAGAAATTGCTTATTTGAGAGACATTGAGAAATTAATCAAACTGCAAATTCCAAGAAACACGACCCATCCTTTCCCGATGGAAGTTGCGCCTAAAATGGACGCACCAGCTCCTAAAAAAGCGCAAGGTGGTGGCGGACAAAGAAAGCCAAACTCAGGAGCGCAAGGAAGACCCAATTCCAACAAAGCAGCAGCACCGAAAGCAAATAAAAGAAAGTTTTTCTCTGCTAAAAAGGGATAAAGCATTCTTTTTTAAAATATATTTTGTGCCATGAATTGTTTAAATAATTCATGGCATTTTTTTTCATTCCTGATTATCTCACTATCTTTGCCCCAAAATCAGAACGCATGGAATTGTTAGACGGAAAAGAAACAGCACGAATCATTAAAGCTGAAATAGCGCAACAAGTTAAAGCAAGGAAAGCGGAAGGAAAAAAAATTCCTCATTTAGCAGCAATTTTGGTGGGAACGGATGGTGGTTCAATGACTTACATCGCTAACAAACTGAAATCTTGCGAAGAATGCGGTTTTGAAAGCACTTTGATGCGATATGACGATTCTGTTTCAGAAGAAGTTTTGTTGAATAAAGTGAAACAATTAAACGAAGACAAAAGTATCGACGGATTCATTGTTCAGTTGCCTTTACCTGCCCACATTGACGAAATGAAAGTCACTTTAGCGATTGATCCTCAAAAAGATGTAGATGGTTTTCACCCAATGAATTTGGGAAAAATGGCATTGAATTTACCTGGATTTGTTTCTGCAACGCCATCAGGAATTATCGAATTAATTAGAAGAAATAACTTAGAGACAGCAGGAAAAAAATGTGTAATCATTGGTCGTTCAAACATTGTTGGAATGCCTTTGAGCATCATGCTTTCTCAAAATACGGAACCTGGAAATTGCACAGTAACTTTGGCTCATAGTCAAACTGTTAATTTGAAAGAAATCTGTTTGACAGCCGATATCATTATTGCAGCTCTTGGTCAACCTAATTTTGTGACAGCTGATATGGTGAAAGAAGGTGCTGTTATCATTGATGTTGGAACAACGCGTGTGGAAGATTCAACCAAAGTTTCAGGGTGGAAATTGGTGGGTGATGTCAAATTTGATGAGGTTGCTCCCAAATGTTCATTTATTTCCCCAGTTCCAGGCGGTGTTGGTCCGATGACGATTGCATCATTGATGATGAACACTTTGAAAGCAATGGATTTGAAAGGAAAATAATTTTCGTTATTTTATTTTGAGGTGCTAGCACTCATTGCATTTTAAATTTTTTTGGTACTTTTGATTAGCTAGAATTAATCAAAACTCTCCCAATTAATGAAATTCATTGCTAGTATTACTGCTTTTTTCTTAGCATTTTCTTGTTTATTTTCCCAAACTACATTCCCTTGGAGTGGCACTTACGGCGGCACTGGAATGAATAGAACCTATACCACAACTGTTTCAGGAATTACTATGTCTGCAACAATTGTAAATTCTGAAAATGTTTGGCAAGACGCTTCTCCGGTTTGGTTTCCTTCAGGTTCGACAGTTTCAGGTGGCGGATGCAGTGGAATTTCTGCAACCAATCAAGGAATGTTGCTAAGCACCGATTGGACCACAAATGCAACCAAAACGATTACGACAACCATCACATTCAGTTCACCTGTTCAAGGTCCTGTTAATTTCAAATTGTTTGATGTAAACGACGATGGTTTTGGTTCTTGGACAGATAAAATAACCATTTCAGGAACAAACTCTGCCGCAGCTGCGGTTAACGTTTTCAATGTTGGAACTGCCTGCGTTTCAACTGGAGGAACAGTGACTGGTTCAGGATCAACAGCTTTGACTTACAACGCAGGAATGTCAACCGCTTGCACTTGTTGGGGAAACAATGAAATCAATGTAGGCTCAGCGTCTGATTGTATTTCAACAGTAACCATTTTGTATCGTTCTGCCGCTACTCCAACCAATTACAATAATCCAAAACAATATGTTGTCATTTCTAATTTAACAGCAACGATTCCAACACCGCTTGTAGCGCCAACAAGCATTAATGGAAATACTTCCATTTGTCAAAATCAAAGTACAACTTTAACAGCAGTTGGAGGAACGGCGACTTCGCAATGGTACACTGGTTCCTGTGGTGGAACTTTGGTTGGAACAGGAACTTCAATTACAGTTTCTCCATCTACAACCACAACTTATTTTGTTAGAAACGCCGGAACATCTTGCACTCCTGCTTCATCTTGTATTTCAACAATAGTGACAGTCAATCCATCACCCACAATGACAAGTGCCAATACCGCAACAATTTGCAGTGGGTCAACGCTCAACATTCCTTTAAGCAGTGATTTTGGAACAAGTTATTCTTGGATTGCAACGGATAATTCTTCTGTTTCTGGAGAAAGTATAAGCGCTCAAAATACAACGCTCATTAACAACACATTGACTAATAATTCTACCAATCTTCAAGCGGTGAATTATAGCGTGACGCCTACAGCGAATGGTTGTACTGGAACTCCACAGACCATTGCAGTATCAGTGAATCCAATTCCGACCATGACGAATGCCAACTCTGCAACAATTTGCACTGGAAACGCATTGAATTTAGTATTGACAAGCAACGTTTCGGCAACGTATTCTTGGGTTGCAACAGACAATCTAAATGTGACTGGTGAATCCTTGACAAATCAAAATTCTGGAACCATTTCAAATACTTTGACTAATTCTTCTGGGATTTCGCAAGTGGTAAATTATACTGTTACACCAACAGCAGGAACATGTATTGGAACAGCACAAAATATTGCTGTTACGGTAAATACAAATTTACCAGCGCCAACTATTACACCAAATGGACCAACTACTTTTTGTCCTGGTGGAAATGTTCAATTGACTTCAAGCAGCAACGTTGGAAATCTTTGGAGCACTAATCAGACGACGCAAACAATTACTGTCAATAGCTCCGGAACTTATACGTTGACTTATACCGATGCAAGCGGATGTTCTTCTGCCCAAGCAAGTATCACCATTACCCAAACGACAGGAGCATTGCCTACTGCAAGTATTTCGGGAGGTGCAGTTTATTGCGGTGCTGATCCAATAGCATCCATTTTAGTTGCCACAACGGGAAATGGTCCTTGGACAATTGATTATCAAATTGATGGAGTTCCACAAACAGCAATTGTCGGTTCAAGTTCACCCATCGATTTAGGAAATGTAGTCGGTGTTTATACCTTGACAGGAATCAGCGATGCAAACTGTTCTAATGCGGCAACTGGAAGTTCTACGATAAGTTTGGGAAACACACCAATTTTGACCAACTCTACAACTGCAAATTTATGCACGGGTTATACTTTTAATCTTCCCTTAACGACAGATATTCCGGCAACTTTCACTTGGGTGGCGATTGATAATCCAAATGTTACTGGCGAAATTTTGACAAATCAGACAAATTCAACCATCACAAATACGCTAACAAATACAACTTCAAATCCTGAAATAGTTGTTTATCAAATCACCCCTGTTTCAACCGTTGGTACTTGTTCAGGTTTGATGCAAACGGTCAGTGTAACTGTCAATCCAAATCCAGCTGCGCCAACAATTACAGCCAATGGTCCAACCACATTTTGCCCAGGAGGAAGTGTGCAATTGACGTCCAATTATGCCACAGGAAATTTATGGAGTACGGGGGAAACTTCGCAATCAATTACAGTTTCAAATTCAGGAACAATTACTTTGTCAACCACAATCAACGGATGTATTTCTCCAAACTCAAGCATAGTAATTAGCCAAGGTACAGGCGCCTTACCAACAGCTGCAATTTCAGGCGGAGGAAGTTTTTGTGCTGGAAATACAATTTCACCAATTGATGTCAATGTAACAGGAATTGGTCCCTGGACGATTGATTTTACCGTTGATGGTATTGCTCAAACTGCAGTTACAGGAAGTGCTTCTCCTATTACTTTGGGCAATTCGCAAGGGGTTTATTCATTGACGTTTGTGAGTGATTTAAACTGTTCAAATTCCGCTGCAGGAACCGCAACTATTGTGGTGAATCCAATTCCAACAGTTTCAGTAAATTCTATTGCAATTTGTGCTGGAAATTCTGGTACAATTACAGCTATTCCTGATATTGTTGGCGGAACATTTTTGTGGAGTCCCGGAGGAGAAACGACAGCTTCAATTACTGTGAGTCCTAATGCTACAAGTAATTATTCAGTTGTTTACAGTTTAAATGGATGTACGTCTGTTTCATCAACTGCTATTGCAACTGTAAGTTCAGCGCCGACAGTTACGGTGAACAATGTTTCAATTTGTCAAAATCAATCGGCGACATTAACTGCTATGCCATCCATTTCTGGAGGAACATTTTTATGGAATCCAAATGGAGAAACAACGAATGCAATAGCCGTTTCGCCAATGGTTACAACCAATTACACTGTTGTGTACACCTTGAATGGTTGCTCAAGTGCTGCAATACAAGGAACTGTAACGGTTAATTTGAGTCCTGTCGTTAGTTTTACTGCTGACACACTTTCTGGTTGTGTTCCATTGACAGTTCAATTTAACAGTACTTCAAACAGTGATCCAGGTGCATGTGTTTGGACATTGAGTAATGGAAGTACATTAACAGGTTGCAATCCAATTTTCACTTTTGACCAAGCAGGTTGCTATGATCTAACTTTGGCAACAACACTAAATGGTTGTTCAGGTTCAAGTTCTGTACCTAATTATATTTGTGTAGAGTCAAATCCTGTGGCTTTTTTCACCGGAAATCCATTGCAATTGACTGATGAAAATCCGACAATTGATTTAGAAAATTTATCTACTGGCGCAAGTTCATATATTTGGAATTTTGGAGACGGTAGCGTTGGAACCAGTGTGAATCAATCACATACTTATGCACAAAATGATTTAGGATACACGATTGAATTGACCGCTATTTCATCATTTGGCTGTCAAAGTACTTATTCAATTAATATTACCTACGATCAAGAGTTGATATTTTATGTGCCCAATGCATTTACACCGGATGATGACGAACACAATCCCGTTTTCAAACCAGTTTTTACTTCAGGTTATGACCCATACAGTTACAATTTGTCGGTTTATGACCGTTGGGGCGAAATTATTTTTGAATCAAATGACGTAAATGTTGGTTGGGATGGAACTTATATCCAAACAATTGGATTGGTGCAAGATGGGATTTACGTTTGGAAAATTTCTTTCAAAGTCAATAACAATGATGAAAGAAAAGTGTACACAGGACATGTAAATTTGCTAAAATAAGATCAAGCTTTTTGTTTTCTCGTGGTGAGCCAAACACCAACAAAAATCAGTAACATATAGACCCCTTTTTGCCAAGTGATAGTATCGGTGTAATCTTCTGCAAAACCAATGTAACTCAGAAAAAACGCAAAGAAGATCACCAAAACTGGCTGAAAGTAAATGTAAGCACTCGAAACAGAAGGGCTTAGATATTTTAATCCGTACATGGTTAATAGGTAAGTCAAGAAAGTTACCCCAACGACAACGTAAGTAATTTTAGCCCAAATTTCCCAAGAGATTTGTTGGAAATTAGTTTGAAAAAATTCTGTCAAAGTTGGTGGAAAAAGGAGGACAAAAGCTAAACCAAAAGTAAAGACATAGGTTATAACAGTTAAAGGATTGTACTTTTTCATCAGCGGTTTAGCGATAACCAGATAGATAGCGTAACTCAAGGCATTGATAAAAAGGAAAAGATCCCCAAGCAAGGAATCACCTTTTCCAGAAGAACCGGCTAAAGTCAACAATATTGCTCCAGCAGCACCAATTAATATTCCAGCAATTTTCGAAATTGTTATTTTTTCTTTGATTATAAAATAGGCCAAAATAATGACCAAAATGGGATTGGTTGTCATGATGATTCCAGAATTGATAGCTGATGACAAATTCAAGCCGTAAAAAAAGCAAAGTTGATTTGAGGCAACACCAAAAAATCCGCAAACAGCAAGAAGTAAGTAGTCTTTCTTTTCAATTTTTTGAGTAGGGAGCATCAATTTAACCAACCAAAACAATAATGTAGCGCCTAATACACGAAATAAGATAAAAACACTAGGAGTCAAAAAAATGGGCATTACACCTTTGGCTAAAACGTGACTTGCACCGTATAATGTGTTGACAAAAAACAACGCCAAATGTGCTTTCCAATCTTGAAATTTCATTTATTATTCCAATTTGTCATCGTCAGATTTACACCAATAGTTGTGAAACCTTTAATAAATTCAGTAGCAATATCAATTCTTTCTGGAAGTGATTTTTGTTCTTCCGTTGACCATTCTCCCAAAACATAATCCACTTGCTGCCCTTTATTGAATTCGCTTCCAACTCCAAAACGCAATCTTGTGTAATCTTGGGAATTTAAAGTTGCTTGTATGTCTTTCAAACCATTATGCCCTCCGTCGCTGCCTTTCATTTTCATCCGAAGTTTTCCAAAAGGCAAAGACAAATCATCAGTGATTACTAAAATGTTTTCTTTTAAAATTTTCTCCGATTGCATATAATAATTCACCGCTTTCCCACTTAGATTCATAAAAGTCGTCGGTTTTAAGATTACAATTTGTCTCCCTTTATATTTAACTTGTGCAACTTCAGCATGTTTAAGTACTGAAAAAGATCCTCCACATTCTTTGGTAAAAGCGTCTACTACTTTGAAACCTATGTTGTGTCTTGTTTCAGCATATTTTGAACCAGGATTTCCAAGACCTATAATTAAATATTTCATTTTTTGAAAATTTTTGTAAAAGTAATTAATTGAAGGTTATGAACAAGTAGTTAACATTTAGGCTTCCAAGAATAGATTTTATATTATATCAAAAAAAACTACGTATAAATTTTAACACATCGATTTAAACTTTATCTTTGGATTAACAAAAACTATAAAGTTATGAAAAGAACATTACTCATTTTGGGGAACGTTATTTTGGGTGCAGGTTTTTCCTTTGCTCAAGAAACACCAGTTTCTCAAACGCCACAAAATAAAAATGTGGTTTTAGAAGAATTGACAGGGATCAATTGCCAATATTGTCCTGATGGTCATAAAAGAGCAAAACAAATTGCTGATGCTAACCCAGGAAGAGTTGTGTTGGTAAATGTACATGCTGGTGGTTATGCAACTCCAGGAGCCGGTCAACCGGATTTAAGAACAACTGACGGTACAGCTTTAGATGTATTCATGGCTCCGACAGGTTACCCAGCGGGTTCAGTTCAAAGAACGGCTTTTGGAACTGAAACGGTTTTGGCTACTGGTCGTGGTAACTGGTCAAGTCAAGTTACTACAGGTTTGGCACAAGCTTCTCCAGTGAATATCGCAATGAATGCAACAATTGATGCAGCAACAAGACAATTGACTTTGACAGTTGAGATGTTTTATACAACTCCTCTTGCAGCGGGAACAAATCATTATTTGAATATTGGTTATGTTCAAAATAATTTTGAAGGACCACAAACTGCAGGTCAAACTTGGAATCCAGATGCAGTTTTACCAAATGGTAATTACTTACACCAACACATGTTCCGTGGTTTCTTAAACACAGGTGGAACTTGGGGTGAAGCAATTGACGCTTCTCAAACAGGTGTAATTACAAGAACTGTAACTTATACTTTACCAGCTACTATCAATGCAGTTGATTTAAATTTGGGTGAATTAGAATTCTTTGCTTTCTTGCATGAAGGACACAATACTTACACAAATAGTAAAATTATTACGGCAGCGGAAGTAACACCTACTTTTACTAATGTACCAGGCTCTACTGTTTCTGCTCAAAGTATTATAAATGAAATGAATATTTGTGTAGGAGAACAAGTTACTCCAGTAATTAAAGTTAAAAACACAGGTAATACGGTAACGTCTATTTCATTCTCAACTTCAATCAATGGTGGAACACCTGTAACTTATGATTGGACAGGAAGTATTCCTTTCTATGGAACACAAGATATTACTTTACCTGCAATGTCATTTACACCTCAGACCTCAAATAGTGTTGTAGCAACTGTTACAAGCGTAAACGGTGGTACTGGTTCAATCGGTTCAATTGCTTCTTCAACTAAAGCAATTCAAGTTGGTAAGATTTCTCCAACAAATGATGTAATTGTTAAAGTTACTTGTGACCAATATGGTTCAGAAACAACTTGGCAAATTAAAAATGCTACTGGAACTGTAGTTGCTTCTGGTGGTCCGTATACTGATGCAGCTGCTGCAGGTACTTTTCCTCAACCAGATGTAAACGTAACTCTTCCTAATGGATGTTATGACTTAGTTGTTAATGACGCATACGGAGACGGTTTTGACAGTGGATATGGAAATGGTAAAGTTGAGGTAATTTCTACAGCAACTGTTGTTGGAGATGTATCGAACTTCCCTTCTGGAAGCTCTTTGATGGATGCTTTCCAAACAAATGCAGTTGCTGGATTAGATGAAGTTCAAAACGCAATCGCAATGAATGTTTATCCAAACCCTGCTTCTGATGAAGTAAACGTTGAGTTTACTGGTAATAACGGTGATTACTCTGTTTCTTTATTAGACTTACAAGGACGTGTAATTTACTCAACTGTATCTAACAATGTTGTTGGTAACCAAACTATCACAGTTCCTGTTTCAGCAGTTGCTAGTGGAAGCTACATCGTTAAAGTAACTGGAAACGGAGTTTCTAAAGTTCAAAATGTTGTAATCAAATAAGAATTTGATACGCGGGCAAATTAATTTTTGCTTATACTTCTTAAGAGGCTATTTTCATTGAAAATAGCCTCTTTTTTGTTATATTTGTCCCCTTATTAATTTACTTCATCACCATGGCGAAAGTTCGCAAACAAGACGCATTAGATTACCATTCTTCAGGAAAACCTGGGAAAATTGAAGTGGTACCAACAAAGCCATACTCTACTCCAAGAGATTTATCATTGGCATATTCTCCTGGCGTAGCTGAACCATGTTTGAAAATCGCAGAAAATAAAGACGATGTTTACAAATATACCGCCAAAGGCAATTTAGTAGCTGTTATTTCTAACGGCACAGCAGTGCTTGGTCTAGGTGACATTGGTCCTCTGGCTTCAAAACCTGTAATGGAAGGCAAAGGAGTACTTTTTAAAATATTTGCAGACATTGATGTTTTTGACATCGAAATTGATGCGAGTGATCCAGAACTTTTCATCCAAACTGTAAAAGCGATTTCTCCAACTTTTGGTGGAATTAATTTAGAAGACATCAAAGCACCAGAAGCTTTTGAAATCGAAAGAAGATTGAAAGAAGAATTGGACATTCCTGTAATGCATGATGATCAGCATGGAACAGCAATTATTTCATCCGCTGCTTTATTAAATGCATTGGAATTGGCCAACAAAGACATTAAAGATGTAAAAATTGTAATTTCTGGTGCAGGGGCTGCTGCAATGTCTTGCGCTAAATTATATACAACTCTTGGTGCAAAATATGAAAACATTTTCATGTTCGACAGCAAAGGATTATTGTCTAAAAAACGAACAGAATTAGAGGCCGAGAAATTACTTTTTGGTTCACATGACGAAGAAGTTTCCTTGGTTGAAGCTTTTGTTGGTGCGGATGTATTCCTTGGATTATCAAAAGGAAATATCGTTTCGAAAGACATGATTGCGAGTATGGCTAACGATCCAATTGTTTTTGCCTTGGCGAATCCAGATCCTGAAATCACATACAAAGACGCGATGTCGGTTCGTGAAGACATTATAATGGCAACTGGACGTTCAGATCATCCTAATCAAGTGAACAATGTTCTTGGATTCCCATTTATTTTCCGTGGTGCATTGGATGTTAGAGCAACTACGATCAATGAAGAAATGAAATTGGCTGCCGTAAAAGCAATCGCTTCATTGGCAAAAGAAACCATTCCGGAAGAAGTAATTGAAGCGTATGGCGATAAAAACATTTCTTTTGGGCGAGAGCAAATTATTCCAAAACCATTGGATACGCGTTTGATTTATTATGTTGCACCCGCAGTAGCCAAAGCAGCGATGGATTCAGGAGTTGCTAAAAATCCAATTATGGATTGGGACGCATACGAAATGGAGCTAAAAAGCAGATTAGGATTGGACAATAAACTGATTCGAAATTTGACCATCAAAGCGCAAAGCAATCCTAAAAGAGTTGTTTTTGCAGAGGCAGACAATTATAAAATTTTAAAAGCGGCACAATTTGCCAGCGAAGAAGGCATTGCTTACCCAATTTTATTGGGAAAAAGAGCGAAAATCGAAAATTTAATCAATGAATATGCGTTAGAATTTTCGGAATTTGAAATTGTTGATCCAAAATCTGAAGAAGAGGAAGAAAGAAGAATTCGTTTTGGAAATGCCTTTTTTGAAAACAGGAAACGCAAAGGATTTACAGAGTTTGAGTCTATTCAAATCATGCGTGAAAGAAATCACTTTGGCGCCATGATGGTAGAAACCGGCGAAGCAGATGCTATGATTTCTGGATTGACAAGAAATTACAGAGATGTTGTTCGTCCTGCAATTCAAACTGTGGGTACACAAAAAGATGTCAATGTCATTTCCGGACTTTACATTTTAATGACTAAAAGAGGGCCTTTATTTTTGGCAGATACCACCATTAATATGGATCCAACAGCTGAAGAAATCGCAGAAATTACGAGCAATGTTGCCAAAACGATTCGCAAGTTTAAAGTGACACCAAAAATTGCTTTATTGAGTTACTCTAATTTTGGTTCTTCTCCAGGAAAAGACGCTGATAAAATGGCTCAGGCTGTTGAAATATTGCATGAAAAATATCCATCAATTTGTGTTGATGGTGAACTTCAAGCCAATTTCGCATTGAACAGTGATTTAATGAATGAAAAATTTGGTTTCTCTACTTTAGCGAATAAACAAGTAAATACATTGATTTTCCCCAATCTTTCTTCTGGAAATATTGCATACAAATTATTGCAAGAATTGACTGAAGCTGAAACGATTGGGCCAGTTTTGGTTGGATTGAAAAAATCCATTCATGTGGTTCAAATGGGCGCATCAGTGAGAGAAATTATCAATATGGTGAAGGTTGCTGTAGTTGATGCTCAAAACAAATAGTTATTTTTGATGCCTCACACGTCTTTTTAGCTGTGTGAACGTCATCTAATCAATACACTGAAAAAATGATTACGCACCTAAATGGTAAATTAATAGAGAAAAACCCAACCAATCTCATCATTGAATGTGGAGGAATTGGTTATGAAGTAAAAATTTCTTTAAACACGTTTTCTGCGCTTTCTTCTGACGAATCGATTTTAATTTATACACAGTTTATTGTGCGTGAGGATGCTCAATTACTTTATGGTTTTGCAATCAAAGAGGAAAGAGAAATGTTTAACCATTTGATTTCAGTTTCTGGCATAGGCCCAAATACAGCAATGATCATGCTTTCATCATTGTCAACTGAAGATATTGCGCAGGCAATTCAAACAGACGATGTTAGAACAATTCAAAGTATCAAAGGAATAGGTGTCAAAACAGCCCAGCGTGTGATCATCGATCTGAAAGATAAAATGTTAAAATTCAATTTTACAGCAGGAAATATTTTCTCTGGAAACAATACTAATCGATTTGATGCGTTAACCGCTTTGGTTTCCTTAGGTTTCGATAAAAAAGCCGCAGACAAAGCTTTAGATAAAGTGAGCACTGGTGATGAAACCGTTGAAAAACTAATCAAAGACGCACTCAAAATTTTATAAGTTTTGAAAAAAGATATTTTTATTATTAAGTTGTTGAACCTTAAGACATTATTTCTTGTCTTATCGTGTGTATTTACTTTCATTGTTTCTGGGCAAAATAATCCACCAGACACTTTGCCGTTTCCCATTACCAATAATATTGACCCTACTCAAACAACTACCCAAAGTTTTGATTTAGGTGATCCATCTTCTGTGACACCCACAGTTGTGTATGACCCAAAAACAGGAACATACGTTTTCAAAGAAACAATAGGAAAATCGGATTTAAATTACAGAAATCCTTCCATGATGACCTTGGAAGAGTATTTGGAATATGAACGTCGCAAAGCGATGCAAGAAAACTGGAAAGAGAAAATCGACGCTGAAACGCAAGCAAAACGTGGTTTTCAACCTTCAATAAAAATTCCTGGAAAAGCATTTACGAATATTTTTGGTTCAAACGAAATTAGTATCAGGCCTCAAGGTTCAATTGAACTTTCTTTTGGGGTCAATTCGTCAAGATATGACAATCCAATTTTACCCGTCAAACAAAGAAGAATTACACGATTTGATTTCCAGCAACAAATTCAACTAAATTTAGTAGGTCAAATTGGGACTAAAATAAAATTGAATGCGAGTTACAACACCCAAGCAGCTTTTGATTTCGACAATATAACCAAGCTTGGATATACAGGTGATGAAGATCAAATCATGCAAAAATTGGAAGTTGGTAACGTTACACTTCCTTTGAAAACATCTTTGATTCAAGGTTCTCAAGTGCTTTTTGGAGTTTATTCTCAAATGAAATTTGGAAGATTTACTGTGGATGGAATTATGGCTTCGTCCAAAAGCAAGAGACAAGAAATCAACATCACAGGAAAAGCACAAATTCAACCTTTTGAAATTTCAGCAGACAATTACGAGGCAAATAGGCACTATTTCATCAACTTAAATTTCCGTGATGAATACGATGAAGCCATGTCCACTTTGCCAATTCCAAAATCTGAGATTAACATCACAAGAATGGAAGTTTGGTTGACAAATCGTGTCAACAATACCGAAAACACAAGAAATATTGTTGCTTTTACCGATTTAGGTGAATCAAAATCACAAAATGTGGAAGGTACTCCAGGATCTTTGACAAATGCTAAATTTCCTGACAACGAAGCAAATGGATTGTATGAATGGGCTGCTGCTCAATCGGGAATTAGAGGTTTCTCCAATGCCGTGTCCACTTTATCAGCTCAAGGTGTCGCACCTGGCCCTTTTGTGCAAGCAAAACACTATGAAAAAGTTGAAAACGCCAGAAAATTAACAGATCAAGAATATTCTTACAACGCTTTATTGGGTTTCATTTCATTGAATTTACCTTTGAATAACGATGAGGTACTAGCCGTTGCGTACGAATATACTTACAGAGGAGAAACTTATCAAGTAGGTGAATTTTCTGTAGATGGTGTTTCTGGTCAAGATGCGTTGATTTTGAAATTATTGAAACCAACATTGACAAATCCGAAAAACAGAATTTGGGATTTGATGATGAAAAATGTCTATTCAATTGGTGCTTATCAATTAGATAAAACAGGTTTCCGTTTGGATGTTTTGTACAACAATCCTGAAAACAGTTTACTTGTGCCATTCTTTCCTGCAGAAGGAATCAAAGACAAACAATTGGTGACAGTCCTAGAAATGGACAGAATCAACATGAATGAACAACCTTTTTCTGATGGATTGTTCGATTTTGCTCCTATGACTTTCACTGGAAACCGATCAGAACGAGGAGGAACAGTGAATCCAAGAAATGGACGCGTTTATTTCTCTACTGTTGAACCATTTGGTCAGTTATTAAGACAAAAATTATTAGACGCAAATATTCCTGAAGCGATTGTAAATAATACAGCCTATACGGAATTATATGACTCTACTAAAACAGCAGCACAACAAATTCCTTTGAAAAACAGATTTGTTTTGAAAGGGCAATATCAATCTTCGGTAACTTCTGATATTCCTTTGAATTCATTGAATGTGCCTCAAGGGGCCGTTTCCATCACTGCCGGAGGAATCAAATTAGTGGAGGGACAAGATTTTACTGTTGATTATAATTTGGGACGTGTTAAAATCTTAAATTCAGGAATCTTAGAATCAAACACACCTTTAAAAATCTCGATTGAAAGTAATTCTGTTTTTGGATTTCAAGCTAAATCCTTGATAGGAACACACATGAATTACCGTTTTTCTGAAGATTTCAATGTCGGAGGTACTTGGATGAGAATGATGGAACGTCCTGTTACTCAAAAAGTAGATATCGGAAGTGAACCTTTTAAAAACAATGTATTGGGTTTAGACGTTGCTTTTAGAAAAGACTTGCCGTTTTTGACAAAATTGGTTGATTTATTGCCGATAATTTCTACCAAAGCAAAATCAAGCATTTCATTTACTGGTGAAGTTGCACATTTAATTCCAGGCGTTCCAAAAGCAATCACCAAAGATGGAATGTCCTACATTGATGATTTTGAAGGCAGCCAAACTACGATTGATTTGAAAAGTGTCAGCGCTTGGAAAATGGCATCAATTCCTCAAGGTCAGCCATCTTTGTTTCCTGAAGCTAGTTCCAAAAATTTATCAGCAGGTTACAGAAGAGCAAAAGTCGCTTGGTATCAAATTGATCAGTTATTTTATTCGGACAACGCATTGAGACCAAAACACATCAATGACGATCCATCTATGTTGTCAGACAGTAGAATGCGTTTGGTGAAACAGACTGATATTTTTACCAATTCACAATTGGCATATGGTACTGTTCCGATTGTCCAGTTTTTGGATTTGGGCTATTATCCAACTGAGCGTGGAATGTATAATTACGATACAACCGCCACAACCATTGATGCAAATGGAAATTTCACCAATCCTGAGAATCGCTGGGGAGGAATCATGCGCGCTTTAACAACCAATGATTTTGAGCAAACAAATATTGAGTTTATCCAATTTTGGATTCTAGACCCTTTCAATCAAGATGCTGAAAGTGTAAATCCAAATGCCCAACACAATGGAGGAGATTTGTATTTTAATCTTGGAAATGTTTCGGAAGATGTGTTGCCAGATTCACGTAAAAGTTTTGAAAACGGATTGCCTCCAACAGCTGGTGATACTGCCAATCTTGATTCGACACCTTGGGCAAATGTCTCAACGCAACAAGTTGTAGTCAATGCTTTTAATACCGATCCAGAATCAAGAGCAAATCAAGATGTTGGTTTAGATGGAAGAGGCGATGCATCAGAAAAGTTAGCTTATACTAATTATGTTAATTGGGTTCAAGCAAATCCAAATTTAACAGCTGCTGCGAAAGCAAAAATGATTGCTGATCCATCAAGTGATAATTATAGATTTTACCGCGATGATACTTATGACAATCAAAAAGCAAATATTTTAGAGCGCTACAAAAGATATAATTCTACAGAAGGAAATTCTTATACGACAGAAATGTCTGATACTGCGAATACAGATGGTTATCCAACACAAGCAACCAATCTTCCTGATTTAGAAGACTTGAACCAAGACAATAACATTTCTGAAACAGAAAGTTATTTCCAATACAAAGTAAGTCTTCGCCCTGGAGATACCATCGTTGGACAAAATTTCGTTACCAGTGTTCAAACTTTTATTCCAATTGGAAGTACCAAAAGAGAAAGATGGATTCAGTATAAAATTCCTGTTAGTGAACCTGAAAAAGTGATCAATGGAATTACGGATTTCCGTTCGATTCGTTTCATGCGCATGTTCTTGAAAGAATTTGATGAGGAGGTAGTAATTCGATTTGCAAAATTGGAATTTATCCGCGGTGAATGGAGAAGATTTAGACAAGATTTGGTTACTCCTGGTGAAGGAATTGTGACTGATCCAAATTTGACAACTTTTAATATCGCGGCAGTAAATTTTGAGGAAAACGCGGAACGAAATCCAATTAACTACAAACTTCCTCCTTCGATAATTCGTGAGGTAGATCCTTCTCAAGTGCAACAACGTCAGTTGAATGAGCAATCTTTGACATTGGAAGTTTGTAACCTAAAAGATGGTGATGCCAGAGCAGCATACAGAAATGTTCAGTTTGACGTAAGAACATACAAGAAATTGAAAATGTTCGTACATGCGGAGGAAATTACCACTACAAAACCTTTGAATAATGAAGATTTGACTTTGTTTATTCGTTTGGGAACTGATTTTACAGAAAATTATTATGAATACGAAATGCCTTTGACAGAGAGTATTTGGTATGATAACAACGATTTGTCCATTTGGCCAGAAGCCAATAACGTTGAAATTATTTTTGACGATTTGTTGGATGCAAAGAAAAAGCGAAATGCAATCACAGGAACATCCAATTCGACGTTGACAAACAATGTTGAATGGGTAATGATTGACCCGAGAAATCCGAAGCGATTGATCAAAGTGAAAGGTAGTCCAAACTTGCAAGGAATTCGTTCTATCATGATCGGAATTCGCAATCCAAGTAAACAGGCGGACAATCCTTGGACTGATGATGGTGAGGCGAAATGCGCCATGATTTGGGTGAATGAGTTACGTTTGACTGACTTCCAAAATGAAGGTGGGTCTGCAGCAGTTGCTAGAATGCAAATCCAAGCGGCAGACTTTGCTACTGTTTCAATGTCTGGAAATTACAGCGGTGTAAACTGGGGTTCTATCGAAAGTCGTGTGCAAGAGAGACAAAGAAACCAACAACTTGGATTTGATTTCAATACCAATGTGCAATTGGGACAATTTCTTGGAAAACGAGTGAAATTGGCTTTGCCTTTCTTCTATGGATATTCAGTTGGAATAATCAATCCTGAATATGACCCTTACAATCCGGACATTCGATTGGCAGACTATGATCCTGCAACAAGAAAAGAACGTGCGCGATCAGGTCAAGATTATACGGAGCGAAAATCTTACAATTTCACCAATGTGCGAAAAGAATTGGGTGCTAACGCAAAACCACATGTGTGGAATATTTCAAATTTTGCGTTGAGTTATGCATACAGCGAAAATTTACACCGTGATTTCAATTTAGAATACGATAGAACGAAGATTTGGCGTGGTGGAATAACCTATAATTATTCTTTTACAGCGAAACCAGTAGAGCCTTTCAAGAAGATCAAGTTTATGCAAAAATCGAAATGGTGGTCTATTATTCGAGATGCAAATTTCTTTTTAACGCCGAAAAACATTGGAATGAATAACGATTTGATTCGAAGCTACAATGAGCGTCAAGTCAAAAACAATATTACACCAGGTTACGAATTTGCACCAGTTTTTGTGAAATCATTTACTTGGAATCGTTCCTATAATTTGGGTTATGACATAACTAAAAATTTGAAATTTAATTTCAATGCCAATAATCGTTCGTTATTTGATGAAAATCAAGGAAGAATTGATAAAAAATTGGATCCAGACAATTACCGCGAATTCAAAGATACTATCCGTGCTCAAATGAAAACGTTGGGTCAAAGCATCGATTATACGCATGATTACGGTTTACAGTACAATATTCCATTCGACAAAATACCTGCATTGGATTGGGTAACAGGAAATGCAAAATACAGTGGTACTTTCAACTGGCAACGTGCACCACTTGGTCAAAGTGAATATGGTAATATCATTCAAAATAGCCGTGTTTTCAATTCTACTGCCCAGATGAATTTCACAACTTTGTATAGTAAATCGAAGTTCTTGCAAAAGATTATTTCAGATGGAAAACCGCAAAGAGCGAAGGTCAACGGAATGAAAAATCCAGATGATGGTCCAGCTAAAACAGATCCAAAACCTGGGGTTGATAACAAAGAAGTTCTAGAAGAATTGGTACCTGACAAACCAGAGGAAGAAATGACTCCAAAAGAACTTCGCAAGTGGGAGCGTAAAAAACGTCAATTTGAACGTAAAAAACGTCGTTTGAAACGTCAAAAAGAAAGAGCAGAAAAACACAAGGACAAAGTCAATCCAGTTTCTGGTTTCCTAGGAAGATTGGTAATGACGGTGAGATCTGTTTCAGGAACTTACGCATTGACGGATGGAACTTTATTACCAGGCTACAATCAAGGTTCTAGTGTTTTAGGATTTACGAACGGTAACGAAAGACAAATGGCAGGTTTTGTTTTTGGTCAACAACGCTATAATTTAAGCGGAAAAGAAACAGGTTACGACATCGCAAGAGTGGCTGAATCGAATAATTGGTTGGTGCAAAACAGTGCTTTGAATCGTCAATATACAAACACTCATACGCAGAATATTTCAGCACGTGCATCTTTAGAGCCTTTGAAAGATTTGAGTATTGAATTAACAGCTAACAGAAATTACGGTATAAGTTCAGGCGAATTCTTCAGATGGAACGATGATAATCTAGCGTATGAAAGTCAAAGTAGAATGGAAACAGCAACCTTGACTTATTCAACAGTTTCTCTTGGTTCTGCATTTACTAAAATGGGAAAAAATTTTGAATCTTCATTGTTTGAAAATATGCGTGCAAGTAGAACAGAGATTTCAAAACTTTTGGCTGATAAAAATTCAAACTCTGTAGGTGTTGTCAACGGATATGCAACAGGTTATGGTGGCACACAACAAGAAGTGGTAATCGGCGCATTCTTGACAAGTTATACTGACAAAAAAGTCAACTCGTCAAATATCAATCCTGTGAAAAATATGCCATTGCCAAACTGGAATATCAATTACAATGGGTTGACAAAATTCCCTTTCATGAAAAAGATCGTGAAGAATTTTGTTGTTCGCCACGGATACAGCTCTTCAGTAACAGTGGGTGGTTTACAAACGAATTTGAAAGCAACTCAGGATGTGAATGGAAACGCAACAGGTTTTGACCAAAATGACAATTTCTATGTGGCTCGAAATGTTTCTAACATAACCGTTTCTGAGCGATTCTCTCCATTGATTGGAATTGACGCAACTTGGAATGTCAATGGACAAGGTTTGCTTACCAAATTTGAATTGAAAAAAGACCGCAGCGCTAATTTAGCATTGACAAACAATCAAATCACTGAGATTTTAGGCACAGAATGGGTCATTGGAGTTGGTTATAAATTTGCCAAAGTGAAACTGCCTATCAAATACAAATCCAAGAATTTAGAAGAGCCATTGAACATTCGCTTTGATTTCTCATTCAGAGATAATTTAACAGTGATTCGCAAGATTGAAGAGAACACAAATCAAGGAACAGCAGGTCAACGTGTGATTTCAATTAAGTCATCTGCAGATTACAACATTGGACAAAACTTGACAATTCAGTTGTATTACGATCAAGTAATCAATACACCAAAAATCGCTTCAAGTTATCCAACAGGAAACACAAGCGCTGGTATTCGTTTCAGATTAAATTTGGCTGGATTGTAATGAAAATTAGAGCGGCTCAAAAGGGCGATGAAGTTGGAATTATGCTTTTGATTCAAGCCTTGGCTGAATACGAAAGGGCTCCAAATGAAGTGATCAATACTGCTGCTGCACTTGGTATTCATTTATTCGAAGAACACATTTGCGAAGCTATCGTGGCAGAGGAAATTTCAATCATTGATGGTGTTGAGACAAAACAAATTGTTGGTTTTGCATTGTGGTACACTTCTTATTCAACTTGGAAAGGAAAATGCTTGTACTTGGAAGATTTCTTCGTTTTGCCTGAATTTAGAACTTCAGGAATCGGCGGAAAATTATTTGACAAAGTAGTTACAATCGCTAAAGAAAAGGGCGTAAAACGCATGGATTGGCAAGTGTTGGAATGGAATCAATTGGCGATAGATTTTTATCAAAAAAGAAATGCCGTTTTAGATCCTGATTGGGTGAATGGAAGGTTGTTTTTTTAGTGTCAAATTCCAATTTTATCCAACATTTTTTCCACTTGATTCTTGGCATCAAAATGCATTTTCATATAGTCAATTCTCTGCGTTTTTTCTTCGCTCGAAAGTACTTTTGTGTTTGAAATCGCTTTAATTAAATCTTCTGCATCATCAACCATTTCGCAAAATTGGCCTAAATCTGTTCCTTCAATCATCAATGGATTTACTACGCAGCGATTTCCTTGAATCAATGAATTTATCAGCTTTAATTTTACGCCAGTTGATTGAAAGGTGATGAGTAAATTGATTTCGGAAGTTTGAATTAATTCATTCATTTCATCTGTTGAGGGATTGCTTTTCAAGGTGATGAAGGTGTGTTTTTTCAATTCATTTTGTAATCCTTTGCTTGGGTTTTTTCCTGCAACCAGCAGCGGCATTTGAATTAGGTTTGAATCCCAACTTTCTATAATCCATCGCAAGGCACGTTCATTTTCTGAAACACTTAAATTGCCATGAAACAATGCAAAATGTGCTGTTTTCTTCGTTTCTATTTCTTTGAAATCACAGCCAACAGCCCAGAAATTTGTTGCAGAATTGATGGCTGAATAATAGTTTAAATCTCGCTCATTCAAACAGAAAAGTTGATCTGCTTTGGCCAAAATTTTTTCGTATTTTCTCAGTTTTTTAGATTCCTTTTTGAAAAATGTTTTCTTCAGCGGAGAACTAGTTGCATAAGCCAAGGCCTCATAATATTGCCACTCAATGTTGTGAATTCGAACCCATTTTTGTCGATTTTCGAATCTTTCATCGCTTAAAATCGCTGTGGTATGTAATCCTTCCATTAAAATGGGAAAATCATCTTCAAGCAAGCGATTGAATAAATTTTCAGACCTTCTGGTGGCAACGATGAAAGGTTCTTTTTTGAAATTTGTCCAAAGGGATTTTTTGCGTTTGTAATAATGTATTTCATTGGCAATTTCTTGAAAATCGTGATCAGTTCCTCGGCCGTATTCAAAACAATGCAGAATCACATACACGCCCAAATCTTTCAAAGCTTTTGCGCGGAAATAGATGTCAATGACGCCGCCGTAATCAGGCGGAAATGGAACATCTAGTGAAACAATATGAATGGCTTTGAGATTCATTTTACAAATGGATAAATTTGTGCTAAAACTTCGGTTTCTTTTTCCCAGTTTTCCCTCAAACTAGCGGATAAACAATTTGATTTCCATTTTTCAAGCAAAGTTGGATTTGCTTGAATTTTTTGAATGTCCGCAGCAATTTCCACTGGCGAATGTCCTCTGATAATCATACCAATTTCATTTTCTAGCACCACTTTTTTGACTTCCACCAAGTCTGATGCTAAAATGGGGGTTTGGGTATGCATGTAATCAAACACTTTATTGGGAAGTGAAAATCTGTAATTGAGATTGGTGTCTTTGTCGAGCGTCAAACCTAAATCTGCGTGATGCGTGTAATTCATCATTTCGGAATAGGGTTTTTTGCCAATGAATTGCACTTTTTCTTCCAAGTGGAGCTCTACGACCATTGCCTTCAACGTTGGAATCACATCTCCATCTCCAACGAATAATAAAACAGCATTTTCAATCAGTTGCATCGCCAAAACGGCCTCTTCACCACCGCGGTCAATGTTGATTCCAGCACCTTGAAAAATGAGAATGAATTTATGTTCAGGAATTCCCAAGTCAGCTTTTGATTTCAAATTCGAAGCGTTCCAAATCGGAGAAATATTCCTGACAACAGCTACTTTTTTTCCGTATTTCGATTCATATCGCTTGGCAATAGAATGATTTACCGTATAAACTTGATTCAATTTTGGAAAAATCCACCCTTCAATTTTTTCCCAAACGGCTTGCACTTTTGGACGGTTGACCAGCTCTGGAACTTCAGTAAAATATTCGTGTGTATCGTAAACCAATGTTGAACGTTTCAGTTTACTGATGAGAAAGTTGGGAAGCAAAGAGTCTAAGTCATTCGAAACCAAAACAGAGGCTTTGCGAAAAAGCAAAAACCAAAACAAGCGAATGGAATATCCCGAGTAAAATAACGGACCTTTGTTGAACCACAATTTCATGCGGTGTGTTTGGTAAGGTCTATCGAGTGGTAAGCTATTTTTGCGCATTCTTCCGACCAATAAAACGGAATAACCTTGGTGCATCAAAAACATGCAAACCTTGTGAACACGCTGATCTGTGTACAAATCATTTGTGACGCTTACAATGACCCTAGGCGATTTTCCCATAAATCAAAAGTAAGAAAAAGTTGACTATGAATTAGACCAAGGCCAAGATTAATAAGACTACGATTAAAATTCTAAGAATATATAAAGCAATACTTATGGAAGAAAAAATAACACCAACACGAGCCATGTTAATTCCCCTTGGCGTATTATAATTCGCTTTTAAAGATTTGATGCCTTTATTAAGCGCAACAACAGCTAAAATCAATCCGATGATTCCAAGGAAGGGAATAAATTGCAAAATGAATCCAGCAATTCCTAGGTTTCTACTTTTTTTCCCTTCATTTTCTGCATCCAAAGCTTCATCAACCATCGATTGACTAACTGGTTTTACAGAATCTTCATCATTTTCTAAATTTTTTGTATTGACTAAAATGATTTGAGTTTCATTGTTTTCTGTAGTTGCACTTTGACTTTCGACGATAGACTCAACACTTTCAACTGTTGGGTTTTGCATTGTTATATGTTCATCAATAACTGAATTGGAATTATCATTTTCAGTATAAACCTCGTTTTCGGTTGCACTTTTTGGGTTTGAATAAATATAACTTCTTTTTTGTCTTTTGACACCATTGCTGTATTTCCAATCTGAGCAAGAAACCAAGATTGAAACCATCAAAATGTACGTAAATATTTTTTTCATAACCATCAATTATGTTGCAAGATAAGAAATAATCGTTTTTTCACTTCATTTATTGTTTAAACCTGATTGATTTACTTTTGAAAGTGCAGAATCAATAGGTTATAAGCTTATTTACCGCTGTTTAATCGATCCTTTTTCACCCTGGGGAATGTCTAAAATCCAAGTATAATATCCAATAAAATGCGAATCGAAAAATCCCTTTTGTTTGTATGATTTCTTTGGAATGAAAAGTCGATTTTCCTTTGGTAAACCTTTCACTGAAGTTTGCGGTGCAACGCCATCTTGCAAACACGGAGCATCTTGATAATCTTGATTCAAATTACTGCCATATTGCCAAATTTCTTTCCATTCTGCAGGTTTAACGATTCCAGATTTTGCATTTTCAGGTGCTAAAATGTAGAATCCGCCGAATTGTATTTTGTTGCGCAAGGATTCAATCATGCCTGTTGAATAAGCAAATCCCATGCTGTGGGCAACGATGTAAACCGTGTCGTTTTCAGAAAATTCAGGTAACTCGTTTAAAATTTGCAATAAGTTTTTACCAGCGATTCTACCGTGGTCTTTTCTGTACTTAAAACCTTCTTTGTTTGCGCTCATTTTTAAAGCATTTTCGGTATGCGATTTTCGAACAAAATATTTTCGCAAATCCGTATTTTGCATCCAATAGCAAGTGTGTTTTTTAGGGTTTGTGCAACGTTTTGGAAAACTTTGAGCTACGCTTGTGAAGTTTAAAATACTGCGGTAATTGGAAGTACTGACCGAAAAATGTCCATCGGCGTAATACGTTTCTGTTGGATTGATTCGTTGCTGAAACAGCAAATTAATTTGATTCCATGGTTGCCAATAATCGTAGCGATCAAAAGAATAGATGTGATTCGTTGAATTTTTGTTTTCGAAGCCATTGTTGATGATGTCTTGAAAATTTTCTTCCAAGGAATGTCCGACTGATGTGGGACGATAACCATTTACAAAAACCAAAATTCTTTTCGCTACATCTTCTTTTTCGTTTGGTGATTCCAATGCTTTTCCATCATAAGAATAGACTTTTTGTCTGATCATTTTTTGGTTCAAATCCATGTAATTGAAGACCACATAATGATTTGTCACGCGTTTGGCATATTTCCAAACTTCCACTTTCAGTGTGTCAGAATTGTGCTGGAAACGCATTTTGATTGGCTTTTGATTTTCGTCTACCAACACATTGAAATACAATACAGGTAAACGTTTCTTTACTTCCCAATGTGTCGATTTTTCGATTAAAATTTCAGCCGATAAAATGCTTCCGCGCTTTTTGTGAAAATCGGAATTGGTGAACAATTTTTTCTTCGCTTCCGGCAATTTCATCCCGTCTAGTTCTGGCATCGGACCTGAAATGATGGTAAATCTTTCAAGAATCGCATTTCCCCATGGCAACGAGCAATAAACCCCAAATGTGGTCAACAAAAACAAACTCCAAACAGCAAATTTTCGGAGGATGCCCCAACGCCATTTTCGCTTTTGCCAAGTATTTTTAATTTTCTTCCTCAACCATAGAAAAATGCCAAAAAACACTACAAAAGCAAGCACATTGAAAATCGTGATGTAGTAACCTCCCCAGCGGTAAATCGGTTTCAAAATGCTGTATTTTACTCGAAAACGAGAAATTAAGAAGTTTTTTCTAAAAGGTCTTTGTACCGCTTCAAGTGGATTTTGATTTGTTAAATCAATCCAGCCATGCGTTTCTTTCCAGAAATAATAAGCAATTGTTCCATTGTTTGAAGGGACATTTTCATATGCATCAAAACGAGAAAATGTGCGGATTTCTGAGCGAAGTGCTTCTACTTGTGCAAAACTGAGTTGTATACCACCGAGAGAATCCATCAAGTTTCTTTTCCGATTTTCTAAGCTGTCTAAGGAATACCACGCTGGATTGAGCATGCCCATTCCAATAGCCAAAGTGCGCGCAAGTTGAACGTTTAACTTTTTTTCCTTCGCTTGAAAAGGTACAAATCCCAACGATTTATTTTTCAGCATATAGCCCAATTTTGACGAGTCTGAAAAGTTTGGAATCACGAATAAATAGTAGGCTTCATGCGGTAAATTAGTGTTCAATTCAAAAAATTGATTGCGCAATAAACGCATTTGACCCGAGTACATTTCCAAAGAGTCTTGCGTTGAAAAAACTGTTTTAGGTGAAAAAATCTTGGTTTTAAAAGTCGGTAAAATCGCTATTTCTAATTTGATTCCTGCTTGTTTGTAAATTTTATTTAACTCATTTTCGTAGTAAAACCCATTATTTGAAAGCGAAAGCAGCGGGACGATATACACTTTTTGTTTGATCATTGGAAGCTGCAGGCTCATCCATTTGTCAATCAAAATATCACCATTGTAGAAACTGTAAAAGTGCTTTTTCTTTTCCAAGTGCATTGAAAACTGAAACGTGGAATCGTTTAGCCAAATTAAAGTCACTTCTTTTTTACCTTCCCAACATTTCCAGTTTTTGGTCTTATATTTTGTATTTGATCTGACAATGGCCTGTTGTTTTACTGTTTGTTTTTCAGTAGCCGTAAAAACAGACAACACTTTTTTTGAATTTCCAGACTGAAAAGTTGGATTTACAGTTTGATTGGCAATTGTTTTTCCTTCAAAAAATTGAATCGATTTGTTTGGTTTGGGAATAATTTGAAAATGAATTTGTGCGGTAAGTTGCCATGAAAACAACAAACCAATCAAACAGATAATATTTTGCAAACGCAACATGAAACAAAAGTACGTTTAGTTGTTGGCTTTTCAGTCCAAAACTTAATCAACGATTTGTTTCTTTATCAAATATTCACAAACACGGCCAATTTTGCGCCGACTGCGTTTAGCTTGAAATTGGGATTTCCTTGTGGAAGTGTTTCAAATTTTTGACTCATTGTGAAATACTTGTAAACCAACAACTCTAAAGCAATGGAATGGGTGTTTTTGAGCATGAAATTGAAACCGTGTCCAACACCTAAATCCAAAGATGAAATTTTAACTTCCGTGTTTAATTGTTCTGTCCAAGAATTTTGGTCGATAAACAAAGAATCATTCACCAAGAAACTGGTGTAATAATTCAAAGAATGAAATCCAAATTCCACAGGGATGTAGCAGGCTGTATTGCGTTTGTACGCATCATATTGAAATTGGTATCTCAAATTGGCATTGAAAGTTGGACTTCCGCCAGAAATCAGAGCATAGTTTAAATTTACACCCACAAAATTTTTACGGTTTAAATACTTTCCTGCGCCAATTTGTAAACTGATAGGAAAATAACTTGAATTGTTGTAATTCTGTAAATAATAAGCGTCTGATTTAAATGTTGTTGTTGGCACATAAGAACCGTAAGTCAGTCCAACAGAAAATTCAAATTGATTTTCTTTGCGCACTTTGACAATGGTGTCATTTTTGCTTTTTCTTTCTTTAACAATTTGATTTTCTTCAAAGTAACTATATTCTGTTCTTGTCAAAGAATACTTTCTTCCATAAATATCTTGGAAAGTAATATCGCCGTCTTTTTCTTCAAAAATCAAAATTTGCCCTCTCAAAATTCGACCATCTTTCATGTGAATGATATCAACGGTATTGGGCGGAGTAGTTGTTGGTTGCGCAAATACTGAAAGTGCGAGAAAACTAAATGCAAAAGCAAGGAAGCTTTTTTTGAAAGTATTAATTTGGACAATGTAATTTTTCAAACCAATCTGATTTAAAGGTTAAAATTCGATTTTGAAATACAAAAATAAAAAAATGTTTGATGCAACAAGCTGATTGCTAAAATCAACCCTGTTTCTTCACGTATTTAGTCAAAATGATAATTGTTTGTCCATCGACTTTACCTTCAATTTGTTCAGTATTGTCGTGCACCAAGCGAATCATTCTCACGGCTGTCCCAATTTTAGCATTCAAGCTTGAGCCTTTCACGTCCAAATCTTTGATCAAAGTCACCGTATCGCCCTGTTGTAAGATCACGCCGTTGCAATCTCTGTGAAATTCGTCACTTCCGTCTGAATGTTGATCGCCCGAAGCTTCCGCCCAAGCCAGCACTTCGTCTTCCAAATACAACATGTCTAAATTGTCAACCGCCCAAGATTCTTGTTTCAATCTGTTCAATAATCTCCAAGAAACAACTTGTACCGCAGGAAATTCACTCCACATGGCTTCGCTCAAACATTGCCAATGTTTGGTATCTAATTCCGCTTTTTTCTCAATTTGAGCGATACAATTTTCACAAGCATAAATCGCTTCTTCAGCAAATTTTCCGGTTGAAAAAGGAACGTAGAAAAGTTGTAAATTTTCAGTTGATTTACATAATTCACATGCGTTTCCACTTCTTTCTTTCAATTGATCAATTGGTTTCATTTTGCTGATTTTAACGTTAATATTTGGCAATTAAAACACCGTGAAGAGTTGAAATTTGCTGGGCGAATGTAGGGATTTTAGATGGATTTTTTAGTTAAACAAAGCGATTCAAAACAACTCTTGCACATTGGTGGTAAACAATTTCACCGCAATGGCGAGCAAAATAATTCCAAAAACTTTTTTCAAAATCGCAATTCCACCTTCTCCAAGAATGAGTTCAATGCGTTTGGTGAGTTTTAAAACGATGTAAACCAACAGGATATTGACGATGATTGCAACAATGATATTGATTGCCGCAAATTCTGCGCGCAGTGAAATAATCGTTGTCATACTTCCTGCGCCTGCAATAATTGGAAACGCCAAAGGAACGATGCTGGCGGTTTTCCCCGTGGCATTGTCTCTGAAAAGGCGCACACCTAAAATCATTTCCAAACTCATCGCGAATAAAATCAAAGATCCTGCAACAGCAAAAGCTTCCACGTTGACACCAAAAAGACTCAAAATACTTTCTCCCAAAATCAAAAATCCGAGGAGAATTGCCAAGGAAACCAAACTTGTGTGTACTGGATGAATTTCTCCTGCTTGTTCTTTGATTTTCAATATAATTGGAATAGAGCCAATGACGTCGATTACAGCAAAAAGTACCATTCCAGCTTTGAAAATTTCTGCTGTATTAAAGGATGTAAAAAAATCAAACATTTCTTGCTTTTAAAATTGTTTCTTCAATCACCATGGGAAAATAGGCCTGTTCCAAGGCTTGTACTTTTTGTTGTATTGTTTCCACGGTTTCATCTTCGTCCAAATCACAGTGAAATTGTGCGATTCTTTCTCCCGAATCAAAATCTTCGTTCACAAGATGAATGGTGATTCCTGTTTCTTTTTCTTGATTCAATAGTACCGCTTCGTGCACGAATTTGCCATACATGCCTGCGCCACCGAATTTTGGCAACAATGCAGGATGAATATTGAAAATGTGATTGGGAAATTGTGCAATCAACGCAGGTGGAATTTTGCGCAAATAACCAGCCAAGACAATGAAATCAATTTGTTGATCGATACACAATTGCTTGATAAAATCTCCGTTTTCAACTTCTGCGTTGCTAAATGAAAATGTTTGAACACCTAATTTTTGCGCTTCGTCCAATACTTTGGCATCGCTTTTATTTGACAAAACAAATTTTACATGAATTTCAGGATGCGACTCGAAATGATGAATCAAATTCAACGCGTTGCTTCCTTGTCCAGAAGCAAAAATGGCGATGTTTGCTTTTAACATGTGGCAAAGGTAGTGAATTGATTTTGGAATCTTTTGGTCCTTGTGGTTGATTTACGTTGGTGGAGAAAGGATTTAAAATTTATATTATCCGTTTACTCAATCAAAACTACAGATAAATCAAAACCGAACAGATTTGTGAACCTTTCAAGAAAGTTTTCGTCTAAGTTTAAATTGAAGATTCGTTTTCAATGGTTTACCCATGTTCGATTTAAATCAAAAGCGCATGAATTCAGATTTTTTACATACAGCTTCTTTAAAGACTTCATCTATTGAACAGGTGAATGGCGCACTGATTGTTTTGCGTCACTTTATTGAGTTGAACGAAAAGTTGCTTCCGATTTTATTTACTTTATCAGAAAAAAGGGACAAAACAGCGAAAGATTTTGCTGAAATAAAAAAAATCAAAAATGTCTTTGAATCTTACCATTTTGATGTAAAATCTTCTCAAGTATTAATGAATTCTTCTATCCTAAGTTATATTCAAGGCGCATATCAATCGATTGTTGCGAATGCAGAAAGTTTGCATACCGAAGTGAAATTTATGCTTTTTGAAAAAGAATTAATCAAATTGAAGAAAAATTGGATGCTAGTTGGCAAAAATTAGAATTTAAATCAAACTTGGTAATATTCTGTCTAAGACTTTTACGCCTTCCACGGCTGAATAAGGTAGTTTAATGAATTCATTGTTTACTTCTAGCTCTTCGCATTTTGGATCGATGACAATTTTTACAGTTTGTTCTGTAGCTACAAAAGCCAATCCTGCTGCTGGATAAACTTGCAGGGAAGTTCCAACAACAATCAAAATATCGGCATTTCGGCAAATATCCGCAGCACGTTCGATTTCTGGCACTGCTTCACCAAACCAAACTACATGTGGGCGAAGTTGAAAACCATCGTCGCAAAGGTCTCCAAGTTTTATTTCACTTCCTTCGATTTCGTAAAACTTTTTGTCAGGATTTGGCCCAGAGCTCTTGGCTAAGCGAATATTCCCATGCAGGTGAAGTACATTTTTGCTTCCAGCACGTTCGTGCAAATCATCAATGTTTTGAGTAATAATGGTGATTTTATAATTTTTCTCAAGTTCAGCAAAATAAAAATGCGCTGCATTGGGATTGGCTTCAATTACAGCTTTACGGCGGAGATTGTAAAATTCTTGAACCAAATTGGCGTTTTTTTTCCACGCTTGAGGTGTTGCAACATCCTCAATGGCATAATTTTCCCAAAGGCCGTTTGAATCTCTGAAGGTTTGAATGCCACTTTCAGCACTAATTCCTGCGCCAGATAAAACGACAATATGTTTCATTTTTAAGTTTCTTTCTTGTGGTACAAAGTAATAAAATATTTTTTGAAAAAAAATTGACTATAAATTAAATTTATAGCTTAATTTTGGAGTGATAAGTTTTATACTACAAAGATGTGCACATTTTAAAGCTTCAACAATATTTTGATAAATAAATATTGAAGTTGTTTAAAATAAACAGATTAATTTTATTTAGTACTAATAAACTTACGATAACAATGCAATTTTACATCCGCCAAATCCTATTTAAATTTTCACTTTCAAAAACAGTTTTATTTTTGAGTTTCATGTTTTTTGGATTCAACTTTTTGTTTGCGCAAAAGTCTTCCAAAGCGGAATTGAGATCTGATCAAATTAAAGCATTAATTCCTGATAAAATAAATGTCGCTGAAAAATTAACGGTTAAATTTTTAGATGAAGGAATAAAAAGTGGAGACAATGAAATAATTGCCAGATCTAATTATTTACTTGGTTTAATACATTATTATAAATCAGCTTATTATATCTCAAACAAATATTATTTAGTGGCTTTGAATTCAGATTTCGTTAATCAAGATTTGAGTTTTAAAGAGGCATGTTTAAATAATATGGGAATTAATTACGAGATTCAAAACATGCTCCCAAAAGCAATCACAGCATACAATGAATCATTAAAAATTGCAAAAAAAATAAAAGATTCAACGAGTATTTATGAATCGATGATTAACTTGGGATTGTTAAATGCGAAATCTAAAAAGTACAACTTAGCATTATACAACATCAACAAAGCAATAAAATATTTTGAACGGCAGGATGACAAATACAACATGGCGTTGTGTTATGAAAATTTATCGTTTATTTCCACAGATTTTCAACGACATGAAGAGTCGATTTTATATTCAAATAATGCGTTGGCACTTTATATTTCATTGAAAAACGAGTTTAAAATTGCTTCCTGTTACTACAATCTGTCGGTCAATTATTTGTTAAATTCAGAGCCATTAAAAGCAGAAATCTATATAAACAAAGCAAAATCAATTATTAACAAGTTTGATTTTAGGGAAGAATTATCTATTAAAATTTATATTCAAGTTGCTGAAATTGAAATTGAAAAAAACGCTTTTTCGGTAGCAGAAATGAATCTGAAGTCAGCGCTACATCTCTGTAAAATTTCGGGTGCCAATGAGAACCTGGGAACTATCTATTCTTCTTTTTTGAATTTGTATGCCAAATCAGGTGATTATCAACAATATTCTATAATTAAGGAAAAAGCAGACAAAGAAGAAATGTTGAACACCCAATTACAATCCTATGCACGCGTTGATGAACTGAGAGAATTGTATCAATTTGAAGTCAATAATCAAAAAATCAATAAACAAGCAAAAGACATCAAAGAAAAGCAATTCCAATTGACATTTTTAATCTTTGTTATTTTTGGTTTTGCTATCGTTTTTACCATTTTGATTGTGATGTATATCAGAATGAGAAATTATACCAAATCATTATTTGAGAATATTGTAGAGCACACCACACAAGAAACATTGATCAATGAATCAATTGTAGATTTACAATCAAGAAATAAATATTTATTTTCTCTGTACAATCAAGTGTTGGCGCACATCAAGGATCAAAATGAAATTGATGAAATTACAATTCAAGACATAAGCGAAGCACTTTCTGCTGAAGAAAGCGATATTGCTAAAGCCATCACTTTGTTTGGAAACAAGGATTTTCAAACCTTTTTAAATCACTATTTTGTAGATGTAATTTGCAAGAAAATTATCAAAAAAGGCAAAAAAATAACAACACAAAAACTCATCGAAGATTCTCCTTTTAAAAATGCCAAAGAACTTCAAAAACAGTTCAAAGAAATTACCGGTTTGTCCGTTGAGCAGTTTATTCTGTTTAGTGAGCAAAAGTTGGCTAGTGAGAGATAGTACGATATTTAAGATATTAGGATTTTAAGATATTAGGATATTAAGACTGCATGTCGTCGACTTTTTCTTCGTAACCACAAAACATTTAAAATGCGAGTTTTGCTACTTTTTAATAAACATGAAAGCATTGAGAAAATTAAAAAGTCTTAACATCCTAAAATCCTAACATCTTAAAGTCTATAAACATAATCTAATAGCGTAGCGAGTCTTAATTAAATATTTGGTCGATTGAGAAAAAAACCATATCTTTGACGCGTATTTAGGAACAATAAAAGAGCGAGGGGATATAAAGTCCCCTCTTTTTCTATCCAAATGATTAATAAAGAACTCGTAGTAAAATTGGCACAAGAGCGCATAGACGAACTCGACAGAGGTTTGTTTATTGTCGACGTATCTATTTCAAAATCAATGGTTATCAACCTTGAGATTGACAAGGAAAACGGAAACGTTGCGATTGATGATTGTGTGTCTGTTTCACGAAATGTTGAGCACAATTTGGACAGAGAAGAGGAAGATTTTGAACTCCATGTTTCTTCTGCAGGATTAGACAAACCATTGCGTGTTTTGCCACAATTTCTGAAAAATGTTGGTCGAGAAGTAGAAATAGTACTTATCAACGGAACAAAAAAAGCAGGAATTTTGAGAGAAGCAAGCAATGAAAATCTGGTTTTGGAAACTACGCGTCAAGAAAAACCTGAAGGCAAAAAGAAGAAAGAGACCATTGTTGAAGCGGAAACACTTCCAATGTCAGAAATAAAAGAAACAAAAATTGTTATCTCATTTAAATAAGTAAGCAATGAATAGCTTAGAATTAGTTGATTCGTTTTCGGAATTTAAAGAATTGAAAAGCATCGATAAACAAACGATGCAACACGTGTTGGAAGATGTTTTCCGTGCAATGTTAAAAAAGAAATTCAATACCGATGAACATATAGATGTTATTGTAAACATCGAAAAAGGTGACGTTCAAATCTTTGTGAACAAAGAAATTGTAATGGACGGTGAAGTGGAAGATGAATATACAGAGATTGCGTATTCTGATGCGATTAAAATCGAGCCTGATTTTGAAGTAGGTGAAGAAGTTTCTGAAGAATTCAAATTTGGTGATTTCGGAAGAAGAAACATCTTGTCTTTGCGTCAAAATTTGATTTCAAGAATCTTGGAATTGGAGAAAGACAACCTTTACAAAGTTTACAAAGAGCGTATTGGTGAAATCATGACTGGTGAAGTTTACCAAGTTTGGAAGAAAGAAATCATGGTATTGGATGATGAAGGGAATGAGTTGATCTTGCCTAAATCAGAACAAATTCCTTCTGACTATTTCAAAAAAGGAGAATCTATTCGCGCAGTTGTTGCGAAAGTGGATATGCGTAATAGTAGTCCAGTGATTATTCTTTCTCGTACAGCACCAGAATTTTTGGAGCGTTTGTTCGAATTGGAAGTTCCTGAGGTTTTTGACGGTTTAATTACCATCAAACGCATCGTTCGTGAACCAGGAGAAAGAGCAAAAGTAGCTGTTGAATCTTATGACGACCGCATCGATCCAGTGGGAGCTTGCGTTGGAATGAAAGGATCTCGTATTCACGGAATCGTTCGCGAATTGCGCAATGAAAATATCGATGTAATCAACTTTACTTCGAATTCTCAATTGTTTATTCAAAGAGCACTTTCTCCAGCAAAAATTACTTCAATCGAAATTTTAGAAGAAGATAAAAGAGCGAAAGTTTTCTTGAAACCAGACCAAGTTTCTTTGGCAATTGGTAAAGGAGGAAACAATATCAAATTGGCTACTAAATTGACAGGATACGAAATCGATGTTTACAGAGACGGAGAAGTTGATGTGGATGATGTTGATTTGGAAGACTTCGCAGATGAAATCGATGGCTGGATTCTAGATGAATTGAAAGCTGTTGGTTGCGATACTGCTAAATCTGTATTGGAAATGAGCGTTGAAGATTTAGTAAATAGAACTGATTTAGAAGAAGAAACTGTACTTGAGGTTCACAAGATTTTGAGAGCAGAATTTGACAATTAATACAAACCAAACCAACTTACCCAAAACAATTAAATAACTACAATATTACAGTAGGAGAGAATAAAAAGTATGGCCGGAAAAACACATAGATTAGGCAGAGTAGCAGGTGAATTGAATGTAGGAGTTTCTACATTGATTGACTTTTTGAACTCTAAGGGAATCAAGCAGGATGTAAATCCTAATTCGAAACTCGAGGATGGAAACTACGAATTATTGCGTCAGCAATTTGCCGATGATCAAACATTAAAGGAGCAATCGAAGCTCACTTCAGTGAAACGTGAAAAACGTGAAACTGTAAGTCTGCGCGACCCTAAAGTTGATGAAAAACCACAAGACGACGAAGACGATTTCGATATTTCGATGTTGAACCAAGTCAAAGAAAAACCTGTGGTTGTAAAAGTAGAAGCTCCCGTTGTTGTGGAAGCTCCTAAAGAAGAAGTTGCGCCTGCAGCTCCAGAACCAGTTTCGCAAGAACCAGCAATGGAAGAAGGTGCGAAAACATTGGGTGGCGGAGACGTGCAAGTACAAGTTTTGGGTAAAATTGATTTGGATAAAATCAATTCAAAAACACGCCCAGACAAAAAGAAAAAACAGGATTACGTTAAACCAAAATATGAAGCGCCAAAGGCACCGGCTAAGCCTGCAGCAGCTCCAGTAGCGGTTAAACCACCTGTTGTTGAAAAACAAGAAGTTACTCCAGAACCACCCAAAGAAATCGAAACGATTCGTGTGGAACGAAAAGTACTTTCTGGTCCAACCGTTTTAGGAAAAATTGAACTTCCAGTTGAAAGACCAAAAACTCCAGGATCTGGAAGACCTGATGAACCGCGTAAAAAACGCAAACGCATCAAGAAAGTTGATCCTTCGAAACAACAAGGAAACGCAACGCCAGCAGCAAACGACCCGAAAGGTGGAACGCCAGCGCCAAAAATCAGAAAACACTTAGGAAATCACAAACCAAGTGGAACTGGTCACGCGGGAGGTTTTGCAAAACCAGCTGCTGCGACAGAAAAAGACATTCAAAAAGAAATCAAGGATACTTTAGCAAGACTTTCTAACAAAGGAGGAAAATCTAAAGGTTCTAAAAATAGGCGTGCTAAAAGAGACACTTTTGCTCAAAGAAGAGAGCAAGAGCAAATGGAAGCCGAAATGCAAGAAAAAATCATCAAGTTGACAGAATTCGTTACGGTTTCTGAATTGGCTTCGATGATGAACGTAGGACCAACACAAGTAATTTCCGCTTGTATGTCACTCGGAATTTTTGCATCAATCAACCAACGTTTGGATGCGGAAACGATTCAAATTGTGGCAGAAGAATTTGGTTTTGAAACTGAATTCGTCAGCGCTGAAGTACAAGAAAGTATCAATTTAGTTGAAGACAAAGAAGAAGACTTGATCGCTCGTCCGCCAATCATCACTGTGATGGGACACGTTGACCACGGTAAAACATCTTTGTTGGATAAAATCCGAAATGCAGATGTAACATCGAGCGAAGCAGGAGGAATCACGCAACACATTGGTGCATATTCATTGACTTTGCCAGACGGTAGAAAAATGACTTTCTTGGATACACCAGGTCACGAAGCCTTTACAGCGATGCGTGCTCGTGGTGCACAAGTAACTGACGTTGCAATTATCATTGTAGCGGCGGACGACGACGTGATGCCTCAAACGAAAGAAGCAATTTCTCACGCGCAAGCAGCAGGCGTACCGATGGTTTTTGCCATCAATAAAATTGATAAAGACGGAGCAAATCCGGACAAAATACGCGAACAACTTTCTGCCATGAATATCTTGGTAGAAGAGTGGGGCGGACCTTTCCAATGTCAAGAAATTTCTGCGAAGAAAGGATTGCATTTGGATGAATTGCTTGAAAAAGTATTGTTGGAAGCGGAAATCTTGAATTTGCGTGCCAATCCAAACAAAAATGCATTGGGTACAGTAATTGAATCTTCTTTGGATAAAGGAAAAGGATATGTAACCAACATTTTGGTGGAAGAAGGAACGTTGAAAATTGGAGATGTTGTATTGGTTGGTCGTCATTATGGACGTGTAAGAGCGATGCATGATGAGCGCGGAAATTCAGTGAAGGAAGCAACGCCAGCAGCTCCAGTTTCGATTTTAGGAATTGGCGGTGCACCAAGCGCGGGAGATAAATTCCACGTATTGGATGACGAGCGTGAAGCGAGAACAATTGCAACCAAAAGAGAGCAATTGTACAGAGAGCAAGGTTTGCGTACAACGAAACACATTACATTGGATGAAATTGGTCGTCGTTTGGCGATTGGCGATTTCAAAGAATTGAACTTGATTGTGAAAGGTGACGTGGATGGTTCTATCGAGGCATTGTCAGATGCATTGTTGAACTTGTCAACTGAATCAATTGCAGTGAAAATCGTTCACAAAGGCGTTGGAGCAATCACAGAAGCTGATATCAACTTGGCTTCAGCTTCGGATGCAATTATCGTTGGATTCCAGGTGCGTCCATCAGTTGCAGCGCGTAAATTGGCTGAAGCAGAACAAATCGATATCCGTTTGTACTCTATTATCTATAAAGCGATTGAAGAGATCAAAGCGGCGATGGAAGGAATGCTTTCACCAGATATTTTGGAAGAAATCACTGGTTCGGCAGAAATTCGCGAAACTTTCGATATCACCAAAGTGGGAACCATCGCAGGATGTTTCGTATTGGACGGTATTATCAAGAGAAATTCGAAAATCCGCGTGATCCGCGATGGAATTGTGGTACACACAGGAACATTGGGTTCATTGAAACGTTTCAAAGACGATCAAAAAGAAGTGAAACGAGGATACGAATGTGGTTTGAACATTGACAAATACAACGACATTAAAATTGGCGATGTAGTGGAAGCTTTCGAGGAAGTGGAAGTTGCAAGAAAATTGTAATCGTCGAATCCCAAAATAATTCAATCCCGTTCATTCATTTGACCGGGATTTTTTGTTTAATTTGTAATTAAGGATTGTTCGAGAAAATCATTTTGTTTTTTTGAATACGAATTGAATTCATTAAGGAAAGACGATTTTAAATTGCGGTAATTAAAATGAACGTTTTACACTTTTGGCCTTGGAAGAAAGGTTTTTAAAGGTGCACTGAAAATGTAGACTTTTGGAGAAAGCTAAGTAGCGCTAGCGGATTAGATCACCGACAAAATCACGTTTTCAGAAGCTTTTAAAATAAAGCGCTTGAAGCAAGAATTTGATTGCGTGCGAAAATTTGCGCTTTAACTTGATGACTCAGCCTTGATTTTTGGGTTCGTTTTGATCAAGCACCGCGCAAGCAGCCACGAAGTGAAAAGGAACAAAAGATTTCAATCGGACGATAATTGTAAATATTTAAGACCAAGTATGAAGTTTTTCAACGCTTTTATCATTTGTTTTCTCGCTTTTCATTTGCAAGCGCAAATCGAAAACGAAGACTCTTTAGACCTCGTTGAAAACAAACCATGGCTCAACTTCCTGCAATTTCCTGATTCTAACGCCCAAGCGCATCTTTTCATGGCAAATTGGCAATATACCTATGCGCCGTGGGGGAAAATGATGCAAACAGGCGGAATGCAAGCAAGTTTTGGCATCAATGTGGCGCGGTTTTTTTCAGATCAGTTTGTGTTGGGTTTTTGTGTTGATTTGAAAGCGGTGAAAGGCTTGAATGTGCAACATTTTTCGCGGGAAGTGAGAGAAGATTTCAATTCCAGTTTTAATAGCACTTACAGTTCACCAGCCGATTCAGCGCGGGCTTATACTTTCCAAGAAGGAATCAACGGCAGTACCACGCACGACTTTTTGGGCAATTACATCGGCAGATTTGGCATCGTGTTTTCGCCCTTTCCGCAAAAATACGGCGGTTTCATGTTGAGCGTTAAAAGGGGATATTGCGATTTTCCAGTTTTTGGTTCGTATGGAAATCCTTATTTGGGCAACGGCAAATCGGAGAACATTTTGTTTCGCACGAAAGCCAATTATTCTGTGGAATTGACGATGAAACCCTACACTTTCTTCAAAAACGGCTACGTGCGCACGAACGATTTACACTGGAAAGACCTCCTAAAATCAGCAGTCATCAGTTTTTACTACGAGCGCCTCAACATCCAAAACGGCACTTTCGACGGCCTGCGCCTCGACCAAATGGTGAACGCCGATTTCATCGCCAAATACGGCATCGATCATCGATTTGGGTTGAAAGTTGGGTTGGCGTTGTATTGAAAAAAAGGACGTTATAATCAATTTGAGAAGAATGAGTTGGGCGCCTTTTCCGTCTGCGTCTGCAAGTCCGCGCGGTAAAAACCGCTGTGGGCTTTTCGCCTTCGCCAGGGCGTGTTGGATTTTTGCGAGGATTGGAAGTTTTTAGTTAATTTAATGATTTGTGGGTTAATGGGTTAGGATGGTTGTGTTTTGGAATTATATTGTATATTTGGGGTTAAGGACTAATAGATTTGAGGCATATAATACTGAATTTGGGCGTATAGGTCTCCTTACATAGATATAAGTTAGCGGTCCTGCTATGACGACAGTTCGTAACCACACCGACAGTGAAAAAACATTCAACTTTAATTAAATAATGACAAAGGACAGCGGGACAAAAAAATATAAATGGGACATAGCAATTTCACTTTGCAAGCAGGACATTGACTATGCAAAAAAACTTGTGAAGGCAATAAACCCGAGTTTGAAAGTGTTTTTCTACGAGGACAGACAAGAAGACCTTATCAGCAAGTCAGGACCTGTTGCTTTTGCAAAAACATTCAAAGATGAAAGTAGAGTTGTTGTAATTCTCTCAAGAGACGAGTGGAGCAATTCTTTCTACACTGACATTGAGCGTAACGCAATTATTGACAGGACAGCAGTAAAAAACGAAGGCTATCAATTTTTAATGGTTGTTCCGATGGTTCAAGGTGAAATACCAAGCTGGTATCCCTCGACCAGAATTTACGCAAACGCCCAGAAGTTTTTAGTTGAGGACATTGCAAGATTTATAGAATTTAAAGTTGCTGAAGAAGGCGGTTTAATAAAATCGGTAACTGTTGAAGACCGCTATCAAAATTTAATAGACCGTATTGAAGTAAAAAAAGCCATCGTGCAACTGCAAGAGGACGCAACTGCAATTCAGACAGCAAAAGATGAACTGACTATCTTGAAAGATTGTTTTAACAGCAAGAGTGATTTTTTGAGAAAGAAATTTGTTGACTCAGTTTCATGGTATCAATTCAACGAATATGTGAACACAGCACATTTTGGACTTAGTGAATATTTATTAGAGTGTCAGATTATCCTAACTGATGAAACGTATAATCGCATTGTTACGACACAGGACTTCCGCATATCGTTTGAGCTTTTCAAAAGCTTTGGCAATGACAAAGATAGAAAATCCCTTGAACAAGAGCAACGACTGTTTTACTTCACAAATGAGCTAAAAGGTTGGTCATTGCCTCACTTGTATGAGCGAGCGACGAATAAAGAACTACTTGTCCTATTCAGTAACGGGGACAACAGACAGCGTTACGACTTGACCAGACCCATAAACACTTTGGACTTGGTGGACGACTGGTTTCAAAAACTCTTATCTGCATCAACGCAATCAATAGAACGTTACATTTAACCATGAAGCAACTCAACATCGGACAGACAGAAGCACGAACCGCTAACAGCACATTGGCAATGGTTGGGGTTCCGTCTCCGCTTGACAGTTTTGTGGTAGCCGAAAGTTCAGTTCTCCGAACAAACTTTTGTGCTGAAAAGCCCGCCCATCGCCAATCTGCAAAACGTAAGTGGCAATTTTAAGCAGACCGTAAACGAACAACAAATAATTTAATACAATGGCACTTTATCCCAACATATTATTTCATTTTACAACAAAGAAAAGTCTTGAGACAATTTTAAAAAGCACATTTAAAGTTTCATATGCAAGAGAGAGAATACTCGGAGGAAACTTGACAAAAGAATTTGCTGTCCCAATGGTTTCATTTAGTGATTTAAGACTTTCAGAACTAAAAGACAATATAGGAACATATGGAAAATTTGGAATTGGACTAACAAAAGATTGGGCAATAAATAATGGTTTAAATCCTGTTATGTATGCAAGTCAAAATAGTTTATTTACTGAAAACTTTATGAATGGAATAGAAGATTTTTTCAGGCTTGTAAATAATACAACTGACACGAGTGGAAGATATGAAACAGCATACAACAACACGATAAATACTTTACGTTATATAAAAAACTACAAAGGAGATTTAATACGACCTGGGAAAAATACTGTTGTAGACTATGTTTTTGCTAATGAACGTGAATGGAGATATGTTCCACCAATTACAGAAGATATTTTATCTTTTGTCCCAATCGAAAAAATTACGAAATCAAAACAAAAGTCTGCTTTTAATCAAAAAGTAAGTCATCTTCGATTAAATTTTCAACCAGACGATATTAAATATCTCATAGTTGAAAAAGACAGTGATATTAATGCTCTAATAAATCATTTAAGACAGGCTAAAAGTAGATTTTCAAGCGAAACAGTTGACAGACTTGCTAGTAGGATTTTAACCTACGAGCAAATTGAAAAAGATGTATAAATAATTATGGCAAAAAAAATATTCAATTCAATTGACAGCGGAACTTTGGAAGGGTTAGCGAAAATTTTAGCTGACACAGGACGGGGGCTGACAGGAACTGAACTAACTAAATTTATTCCAGAAGCAGGGCTTATTGACGTTGACCCATCGAATACAAAGTGGAAAAGGCTTTACAATAGTTTCGTTGATTTTCAAAACAGAAATCAGAACTCTAATAGCATTTTGAAATTCATAAACGTATCTTTAAAACCCTCACGTTTTATAGGACAGAATGATAAATATGAAACTATTAGAGCTGAATTAAACAAACGACTTTCATTTATCGGGTTACAACTAAATGAAAATGGAGTGTTTAATCCTGTTGCAGTAGCGACAACAATTACAGAAGCTGAACAACGAGTAAATAGGTTCAAATCAAAACTAGAAAACCGAAACATTCATTCGAAAATCTATGAATACTGCAATTCAGAATTAATTTCAGAAAACTATTTTCACTCGGTCTTTGAAGCAGTTAAAAGTATTGCAGAAGAAATAAGACAAAGGACGAGTTTAACTCTTGACGGTGCTGAACTTATTGACAGAGCATTATCGGTTACAAGTCCTCTAATCAAAATTAATTCTTTGCAGACCGACACAGAACAGAGTGAACAAAAGGGTTTTTCAAATTTAATAAAAGGAGTTTTTGGAATGTTTAGAAATACAACCGCCCACGCTCCAAAAGTTGTTTGGACAATAACCGAGGACGAAGCTCTAGACATAATGACAACAATATCATTAATACACAAGAAACTAAATAAAAATAGCCACTAACAGCACCAACAAGAAATTGGCGGTTCAGTGCTTCGTATAATAGTTTTGTGGTTCAACAAACTTTCGTTCTTCGCATGAATATTTGTGGTAAAAATCGCCAACTTCTTGTAGTTGCATACCTTTAAATGTTATATCTACGTTACTTATTGCTCATTTTACATTTACCATTATCGATACATCATTAAATGAAAAAATATCTTACAAGCGTAATACTACTTTTGTTGATCACATTTTCAGCAAGCACACAAACCAATGAGTTAATTTTAGAAAACCTTAAGTTGACAAAAGGGAAATGGGAATTCCATGTACATGACACAATACTAGAGCCATTCACCAGTGGAGATTTTCAAGGTACATATAAGTTTAAAAAATCTGGAAAACTAGTAGTGAAAGATATTTCATTCATTTCTTATGGCAAAGACTACAAAATACAACATGGTATCTGGAGTCTAAAAGGTGATGTTTTAACAATTGACATGAATGATTTTGAAAATAGTAATCCACTTCCAAAGAGTTTAAAAATTAATGCTATAAATACCGAAACCTTTTATTCTCCACAACAAGATTACAAAACTTTTTATTGGATTTTTAAAAGAAAAAGCACTTGACGGCAGTTTTCTCCAACTATCGATTCATTTTTACGAGAAACACTCAAATTGAAAGAAAAAACTTTAACTTCGGTTCAACGATTTCTTTCGCGAGTTGTCGATTGCAAGCTAACAAATTGTTATTCAAAATGAAACAAACATTCACTAAATTTCTTATTTTGTCAGCCATATTTTTCTCATCTTGTAAAAATGACAACCCAAAATCTTTGTTGTTAAACGAGATTCAGAAACAAGGCTTTCCGAAAAATGAAGTTGCGATTTCATTTGAACAATTCTTCGATGGGAATAAAATAACTGGTTCAATTGGTGCCAATTTGGATCCAGAAATTCAGCCTAAGAAATTCTATGATTTATTCAAAAAAATCAAGGCTAACCAAAAGACAGAAGCAATTTATGTTCGTATTATTGAAATTGAAGATGAATGGCCAAGTTCTGATGCAGTTTATATAATTGGAGATTGGACGCTAGAAGAATTAAAAAAACAAACGTCGACACTTCAACCAGATGAAATCGAAGAAGGTTTTATGTATGATAAACCCGCAAATATTTCAGTAGGGAAAAAAAACGTTTTTACTTTATGGTGGGATTGAAAATGTGATAACTTTACAATAACTTTCAAAATCCAAACACCATGAAAAATCCCATCAAATCCCTCACAATCCTCACAACAATTTTCGTCCTTTCCTCCTTCAAAAGCACTGAAGAAACTCATTTCATTGGCACTTACACCGTTGCGGCCAATGATCCGTCTCAAATTCAATTGCGCATTGAGGCAGACCACACGTATTATTTCCAAGATTTCTCCGTGGCGGATGCGAAAATTGTGGCGAAGGGAAATTGGAGCGTCAAAGGCAACAAAGTGGTTTTAACGAAAAGCGATGCTGGACAGCAATTTCACACGGTTTGGTCATTTGATGAAGCAGGAAATGTGGCGAAGTCGCGCAAAGGGCTTTCGTTTTATCGTTTGAGCAAAACGGTGAAATAGAAAAACTTGCAAGGCGCGCAACTATTCAAAAATAGCTGATATTTTTGTGTGTGTTAAATTGCCCGGTATGAAATTGAAGTTCGGAATCCTTTATTTGTTCATGGTATTTTTTAACCATGCTTTTGTGCAAACCAGTGCGCGCGTTGAAAATGTAAAAATCCAATCGAAAGCATTGAATCAAGAAAGAGAAATTTTGATTTATACGCCTGCAGATTATGATGCGAGAACGAATGAATATTTCAATGTGATTTATGTTTTCGACAGCCAAAGCAGGGAGTTTTTTGATTACACCAGTTCCATCGTTTCCTTTTTAGGTGGCGCAGATCAATCTTTTATTGTGGTGGGCATTTCTTCACCGTACAATGAAAAACTCGATTATTCGAGGAGAAATGATTTTCTGCCAAAAATCGAATCGGAATCCTACAAAAAACAGGCTGGAACGCATCATGGAAATGCAGATAATTTTTCGAACTACGTTGAATCAGAAGTAATTCTATATATCAACACCAAATACAGAACCTTAAATCAAAATATTGCGGTTGGCCATTCTTTAGGCGCTTCTTTTATTTTGTATTCCTTGGTGAAGAAGCCCAATTTATTTCGAAATTACTTTGCGATATCGCCCAATCTTGCCTACGACGACAATAAATTGAGCAAAGAACTCACTCATTTTGATTATTCGAAAGTAAAAAATTCCACGTTCATTTATTTGAGTCATGCAGACGAAGGCATTGAATATTGGCAAGATTGGAAACCAGCACGAGAAAGCGTTTATGCGTTTTTTAAAGATACATTAAAAGATAAAAATATTACTGTTGAAACCGCTGCATTTCCCAATAACAGCCATTGGAGCACATTTCCACCGAGTTTGAATCGCGCGTTTGAATATTATTTTAAAAATATGCAATCGAAGCAAGCAAGCGAGTTGAGCGCTGAAAAATATAAAGTAACGATTCGCCTAAAAGTGACCAACAAAGACGATGTTGTTTACATTACCGGCAATCAGCCTACCTTGGGAGACTGGAATCCAAACAAAGTCGAAATGAAAAAAACCGCTGAACTGGAAAGAGAAATCGTTTTAGAACTTCAAAGTCCTGCGCAATTTAAATTCACAAATGGCAGTTGGGATACAGAGTTGGGAATTGTTGGAACAGACAATAACGTGATTATTAAACCTGAAGTGAAGAACGTGTTTGAGTTTGAAATGGTGAAGAATTGAGAAGTAGCTGTTTTTTGCTGTGAAATTTCGACTTTTCAAATGAAAGGTTGGATTTATTTCAACACATAATTCCCGTCCAAATCAACCCCATATCCAGCAAACTTAATCGCCTGCACGATTTTTCCGTGTTCATCAATAAGTCCATATTTCCCATTTATTTCCACCACAGCGCGGTTGTTGCGGTAGGCGCGTACTTTGTCGAATTGTGCAGGGAGCATGAGTTTTCCTTGGGCATTTACCAAGCCGTATTTGTTGTCTTTTAGGAAGAACGACAAACCATTAACTTGCGGAATCAATTTGCCAAAATTGTGTTGGTATTTTTTCCCTGTGCGCAAATCGTAAATGAAATACTCATTTTGGTCGTTGGCGCAGTGAATCAGCGAATCGTACCAAACGACATCCTTGTAATTTGGTTCCAAAATGATTTTGCCCAAGTGGTCCACGAGGCCAAGTTTGTTGTCTTTTGTCACTTCAATGAAGTTGCGGTGCAATTGTCCGATGTGGTTGTAGATATTCGGACAAAGCATTTCTCCCGAACGGTTGATGAAACCATATTTGTTGTCTTTTTTTACAATCGCGAGTTCATTCTGAAAATACCCAATTTCCCAGTATTCTGCTGGTAATAGGATTTTCCCCGAAGTGTCGATCAAGCCAGAACACAGCATTTTTCCATTGGGCATATCTACATAGCGCGTGAACACGATGAAATGATCTCGGCGGTATTCGATGTGTTCAGCTTGCAGTTCAAACGGCACCAAGGTTTTTCCTTGCAAGTTCAAATAGCCATTTTTTCTGGGCGGATTTCCCAAGAGAAAACCATGTTCTTGCGGCACAATGGCGTAGTAAATCGCTGGCGTGATTTCTTCCAATTCGCGCGAAAGCAAACCCATTAGGAGTGAATCGTTGTGGTAAGCGGTGTAAATCATTAATTCACCGTAACTAGCATCTTCAAGCGCTTGGTAATTGTTTTGGTGCAATCCAGTTCCGTGGCGATTCATGAAAGAAATACATCCAGGCGCAACCGTCGCAAACCGATTGGGAGCGATGCGTCGCAATGGAAGGTCAGAACCGGGCAAGGTCAATTGAAAAGTACTGTCGTAGATGGCGAAAGGTTTGTATTCGGGATGCGTTGTTTTTGGATTTTCTACCAGTTTGATGGGCGGAAAAGTTGCAGGTTCAAATATGCGCGTGTATCGCGACACCAAATATTCACCATTGGCATAGTCAATGCCTAAATGGTTCATGGGAATGGTAATTTTCCCGAGTGTATCTAAAATTCCAAAAAGTTGGACGCCCATTTCGGGCATTTCAATGCGTGGTTTGGGCACGAAAAATCGCATGATTCGATAGCCATAGCCGTTGACATCTTTGAGCGATTTTTCATAGCGATGGTAACTTTGATTTTGAATGGTATTTAGGTGCTGTTTGTGCGTGATTTTTTGGCAGGAATCGGGAGAACTCAAATGCAACTGCTCTAAATTCAGCACACCATAATTGGCTATAATTTTCCCGCTGAGGTGTCTCACGAGGTAAGCATTTGGGCGATTTTGTAACATCGCATCATAATACGAAGAACCGCCACGCGGATACATGGCATCGTGGAGTGCGCCTTCGTCCAAAGACTGTGTATAATAATCTACCTCAATGATTTGCACACTATCGTAAAAAGGGAAATAATGAATGGGCAGTGAAATCAAAGGATTTTGATTCAAAGGAGAAATTTGCGCCGCGACACTGAAAGACAATAGGAAAAAGCAAAGAATGGATTTCATGTGGGGTGATACATTTTTGTTGGGGATTGGTTCAATGAAGGTATGGAATTTTGTGATTTTCTTTTTCATTTGATAAAATTATTTTAAAAGTTCATAATTTTTCTTTAAATTTGTATCCAAATAGATACACTTCCAATGTACTTGATCGAAAAAACAAAAGATTTTGATAAATGGCTCAGAAAGTTAACTGATTTAAAAGCAAAGGCAAAAATCTTGTTTAGAGTTCAAAAATTACAAAATGATGAGCATTTTGGAGATTGTAAGCCGGTTGGAGATGGAATTCGTGAAATGCGAATAAATTTTGCGAAAGGATACAGGATTTATTTCAAGGAAAAAGATGGGAAAATCATTATTCTTTTAATTGGAGGAGACAAATCAACACAAGATAAAGACATTAAGAAGGCAAAGGAAATTTGGGCACAATTAAATAAATGAAATTATGGTAACTTCAAAATTTGAAATAGCAGATTATTTAGATAGTAACGAAATGATTGCTGAGTATTTGAATACGGTTTTGGAAGAAGGCAATACAGAAGATGTCATTAACGCAATTGGTCACATTGCAAGAGCGATTGGAATGACAAAAATTGCGGAGGATACAGGAATGAGTAGACCTAGCTTATACAAAGCCTTGTCAGAAGGTTCAAAACCGCAATTTGCCACAATCATGAAAGTTTTAAAAGCAATTGGAGGGCAAATTCAAGTTAATCCAGTTTCTGCTTGAAATAACAAAAGCATTATTATTGAAATTTCACGAATCCGAAATGGAAAAATTAAAGAAAAAAATAGACATCACAGTTGAAAAAACGGAGACGGGTTATTCAACTTACACTGAAGAAAAGCGTGTTTTTACAAAAGGCATAGATATTACCGAACTTTACTCAAATTTACATGAAGCATTAAATTTTGCATATGAAGATTTGGGATATGAAGTTACTACTGAAAACCTAAAACTTAATCTGGATTTACAACCGATAGCAAATCGGATATTTTAAAACAATCCCAAAACCAACTAAAAGAACAAAACCCCACTTTTGCAGACAACAATTCCCGTTTTGTAAAGTAAGTTTTAAATGTTTGTAAATTAAAGATTTTTCCTTTTTGGGCGCCTCCCGATAAAAATCGGGAAACCGTCTGCGGCTGCAAGTCCGCGCGGTAAAAAACCGCTGTGGGCTTTCCACCTCCGCCGGGGCGTGTGGGGATTGTTGCCGGGGTTTGAAGTTGAATGTTTTACTATTCTATATTTTCAGGAAAAATTGGCATATTTTTGGTTAGGACTTTGAAGTAAGTTATTTGTAAATTTACAAAAACGGAGTAGCCGAAAACCGAATGTAGTAGGCAGAATTAAATAAATTAAAATGAAAAAAGGCTCACTTATTATCGCAATACTTTTCGCTGGACTTTCCGCTGCTTTTTCTCAAATCGGCTACGAAATTTTTGAAAAAGACCAGTTTGGTTTGCCGCAAAAGACAGGCTCGTATCAACCGAACGACTCTGGCGGTTATGACATTTACAAAAAAGACGAATTTGGGTTACCGAAAAAGACAAGCTCGTATCGGCAGAATGATTCTGGCGGATACGATTTTTATAAAATAGACGAATTTGGTTTACCAAAAAAGACAAGCTCGTATCGGCAGAATGACTCTGGTGGATACGATTTTTACAAAATAGATGAATTTGGTTTACCAAAAAAGACAGGTTCGTATCAATTGAACAACTCTGGCGGGTATGATATTTACCAAATAGACGAATTTGGTTTACCGCAAAAGCAAGGATCTGTTCAGCCTACTAGCACTTGGTAATATTGACAAAAGCTACACTTAAAAGCGGCTTTTCGCAACTCGATCCATTTAAGCAACCCATTCGCCAATCTCCATGAATAAATTATATAAAGTAACGTTTTTTTTACTGTTTGTTCCATGTCAATTATTTTGTCAAGAAAATGATTCAATTCTAATTAAAGACAGTGTAACAAATGAGATCGAAAATTCATTAGCAGAAGAATTTAAATATTCCTATGTAAATAAGCCCAGTGAAGATGCGATCATTACTTTCACTAAATTTATTTCATGTTTTCGTTTCCCCGATATACTGCGTTCGTCAGCCCCCATTCAGTTTACAAAACAAAATTTCAAAGGTGTTAAAAGCATAAAAGTGATCGATGACGGATTCACTGTTCCTACTTATTACGCAGAATTTGACACCTTAGGTAGGTACAAGAAACTTGATTACTACGAAGTTTATGCGTCTCCTCCCTATTTTACACTCAAATTTGAGTATGGCAAGAATGGCAAGTTTGCCGAAGTAATAAACACCTACGAAAATAAAAACGAACTCTTTTTAGAGTTTTATGCAATTGGAGACACAATTATTCAAAAGTTCGAGTATCCAACCATGATTTATCCCGATGCCTTTGATGTCTACAAAAGAGCATTTTACGATAAAGATTTACATGTGTTTGATATCAGTAAGGCTGCAGCGTTAGATAGAAAAGAACAATACTGCAAGAGCGAAGGCGCACATTGTACTTATTCAACCTTATCCAAAAATGTATACCAATATGAGTATTCGTTTGAAGTTGATGAACGAAATGGGCATGAAATTATCTATTACAATGACAAGAACCAGATAGAGAAAGTTGAAATCTTTGAAAAAGGTGGCAGAAATCACACAATCACTGTTACTTACGAGTATTTTGCCGAAAAAAACTAGGGAATTGAAGTTCAAACCTTGGCTGCTTGCAACAGGCAGTTTGGCACAATGCCTCTTTTTTTTATATTTGCCTCTAAGTTAGGGGGCACTGCTGCCAACTTGCTATAACGTTAAATGAAAAAGGTTTAACCATATTTCTTTTGGTGCGAAAAAAATAGAAAACGGAATAGATTCGCATTGATAAATTCACATTTTTTAATGACCCTTACAACTTACCAATTGAAATTTACGAAGAATGATAGACATTGAAAATTATATAGAAAATATCAAAACAACATTTCCACAAAGTGAAAAAATGCAACCTTGGGAAATTATCGACGATTTAGATAACTGCATGTTGCCTATCATTCAAAAATTAAATGGTGATTTTATAATCGACAATAATATTGCAATTCATAAATCTGTAATTGTTGAGCAAGGTGTAATTATGAAAGGAACAATAATTATTTCTGAAAATTGTTTTGTTGGCGCAAACGCATATTTGCGAGGACCCATTTTTTTGAGCAACGGAGTAAAAATTGGACCAAGTTCAGAAATCAAACAATCAATAATTTTTGACAAAACAGCAATTGCACATTTTAATTATATTGGAAATAGTATAATTGGAAAAAACACAAACTTTGAAGCAGGTTCAATTTGTGCAAATCATTATAACGAAAGAGAAGATAAAAGCATATTTATAAAACATGACGATCAAATCATAGATACGAAAACAGAAAAATTTGGTGCGTTAGTTGGAGATAATTCTAAAATTGGTGCAAATGCAGTGCTGTCACCAGGCACAATTTTGGAAAAGAAAAGTATTGTTAGGCGCCTTGAATTAATTGAACAAATAAAATGATTATTGTAATTCTAACTCTCTACCTTTTGCCGATTTCAATTGGAATTTTTATTTTAAGATTCATTTTGAAAAGATTGAAAAACAAGAAAATAGCAAATCGAGTTTCCTTAGTATTATTTTCAATCTTGATTATTATTTTTTCAATAATACTGATTCGAGATTATAAAAGTCGAACACATAATTTGAGTTTTCAATTGACCAGCGACTGTATTATTGATGTCCATGCCATAGAACAGGAAAGTTTTAGGGAATGGCCAATTTTATTCCATATTTTAATTAAAGATTCAAAAGGAAATAGAATTGAGGAGTTGGAATTTGTAACTCCAGAAGGGCCATATTTGAAGTTTTACATTGATTCAGTAAAGTATAATAGATTGGTTATTGACGGTTATAACCAGAATGAGGGAATAAAAAAGTACGTGCCTACTAATAAGTTTAGAATTGATAAATTAAATGAAATTCTGATAACCGAAAACTTCACTTTAACTAAAAAATAAATGTGCCTAAAACACGCTTAGAAATAAAGCCGAATTCTTGATTACGAAAATCGATTAACAAAAACTTTCAATATTTAATCACACCAAGCACCTCCAGAGGTAAATAATATTAACTTTAAATCGGCTCCTTCGCATGGCTTGGGAACGTTTCTGCAATTAAATGCCCACCACAGAAAGATTAATTAAAAATATGCAAAGAAGAATATTATTCATTTGGTTTGTCTTGATATCAGGTATAGGAAATGCCCAAGCCTCATTTATTAAATGTCCTGTGGATACAAATTCAATATTTGAAATGGGCATAAAGATTTTTCAATTGTATGACTCATTGGGAAAAATTGAATTGCGAACTTCCATTGAATATGCCATACCAAACTTTACTTTTCCTGAAGAATTTATTCATACAGAATCAAAAGAAAAATGCACACCCTTTCCAATTGGTTTCGAGAACAATCAGATTTATATTTTTGACTCTGTCGCATATTCTATTGATTCAAACGGAAAATGGAAATTCGATTTTGATTTGTCAAAGAAAGTTTTGCTGAGTCAAACCAAAATTTTATCATTAAAAATTGAAATCAGAAATGAAACTGATAAAAACATTGATCTCAGTAAGATTGATCTCTTACAAAATTTAAACTTGCCCCTTCAAATCTTGGAAATCACATTTTTTCTTCACAATCCTGCAAAAACAAAACTGAAAATAAAAAAATGGAAATTTATCCAATATCCAAACGACTTAAATATCATTCGTTTAGATGTTCCCATTAACCAGAAGAGAAAACAAGTTTTGAGAAGTCTAAGTCGATTCAAAAAACTGGAAAAGATTGAAATACATGGTAATATCTAGCAGATACATAACCCGAATTTATGTGAATTCTTTCAATCTTCCTTTGGAAATAGATTTTTATGAAAGAAAATAATCTATCTTCGAAACTACAATTTATTTAAAAAGCGGGCACGGCGCAAAGCATGCTGCTGTTAAACTCAAAAAATGCTACAAAAACTAAGAACAGCATACAAAAATCATTTAGTCCTAAAAATCATCACGGTAACACTTGTGGTATTCCTTTCGGTTGCGATTATGTTACCTGTAATAAGTATTGCGGAGCTATTTGGAGTTCATATTCGAGAAAACACAGGTCAAAATTTTGAGGTTAAGTTTGCAAATGTATTTTTCTTTTTTCTGTTCGGTGTATGTTCAATTGGAATTATATGGCTTACACAAAAATACATACATCAGAAAAAATTAGCCGAATTAGGATTTCAAGGTAAAATTGGGAGAACCATTGGCATCGGGTTTATTGTTGGTGCAATTTTAGTTGCTTTAAAATACATTGTTTTAATCGCAAGTGCGGAAAATGTTAAGTATATAAAAGTTATTCCCGCAGACATTTCAATTTTGACTTATTTGGCTTACTATCTCTACTTCTTTGTCGGATTCCTTTTTTGGAATTCCTTTATTGAAGAATTAAGTACAAGAGCGTATCCTATTCAAAAGCTAAAAAATTATATGAATCCTCATGTGATATTTGTAATTATGGGATTGATTTTTAGCCTTGGGCATTTTGTGTTGAAGGATTTTAGTCTTGGTTATTTTCTAAGTCTTTTTATTTATTCATACATTTTTTCACTTTTGTATTTCTATTCCAATTCAATTTGGTTGCCAGTTGGTTTACATAGCGGAGTGAATTGGGTAGAGTTTTCATTTTTTGGAACAAATTGGAAGTTGGGAGCAATTTACAATATTGAAATATTCAACATACCTGATTGGTCTTTTCATTACGGCAATGTATTAATCTTGCTAGGGTTTTTAATTTTGATTATTTATTTGAACAAAAAAAGGTTTTTCAAGAGATACTTTGCACTAGAAAATAGTTCGGAAATAAAAGAGAATGAAGCGTAACCATGGAAATAAAAAATCGGCACAAAATGACAAGACAAATTTTTAAAATAATACTGATATTCATAAGTTATTCTTCCTTTGCGAATGACGGAGCTTTTTTTGCAAAAGGAAATCAACTCATTCCAATTAATGAAACTCAGATCAGTGTTAAAAAAGAAATTTTGACACTTAAAAAAGTGAGAAATCAATTTATTGAAGTGACTGTCTATTATGAGTTTTTCAATCCAAATGAGGATAAAAAAATCACCGTAGGTTTTGAGGCTTTTTCTCCCAGCGGTGATGTAGATGGAACGCCTAAAAATGGACACCACCCATACATGCGAGATTTTACAGTTGAACAAAATAACAGAATTTTAAATTACAATGTTGCTTATGTTTCTGATTCACTTTATGCCGAAAATGGAAAAATAAAGTCGTTGGGTTTTCCAAAAATTGATGATAACACCAATTTAAATGATGTTGATTTTTATTATGTATACTATTTTGATGTCACCTTTAAAAAAGGCATCAATATTATAAAGCATACTTATAATTACGACCTATCGGGTTCAATTGAATATAATTATGAATTTGAATATGTGTTAACAGCGGCTAATCGCTGGGCAAATAAACAAATAGACGACTTTACTTTGATTATTGACTTAGGTGAATTTGAAACCTTTTCTATTGATAAATCATTTTTCAAAAACGCAAATGAGTGGATAGTGAATGGAATAGGAAAAATCGAAGAAATCAAAGGAACACCCAATTCATTTATTGAAAATGATGCTGTTAAATTCCATTTGCAAAAAGGGAATTTAGTTTTTCAAAAAACCAATTTTAGAATTAATGGAGACCTATTTCTTTACGCTCAAAATTATCTTGGAATTCAAAACTTAGATTATATACCATTTTCCTACTATCAAGTTGATAAAATAAATGAACCTCAAAACGAATTACAGAGAAAGGTTTTGAAAAATTTACCATTTGCGAGACGGGGTTATGTTTTTCAAAATCAAGACTTGAATGACTTTTATAGAAAATTAGATTGGTATATCCCAAATCCAAACTATGAACCAAAAGTAGAAATTCTCACAGAAAATGAGAGGGAATGGGTAGAGAAATGGAAATAAGTTAGCTATAAACGAGTTAAATGATAAAGTATAGTTTAATATTTCTAATATTCTTCACTTTTTGTTCTTGTGGAAATTGAACAGATAAAATGAAATTTGACATTGAAAAATGGAATGATGACGCGGATTGTGGATCCTTTCTATATAGAAACGCGATGATTGACGATTTACTTAATAATTATCATTTGAAAGGTAAAACAGTTGAAGAAATAACTCAAATCTTCCACTAATTTGATTCAACCGACAATGTAATTACCTTTGAAGTTTATCAGGAATGGGAAGGATTAGATCCATCATACACGAAATTTAAAAAGCACCATCAAAATTAGACGATCAAATCAATTACTGAAAAATGAAACTAGTATTGCGAAGTCTGACAATAATAATTTTGTGTTTATCTAGTTTATTTTTTTTCAGTTAAATTTTGGCATTAAACACTAAATGAAACCTCTTGAAAACAACAGTTCGCGGACATAGAAGAATTTGGAGAAAAATTGATACATGGATTCAAGACAATCAAATTCTTGACAAAGAATCGCTCCTTAAGTGGGAAAGAAGCAATGTGAAATTTAGAATTTTTCCATGGAATGGTTTTACAAGAATTAAGAAAAAAAGTATTCTTCCGGAACCGAAGACAATTACTAAAAATAAGATTCTAAATGGGTTATTTGAAATTTATGATAGTTGGAAAGTTGAACTTGATAAATTAGATGAACCATATTATTTAAAAATATGGCTTTATCAAGAAAGGTTTTCTAATTCTCAAGTTGTCTGTGCGCTAAGAAATAAAATAAACTTTTACGACTACACTTTCTCAAAACCTGATTTTAACAAAGACATTGAGCCAGTAAAATTTGGGAATAACAAAAAAATTGATGATTATCATTGGGAATTAAGACTTGATGAAGAATTATTTGATAATACTTTTTTAGGTGAAGAGTCAGAATATGAAAATAAAAAGGCATATTTAGAGTCAAAAAAAGGCTTTGAAAATATGCTACTTAAAAAGCATCGAAAATATAAACCGGAAAATCCGACAGAACACTTTTTTGAAATATATGCATTTGAAAAAGGAAAATTATGGGTTGGAGAAAAAAAGAAAAACGCACAATAACTGGGCACAGTGGCTAAAGGTCAAAGGTTATGATTGATAAACTCGAAAAATAATATTCATCACCTTAGTTGGTCTTTTGATGATGTCATTTCATTTCTGATTATTTATTTGAACAAAAAAAGGTTTTTCAAGAGATACTTTGCACTAGAAAATATTAAGTTGAAAATTCTAAAAGAAACTATGAAACTTTACAACCAATTGATCGAACTTGGTTTTTATACTGAGAATAAATAATACTTAATTAATTGCTGAATATAGCAAAGCGAATGCTTCATTCTTAAATCTTGCTTTGATAAATCAGAGAATCGGAATTTGTAACGTTTACTTCTGTGAAGCGTTTTTTCTGAGGATTTTGGTCAGGTTCCAATCCATTAATCGGTAGTAGTATGCATATGAAAAACATCTTCAAATTATTGATTTTATTCACTTTGTCAATTCCTAAAGTTGGTTTAACGCAATGTGACACAAATTACTTAAGTCTCGATTTTATGGAGTTGTATATAGAAGATCCTACTGAACATCTCATTGAACTAAAATTAGTAAATGATTCAGACACCTTGAAATTTGGCGGTATCTCAGATTGTAAAATGGTTGGTATCAATCGCAAAAAGGAATGTCGCTTGATATTGACAACCAATAAATCGGAAATTACCTTGGAAAACATCAATGAATATTTAAGTTTTGTCGAATCAAAATTTAAAATTTCTATTATTATGCCAAAGAATCATTCAGTTTGTGTGGAAGCGTTATACCTTCAACCTGGTGGTTCAATTTTAGTGCACTCCCAAACAATGGCAACTTCACATTTAATAGATTGTATCATTGTGCAAGCTGGTCCAACTGGATATGCAAGTTTTGAAAAATTTGAACATCAATTCCGTCTTGAATAAATTGCTTGGATTTGCAGTTTTTTTTGAAAAAAGAATGATTTGCAGTTGAATGTTTTATCGTTTTAGATTTTCTGAAAAAATGGTATATTTGAGAAAAGAGACTCATTTTAATAAGATATGTACTATTAAATTTGAGGTTTTGTGTCTAACGAAATGGTCCAAATAAATAATTTAGCTTCAATATTATGATTCGACAGCAAACGGAAGATATTATCAAATTTTTAAAAGACAATATTGAGCCATTGGAGAACAATGCTTATGGAATTGGTTATAGAGCATCTGTTTATTTAACGGACGGAACATTTTTACCTTGTGTAATTTTCCGAAACCCTAAGACAGTCGTAAATCTAGCAATCAGACGCTTCAAGGAAGAACAAATTAAAAGAGGGTTTTTTAATCGTTCTTCGGGAGTTAATTATTACAACATCGTGAAAAATTTTGTCACAAAAGGGAACTGCATAGATCAATATGATATTGATAGAGTAGAAAAAAGCAAGTTTGTCTTTCCTTTAAGCATACAAAGACAAATTCACGGAGAGACAACAATGGGCTGGACAGGATTTGCAGCTAAAATGAAAGACGGAAAATATGTTGGTTTTGGGACAACATTTCTTTGGGAGTTTTTTCAAATGCCTGAAGGCTATTCAGTCGATGATATTGAAGAAATTATTAATCATAGCTATGTTCTAAAAAATGGCGAATTGCGTTCGCATCGGGAAGGTCAGTTAACAAGACCTGAAGAATATAAGGAAGCAGTAGTTTATCGAGAAAGACCTTTTTTTGAATGTTATTTAGACAACTTATAGAACATAAATGACATAAAACAAAAGAAGTTTTGGTGCTTACAAGCCCTTGCCAAAAAAGCTGACAAAAACGCATTAAATATGAATTTATGGAAACGAAAATTAAAGTAACAACAATCTACAAATGTTCTTTAGAACGGGCTTTTAAAACGCCTTTGCTTTGCGATGTTTCAAAAATTCATACTGGTTTTGGTTTCATGCCAAAAGTGACGCATTGCACCAATGATGAAAATTGGGGAAAAGTGGGTTCGAGTAAAAAAGTATATGCTGCAAAGTCTTTGACGCAAAAAGGCGGCTTTATTTCTAGCGATAGCATAAAAGAACGAATTGAAAATAAATATTGGAAATTTGAAGTGAGTGACTTTCAATCTTGGATGTTGGGATTCACGAAGTTTGTGGGCGAATGGCAAACAACTGAGATAGAAAAAAACACCATCAAAATAGATTACACTTACACACTACATTCAGCAATTATAATTTTATATCCATTCAATTGGCTTTTTGGAAAAATATTTTGGAAAGTATATATGACACGGGTGTTGAATATTGTAAAACAATTGGCTTATGATAAAGAGCCATATAAGTATGATTAAAAACCAGGCAGCAAAAGTTTTCACAATTAACACAAAACTCCGAATTGCCCCAAATTCAGCCAAACACGATTTTGTGTATTTTAATTAATGGAACTTTCTAAAAACGAAATCGATTGAAGTCTATTGTCTAATATCTTTACACTTTCAGTCTAAAAAAGAGGTCTCATATAAGCAGCTCTGTGAGAACTTTTGTTTCATTCAGAACAAAAAAAAGGCATTTCAGAACATTTTATGAAATGGTGCACATTAAATTTGCATAATTTGTTTCTTTTGAAAAGATTGAGCGTTTGTTTGCCATTTTATTTCAGAGAAAAACTTTATATTTATTTCTGCTTTTATTAAAAAATTCTCAATAAAAAGGTAAATGAAAAAATTCATACTACTGTTTTGTATTACAACTTGTTTTCAAATTCAAATCCTTGGTTCGATAGGATATATTAAAATTGAGAAAGCCATTTTGAATGGTAATTTTAAGTCAGCTAAATTATATACGCAATCCGCGAAAAAATCAATTTATTTAGGAAGTTTAAAAAGGATAATCGATAGAAATGCATCTTACCAAGACTATTTGTTATTTACTCTGAATTCAGATATTTATGGAGAAATCGAGTTCAAAAAATTAAATGATTTGCTAACAAGGGAAATAATTCCTCCTAGTTCCAATCAAAAGGTTGATTTAAATTATGTTAAACTCAAAAATGAGCAGATAACATTCATTAGAAATGAGTTGAGTTTAGAAATTGCCAACAAAGAGAGCGAAAATTTGAAGCAATATTTAAAAGGAATTGAAAACAAGTTTTCTACCAATTATAAAAAAACACTTTTGTATGCCAATATCCATGACATTGTGATGTTATCGATTCAACAGAAAACGAAGGAGGGAATATTGATGAGCAAGCATAATATGCGCGAGGCTCGCAAATTGAAAGACACTAATTTAATTTTGTTGTCAAAGTTTTATTATGCTGATTTTTTGATAAAGACTGGAGATTTGGACGGTTACATTAATCTCTGTAAGGAAAGTTTAACAATTGAAAATCAATTAAGAGAAAAATCTTCCTTGTATGAATCGACCATTGAACATTTATTAGACGCGTATATTTACAAAGGAGATTTTGATGAAACGTTTATTGAGAAATTACTATTTAGCTTGTATGAAACGCCGAAAAGCAAATACAATAGCTATAGTTTTTATATAAAATATTTAGGCGAATTGGCTGATTCACCTGTCAGTCAGCAAAGAATATTCAAGTTATTTAATGTTACTAGTTTAATTGGTTTTTGTGAACTTGCTGCTAAAACAACTGACGGAAAACTCAATCCAATGTTTAGATATCACCTTTACAATGAATGTGGAATCAGTTTATTTAAAAATAAGAAATACAAAGAGGCATTTGAATTTAAAACATCTGCTTTGATATTAATTCGGAAGATTTATTCGGAAGATTTAGCAAAAAGCATCGCAGATTTTAATACGATTGAAATTCAAAAATCTAATGAACTTGCGATTCAAAAAGAGAAGGAAAAAAGCAAATGGTATGTTCTTATTTCCTCCATTGTTGGTTTTTTCTTGTTAGTCACTTTAATTTTGATCGCACGAATTTTAAAGAATTCCAAGATCCTCAAGGTAAGAAATGCGGAAAAGGAGATGTTGTTAAAAGAAATTCATCACAGGGTAAAAAACAATTTTCAAACGATTGCAAGTTTAATTGAATTGCAATCCAAGGACATAGAAGATGAAAAAGCATTGGGACGTTTGAATGAAGGCCAAAGTAGAATAAAATCCATGTCTTTGATTCATCAAAAGTTATATCAGAATGAAGACATTTCAACCGTTAACTTTCAAGAATATTCGGAGCAATTGCTGAAAGAAATTGTGTTTATGTATGGTTTTCATCTAGCTAAAATTCAGGTACAGGTCAACCAAATTCAATTGGACATTGATACTGCCATTCCACTTGGGTTAATTATCAATGAACTGTGCACAAATAGTTGTAAATATGCATTTTCTGTCGAAAAAGTGAATGAAATTTTTATTGAAATAAAACCCTTTGACAAGGACAAATTTGTTTTAATTTACAAAGACAATGGCCAAGGATTGCCTGAAAATTCGGATTTAAAGAAAATCAAAAGTTTAGGATTAAGATTAATTCAAAGGCTAACGAAACAATTGCATGGTTCATTTAATTACAGAAAAGAGGAACTAGCTATTTTTGAAATTACTTTCAAAGATTCCAGCAAACGTAAAGAAATTGATTAAAAATACTACTATGTCTAAATTGAGAATTGCGGTTGTTGAAGATGAAATTATCATTGCTGACAACATTTGTTTGACACTTGAAGATTTGGGATATGAAGTGCTGGAGCCAGCAATTTCCTATTCCGAAGCGCTGGAATTGATTCAAAACAGACGACCAGATTTGGTATTGTTGGATATTCAGCTTTCAGGTAAAAAAGACGGAATTGATTTGGCAATAAAATTGAAAGAAGAATTTAACATCCCATTCATTTTTTTAACTTCTTTTGCAGATCCTTTAACCTTGGAAAGAGCTAAGAAAGCAAATCCAAATGCATATTTATTAAAGCCTTTTAATAAAGAGGAATTGTTTACTTCCATAGAAGTTGCGATTTACAATGACCAAGAAGAAAAGAAGAAATCGAGAAAAGATGTCCTTTTTGTGAAGCAAAAGCATCTTTTTATCAAATTACAAATGGAAGACATTTTGTTTTTCAAAAGTGACCATGTGTATGTCGAAATTCATACAATTGACGGGGAAAGATACGTTGTGCGAGGTTCATTAAATGACTATGAAGAGCAACTAAATCAACATTTTGTGCGTGTTCATCGCAGTTACATTATTAATAAATTGCAAATAAAATCTTTTGATCTTAAGCATGTTAATTTAATGGAAGCATCCATACCAATAAGCAAAAATTACATAGAAAATCTTCAAAAAAGTTTGATGGATCAGTGATTTTAACTTGTTCAGAACAAAAAAACGATTATTCAGAACAATTTTTAGAAAATCGAAAGGAGTTATATCTTTCTTTGAAACGACTTAAAAAGATAGATTATGATATTTAGTGTTCTAAAACTTGAAAATCAAGCAAAAAGATTATTCTTTTTGGTACTTTTTTCCCTACTGGCATTCCAACAAAATGTATTTTCTCAATGTTCAACTACATTTGCACCTACATTGGATTGCAGTTACGACCCAATTAATACTTTTACGCTCGGGGGAGTAGCATCTTTAGGTAATAACAATACGGAAGGAAGTTGTAATTCAAACGGTAATTATACTTTTGCAAATCCAGTGAGAACTCTCGAAATAGGTTCAACAATTACCTGGTCTGCTACGGTAGGAAATGGAACATATTATGATGGAATTGGCATATGGATTGATTTAAATAATGATAATTTTTATTCGTCTTCAGAATTTGTATCTGCAAGTACACCAAGTACCCCAAATACACTTTCTCCAAGTGGAAGTTTTGTAATGCCAAGTGGAGTTACTGGTATTCCATTAAGAATGAGAGTTCGAAGTGCATATTCTGATGTTCCCTCTGCCAGTGAGGCATGTTCGAATAGTATTGGTTTCGGTTACGGGGAAACTGAAAATTATTTTGTGATTTTAACTGGAGGTTGCACAAACCCTACAATCTCAAGCTCAATTGCTGCTTCAAGATGTGATATGGGAGCCTTGACTTTAGAAGCCACACCAAGTGCTGGAATCGTCAATTGGTTTGCTGCGGCTACTGGCGGAAGTCTATTGTTTAGTGGAACAACCTTCACAACACCAAATATTTCAACTACCACGACTTATTACGCGGAAGCAGATAATGGTTCTTGCGTAAGTACAAGTAGAACAGCTGTTGTTGCAACCATCAACACAACACCAACAATCATCAGCACGCTTGGCGCTTCAAGATGCGATGCTGGAACGTTGACCTTGGAAGCTACACCAAGCGCAGGAGCGATCAATTGGTATGCAGCAACAACAGGCGGAAGTTCTTTATTTACAGGAACAAACTTCGCAACACCAAGTATTTCAACAACCAAAACGTATTATGCAGAAGTGGCAAATGGAAGTTGTATCAACAATACAAGGGTAGCAGTTGTTGCAACCATTGGTGGATGTACAAAAATCCAAACATCACAATGTGGAATAACGGTAGCGACGGCAAATTTAGCAGTTTGGGCTAATGTTGTATCAGGAGCAACGCACTATAAGTTTGAAATTACAAGTCCAAGCAACAATGTAACAGTTTTAGAAGGTACGGACAGATTTTTCAAATTTTCACAATTTGCATTTACCAATAATACAAATTACAGTGTAAGAGTGGCAGCCAAAGTCAACGGCGTTTATTCAGCCTTTGGCGTAGCTTGTGATGTTAGATTTGAATATCAAAGCAAAATTCAAACAACTCAATGTGGTGTAACCGTTTCAAATGTTAACACTTCTATTTGGGCAATTCAGGTGCTTGGAGCAACAGCTTATAAATTTGAGATTACCGATCCAAATAACATTATTACTTACATCGAAAATACTGCGCGTTCATTTACCTTTTCACAATTTGCTTATTTAAACAATACAACTTACAACGTTCGTGTTTCAGTCAAAACAGGAAATTTTTATACTGCCTTCGGCGCTTCTTGTACAGTAAGAATAGAGAAGACAGCTAAAATTCAAACATCTCAATGTGGTGTGCAAATTGCGACTCCAACCACAACGGTTTGGTCGGTTTTGGTAAACGGCGCAGCGGGTTACCGATTTGAATTGACCGATCAAAGCAACAATGTGACGATTTTGGACAACGCGACAAGAAATTTCAAATTCAATCAATTTGCATATAATCCTGGAGAAGTATATTCTGTGCGGGTTTCTGCTAAAACAGGCAGTTATTATGCCCTTTATGGAGCGGCTTGCAATGTTACTGCACCAGGAACAATTGCACCACGTCCGCAGGATATTGTTGAATTAAAAAGTATGACCGCGCCAACATTTGATTTCGAAGCATTCCCAAATCCTTCGAATGGAGATTTCACAATCTCTTCAAGTGAAGAAGGAACCTTCAGTATCCTCAATGAGCTAGGACAATTGGTTAGAACAGTAGAAATCACGGAAGCCAATGGCAATCAAGTGAAGGTTGAGAATATGCCAAACGGAGCGTATTTTGTGACAGGAACTTTGAATGATAAAACAGTTGTCAAAAAAGTGATGGTGGTGCGCTAATTTTTACCATTTCTTAAAACAAAGTCAAATAGTGAATAATATCGCAAAGTATGAAAAAATAAATTATTAATTTAAGATAAGCAAAAATCAAAGAAACATTACTTATAATTTACCAAAACAAGATAAATCGAATATAAATATCTGTTATTTAAATACATAAATTTTTTTGAAATAATTAAAAATGAACTAATGATGAAAAAGATGAAAAATTTTGCAGCAATCTTTGCTTTTTTTGGATGCACAATGGCATTTGCGCAAGCTCCTGAAAAAATGAGTTACCAAGCAGTTATCCGAAATACCTCCAATAATTTGGTGAGTAATCAATCTATTGGAATTAGAATCAGTATCCTACAAGGATCTATTTCAGGCTCTGCAGCTTATGTAGAAACGCAAACACCAACAACCAATGCAAACGGACTAGTTTCTATTGAAATTGGTGCTGGTTCTGCTGTAACAGGAACTTTTTCAGCAATTGACTGGTCGAACGGTCCTTATTTTGTAAAAACTGAAACGGATCCAAATGGGGGTACGACTTACACCGTAACAGGAACTTCCCAATTATTAAGCGCTCCTTATGCTTTGTATGCTAAAACGTCTGGTAGTTCAACTCCTGGTCCACAAGGAGCAGCTGGTGCACAGGGAGCAACAGGAGCCCAAGGTCCAGCAGGAAACGATGGCTTAGATGGTGCAACAGGTCCAATGGGTCCTCAAGGTCCAGCAGGTAACGACGGTTTAGATGGTGCAACAGGTCCAATGGGTCCTCAAGGAGCAACAGGAGCCACAGGAGCAGCAGGAAGCACTGGACAAGGAGTTCCGACAGGAGGTACAGCGAATCAAGTTCTAGCAAAGGTTGATGGGACTAATTACAACACGGAATGGGTTACACCCAGTAGTGGTGGTGGCGCAATTCAATTTTATGGTGGAATTTCGTCCAATGTGTCACTGGCTAGTGGTACTCAAGACTTAGTATTCAATAATGCAGTAGTAAATCTTGGCTCTCAAATGTCAGCAGGCACATTTACAGCTACTACTGCAGGCTATTATTTAGTTACTTTTCAATGTTATTCTACCTATGCTGCTGTGACTGCTAACAATCCATTTTTGAGATTAAATGGAACCATAACTTATTTTGGTTCAACTGCTACAAATACTAATTTTCTAACTTCAACTCAGTGTGTATTCTCACAAATTATTAAATTGAATGCAAACGATGCAATAAAGCCTGGGGTTTGGACAAGTACTGCCAATGCTACTTTGCAATCTGGTGCAAGCACATACTTCTCAGTATATAAACTATAATTGGAGCCAATTATAATTTAGAATAAAATACAAAATGAATTTCAAACATTTTTAGCAGAGAATAATAGGGATCAATCATTTTTAATTTTAGAAAACTTTTAAAGTTAACTCTATATTTTAGTCATGTTTGAGACTTTTTCTCTATAAAAATTTAAGAGTGTATTTTATTTCTAAATGTAAAAAACTATTATTAAATTAAATATAATGAAAAGTATAAGTCTAATATTAAGCGTTTTTTTGTTGTTGATACTTTCGGGTTTTCAATCTCAAGCTCAGCAAGGTGTTTTGTCATCTGGGGGCAATGCAACAGGAAGCAATGGTAGTGTAAGCTATTCTATCGGACAAGCATTTTATGTATCAAAAACTGATGGGATTTTTTCTGCGAATGAAGGAGTGCAACAGGGAATTACACTTTGTATTCAACCTTCGATTACCGCTTCAAATTCAGCTTCTAGATGTGGAACAGGTTCTGTGACTTTAGGAGCAACACCTAGTGCTGGAATCATTAATTGGTACGATGCTTCAACAAGCGGAACGTTAGTTGGAACAGGAACGAGTTTCACGACACCAAGTATTTCAGCAACCACAACCTATTATGCAGAAGCAGTGGATGGTTCTTGTGTGAGTGCGAGTAGAACATCTGTAATTGCAACCATCAATACCACACCAACTATAACCAGCACACTTTCAGCTGCTAGGTGTGACGCAGGACCGGTGACTTTAGGTGCTACACCAAGCGCAGGAACAATTAATTGGTTTGCTGCAGTAACTGGCGGTAGTTCTTTGTTTACAGGAACAAGCTTCACAACACCAATTATTTCTGCAACCAAAACGTATTATGCAGAAGTGGCAAATGGAAGTTGTATCAACAATACAAGGGTAGCAGTTGTTGCAACCATTGGTGGATGTACAAAAATCCAAACATCACAATGTGGAATAACGGTAGCGACGGCAAATTTAGCAGTTTGGGCTAATGTTGTATCAGGAGCAACGCACTATAAGTTTGAAATTACAAGTCCAAGCAACAATGTAACAGTTTTAGAAGGTACGGACAGATTTTTCAAATTTTCACAATTTGCATTTACCAATAATACAAATTACAGTGTAAGAGTGGCAGCCAAAGTCAACGGCGTTTATTCAGCCTTTGGCGTAGCTTGTGATGTTAGATTTGAATATCAAAGCAAAATTCAAACAACTCAATGTGGTGTAACCGTTTCAAATGTTAACACTTCTATTTGGGCAATTCAGGTGCTTGGAGCAACAGCTTATAAATTTGAGATTACCGATCCAAATAACATTATTACTTACATCGAAAATACTGCGCGTTCATTTACCTTTTCACAATTTGCTTATTTAAACAATACAACTTACAACGTTCGTGTTTCAGTCAAAACAGGAAATTTTTATACTGCCTTCGGCGCTTCTTGTACAGTAAGAATAGAGAAGACAGCTAAAATTCAAACATCTCAATGTGGTGTGCAAATTGCGACTCCAACCACAACGGTTTGGTCGGTTTTGGTAAACGGCGCAGCGGGTTACCGATTTGAATTGACCGATCAAAGCAACAATGTGACGATTTTGGACAACGCGACAAGAAATTTCAAATTCAATCAATTTGCATATAATCCTGGAGAAGTATATTCTGTGCGGGTTTCTGCTAAAACAGGCAGTTATTATGCCCTTTATGGAGCGGCTTGCAATGTTACTGCACCAGGAACAATTGCACCACGTCCGCAGGATATTGTTGAATTAAAAAGTATGACCGCGCCAACATTTGATTTCGAAGCATTCCCAAATCCTTCGAATGGAGATTTCACAATCTCTTCAAGTGAAGAAGGAACCTTCAGTATCCTCAATGAGCTAGGACAATTGGTTAGAACAGTAGAAATCACGGAAGCCAATGGCAATCAAGTGAATGTAGAAAATATGCCAAACGGAGCGTATTTTGTGACAGGAACATTGAATGGGGAGGTTGTTACTAAAAAGGTGATAGTCGTAAGATAGTTTATAAAATAAAAACGATTGAAGTCTAAGGTCTAACATCTTTAGTCTTTCAGTCTAGAAAGAAAAGTCTAGACACAAAAAAGTCCCACAGAAATTTGCTGTGGGACTTTTTTGCTAATTAAATATTCTATTTTACATAGTAAACTCCTGACCCCAATGATGCAACGATACAATGCTCGGCATTAATTTTTCGCCCTTGATTGTCAAAGCATATTCCACTGTCGGCGGAACGGTTGCAAAAACTTCTCGGGTGATAATCGCATTGGCTTCCATGTTTTTCAATTCTTTGACCAACATTCTGGTATTAATTCCCTCCACGCTTCGTTCCAATTCTTTGAAACGCATTTTTCCTTTGGAAAGGTGATAAATAATCGGCATCGCCCATTTTCCGCCAATAACATCTAAGACTTCCTTTAAAGTGCAAGTTTTTTCGGAATTGTAAATTTTATTTTCTGCCATAGTATATCGATTTTGCTAATTGCTTTACTTTAGGTTACTACTATACATTCGTGTACCTACTTGCAAAAGTAAAGTACAGGATATAAGTTTGCAAATCAATGTTCAAAAAAATTAAAATGAAATTATTAGAAACAATACAAGTCGGAAAAAACACCTTAAAAAATCGAATGGCAATGGCACCAATGACAAGAAGTCGTGCGAGCATGGACGGAATTGTCGGCGAATCAACAGTTTTATATTATACGCAACGAGCGAGTGCAGGTTTGATCATCAGCGAAGCCATCAATATTTCAAAACAAGCTATCGGAAGTCCGCTTACACCAGGAATTTACACCGCTGAACAAATTGCAGCTTGGAAAAAAGTGACAGAAGCAGTGCACGAAAAAGGCGGAGTTATTTTTGCGCAACTTTGGCACACAGGGCGCGTTGGACATTCACTTGTAAAAAATGGAGAGCAACCTGTTTCAGCTTCTGCCATTGCGATTGAAGGACAACAACATTTCACGATGGAGGGAATGAAAGACTATGAAACGCCACGAGCATTAAGTACAGAAGAAGTAAAAAACATTGTGCAAGAATACAAACAAGCTGCAATCAACGCGATGGAAGCAGGTTTTGACGGCGTTGAACTTCACGCGGCTTTTGGTTATTTGCCGAATCAGTTTTTAGCGGAAAGTGCTAATCAAAGAACCGACGAATATGGTGGAAATCACGAGAATCGCAATCGTTTTGTAGTTGAAATTATGCAAGAAATCGTTGATGCCATTGGCGAAGACAAAGCAGCAATCCGTATTTCGCCTACAAGCACTTACAACGGCATTGTTCATCAAAATCCAATTGAACAATTTACGTTGCTAATCTCAGAATTAAACAAATTGTCCTTGGCATATATTCACATCATGAATATTCCATTTCCTGCAGATAAATTCCCGCAATACCCTGCAAATGCTGTCGAAACCTTTGGAAAATTGACGCCACATACTGTCATTGCAAATTGCGGTTACACCAAAGAAACAGCCGAAGCGGAATTGGAAAAAGGAGTTGCAAAATTGATTTCGTTCGGAACATTATTTTTAGCGAATCCCGATTTACCAAAACGATTTGAGCTAAACGCAGAATTGAATCAACCCGACAGAGCGACAATGTACGGCGGAAAAGACGAAGGATATGTTGATTATCCATTTTTATCTTAGAGAACAAGTAATAACAATATAAAACATAGAAAATGAACTGCATTCAAGCAATTTTAACAATCGACACGGAGAATCTTCCTGAAAATTTTCAAGAAATCATTAAACACGAGCAAGAAGTTGTTGCCCAATGGAAAGAAGAAGGAATTTTGGAACATTTATTTTTAAGACAAACCAGAAATGGCGCCGTCCTTATTTTTAAAGGAGTTGACGAAGAAAAAGTAAAAGAACTAATGGAAACACTGCCATTATATCAACTGAAAAAAAGCGTTGAATATTTCAATTTGATGAAACAATTCTAAGAGTTGGGATCGAGCTTTTTCTGAAGAAAGCAAACAACTTCAAATTATTGGGAAAGTTGGTAAGAACTGTATTAATTTGATAGAGAGCATTTATCCACGTTTTTGTTGGTAGATGCTTTTTTAGTTTCCAATAAACTAAATAGTTAGAGATTTTCAGAAAAATAGTTTAACTTTACTTTCAATTGTAACCTAAAGTAAATGCATAAATTTTACCATTTATTAAAAATCAAATCAAGTTTTAGAATACTGAATTTCTGGTTTCTATTGCTTTTGACAACATTAAGTGGTTCTATTTTGGCACAGACACAAGTTGGTAAATATGCCTTTGACGGTTCAGTTTTCGCGATTGCCCATGCTCCTGATAGCAGTACTTATGTTGGTGGAACTTTTCAAAATGTAGGTTTATATTGTGGAAACGGAGTTAAATTAGATACTACTGACGGTACTTTTTCCCCTTTTGATGTGAAGGTTGTTGGAGGTATAAATTGTGTTATTTCGATTCCTGGCGGTGGTTGGTATATTGGCGGTAGCTTTCGTTCAATTGAAGGAGTTCCAAGAAATTGTTTAGCTAGAATAAATGCAGATGGAAGTTTGCATCCTTTTAATCCAAATGTAAACAGTAATGTAATTGCACTTGCAATCGATGACGTTGGAAATTTGTATATCGGAGGTTATTTTACAACGATTGATGGAATTACTCGAAGCAGAATGGCAAAATTTGATTCAAATGGAATCCTCACTGATTTTGATCCCAATGTAAATTCTGTGGTTTCTAATATACTCATTGACAGCTCAAACAATATTTTAATTAGCGGTTATTTTACAATAGTAGGAGAAGTATTAAGAAGTTATTTTGCAAAACTTAATCCTGATGGTTCACTGGATAACCTTGATTTAAACTTAAATAATAGTATTTACGAAATGCTGCTAGATAAGGAGGAAAATTTGGTTATTGGCGGTGCATTCACCTCAGTGAATGGAACCACAAGAAATTACCTTGCAAAGTTTAATACAAATGGCACTTTAAATGAATTTAATCCTGATTTCAATGATGCAGTTTTTGCGTTAGCATCTGATAAGTTTGGCAATTTATATGTTGGAGGATATTTTACTTCACAATTTGGCAGTTCATTAGATTATTTAGTAAAATTTAATTCAGACGGAAGCTTAAATCCGCAGGATTTCCAGTCAAATGATAAGGTCTTTGCACTAGTGACAGATTCATTGGGCAATTTATTTGTTGGCGGAAACTTCACTGAAATTGGAGGTACCTCACGTGGGCATCTGGCGAAATTTACTTCAAACGGAAGCTTACGACCATTTAATCCAAACATGAATGCTCATGTATCTAATCTTGCCATAAATGAAAATGGAGAATTATTTGCTGCTGGTATTATTTCTTCAGTTGGTGTAGTGAAACGAAATTATTTAGCCAAATTCAATGTTGATGGAAGCTTAAATGATTTTGATCCAAAGGTTAACAACGCAGTAAATACAATTGATGTTGATCCGTTAGGAAATGTTTATTTAGGTGGGGCTTTTACAAGTATAGGTGCAATTTCTAGAAATTACTTTGCTAAATTTAATTTTGATGGAACCTTAAATCCACTAAGCGTAGCCATTAATCAAAGTGTCTGGAAAGTGAAAATTGACAATGTAGGGAATATTTATTTAAGCGGCTCTTTCAATACAGTTAATGGAAACAATCGAAATTATTTTGCAAAGTTAAATGCAGTTGGTATTTTAAGTTCATTCAGCCCAAACTTTAATTTGGGTGTTAAGGATTTCTTAATAGACAGTCAAGGAAATTTACTTGTTGCTGGACGTTTTACATCTGTTGGAGGTGTTTCCCGCAATTATTTTGTAAAATTTAACCCAGATGAAACTCTAAATCAGTTTGATGCACACATTTTGCCTTCACCTACAAATGCTAGTTCAGGCGCAGTTAACACAATTATATTAGATCATGCTGGAAATATATTTTTAGGGGGCTATTTTTCAACTATCGGGGGGATTGCAAGGTCAAATATTGCGAAATTAAACAGTGATGGAACTCTAAATGCATTTAATTCGAGTATATATATTTATCCCAATACATTTGCCATTGATCCACAAGGAGCTTTGTATGTGGGAGGAAATAATGGAACCTCAAATCCTTATCTTAATTATATCCTTATCAAATTTGATACCTCAGCAAATTTAGATACATTATCTTTCAGTTTTAGATCACAATTTAACAACTCGATTCGAATTTTAGCTTTTGATTCATTGCATCGATTGCATGTTGGCGGTGACTTCCAACAAAATTATCAAGTGTATGATTTTTGTTCCATGCCCACCATTACTTCTAGTTTGTCACAATCAAAATGTGGGATTGGCAATTTTACATTGGAAGCAACCTCAAGTTCTGGAGCTGTAAATTGGTATAATTCCTCTTTCGGAGATAGCTTTCTAGATTCAGGACAAGTTTTTAACACACCAAGTTTGAATCTTTCAACCACTTTTTATGCTGAAGCTGTAAACGGTGCTTGTAAAAGTGAAAATAGAACTCCTGTTGCCGCCACCATTTTATCAGATTGTGCTAAAATTAAAGATTCACAATGTGGTGCAGAAATAAACAATGAAACAACGAAGATTTGGTCAGATCCTGTTCAATATGCAAATTCATATAAATTTCAAATTACTGATTCAAATGGAGTAGTTTTTATTTTAGAAAATATGAATAGATTTTTTACTTTTTCTCAAATTCCATTTGTCAATAATAAGACATACTCAGTAAGAGCTTCTGCGAGAGTTAATGGAGTTTACTCCAATTTTGGCGATTCTTGCCTAATCAAACTTGTCTTATTGACTAAAATTCAAAGCAGTCAATGTGGAGCAGCTATTCAGACCGCGGATAAAAAAGTCTATGCAAATTCTGTCACAGGAGCCACTCATTATAAATTTGAAATCACAGAATCTCAAAATCAAATTATTCTTGAAGACACCTCAAGATGGTTTAAATTTTCTCAATTTACCTACAAACCGGCGATAGATTATTCTATCAGAGTGGCAGTCAAAATTAACAATGTCTATTCTGATTTTGGACCAGTTTGTATTGTTAGGTCTCCCATTGATTATTTTGAAGCCTATCCAAACCCATCCAATGGCGATTTCACCCTAGTCTCAGCAATTCCGGGAACTTTCCAAATCATCAACGAACTCGGACAAATCATCCGAACCATCGAAATCACGGAAGCAAACAAAAACCAAGTGAAAGTCGAAAACATGCCCAACGGAGCATATTTTGTGACGGGAACATCGAATGGAAATGTCGTTACCAAAAAGGTAATTGTGGTAAGATAGTGCGAACCACAAAATGCGGTATTGAACTGAATTTTAATTTTTTAAATCAAAGAATAATTATTAGTTTTGATTAAAATTTTTTTGGATGAAAAAACTATTCCTACTTTTTTTATTAGCGACAAATCTTAGTTTTGGTCAAGATTTTATTACGAAATGGACATTTAGCAGTGGCTCTTCAGATATTCAATTCAATGCTTTAACCACAACTGATCCAGTAAATTACACTTATTCGTTGAGCTCTGGTGGCAGTGGTTCAGGTTCGTTTACGCAATCTACAGCAGCGGCTGTAATTTTACCGATTTTGAGTAGTGTAAATGATACTGTAACACTTTCTTTTGATCCAACTAATTTAAGGCGGTTTTACATAAATAATGGTATTCATAAAGCTAGATTGTTGGAGGTTTCCCAGTGGGGAAGCACTCCTTGGACAAGCATGAATAAAGCATTTTATGGTTGTTCGAATTTTCAAATAACTGCCACCGACACGCCCGATTTGATCAATGTGACAGATATGTCACTTATGTTTTATAAAGCATCTTCTTTCAACTCTAATATTAGCTCTTGGAACACAATCAATGTCAACAAGATGCAAGGTATGTTTAGATCTGCATCGGCTTTTAATCAGGATATTGGAGTTTGGAACACCTCCAATGTTGATGCGATGGATAATATGTTTTTAGATGCATCTTCATTCAACTCGAATATTGGCCCTTGGAACACAAGCAATCTTAGGTCGATGTATAGAATGTTCCAAGGTGCAGCATCTTTCAATCAAGATATTGGAAACTGGAACACTGGCAATGTAAAAAACATGTCAGAAATGTTCAATGATGCAACTGCTTTTAATCAGAATATTGGTTTATGGAATACAACCTCGGTCACAAATATGTCAGGAATGTTTAGAAACGCAGTTGCTTTCAATCAAGATATAAACGCATGGAACACCTCAAATGTAACTGATATGTCAAATATGTTTAGAGATGCAACTTCTTTCGGTTCAAATATTGGTTCTTGGAATACAGCCTCCGTAGTTAACATGTCAGGAATGTTTAGAAATGCAAACTCTTTTGGACAGAACATAAATACATGGAATACCTTAAATGTTACTGATATGTCAGGTATGTTTTACTCTTGTTTTTTTAATTCTTATATTGGTTCATGGAACACAGCGTCTGTGACGAATATGCGAGAAATGTTTCGCGAGAACTTCTTCTTTAATCAAAACATTGGAAGTTGGAATACCTCGAATGTAACAAATATGGCTTCAATGTTTAATGGTGCATATCTTTTTAATCAAAACATTAGTTTTTGGAATACATCTAATGTAACGAATATGAATTTCATGTTTTGTCAGTCAGCTTTCAATCAAGATATAAATTCATGGAATACAAGTAGTGTAATAAATATGGGTGGAATGTTCTATTCTTCAAATTTTAACACTAATATCGGTTCATGGAATACATCGAACGTTATTAATATGCAGTCAATGTTTAATAATGCAGTTGCCTTCAATCAAGATATCAGTTTATGGAACACGACAAATGTGGTAAGGACTTTCGATATGTTTAATGGTGCAATATCATTCAATCAAAATATTGGTATTTGGAATGTATCGAATATGACAAATATGCAAAGAATGTTTGAAGGTGCAACTTCATTTAATCAAAATTTAGGTCAGTGGAACTTAAATAATTTAGCACTTTTAAATAATTTTTTTGACAATTCTGGAATGGATTGCACAAATTATTCTGAAACTATCCTTGGTTGGGCAAATAATCCATCTGTGCCTTCATCGAGACCATTGGGAGCTGTAGGATGTCAATTTGGAACCGACGTTCAAGTTGCAAGAGATTTTTTAGTGAACACTAAAGGATGGACAATTTCAGATGCTGGCTCAATTAGCATGTATTGTTCAAACTGTACAAAACCGAATATTTTGAATACGCTTTCAGCTGCAAGGTGCGGTGCAGGTACTTTGACTCTACAAGCCACACCAAGCGCTGGTACAATTCATTGGTACGATACAATTACTGGCGGAAATTTATTGTTTAAAGGAACTAATTTCACAACACCAAGTATCTCTTCAACAACCACTTATTATGCAGAAGCAGTCGATAGCAATTGTACAAATTCCACAAGAGTTCCAGTCGTTGCAGAAATTAGAAGTTGCACATTTGAAACCTTTCCAAATCCATCCAACGGCGATTTCACCATATTGTCAAGCGAAGCTGGAACTTTCAATATCATCAACGAACTCGGACAAATCATCCGAACCATCGAAATCACGGAAGCAAACAAGAATCAAGTGAAAGTCGAAAACATGCCCAACGGCGCGTATTTTGTGACTGGAACAACGAATGGCAAAACAGTGACGAAAAAAGTAATTGTGGTGAGATAAATTCAACTCAAAAACTAAAACGATTCAAGTCTAAAGTCTAATGTCTCCGGTCTAAAGTCTAATGTCTCCGGTCTAATGTCTTTAGTCTAGACAGAAAAATTACAGAATTTTGGCTTCAATCCTAAATAAATGTTAAATGATTTATTTTCAAGTACCAAAATACAATTTGCTGCGTTAATGAAATAGAATCACTTGAAAACACCGCCAATTTAGCATGGCATGTTTTTTGAAAAGCAAGTGAGGAATTAGTTTTCATAAGTAGTAGTTAGGTTAGGTTTTAGAAAGCGCGGGATGCCAGTCTCGCGCTTTCTATTTTATGTTTATTTTTCTACCTTTAGCACAAATCTATTTTTCAATGATAAAGTTCGTAGATCAAGTTGCTCAATACATCAAATCCCAAGAAATTCCTCTGGAAGATTGGACCATCGTTTTGCCCTCCGAGAGAGCTAAACAATACTTGCAAAAAGCACTTTTCGAAGCCTACGGAAAACCGATTTTATCTCCCAAAATTGTGACCATCTATCGTTGGGTGCAATCATTGACGCCTGAAACAGTCCTCGACAAAGCCAGGTTGATGCTCCGACTTTTCGAAATTCACACCAAACACGCCAAAACAGAACAAGATTTTTCATTCGATGAATTCATGAAATGGGGAAATATTCTCCTGAGTGATTTTGATGAAATGGACCGTTACTTGATTTCCTCTCAACAACTTTTTCGAAACCTGAAAGACATCAAAGAGCTTGAAAATTGGAGCTTTGGAAATGAGACTTTGTCAGAAAGTCAAAAAAGATTCATGGAATTTTGGGATCGTTTGCCTGGATATTATACCGATTTCAACAAACTTTTGGAATCAAACGATACCATTTACATGGGAAAAGCTTACCGCAAATTGCAGGAGAATATCGACTTGGTTTTCAAAGAAAATAAAAAGTCACATTTTCTCTTCGCTGGTTTCAATGCGCTTTCACCTGCCGAATTGAGTATTTTTAAGCAACTCAAAAATCAAGGTCGCGGACATATTCTCATTGATGCGGATCAATTTTATTTAGAAGATAGAAACCACGAAGCAGGCACTTTTTTGCGTGATTTAATGCAAGCTTTCGAAACCAAAACCTTGCCTTTTGTGCAGAATTCATTGGCAACTGCAGCCAAAGAAATTGAAATCATTTCATGCGCCCAAACTACGGGTCAGGCAAAAGTTGTCGGCACTTTGTTGGAAGCCATGGATGACGACCAATTGAACGAAACCATGGTTTTGTTGGCTGACGAAAGTTTGATTGTTCCACTATTGAAAAACATTCCTTCCAAAGCGAAAAAAGCGAATATTACCTTGGGTTTACCGCTCAAAAACAGTTCTTTGCGCACTTGGGTGGAATTGATTTTTAGAATTCAAGAAGGAATTTTGAAATACAACCGCGTGGTCGCTTACCACAAAGATTTGATCAATTGCTGGAATCATCCGTTTATGATTGCTATCATGACAGACAAGGAAACGCAGGAAGTATATCAGCGAGAGAAAAAAATGCGGAAGTTCAACACCGTTTTTCAAACGCCAACTAAATTGGATCTATCGCCGAAATTGCAAGAAATAATCAATGTACTTTACACCGATTGGAAAGGCGATTGGGCACTTGCATTGCAGTCAATCAGACAATTAAATCAATTAATTTACAAACATTTAGAGAAATCTGAAGAATTCGAAAAAGCTTTAATTGAAGGTTTTGATCACGCCATCATCGATTTTCAAAATTGCATCCACGAAGGAATTCCTGCGATGGCTTTGCGCACTTTCAAAACGCTTTTCAATCAGCAATGGATGTCCGACAGCATGGCGTATTATGGAAATCCAATCGAAGGTTTGCAAATCATGGGATTGTTGGAAACGCGGTTACTCGATTTCAAAACCATCATCGTGTTGGGAATGAACGAAGGAAAAATGCCGCCGACGAATCCAATTCAAACCATCATTCCAATGGATTTGCGCAAGTTTTTCAAATTGCCAACGCCACGAGAAAAACAAGGACTTTTTGCGCATCATTTTTACCGCTTGTTGCACCAATGTGAAACGATGTATATCACCTATTCAACTTCCAGTGAATCATTGAATTCCAACGAGCCAAGTCGCTATTTGATGCAACTTGAATTGGAGCTTTCTAGGGTAAATACAAACATCAAACTGTCGAATAAATTTTATACCATCGACAGCGACGAATCGGATTCCAAAATCACGTCTATTCCAAAATCGCCCGAGGTGATTGCGCGCTTAGACGAGTTGTTTGAAGGTGGAACTTCTGCCAGTGCCATCAAAACGTTCATCAATTGCCAGTTGGATTTTTACTATAAATATGTCTTGAAATTTGGCGAAGAAAAGAAGGTCGAAGAAGAAGTGGAAAGCAATACTTTTGGAACTTTTATCCACGAAGTGTTGGAAGATTTATACGAACCTTTTTCGCGCAGAGATGAAAATGGTGAACTGAAAACGCAACAGCCGCCTTCGTTGCAACCAGAAGACATCGACAAAATGTTGAAAGGATATGAATTATTGTTGCGCCAGAAGTTCAGCGCGCATTTCAACAACGATCCCAAATCATTCGAAACAGGAAAGAACTTTTTGAGTTTTCAAATGGCCAAAGAACTTTTGGAAAGATTCTTGAAATTTGAGAAAAAACAATTGTTGAGTTTAAACAATCGACCATTTTTCATTGAAGCTTTGGAGCAACAATTTATCCATGTGATGGAATTGGAAATTGCAGGCAAAATGCGCAAAATCAAACTCAAAGGTTTCGCTGACCGCATCGATTCTTGCGATGGACAAATTCGAATTGTGGACTACAAAACAGGAAAAGTGGATACGAAAGATGTGGGCGGAAAACTGAAAGCAGAAAGTCAAGAAGAACAGATTTTAGTATTGTTTGATACCTGCATCAAATCCAAACATTTCTTTCAGTTATTGGTTTACAACTATTTATATTTCCAAAAATACCAAATCGTTCCAGCGAATTGTTCAATCATTTCTTTTGTGAAACTGGAAGACAGTCCGTTCGACATCAACTTGGGCGAATTAAACATGCAAACCGCCGTTGAAGTTTTCCCAGAAGTGATGCGCTTGATTTTGGAGGATATTTACAACGAAGAAATTCCTTTTGAGCACACAACGGATTATTTTAATTATTGTGAGTATTGTGTTTGATTAGAAATAATGCTTTGAATTCAAATACCTATATTTGTTTGATGATGAGTATTTTAAAATCAATTCCTGTAATTTTGTGGTCATGAGCCCAGTGATGAAGTTTGTATTGTGTTTATTAATCAGCACGTTAAGTTTGACAACTTTTGGCCAGACTGAAACAAACGCGCTTTCGAAATCGGAGCAAACAGCTCAAATTCAATTAAAAAAGGCTGAAAAATACATCAACAACAATTTAGATTCAGCATTTTATTTTGCAAAAAAAGCTGCACAAAAATTGCATGAACTGTCAAAGGTGGAATTGAAGGCTGAAATCTTGTTCATGCTTGGAGACATTTATAAATCCAAAGGTCAATTGGTGATTGCTTCCAACAAATATTATGAAGCAAAAAAATTGATCGACAACGCTGCGCTAGAATCACCTAATAATCAAGGTTTAAAGTTATTAAAAGTCGATATTTTAGTCAAAATTGGTTCACTCAATATCCAACTTCAAAATTTTGAAAAAAGCTTAGGTTTTTATGAAGAGGCATTAAAAGTTGTTGAGAAATTGGGTTCGAAAGTGCCAAAAGCTAAATTGGCCAAACGCAAATTAAAATTGTACAACAACATTGCCGTAGTTTCCTTGAACCAAAAAGATTTTGAAACGGCCTTAATCTATTTTCAAAACGCATTAGAATCCAATCAAATAGTCAATGATTTAGGAATTCAAAGTTCATTGCTGAACAACATTGGGATTTGTTATTTGGAGAAAAAAGAATTTGATTTAGCGAGTCATTATTTTCAGCAATCCCTTAAAATCAGGAAAGCAAACAGCGACAAACAAGGTCAAGCGCAAGTATTGAATAACATCGGGAAAAATGAAGTTTTCAAAGGACATTTTCAATTGGCTAGTGACTATTTTTCCAAAGCACTTGCGCTAAGCAGAGAAATCGGGAGCAAAGAATCTGCTTTGATTTCCTTACAATCGCTTTCATTGGTGCAAGATACCATGGGAAATTACCAAGCTTCATTGCGTTATTTTAGAGATTATAAAACTTTGAATGACAGTATTTTTAATGCAGAAAACAGGATTGCAATTGTCCAGTTAGAAGAAAATTACAAGCGTGAAAATGAAAAGAAAATCTACGAACTTAAATTGCAAAAAAATGAAGCTGAGCGATTAAAATTGCGATTTAGAAATTTCACCTTGTTGGGAATTTTAGTGCTTATGCTCTTGTCGGCTTTGCTTTTTATTATTGTGATGCGCGGTCGAATCAAAAACGCCAAATTCGAAGAAGAAAAACTCAAATTGGAACGTGAAAAACTCGAATTAGAGCACAGAACTTTGCAAGAAAGTCTTGAATTCAAAGAACGAGAATTGACTGCAAACGCACTTTATTTATTGAAGAATAACGAATTGATTACCAAAATAAGCGACAATTTACTCAAAGCAATGTCTTCGTTTGACAAAGAGAATCAACAAGCGATTCGCGAAATTATATCGGAGTTGCGCGCCAACCAAAACAACAATGTGTGGGACGAATTTGAGATGCATTTCACCAAAGTGCACGCACAATTTTATCCCGCGTTGCAAGAAAGATTTCCAAATCTGACGTCGAATGAAAAAAAATTGTGCGCCTTTTTAAGATTGAATATGTCAACCAAAGACATCTCAGCAATCACCCAACAATCGGTGAATAGCATTACTGTCGCACGTTCACGATTGAGAAAAAAGCTCAATATCGAAGGAGAAGATGTGCATTTGGTAAATTTTTTGATGAGTATTTAACTTGAAAATTGAGCGCGCAAAATTCTAAAAAACAATGTTTTACGACTTTTGTATTGTAAATGTAATGTCAATTTATGGGTTTGTATTTCTAATGTAAGCTATACTATAGATATCTTCAACCAACGAAACCATACTTTCGAAGCATCATTCGACAAATTTTTTTTCACGTGGAATGACCAAAACCCAAATTTTTAAAAGATGAAAAGAAAATTACTAATTGTCGCAGGAATTGTTTGTTTTTCAAACTTTAGTTTTTCCCAGTTTATTGTCAAAGATGCATATTTTGAATCTATGGGGGTTTCCAATCAAGGAAAAGTCGTTGGCTATGGCGAATGGGGCGGACCATATACCATTTGGACTCCAGAAACACAAGCTGTCGACTCAATTTTCGGTTTGGCGCCGGGAAATGGAATAGGCGGACGTGCGAATTTTTCTGCTGATGGAAATTATTTGTCGGGAACAAGTATGGGAACCATTGGTTCTGAAATGTCGCGCTTCAGCATTGCGTCAGATTCTTGGACAACTGTTGGCAATTTTGGTTTTTCATTAGACAACGCTGCGAGCGGAGGATATGCCATTTCAGGAGATGGAAATGCAGTTGCAGGAAGTTCTTGGATGGATACAAACAATACAGGTGGAACCGCAGTGACGCATGCAACAGTCTGGAATCAAGCGGAAGGAATCATGGATTTAGGAAGTTTGTTTTTAGATAAAAGCACGCGAATCAATGCCATTAGCAATGACGGTTCGGTAGCAGTTGGCTGGCAAGATTTTAACGGTCCTTGGAAAGCGGCAGTTTGGAGAAAAAATCCAGCTGGAGGTTATTTTCCAAATCAATATCTATTGTTAGACGCTTCAGGAAGCGCAGCAGATGAATATAACCAAATGGGCGAAGGAACTGCTGTTTCCAACGATGGAAATTGGATTGGTGGCGCAGGAGATTATGCCAATGACGGAAATCCTTGGATTTGGAGTCAAACAACTGGCGTGGTTGATTTGGGAACACTTTCTCCAGGTGGTTCAGGATATGTGGCTGCAATCAACGAAGATGGAACGATGGCTGTTGGAAGAATTCAAGTGGGACCTTGGGATCCTGAATTGCCTTTCATTTGGACACCAGCTGGTGGAATTCAAAATTTGAATGATTACGCAACAAGCGTGATGGGAATTGATTTGGGCACAAAACAAATTTATTCAGCCAATTGCATGTCGTTGAACGGAGATTACATCGCAGGATATGGAGTTGACAATGAAACTTTTGCTTATTTCACATACAGATTAAGTGTTGCAACGGCAAGTATTTCAGAAAATGAAAAACAGTTGATCAACATTTATCCAAATCCAGCAACAGATATTTTGACGATTGAAAACACAGGTGAATCAGCATTGACTTTCACAAACGTCGAAGGAAAAATCATTTATAAAACTACAATCCATGGAACGCAGAACTTGGATGTTTCTTCATTTCAATCAGGCGTTTATTTCCTCTCCCTTGTTTCTATTAATTCAGGAAGTACAGCGACTCAGAAGTTTGTGAAAAAATGATTTTCTGATCGATTATTTTTATTTTTTTTGAAAAGCGCTCGATTTTTTATCGGGCGCTTTTTTTCTGTTCAAACATTCACAAAAAAATCCGCTTCCCATTCAGAAAGCGGATTTCATATCCTAAAGTTATTCGAAAAAATTAATCTTCAATCATGGCATAGCTTTCAACGCTTGGACAAGAACAAACCAAGTTTCTATCTCCAAAAGCATTGTCAACGCGACGAACAGGAACCCAATATTTGAATGTTTTCAAGTATTCCACTGGATAAACTGCTTCTTTTGGTGTATATGGATAAGTCCACTCACGGTTGATGATGCAATCTGCCGTATGCGGTGCATTTTTAATGACATTATTTTCTTTGTCTGCGTTTCCAGCTTCGATTTGCGCGATTTCTTTTCTGATTCCAATCATCGCTTCAATGAAACGGTCTAATTCCGCTTTGTCTTCACTTTCTGTTGGTTCGATCATCAATGTTCCTGCAACAGGGAAAGAAACTGTTGGTGCGTGAAATCCATAATCGATCAAACGTTTCGCCATGTCAGCAACTTCAACTTCTGCTGTTTTCTTAAACTCGCGACAATCTAAAATCAACTCATGCGCCACTGTACCGTTTGCACCTGTGTACAAGATTGGATAGTGACCTTTCAGTTCTGCTGCGATGTAATTGGCATTCAAAATTGCGTTTTCAGTAGATTCTCTCAATCCTTTTGCACCCAACATTTTGATGTATCCATAAGAAATCAACAAAATCAAGGCACTTCCGTAAGGCGCAGATGAAACAGCATGAATCGCTTTTTCGCCACCAGCTTTGATCAACTCACTTCCCGGCAAGAAAGGCGCTAAATGCGCTGCCACTCCGATTGGCCCCATTCCTGGTCCACCACCTCCGTGAGGAATCGCAAATGTTTTGTGTAAGTTCAAGTGACAAACGTCTGCTCCAATATTTCCTGGATTAGTTAATCCAACTTGTGCATTCATATTGGCACCATCCATATAAACTTGTCCACCATTTTCGTGGATGATGGAAGTAATTTCTTTAATTCCTTCTTCGAAAACTCCGTGTGTTGAAGGATAAGTCACCATCAAACCACCCAAAGTATCTTTTAATTCTTCTGCTTTCGCTTTCAATGCCGGAATGTCGATGTTTCCATTTTCATCACAACCAGTAACGACTACTTCAAAACCGGCCATCACAGCAGAAGCTGGATTTGTTCCGTGCGCAGAAGAAGGAATAATCATGTGTTTTCTATGGAGATCACCGTTTGCTTCGTGGAAAGCTTTGATAACCATCAAACCAGCGTATTCTCCTTGAGCACCAGAATTTGGTTGCAAAGAAACCGCCGCAAAACCTGTTGATTCACACAAATCTTTTTCCAATTGACGCAACATTTCGTGGTATCCAGCTGCTTGTTCTACTGGGCAGAATGGATGCATGTTTGCAAATTGAGGATTCGTAATCGGCATCAATTCAGAAGCTGCGTTCAATTTCATCGTACAAGAACCCAAAGCAATCATACTGTGAACCAACGAAATATCTTTGTTTTCCAACAATTTCAAATAACGCATCATTTGAGATTCTGAATGGTATTTGTTGAAAGTTGGATGTGTTAAAATAGCATCTGTTCTCAAGAAAGCATCCGCAATATGAATTTCGTTAATCAAAGCATTTACTTCGCCAGATTTTCCATTGACAGAAGCAAAAACTGAAATCAAATTATTGACGTCTTGCGCTGTAATTGATTCGCCAAAACTAACAGTTACTTGGTTGTCGCTTACATAACGGAAATTCATTTCAGCCGATTCCGCCGCTGCTTTCAAGGCAGAAGAAGAAACACCTGCGGGAAGTTCTATCCAAAGTGTGTCAAAATAATCTTTGTTCAATAATTTGTAACCTGCTTTTTCAATTCCATTGGCTGCTGTTACTGCTTTTCCGTGGATAGAAGTAGCGATTTCACGCAAACCGTCTGGTCCATGATAAACGGTGTACATGCTTGCCATTACAGCCAACAATGCTTGCGCAGTACAAATATTCGAAGTTGCTTTGTCGCGTTTGATGTGTTGTTCACGCGTTTGCAAAGCCATTCTCAAGGCAATATTATTATCCGCATCTCTTGATACGCCAATCATACGACCTGGAATCGTACGTTTGTATTCCTCTTTACATGCAAAAAATGCTGCGTGAGGTCCACCATAACCCATCGGTACGCCGAAACGTTGAGAAGAACCCAACACCACGTCAGCACCCATAGAACCTGGAGATTTTAATAAAACCAACGCCATGATATCCGCAGCAACAGCCACACGAATTTCATTTGATTTCATGGTTTGAATAAATGCTTCGATGTTTTTGATACGGCCGAATGCATCTGGATATTGAACGATGGCTCCAAAATAAGTAGCATCGCCTGTAAAAGTTTCAGGATTTCCGATAGTCAACTCAATTCCTAAGTTGGCAGCGCGTCCTTTGATAATATCTATTGTTTGTGGGAAAGCAAATTCAGAAACGAAAAATTTATTTCTTCCTTCTTTGATTTCATTTCTTGAGCGAGAATTGTAAAACATGAGCATCGCTTCAGCAGCTGCTGTTCCTTCGTCCAACAAAGATGCGTTTGCGATTTCCATTCCTGTCAAATCCAACACCATTGTTTGGAAATTCAACAAAGCTTCCAAACGACCTTGAGAAATTTCAGCTTGGTAAGGCGTGTAAGCCGTGTACCATCCTGGATTTTCCAACACGTTGCGCAAAATTACTGACGGAACGATGGTATCGTTGTATCCCAAACCAATGTAAGATTTGAAAACTTTATTTTGAGCACCAATCGCAGCGATGTGTGTCAAGTATTCTTGTTCCGTCATCGCATCGCTGATGTTCAATTCGCCTTTCAAGCGGATGTGAGCTGGAATTGTTTTATCGATTAATTCTGAAATGCTGGAAAATCCTGTTTTCTCAAGCATTGCTTGCTTTTCAGCAGTGTTTGACCCAATGTGTCTTTCGGAGAATGCGCTCATCTTTGATACGTCTTTAAAGTGTGGACACAAAGATACAATTGAATAAATTAATATTGGATATTTGGGGGTGGAAATTTGATTTTTGGGGACTAAAATCTTATTATCTGACTAATTTTTTTGTTCATTTTAACTTCGAGGATAATGACTTGGTGCTTGATTAAAAGCAGATTTCAAATAGGAATACATTTATCACTCATTCATTTTTCTGATGAAATCTTCGACTAGGTAGTCAGCAGATTTTACGTCTTTTATAAGCGTTTCATAATCAGCGCCTTCAACTGGAAAATCTACAGTTCCTTCGCAGCGAGCAAATATAACTTTCGGATTTGGATTATCTACTCCAAGTTGAGACCATTTCACAAGAGCCAAAAATGGCTTAACTTTTTTGTCTTTCATTACGATATTAGCACGAATTCCAAGCGTGTTATAACCGCTCAAAGTCTTCGCCATTTCACTAAATTCCATTCCCATTTCTGCCACTTTTATAGTTAGATGTTCATTTAAATTTAGCGTAAAATAATTGGTTTTTTCATTTCACCATTTTTAATGCTTCGACATAGGTTGACCAAATAAGGTTTTTGTTTTTTTCATCACAATCTTCAAAGCTCAAGTGTTTTGAATCTTCTGACAAAAGAATGTTGCCCAATTTCAATGGGTTTTTACTATTAAAATAGATTCGATTACCATTATCAACGGTTAATTTAAGATCACCTATTTCTAAAATATGATACATGATATAGATAGGTTTATCACTTCTGCTCGAAATATTTACTTGTTCCGTTTTTCCATTTTTGCGAATGTACTTTTGCAGTTTTTTGAAGTAAATTGGTGTAAAGTAAATACTGTCGTTTAGTTTGTTTTTCTCAACATTTTTTTCGGTTTTATTTCTTCTTTCACCCAAGGAAATCGTTCCTCCATCAAGCATTACATGATGATAATAACGGTAATTTTTATCCTGATAGATGGTCACATTTTCGGTCGAAGCAATTTCTCCGAATCTAAACGTAGCGGTATCAACAACATTTCTTAATTCGGTCATTCGATCTGGTGGTTTATTTGCAAGCTGTTTAGGATTTTCATTTGTAAACATCAATTTACAAGTGTCACAATAAACCACATTTAGCCAGCGGTCTAGAAGGAATTTTTCATTTTCTTCTGCTGTACCGCCTTCCGCGAGGCTTCGATCAAAGGCTTTTAAATATAGGTTTCCACTTTTGTCAGAATAGAGATTGTCTCTAATCAATATATATTTTGTTGAATCTAATGGTGATTCTTTTTTACCTGAACAAGATGTAAGTCCAACAACAAAAACGAGTGAGGGGATTAGTTTCATATTTTATAGTAAGCATTTACTTGTGATGGATCCAGCTCCCACAAATCATCAAAATAAAAACCTCCAACTTTTTCTATACATTCAATAATTCCATTCTCAGTCATACTAACCGCTTTTAGTGTTTCATTTTCTAGAGCATTCGGCAAGTTTTCTGATCCAGCAACTCCTTTATGTGAAAGTCGCTCGCCATCTCGAAAATAGGAATAGGCATAAACATCAGAATAGGAATTGATTAAAAAGCACAATATTTGGCCATCTAAAGACAAGGCTGTCATTTTTTCATCCAATTCAGAAGGCATCCTTTCATCAAAGGAGGAGCCATGAGCAAGATCTTTTTCTAATATTAGAATTGCATTGTTGATTCGAATAATTCCTACGCCCTCAAATTCATCAGAATTAAGCGTTTCAATATGTGAGGTTTCAGGAGATTCTTCCGTCTCAATAATAGCCAGTGAAAGAAGTTCAGAATCTTGGAGAGTTCTATTCACATTTAGTAATATTCCTGATAGCCTCATTACTTATTTCAGTTTATAAAATTTGTTTTAAAAGTACTCAGAGAAGCTTCAAAATCTTCTGAAATACTATCCAAACTCTCATGTGTTAATTTCTGCTGATTCATTAATTCAAAATATGCATTCAAAAGCGCTAAAGCAAAAACCTTAAAATTACATATTATTGAACTTTTTGAATCTTCATTAATTTTCAAATTTTCCTTTTGCCTTTCAAAGACAAGTTCATAAGAGCAAGAAATGGGCTGAAAAACAAAAATTCTTCCATTGTTTTTACGCAAGTTATTTAAACCATCAAATAGCAAGGGTAAAGAATGAAAAAGTATGCATGCTTGATTCGGTATTTTAAATTTATTTGTAAATAAAAGTCCATCTTTTTCAATGATGAAATATCCCAAAGAAAATTCGCCAACCTTACTTTGCTCGCTTAATTCTAATTCAATTTTCATTTCAATTTCACTTTTCAAAATGGGTTTTCAATAACCTTTTGAAAGAATCGCAAAACCGAGTGAGCGAACTTTCATCACTAGACAAGGAATACTCCAACTTACTTTCCTCATTCAAGCTTTTCATGATTAAACCGTTGAGCTGAACATGACCGGTAGTTCGATCCACTGAAATATTCAACTCAAAATTTCCAGATTCATTTATTACAGACACTGCGTTAAGTTCACTTTGAAGCAGTTGGTCCAATTGCAGCATAAATTCACCAATTCGCTCCAAACTGCATTCAAACGAGGCAAAGCCTGTGAACCATTCTCCTTGAACGATTCCCATCGCATTCAGATAATCATCAGCAATTTGTATTTCTTTGATTGTTAAATGACCTAAATCGCAATTGAAAATAATTTCTTCAGAGTAAATATTTTTTGTCATATTAATTATCGATTTTGTTTTTTAACCATCCTTAAAAATAACAAACCTATGGCAGAAACAAGAGTTAATACTATTCCCAAATAGCGTTTTTTGATTGGCGGGACATTTTCATTTTGATAATTTGCAGTTAAAATGGTGCTTTCCTTGTTTGATAAAATGATTACGTGATTTCCAATTTTTAACTTATCAAAGAGTAAAGCATTGACCGAAACTGTTTGAATCTTATTCATTTCTCCATCTTTAGTGGGAATTTTTAATTCTAGCATAAACTTTTGGTAGCGAAACTGTTTCTTCGCGCTTTTGGCAAAAACAACGGCAGTACTTTTTTTACCTTTTTGCAGTAATTCGTCATATTCTCCGTAAAATTGAGCGCTTTGGTACCAAAAAATGGGTCCAAAAAGCAAACCCAAAAGGGCTGAAATGCCTATTACCATTTTAAGCTTTACAAGTTTATTTTCCATCTTGTTTCATTTTCTCCAAAAGTGAGGTGCAAAATTGTACAACATCTTTTTCCCAAGTGAGTTGATTGGTGATAATGCGAAGTTGCGTATCCTTGAAAAAATTCAGTTTAATTTCACTGTTTCTGAGTTCACAATGGGAACAATCTGTAATCAATGTTTCGTTTTTCGTCCAATCCCAATGCGCAATGAAATCCATATTGTAAATTCCCGCCTCTCCCTTTTTTCTAATTTTCATAGTCACTATCAAATTAGGGATTTCATCTGAATGATGCCACTTTGGTCTTTCGAGAAATTGCCTTGAATGTTCATCTAAGATTTCGCAGCCAAATTTTTCTAGTTGGAGTTTCAAAAAATCAATTTGCTTTTTTTGTTTCGTATGCTGCAATGATGCTTCCATTTGTTCCAAAATTACCGAGAAATACGCTCAGGTGGCCAACTTTTAGCATCTTCAATCGCTAAGTTCGCCCATTGCATCGTTTGTGGTTTGATGTTCAAAAAAGGAAGACGCTCCAATTGCTCAAGAATGTCTTCCAATGCAAATTCAATCGTTTGTTGCTTCAAAGCAATGATCTTTTTTAAAATAATGGCATTTTCTGGATTCGTTTTTTCTAACAATTTGGCTTCTTTTTCTAATTCAGTGAAAAAACTAAGCGCACATTTTTTAAATTTAGACATACTCAAAATTATTTTTTGGCATTAATTTTTTGCTTGTTTTTCAACTGCAACTTTTTAAAGTTTATCTCAAGTGTTTTTAAATCTTCGTTTTCAAAATGATTTTCATTGCAAAATCTAAGAAAATCATTGGTCACTGAAAGTAAAATCTGTATAATATCACCAAGTTTTTCATGGGTATAACATTCTATCTTGTCATATCTTAAACAATTGATTTCAATCATTTCATTCCCCGAATAGTCGACAATCCACTTGTAGGGACCATCCATGAAATGGAATTTGTAATATCCTTCTTCTTTAAAGGTTAAGAGTTGCAAAAGGCCCTCTAACCACCAAGATAAAATCACCTCAGGAAAATCATTCCAAACAGGATCTGGGAAAAATTGATTTTCTATTTCCAAATAGATTTCGCCAGTACTCACTCCTTTTGGATTGAATTTATAGGATTTTGTATCAACGATTATTTTGAACATGACTTACTTTTTGCAATTATAATTTAATTGATATTTTTCCACAGAAAGATCATTTATAAATGAAATAACATCACAAATAAAGTCATCCGGATTTTTGCTAATTCGAACCGTTTTAGACTGACCGTTTTTTTTAAATGTAAAATTCATAGCTGTAACTTCACCAATTTCTGATTGTTTTAAATCATCGATATTATATTTTGATATTTTTTTAAGTTTATCATTTGGTTCAAGATTTTCATACAATTGCATTACGGTATCTTGTGGCATCAATTCATCTTTTAAATAACGATCCTCGAATGAATTGTTTGTCAGAGTTATTCTGCTTTTTGTGCCAGTTGAAGTAGCATCCGTTTCAATAATTATTTTGAACGATTCAATTTTCACATTTTTACTTGTGTTATTTTGCACATTTTGACATGAGACTAAAATGATTATAATTAGAAATGGTAGTATTTTATTCATGAAGTTATTGTTAAAGTTATGAGTAGTTTAATTTTGCAGACTATCTAGAAGTAATATCCTATTCTTAACATGTTCCAAAAAATAATTACAATTTTGATTTAAATATATTTTGTAAAATTCCATTGCTCTATTATAATCTTTTTTTTCAAGAAGCTGATCCGCCTTGGACAAGATTTTAGTACATTCTTTTTTCTCTTCAAGTCTGTTTTTATTATGTGTGAGGATTTCGATCATTTCTCTTGTGTGAGGATCTCCGGGTATTATACTTTCCGCACGCCAATATAAGTCCAATGCAATTTCGAGAAGGGAACTATTTTCTGTGGATTGTGCAACTTGATATAATTTATCTGCTGATTGTAGCGTTGAACGAAATGCACAAGCAGCTGTTTCACATTCCGGTCTGATCTGCCACTGCTTAGTGGTTTTTCTAAAAAATAAAGGCATTGAATCCAATGAATTGTTTATCAATACATGAAGTTTATTTCTCGTTCGCACAAATGTTAATGTGTCAAAATTCCCAAGTTCAAGAATAGAAATCGTGTCATTTTTCAATTCCCAGTAAGCATAATGTGTCGAGTCTTCGGACGTTAAGATACAAATATGTGATCTGTTAAAACTAAGATATGTAGCCTCCTTTGCATATGTGCTAAAAGTCTTAGCATGATAACACCCAAGCGTTTTTTCATAAGGTGTTTTACACGATGAGAGAAATATCAAAAAAGAAAAGATGTAAAACTTTGATTTCATTTTTATTAGATATTTGGAACCAATTTTATATACAATTTGCAAATGAATTCGTTTAAAAAACACTATTGCTTAAGGATTTAAGCTATTAACGACAGGTTTACTACTAAAATATTTCCAAGAACATGCTAATAGTATCCTCATTCAGTATTAACTTTTTGATATTTCGACCAATCACTAGGGTTGTTTTTGGGTATTAAAGCATCAACAATTTTGCCTTTATAGAATTCAATTTTAAAGTACATAACGATTTCATGGGGCAGATTTGTATATTCAACTGGCAATTCAGGAATCGAATTTATTCTGGAGACAGAAGCAATTTTAGAAAAACGAACAGTAATACTATCACCTTCTAATGACCAAGTTCCAGTCATGTTTACTCTTGGAATTGAACTGTAAGGATTAATTATTGTATCAATTTCAAGTTTGGCGGTATTTGAAGCGTTTAATATTAGGGTACTTGTGATCGTCGTGTCAACTTTAGAAATATATGATGTTGAATGCATATCACCAAAAGAATGTCCTGGCTCTACATGAATTCCGATTTTTGCGATATGTTTATATACTCCAATTATCAAACTGTCTGCTTGTCCAAAGACCGTTGCGGAAGTAAAAATAAATGTCAGTATGATTAATATTTGTTTCATTGTGGTTCTTAAAATGCTCTTTGATCTAAAACCACGCGAAAGTCGCATGTAATTTTCTACTAAAATATGAATAATGTGTTAGTCGCTGCCAAAAGAGCTTGTTAATTTACAGATGCTGATTTTAGGGTCAACCAATCTTTAGTTTTATTTTTTGAGGTTTTTTAATTCGTTATAAATGGCATATAAAGTTACCGCACAATCTGCATTAGATTTTGGCTGAAACTCCATTATTTCTGGCGTGCGAAATCCTTTTTCTGCAATTGCGCGTCTCAGCACGACTAGCAAATCTTCGTACATTTCATATTCTATTTCGAAGTGAAGAAATTTGTTCAGAAAGGAAACGTATTCTCCGTCTACAGTTTCAATAAATTTAGCGCCCAACAACTGTTTTCCTCCGTATTTTAATGGTTTATCAAAAACAATCTTCACTGAGTTATTGGTTCGATCTTCTTCTAAGATTGAAATTAGCTCCAATAATCTTTCATCATTTAAAATGATGTGAATGGCGTGCTTGTTTATAATCTTAAATTCCATAAGGATTCAAATTTTGCGATAAATCATTTATTGCTCCTGTTGGAAAAAACGCACAATCGGACCATAATTGCTTTCATCCAAGATCAGTTCAACCAATATATTTTTACCCGGAAATTTTGAATGCAAGTAATAAGTCCAAGCTTGTTGAATTAGTTTACCGATTTCTTCAAAAGTTGCTTCATTCACCGTATCGGAACAGCCTTCGAATAATTCAAATACTTTGAGCGCGTTCAAATCTTTTTCGATGTCTGTTTTGTTCCTTGAGAGCATACTTTGATAAAGCTCCAAACTGAAATATTTGTGCAGAAAAATTCCACCATCAAATTCAATAAGCTCAGGAAAAAGCAACTCTTTGGTGATCAAAAAATCTTCAGGATGCACATTGTAACTGATGTATTCAAATTCATCTATCTCATTAGGATTAGACCATTTGTTTTTCCACTGTAAAAACCGTTTATTATTTTTTGAAATCATTTTTTTGAAAGTTTTTGGTGCGACTTTTTCGTATTCACTAAAGAGTTTAAGATCTCAGTTTCAACATTAAAATTAAGCGATTTTTCAGCTGAAAGATGGTACTTTTTCAAATAATTTTTAACAAGTGCCTCAAAATCCTTTCCATCAATATTTTTATCATAAAACTGCTGATTCAATCTGATAAACTTGTTAAATCGTTCAGAATTTCCGTCAATCGTGCTTTCTAGAATGAAATCATTATCATAAATGCGCTTTGCGAAATCTGTGACAATAATGGATGCCATCTCGTTTTTTTCTGTTAAACCAAAGGCAACATTGGATGAAACCTTCAAGTATTTTAAGGATTCAATACTTGCTTGCAGCGATTTACCGATTTGTGGTGTGGAAAAGAAAAATTGAACTAAATTAAAATCCTCATTCAAAAGAATCTTTTGTGGACTGAAACATTTGGCATTTTGAAAAGAAACAAGTTCATGGGGAACAATTTCCTTTTCCAACTGCTTCTTAATCAATTCAGCAACACTTTCTGGAACGAATTCTACCAAATCAAAAGGCAACAATTCTAAAAACATTTTTTTGATTTGCCCATCTTTAAGATGGTATTCGCATCCAAGTCCAGTCGTTCCGAGATAGTAATCACAGTTTTCGCCATCCACCTCCTTATCCAAGTCAATGAAAATACCGGGGAAAGCAGGAACAAAATCGATATTTCCTTCCTTGCAAACGCTTTTTTCCGTAGTATTCTCGACAATGACAAATGACTTCATATTTTGACAAAAAGAGATTAGTAAATTTTAGAATTGAAACCAGCTTGTTAAATTACACTTTGTTTCTTTTCAAAATCCAACAGAAAATTATATTGCGAAGCGCATTTTTTGCTTTCAAATGCTCGATCCCAATGTTCTTTAACAATTTCAAGCATTTCAATGAGTTCTTTTACTCGATTTGGATTCTTTTTCTTTGCTTTTTCTAAATTCTTCAGGATGACTTGGAAATTTTTCTGTTTTTGCCACGCTAAATCTCTCATAAAATCAAGAAAAACATCGCTGGAACCTTCATTTGGAGAAGAAGGGAAACCGAAAGCTTCCGAGAATTCATTATACATGGCATTTTGGGTAAGACATTTTAAAGTATTTATCTCAGCATTTAAGAAATCGATTCCTTGAATTTTTGATATGTAAGTGTTTGCCATTTTATTTTTTGCCTTCCTATTGAACATGTAGTATATTGCTCGCAATATGTTGTTTGTTGCTACTCCAGAAAATCGCCTCTGAAAGACTTATTCACTTGTATTTTCTTTGCGTTTGGAACCAACTTTATAATTTAAAAATATTAGCAAACAAGATACGATTATTATTCCCGAACAAGCAACTAGAAATCCTGGGTCAATTCGTGAACCAAGAACTGTCATTGTTAGCAATGCGCAAATGATTAATGCTGAACAGGAGAAATTTATTCCAACACTTACTTTAAATTCTTCGTCGGCCGTGCGATTTATAATTGTTCTCAATAATGAGATAAACAATACTATAACGCATATTGCAGCGAATAAACCCAAAATCAAAAGAAAATCTAGGGACTGCAGACCATCAAGTTGATCTGCTGAGGCAGTATGCGCTATTAAAAGAAATGTTGCTAAAAGTAAATTTCGATTCATTCTTTATTCCAATTTTATCGGTATTATTTTTCAGTTCTATATTTCTTTGTTCCTTCTGTTGTGATATAATGTTGGTTGCATAATGTTGTTTCCCAGCCATCAATAACAGTTTCTCTTCCACTTTTTCCGCATTTTCCGCACATTTTTTGACTTATGCTATAAACTGCATCAAGAAGTTCCTCAAAAATTTCATTCTCACCAATAAAATCAACCTTTAGGCCAGCCCATTTTTGAAAAACTTCTGTTATTTCAATGTTTTCAGGTTTATTGTCAAAAATTATATCAACCAAATTTAGCCAACCTTCTCCACAGGTTTTTAGAATCCATTCTTTTGCTGCCTCTCTATCCATTTTTAGAACCTCTCTAAAATTTTAAAATTAAAGCCAAAGTAATTAATCCAATCATTACTGCAATGGCAAAAATCACAAAATCCTTCACGGGATAATACTCGTTAATACTATTTTGCCTGCGACAAATAAGGATTGTTTCGCCAGCCTTTTTTCGTGACTTTTGAAAAATTTTATCCAAGAATTCCTTTCCTTGATAGATATATTTTATCTCAGCAAAATGTTCTTTTCGTTTTATTCCTTTGGATGAGGTTGAATGTTCAACATGATTTTTAAGCACGAGTGCTTCCGTTTTTTCTGACCTAAGATCGCGAATGATGGAAAATCCCATCCAACCACTGGCTACCAAACTCAATATTCCTAAAACGATTAACATGCTTATTATTTTTAAAGTTGTTATAAACCCAAATTTGTTTTCATCCTGCTCTTGTACTTTTGCATAATTGCAAAATGTTCTTTGGCTTGAATAATATGAACTGGACTATATTGAAAATCTTATCTGTATAAGGCTTAGGGAGTATCTCATTAATTCAAATTCCCCTCAGTTTTTCAACATTATTTCGAATAAAAAAACCGCGTCTCCGAAATCAACTGATCTTTCTCCCCATCAAAATTTTGATTCACCAAAATGCGCCCAAATTCATCATGTACCAAGAATTGGCTTTTGTGTATTTTCTTCGGTTTCTTGTATTTGAAATCATCAAATTTTCCAGTCAAAATCGCATTGTAACCATAACTGTATTTTTTTCCTTTTCGAGTTTTGGTAATGGTCAATCCGTAATAATTTTGATAACTGCTTTGATACGTCCAAACCTCTGAACGTTTCCTTTTTATTTTTCGTGCGTACAAATTTTCACTTTGCAAGGTGGAATCTGCTTTGTAGGTTTTACTTGCAAGGATATTTCCTAAACTGTCAAACGAAATCACGAGAAATTGAGTGATTTTGTACTTGATTTTATTTTCGAAACCAATTTGTTTGTGTGCACTGTTGTAAATCCAATTCGCTTCATTGAATTTACTTGAATCGCCATTCACTAAGGTACTCATGAATATCAAAACAGTGTCTTTATCACGGTAATTGAAACGAGAAACACGGTGAACCAATGCATTGTTTGTGCTATCAACATGTTCTGTGGCAGCAAGTGTTCCAAAGGTATCGAAGTGGTAACGAAATCTGTTTTCACGTTCAAATTTTCCTTTAACATACGAGACCGTTCTTTGCTTCAATTTGTTGGGATAATAAAAAGTAGAATCAACAACCAAGGTGGTATCTTCATCATAAATGCCAACTCCCTTAGAAATATCCAGGTTGTCGCTAAAAATGGTTTTTCGAACATACGATGCAGTACATATTGAATCTACAATTTCAGTCGGCTTTTCTGCTATTTTTTTTGATTTTCTGCGTTGCTTTTTGTTTTGTGCTTCAAAAGTAATGTTCATCGGTAAACCCATCGGATACAAGGAATATTCATTGAATGAATTGGGCAGTGGTTGCGGACAGTCGATCAGGCTTTTCTCCACAGATTCTAGCGTTAATCTTTCGCCTCTCAAACCGTAATTTGTAAAAGTCCACGAACTATCTTCCCATTCTCCGCCTCTCAAATTGACTTGTAAAGTATAGATTTCTTTGCTTTTTAAATAGCCAATTTCCCGCGTCAATTCACTAAAAAGTGTATCAGCCTCGTATTCAAAAGTGACTCTTTTTGTGATGCTATCAGCGATTGATTGTCTGTGTTGAATCTCACTTTTTTGAGCAAAAAGCGAAGCGAAACCACCAATGAAAATGGCTAAAAAAGTTGCGATATATCGATTCGAAAAGTCCATTTATTTATCAAAATAACCTTCATAAGTCATCGTGCCTTTGGCGTAAATTAAATTAACACTTGCTTTATTTTCCTCAACGGTCGCACAAATCTCGCAAGTGTCGTTGAAGCTATCGACCGTTTTTAGTCCGCAAAGTGGATCTATTTCATCTTTCGAAATAATGTTAAAATACACTTTATCACCATTTTTCATGTCCAATTCCCACTGGTTTTTATGGATTCTAAATTCTGCATTTTTGTCCAGTAACTTGCCATTCATGTGCGTCAAAACAAATTTATTTTGCCCCGTTTTATATGGTTTTAAATCGATTTTTTCATCAGTTTTTTTCGAAGAACTAGAACAACCAAAAGTTCCAGCCACAAGACCGACAAGAAGAATACTATTGCAAATTTTCATTTTGACTTTATTTTGGATTTCAATAAAACAAAAACCTAATATTTATTCACAAATCTATTCTTTTTACGCATTCAAAGCAAACCAATTTTTAAGAAAAACCAACCACAAAATTCCAAATTCAAACTTTAGGTTTTATTAACTAAACATTTATCTAAAAACATAGCATAATTCTCACTTTTTTGGGCTAATTTTGCACCCTATTTCACAGCATCATTTTATGAGTACTTCTTTAACAATCAAAAGCGCTTTAATTTCCGTTTATGATAAGTCTGGTTTAGAGCCAATTATCCATCGTTTGAATGAACTTGGGGTAACCATTTATTCTACTGGTGGAACCCAAGCTTTTGTCGAAGATTTAGGAGTTGCTGTTGAAAGAGTGGAAGATTTGACTTCTTACCCTTCGATCTTAGGTGGTCGTGTGAAAACTTTGCATCCAAAAGTTTTTGGTGGAATTTTGAACAGGAGAAATCATTCAGAAGATCAAAGTCAAATCGCTGAATTTGAAATTCCTGAAATCGATCTTGTAATTGTTGATTTGTATCCATTCGAAGCGACTGTTGCTTCAGGTGCTTCTCACGATGACATCATTGAAAAAATTGACATCGGTGGAATTTCTTTGATTCGCGCAGCAGCTAAAAATTACCAAGATGTAGTCATCATTCCTTCACAAGTGCAATACGCTGAGTTTTTAGAGATCTTGAATGCTTCTGAAAACGGTGCCACTTCTTTGGGTCAACGAAAATCTTTTGCCCGCGACGCATTTGAAGTTTCATCTCACTACGACACACAAATTTTCAATTACTTCAACCAAGAAGGGAAAAAAGAAATATTCAAACAAAGCGTTAAACCAGCGCAAGTGTTGCGTTATGGCGAAAATCCACACCAAAAAGGAATTTTCCATGGCGATTTAGACGCGATTTTTACCAAATTGCACGGAAAAGAATTGTCTTACAACAATTTGTTAGATGTGGATGCAGCTGTCAATTTGATGGGTGAATTTAAAAATGACGGACCAACTTTCGCGATTTTGAAACACAACAATGCGTGCGGAATTGCAACAAGACCAACAATCAAAGATGCATATGAAGGCGCTTTGGCTGGAGATCCAGTTTCAGCTTTTGGAGGAATTTTGATTTCAAATACCAAAATTGATTTGGCAACAGCAACTATTATGAACGATTTGTTTTGTGAAGTTGTAATTGCTCCCGCTTACGATAAAGACGCTTTGGAAATGTTGCAAAGCAAAAAAAATCGTGTAATCTTGATTCAAAATGAAGTTGAATTACCAAAACGTCAATTCAGAACGATTTTGAATGGGGTGTTGGAACAGGACAAAGATTTGATTACTGAAACGGAAGCTGATTTCAAAACAATCACGAAAGTGGCTCCGACAGCGCAAGAAAATAAAGATTTTATTTTTGCCAATAAATTGGTGAAACATACGAAATCCAACACCATTATTTTGGCTAAAAATGGTCAATTGTTGGCGAGCGGAACTGGGCAAACATCTCGTGTGGATGCCTTGAGACAAGCGATTCACAAAGCACAATCATTTAATTTTGATTTGAAAGGTTCTGTGATGGCTTCTGATGCATTTTTTCCTTTTCCTGATTGCGTTGAAATTGCGCACGAAGCGGGAATCGATGCCGTAATTCAACCTGGAGGTTCAATCAAGGATGAATTATCAATACAGTATTGTGATGCCAACGGAATGGCGATGGTAATGACAGGAAATAGACACTTTAAGCATTAAATTTCAATTATTTTTTTGAAAATTGAAACAAAAAATGCAGTTTTACGATAAAAAGGATTTAAATAAAGACTTCTTGGGATAGAAGCAAAACGATAAAATGGGGTTATTTAGTTTTTTAACACAAGAAATCGCAATCGATTTAGGGACGGCAAACACGTTGATCATTATGAATGACAAAGTGGTTGTTGACGAACCGTCAATCGTTGCGAGAGACATTCAAACCGGCAACATTGTTGCTATCGGTAAGAAAGCGCAGCAGATGCACGGGAAAACCCACAAATTGATTGAAACAGTTCGTCCGTTGAAAGATGGAGTAATTGCAGATTTTCAAAGTGCAGAAGCAATGATTCGTGGTATGATCAAAATGATCAATACTGGAAAAAGTTTGTTCACGCCAACTTTGAGAATGGTTGTTTGTATTCCTTCAGGTATCACCGAAGTGGAAAAAAGAGCGGTTCGCGATTCATGTGAGCATGCTGGAGCAAAAGAAGTTTACTTGATTCACGAGCCAATGGCTGCTGCAATCGGAATTGGTATCGACGTGGAAGAACCAATGGGAAATATGATCATCGATATAGGTGGTGGTACTTCTGAAATTGCCGTTATCGCTTTGGGCGGAATTGTTTGTGATAAATCAATCCGTATTGCGGGTGATGATTTCACACAAGACATTGAAGAATACATGCGTCGTCAACACAATATTTTGGTTGGTGAACGTACTGCTGAACAATTGAAAATTGAAGTTGGTGCTGCGATTCCTGAATTGGACAATCCACCGCCAGATTTCGCTGTTCGTGGTCGTGACTTGATGACTGGAATTCCGAAAGAAATCATTGTTTCTTACACGGAAGTCGCACATGCATTGGATAAAACAATTTCCAAAATTGAAGAAGCGATTTTGAGTGCGTTGGAAATGACACCGCCAGAATTATCAGCAGATATTTACAAAACGGGAATTTACTTAGCTGGAGGAGGTTCAATGCTTCGCGGATTAGACAAACGTATTTCTGCTAAAACAAAACTTCCGGTGCATATCGCTGAAGATCCATTGAGAGCAGTAGCAAGAGGAACAAGTATCGCTTTGAAAAACATCGATCGTTTCCAATTCTTGATCAAAGATTAAGTTTAGTCAATAAATTTTTCATAGTTTTAAGTCCTGATATTATATCGGGACTTTATTTGTTTAATAAGCATGCGCAATCTCATTGCATTTTTTAAAAGATTCAGGGTTTTCTTAGTTTTTGCTGTTCTGCAAGGATTGGCACTTTCAACCTATTTTACCTATTTGAATTTTCCAAGAGCGCAATATTTGACCAGTGCATCGATTGTGAACGGACAAATCTTGACCATCAAAAATGACGTTACCAAACACTTCAATTTGTCTTACAACAATTACAAATTACAAAAGGAAAATATCGCTTTGCGCAAGCGATTACCTCAAAGTTTTATTCCAATTCAATCCAATATTTTCAAAATTGATGACACTTTGTATCATCAACAATATGAATACATTGCTGCGACAGTCATCAACTCAACTTTCGATAAAAGAAACAATTATTTCACGCTAAATATTGGTTCAAGCCAAGGAATCAAAAGAAAAATGGGCGTTTTTTCTGACAAAGGAATTGTTGGAATTGTGCACAATGTCAGCGATCATTTTTGTGTGGTTAAATCGGTATTGACAGAAGCCATCAACATCGATGTAATGATTGAATCAACAGGTGCTTTTGGTTTGTTGAAATGGGATGGCGGAAATCCAAAAATAGGCTCCATTTCTGGAATTTCAAATGACATGAAAATGAAGCGATGGAGTAAAATTGTCACCAGAGGTGGTTCAGGAATTTTTCCCCGCGGTTTGACAGTTGGAATTGTTTCCTCATTCAAACCTGTTGAAGCGAAACCTTTGTGGGACATCTCTTTTTACTATTCAGAAGATTACAGAAAAATACAAAGGGTTTATGTGATTAAAAACCTTTTGAAATACGAACAAAAAGAATTGGAAGCACAAATTCCACCTGATACAGAAGAATAATGCGGATATTTATAATACATACATTGAGATTTGTTCTCTTTTTGTTTGCTCAAGCATTGTTGTTCAATCAATTGGAAATAGGATTTGGAATTCAAGCAATGATTTATCCTTTGTTCATTTTATTGTTGCCTTACAACATCAACATTTTCTTAAGCATGCTGATTGCTTTTGCACTTGGCTTTGGAATTGACTCAATATCGAATACGTATGGCTTACACGCTTCCGCAGCAGTATTATTGGCCTATTTGAGACCAATTATTTTCAAAACTTTTGAACCACGAGATGGTTACGAAGACACCCAAGAAATGAACTTTTATGAAATGCCTACCAGTTGGTTACTTTCTGTTTTTGGATTGATGTTGTTGATTCACCATTTCTGGTTTTTCACTTTGGAATTGTTCAAGCTAAATGAAATCGGATTTATACTTCAAAAAACGATTCTCAGCGTTCCAGTTTCGTTGATTGTTTGTATTTTGATACAGATTGTTTTTATTCGAAAGCCATCAAATAAATAATTCCTTTCAATCTATCCCAGGAAAATAATGTTTTTCCCCAGTTTTAATCTCCTTTTCAAATTTTTCGCGAATTACTTCCGACACCGTTTTATTCTCAATCTTGCATTCCAACCACGAAATAATATCCAAATACATGAAAGGACGCTTTTCGAATTTAGACTGACTTAACTTGACTAATTTAGCTAATAATTGTTTGAAAACCTTGCGTAAATCTGTTGGATCAACCGTTGGCAATTGTCTGATGAAATTCAAAATTTCTTTTTGAACGCCTTGTAAATCGCCCATGTTACTCAAATAACGGTAAACCGATTTCACTTGATATTCCAACAAATCGTCGTTTCCAAGTTCAAAATGTGCAATGAGATTTAAGATTCTTGCAAAACTTTGAATGTCCTCCCGAATACTTTGCGCCTTCATTTGAATGATCAAATTCAAGTAGTAAATCGCTTTTTTATTTTCTCCGTTTCCGAAATACAAACAAGCGATTTTATAATAAAAAACCATCGCGCGGTGCACATCCAATTTGTCTTCGGAAGATTTCACAAAGGCTTCAATTTTAGGCACCAATTCCAATCCTTTGGTGAAATTTCCCTCCAAATAATAGCGGTTAATTTGATTCGTGAAAACATATTGCTGATACAATAACATCACATTTTCACTGTCTTTTTCCGTTGGAGGATTTTGCTCTAATTCTGTGATTACTTCCACATATCTTTTGTAGCTTCTCAAATTGAAAAGTGCCAAGAGCAAATTGTGTATTCCTTTCAAATACAACTCTTTATTTTGATCCGCAAGTACAGGATATTGTTCAAATAAATCTACCCAAAGGCGTGCATATTTGTAGCACATCACAAAATCTTGGATCATGTGGTTGTAGCGGACATGTGCGTTGTAAAGGTGCAATTTTTCTTCTACACTTAATTGATTAGGTGCAAATTTTGGCAATTTAGAATGAAAAAATTCTTTGACGAAATGGTAATCTTTTTCATCTCGTACAAAGCCAACTTTCAGGTACAATGAATACAATTGCAATGCAATGTTTGAGTATAAAATGGCTCCACTGATTTTTTTTTCAAGTTCAACACTTTCGTGGGTCAATTCATCCGCACGAGAATCAATGCTTCTTGTAATGTATTGTGATTCTATGATTTTTTCAAATTGAACAATGGCCAAGGTCAGAATGTCTGCATGTAATTTTTGCGCATTCATTTTTGCTTTATCGAGCAATTTCAGTGCTTGGATGTAAAATCCTTTTTGATACAAAATTTGCGCGCAATCAATGCTTTCGCGGATTTCACTGTCTGTTCTGCGAGATAAATATTGCAGGCGCAAACTGGTCAAAATCTGTTTGTATAAATGTGCTTTGATGTTTGACAATTGACTTTTCTTAATTTGAGTCAATTTTTGAATGGCCAAATCATCTGAATAGTTTTCCGTTTTTTCAATGAAATCAAAAAGTTGCAAGAACTTTAAATCGTCAGAAGAGGACGAATTTCTCGTTGCATATAATTTAAAACTCCGTTTTTCAGACTTAGAAAGTGACTGAATTAATCGAAATAAACCATCTGAATTTTGATTGGACATTGTAAATTATACTTTATTTTTTTGTCTTAAAACAATAAAAATCAATTGATTAATATATGAGCAGCAACTTTGGGTATCGTAAATTTACGAAACTTTAATTTGATATGAAAGTGTATAAATGACACATTTGTACCATCAAAATGATTTAAGTAAAAACAAAATAATAAAAACATTCAAGAGTAGGGGTACTCTTGTTTTTTTCGATTAGTAGCAAGAAAAAAGTTTCGGTGGTTTCATCGGAACTTTTTTATTTGGTGTAAAATGTTATTCCGTCGCGATTGAACTTTCCTGTATCTTTTTTCAAACTTCCCGTTAATCGTTTAATTGCTTTAAGAAATTTAATCGAAAAACTATGAAAAGACTATTTACGATATCAATATTCTCATTTGCGCATCTTTTTGTCTTTGGACAAATTGACATTAAGCAGCTGGACAAATCCATCGAAAAAGTCCACGAACATTTATTTGCGTCTCGAAGTGAGGTTTCTAATCGTTTGTACCAAACATTTTTGGAGGATTTAAAAATGAATAACAGTCAACAAGCCTTAGCTATTGCGCAAATTGACACTTTGAAATGGCGCGATAAATCTAGTTTCAATGAACCCTATGTAATTTATTATCATCAACATCCTGCCTATCAAAATTATCCTGTTGTAAATGTTTCTTATGCAGGCACTCTAAAATTTTGTGATTGGTTGACAGAGAAATACAATGCGAACCCTAAACGAAAATTCAAGAAAGTGATCATCCGCCTTCCTTCAGAAAAAGAATGGATGGAAGCGGCGCAAGCTGGAGACACACTCGCACAATATGCGTGGCACGGAAAGACATTTTTTAACACCAAAGGTCAGGCGTATGCGAATTTCAGTAACGACATCAAAGACACCTCGGCAGTCAAAGTACAAATGAAAGTAAATGCCAATCAGGATGTGATTGCGCCAATTGATTCTTATTGGAAAAACGATTTTGGAATCTTCAACATGTGCGGGAATGTGGCAGAAATGACCAACGAAAAAGGCATTGCTAAAGGTGGAAGTTGGCGCAACAAATCGGAAGATTTACAAATTAAAGCAAAGTATGTTTATGAGGGCGATGCACAAAATTTTATTGGTTTTCGCTATTTTGTCGAAGTTCTAGAAGAATAAGCTATTTTTTGAGTGATTTCCTCGTCCTGTTGTTTGGTTTCATCTATCTTTAAGTAATTTTGCAATCTAACTATATTAAGATTTGACAAAACTTAAAAGGAATATTAAAATTGTAACAATAAAAGTTGTAACTAGGCTATTTTCTGAATCAAAGTGGTATAAAATGGCTATTTTAATAACACCTCTTTCTAAATTTTTCAAACCTTTCCGATCAAAAAAGAAGTCAATAGGATTTTTAAAAGCCCAAGATTTAAATTCTTTCTTGGCTTTAATGACTAGAGAACAAAAGTATTTCCATATTCCTTATAATATTAGCGGATTGGAATATTTAGATGCCGATTGCGGAATCATATTGTGTTCAGTGCATGTGCCTTTGGTGAAAGTTGCGTTGAGAGGTTTGATTGAGAATGATATTGAAATTTCAGCTGCAATTGTGGGATTGCCGCCAGCAAGTAATACCATGTCAGTTTGGGGAATAACTAGTAAAATTCCAATTATTGTTAGAAATCCCTTCTCTTTATTGAAAGCCAAGACCCTTCTTTTGAACAAAGGAAAATTGGTTTTAATGGTTGATGACGAGGAAACAAATGTGTATTCACCCAACATCATGAAACTTTGCGGGAAAATTGACGCCAAAGTTGTTTTCTTTTTTGCAGAATTGAATGCGCAGAATGTAATTGATACTTATTTTATCGAAGCACCATTTTCACGTTGCAGAGACGAGGAAGAAATCAAAGAAAACTTGATTTTTTTAAGGAAAAAACATGACGAAATCTTAGAAAGGTATGCGAAGGCATCTTTTAAATGAAAATAATTTTACTTTTTCTTGATTTTCTGTAACCTTTTTTGTATGTTTAGAGTTATATAAACCAAAAATTACCAGCTATGAAAAACATGAAAAACAAAATTACAGCAAGCATTTTATTTTTATGCTTCGTTATTGGAACCAACGCTTCAATGGCTGCTCCAATGAATCAAACTTCATCAATTAGCACCAACGGATTTGAAATGTCACAAGGAACAGAGGCAAATTCTAATTCGAAAGACAGAAAAATGAAGAAAAAGAAAAAGAAGAAAAACAGACATCTTTGTTCTGCATATTCATATTAAAACGAAAAGCCTGAAGTGATCTTCAGGCTTTTTTTATTCAATAAATTTTTAGATTGGAAAATAATTACTCAACCCAACTAGCTCCAGTGTACAATTGATATTCAAATCCAGAATTTTCTACAATTTGAAAGGAAACACGACATTTTTTGTTTAAATATTTCTTTTGATTTTTCAAGGCATCTTTGATGAAATTATCTTCCACTTCAATGCGCAAAGCGCTGGTGTATCCGCCTTCTTGAGGTTGTCCAACAACCAAATAATTCAAAATTTCTGTGATGGCAAAACCTTGAAAGGTAGTTTCGAAATCGCCTTTTTGTTCTAAAACTTGCATTGCTCGATCGATAGAACACGTTTTTAATGGAACTGAAATAAAGGAAACATTAGGCAATTCTTCCTGGTAATTCACTCTTTTTTCTTTCGTTGAAATTGCTTTTCCTTTCTTGTCGTAGTATGAAACACGCTCAACAAATTTCGCCGCAGAAGGATTTGAAAGATCTTCAAAAAGTTCTTTGCTTACGAAAGGATATTTGTCTTTGAGGTAATAAGTAATTGTCCCACTATTTTTAGCGTTTCCATCCGAAAATTTTTCTTCAAGTTTCAAAATTACATTGTCTTTGGATAGATGCGCCAAAACTTCAATCGCTTCCCCATTTTCTTTCGAGTAATTAAGTGAATGTGCAACCAAATCTGCTTTTACAATTTCTTCTTCAATCGCTGTAATTTCAGCTTCAATTGCATCTTCATTGTCGAGTTTTTGAGAAACTTTTTCAACTTTTTTCTCGCTTGAATTGTCTTCTCCACAAGCACTTAAAATTGCTAATCCTCCGATTATTGCTACCAATAAAATCTGCTGTCTCATCTTAAAAAAAATTGAATGTTCAAAAGCATAATGCGCCGTTCGGTAAAAGTAACATGAAAAATTTAAAAAATTGAGATTGATATTGTGTTGGGTATATATTTTAAACCAAATATTAATTTGATGTTTTGTTTTGTCATGGTTTTTATTCAAAAACACTCGCCAAAACAATTATCGATTTCCTATCAACGCTGCGGATTGCATCCTTGCTAGGGATATTTGACTCCTACGGAGCCTACTGTTATCAAAGAGCAAAGTCAAATTTTCATTGAATTCAAAGAAAAATTGAATGTGTTTTTCCACAAATTTTTGTTGTAAACTTTTCCTTGTAAACATCGAAAAAAAATGTAATTTCAAGCTTCAATTATAGAAACACTGCATTATGGAAGAATCTCAAATCCAGGCGCAAATCGCGCATTTAAAAACACTTTTAACCGGAAATCTTTTCGAAGATGGGGAAACACAACAACAAATTTACGATTTAAAAAAAATGCTTAATCCAGCGATTGAGCTACAACCAGAATTAGACGATGATGAGTGTTTGTCTTGCGGAAGCTAAAATTTAGCATTAGGAATAGGTGAGTGGACAAGTATTAATTTGTCCATTTTTTTTGATCAAAAAAGTTTATTTTTCGACTATTTCGAAATTAAGCCTTTGAAAAATGAAAGGATTCTTTTTCTGAACAAAAAGAAAATCAAAAAATAAGGAATAATCATCAAATACATGATTCCTGAATTGATGTTTGTTCCAAAAGATGCCTCGTCCATTTCTGAACCTTGTTCTGCTACCAATTTACACTGTGAACAACCTTGCGCATAGATGTTTTGACTTACTAAAATCACTGATAATACCAATGTGATGACGAACTTTTTCATGCTATTCTCTCTTTACAAAATACATTCAATTGAACTACCACAAAAGTACGAAATAAACAAAGTTGAAAGTTTTAAATCGACTTTTTTTGCTTTATTTATGATTAAAATTATTCCAACGAAAACTGTTTTAATAAATCGTATTTACCATCTTTGGTAGCAAGTCAACTGTATTCTCATCTTTCAATGAACTTCCCCTTGCTTCTAGTTTCGAAGGTGACAAATCCAAAATGGGTAAATTGTTGTTTGCCTGAAATAATCGGGGCTCTTCTGATTTCACAGTGGTTTGCACAAATGCTGTAATGGTATCATAAACTACTCTTTCCTCAAGTTGTGTGAGCGTTATGTATTTTACAACGGTATCGTGCACGAAATTCGTTTTAATTTCTGGTTTTTGCTGCGCCATTGGCTGAATAACAGGCTGCTCGATTTCTTGATTTTTTGGCCACAACATCAAAAATACCAAAACCGTTGCTGCAACTGCCAAAATGGTTTGATACAAAGGAATGCGCATGGCTAAAATCGGAGTAACATTTATTGCTGGCAATATCAATGGCTTTGCATCCAGATTTTCTTCAAAAATATCGTCCGCTTCGGTCAAAATTTGGCGTTGAAAATGATATTCGTCTTCAGTCATGTGCAACAAAACAAATTGCCTTTCTTGAGCAGTCAGCTGATTCCAATTTCTTGACTCAATAAAATCAAATAATTTTTCTGAGTTTTTGTCTAATTCTCTGTCCATATCAATTCATTTTAAATAAGTTGTTTTCATATCGAGGATCAAATTCTTTGAGTAATTCAGCCATTTTTTTAGTCGCGTAAAACAAACGAGATTTGACTGTTCCGACAGATGTTTCTGTAATTTCAGCAATTTCATTCAAACTGAATTTTTCCATGTACCGCAAAATGAACGTCGTTTTGTGGTGCACTTCAAGTTGTGCTAAACTGGCTTTGTAAATCATCTTAAATCTTTCTTTTTCAGATAAATCATCACTATAAACAGCTTTTGAATGCAATTCATATTCATCAGTCGAAATACTTTGTAAGAATGGTTTTCTGTATTCAGACTTACACATATTGCTTGCAATCGTGAAAATCCACGTGTAGAATTTTTTGTCGGTATCGAATAAATGCTTTTTCTCGATGATTTTCACGAAAATGTCTTGCACAAAATCTTGCGCTTTTTCTTGGTCGTTTTGCAACATTTTGATAAAATAGCCCAATAGTTTTTTGCTATATCTCTCGTGAAGAATAGTCAAAGCAGGATGGGAATGATGGACAATGATTTCAACCATCAATTCCTCATCGCTGCATTTGCTGTATTTATTGTTGCTACTCAATTTGCTATTCTTCAATAATTTCCATCACAATTCTAAATCCGATTCCTGGATCAGCACTGCTGTAAGTTGTTTTTTTCTGAAAATCACTTTCTTCAAATGTGTTATACCACGAGCCGCCTTTGGCAATGCCTTTCACATTGGTCATTTCCGCCACATTTCCTGTCATGTTGAAAAAGCCCAATTTGTTGCCTAAATAGGAACTTACTTTTGCGGTATAAAAAGCACCATCTTCAAAAGATGTACTGTTACCAGTTTTGATATTGGCTAAATAACAACCTTTTTCATTTTTGACATCGTCTTTTGCAAAGGATGATTTGACGTTTTCATTTCCTGCTCCAGCAGCATATTTCCACTCTTTTTCTGTTGGTAAACGAAAAACGACCTTGGTATATTTTCTTTTGCGTTGCAAATTGTATTGTTCTGTCAGCCACTCACAATACGCCAATGCAGCTTCGTGTGATATATTGACTACAGGATAATTTTTATATGCCGGATGCCAATGATAGTTAGATTCCATCGGTTCGTTCGTCGATTGAGGAAATTTCTTCATCCATTGACTTGAATCATAAATAACCATTTTATATAAATCCAATTGTTTGGAACGAAGCACATTGTCTAAAAACTTTTGGTAATCTTCATTGGTCGTTTCATATCGACTCATTTTTATCTTATTGAAGATTTGAATCATGTTTTCCTCTATCGTTTTGGCATCCAGTAAAGCAGTTAAAAAATTCGGATTTGATTTACTTTGACATAAGAATTCAAATATTTCAGTTTGTTGACCAGAATTTTCGCTGATGGAAAGTATTAACGGTTCTAAGGCTTTCATTTTGTAAAGCGATTCACTTTCTTGGTAATGTTTGTAAAGCTTCAACATTGAAGGAATGTATGTTTCATCAAAGTATTTAGCATGGGCATTCATTTGATGAAAAGAGAAATTTTGTTTCAAATAGTCTAACAAATAGCGGCTTTCATAATTGCGCTGAATGATGGAAATATTGTCAAATTTATCTTCACTGTATTTGTAACTCAATCCCGTTAAAAATAGATTTTCTGCAAACTTGTTCTCAAAATAGGAAATCGCTGTAGTGGAGACATATACTGGAATTCCTACTTTGTTTTTGAGAATGTGTTCAAAGACAAGTTCTTGGTTTTTACTCAAATCTTCTTGGGGACCTTTGTTTACTTTAGTGTCGAGTGCAGGGATGTGCAGTTCTTGAAATAATTTATTACGGTAATCGTCGTCAGTTATTAAGTAGCAATTGATTACAGTCACATCTTCCCGAAAACTTTTGGCTCCTTGCGCAATCCATCCAGCATAAGTATCGTTGTCTCCTGCTGTAAAAACGATTGCATTTTGGTCCAATTCTGAGAGTAAATTATAGCCCCAATTCATTAAACTTGATGGCAAATCATTGGCTAAATACAATTGATTGGCAAAATGTTTGAATTTGGTTTTGTCTCGTTTTAACTCATATTGAATCATAATATCATCAAATGCGCGGACATCGTTGGGGTCAATTTCATAAGCTTTCATTAAGAAAGGGAGCAATTCAGGATTGTTGTTTCCGTCCCACCATTTCATGTGATTGGCTTCAAAACTATTTGGAATGACTTTATAGGCTTCTTCAACAATTTGATTTCCTTGTTTGATAAATTCTTCCTTTTTTTTGGCAGAACCTTCAGGATCTTTCGTGTCGTAACAAGAATTTTTCAATGCACGTGTGGCACTGTAATAATTGTACCAAGCATTGGCGTTTAATTTGTTTTTTACAGTTTCTTCTTTCCACAATTTTTGTTGGGACAAATACCAATCCATGGATCTTTGCTCACGTGCAACACTGTAAACAGTTTCAGGTTTTTGTGCATGTAATGCAATTGATTGCAAGCAAAATAAAACAAAAAAGATTTTTTTCATACTTTCGATTTTTATAAAAACAGGTGCACCTCGTTTTCTGTGTTCGAAAGGAATACTCAACGGACCTTCAAAGGTTCATCGAAACATAAAAAAAAGATTTTTAATATTCTACCAAACTTCTTCCGGTCATTTCCATCGGTGCTGCCATTCCCATGCGATTCAAAATCGTGGGTGCAACATCTGCTAAAATTCCATTGTTCAGTTTTAAGTGATTTTCAGTCACTAATACTACCGGCACAGGATTTAGTGAATGTGCTGTATTGGGCGAACCATCAGGATTGATTGCAAAATCTGCATTTCCATGATCTGCAATGACCAAGAATTCATAGCCTAATTTTTGGCCACATTCTACTACAGCTTTCAGGCAAGAATCAACTGTTTCAACTGCTTTCACGATGGCTTCATAAACACCTGTATGGCCAACCATGTCTGGATTGGCAAAGTTTAAACAGAAAAAATTTGGCTTTTCTGTTTCCATGCTTTTAATGATTGTGTCTCGCACACCAAAAGCACTCATTTCAGGTTGCAAATCGTAGGTCGCTACTTTAGGAGAATTGACCATCAAGCGACTTTCATCTCTGAATGTTTCCTCTCTTCCGCCACTGAAAAAGAAAGTCACGTGTGGATATTTTTCCGTTTCTGCAATGCGCACTTGGGTGCGGTCTAATTTTGAAAGCACTTCGCCCAAGGTGTTTTGCAAATTGTCTTTATCGAAAATGACATGCACGTTTTTATAAGTTGCGTCGTAATTTGTCATTGTAAATAAATGCAAATCAAGTGCATGCATATTGAATTCATGAAAATCCTTTTGCGTCAATGTCGTCACGATTTCACGTGGTCTGTCTGTTCTAAAGTTGAATGAAATCAGCACATCTCCATTTTGAATCGTGGTGATAGGCGAACCATTTTCGGTTATAACGGCTGGTTCAATGAATTCATCCGTAATGTTTGTTGCATACGCAGTTTCCATTGCTTCGCTCGCAGATTTAAATACTTGACCAGTTCCGTGGACCATCAAATCGTAGGCTTTTTTCACTCTTTCCCAACGGCTGTCGCGGTCCATCGCATAATAGCGACCAATAATAGAAGCGATTTTTCCGGTAGTTTTTGCGATATTTTGTTCCAATTCTTGGATGAATCCCAAACCACTTTTTGGATCACAATCGCGACCATCTGTAAATGCGTGAATATAAACTTTTTTCAAGTTAAATGAATGCGCCATTTCGCACAATGCATAAATGTGCTCTTGCGATGAATGCACGCCACCTTTGGAAACCAATCCCATCAAATGCAAAGCAACATCGTTCTTTTTAGCAGTTTCCATCGCCAAAATCAGTGCTTCGTTTTTGAAAAATTCCTGGTCACGAATAGATTTATTGATGCGCGTCAATTCTTGGTAAACAATTCTTCCAGCGCCAATATTCAAATGTCCAACTTCGGAATTTCCCATTTGACCTTCAGGTAGACCAACATCTTCGCCACAAGTTTTCAATTGAGCAGTTGGATATTTGGCCATCAAAGCATCCATGAAAGGAGTATTCGCATTGTAAACCGCATCCGATTTAGAATGATCGCCGATTCCCCATCCGTCTAAAATGATTAAGCCAAAGTGATTGGTCATTTCCATAAATATTTTAAATTACTGAATGTCATAATGTTATTTCAAAAATAGAACCTGTAGGCTTATTTGGATAATAATTCAATTTTCCACCGTTCAATTTGGTAAATTCCGCAGCAATGAACAAACCCAAACCGGTTCCTTTTTGTGAGCGTGTTTCTTCGTTTTCAATGCGAAAAAACTTTTTAAATATGTCTTTTTGTAAATCTACAGGAACGCCGGGACCATTGTCTCTCGTTCCAAATTTTACATGGTTTAAATCTCGTTTTAAGAAAACTGTAAATTGCTGTGAATTGGAAGCATATTTCAAACCATTTTCTATCAAATTTCTCAAGATAGTTTTGATCATGAAAGCATCGGCTTCGATTTTTACTGCGACTTGATTTTCAAATACAATCCAATTTTTTCCGGAAGTAATGTTATAATTGTCAATTAATTGTTGAATTAATTCGTTCAAATCAATCCATTCTTTGTGGAGTTTTAAGGTGCGGTTCTCCAATCTGGTTGCCGTTAAAATCGACTCTACAATTTCTTCCAATCGCTGATTTTCGATGATGGCTTTTTGCAACATTTCTTCCCTTTTTTCAGTTGAGAAGTCTCTTTTAATTAAAGTTTGCAGATATAATTTCGTAGAAGCTAAAGGTGTTTTTAACTCATGTGTAACGGAAAGTAAGAAGTTACTTTGTCGTTCTGAAAGTTGTTGGTCTTTTTTGATGGAAAGTTTTATTCGCCAAAGGCCAAAAAGAAGAATCGAGAAAAAAACAATGCCTTCGCCTACAATCATGATGGCTTTGTTGTTGGCCTTTCCGTTCACAGCCTGCAATTCAGTGGTGATTTGTATCAAATGAAATCCCCACCAAGCAAACTGCAAAACGACATATATTCCAAGAATATAAAAGAATAATGCCGTCTGTTTTTTCATTTTTTAATGCTGATTTTCTAGTTCAAAACTACCAAGCAAAAACCGTGCTAAAATGTGAATTATTTGTTAAAAAAAGACTTGAGAGGAAAGACTCAAGACACAAGACTTTTAATTTTTGCCAAAATAATACTTCTTTGTTTTAAAAGGAAGACCTAATAGTCGCGATACAACGTATTCAATATCTATTGTTTCCGGTCTAATGTCTCGAGTCTGATGTCTCGGGTCTAATGTCCTCGGTCTTTTGTCTCCTAATAAGCTCTTTCGTTTTTCCCTTCAACAAAATTGATAAATGCGCGGTTGACTACTTTATTTCCACCGGGCGTTGGATAGTTTCCTGTGAAATACCAATCTCCTAAGTGGTCTGGTATTGCAGCATGTAAGTTTTCGATTGTTTGATATACAATTTCGACTTTTGCTTGGATATTTGCAGGAGTCAACAATTCAGCGATTTTTGCTGAGATTTCTTCTGCTTTGAAAGGAGCGTAAATTTCTTTTACGTAATTTTTGATTTGCTCTTTCGGCAATTTGGCTTGATCCAAACATTTTCTATAAACGTCGTCAATGATGTGTCCTTTTCCTTGTTCTTTCAACAATTGAATGGCAGCTTCAAACGCAATAAAATCACCCATTTTTGCCATGTCGATTCCGTAGCAATCAGGATAACGAATTTGGGGTGCAGAAGAAACAACCACGATTTTCACTGGTTCAAGTCGGTCCAAAATGCGCAAAATACTTTGTTTCAAAGTGGTTCCACGAACGATACTGTCGTCAATTACAACCAAATTATCTTTTCCACTAACAACAGAGCCGTAAGTGATATCGTAAACATGCGCTACTAGGTCGTCACGTGCATCATCTTGTGTGATGAACGTTCTCAATTTCGCATCTTTAATAGCTATTTTTTCAATACGTGCTCTTTGGTAAATGATTTCTTTCAATTGTTCAGGAGAAGGGTTGGCGCCCAAATCCAAAATCGCTTGAAATTTTCTGTCGTTTAGGTAATCTTCTAATCCTTTAATCATTCCGTAGAATGAAGTTTCAGCAGTATTTGGAATGAATGAAAAAACGGAATTATCTAAATCATAATCAACCGCTTTCAATACTTGATCCACGACCAATTTACCTAAATTGATGCGTTCTTTGTAGATGTCAATATCGTTTCCTCTGGAGAAATAGATGCGCTCAAAAGAACAGCTTTTTCTTTCCCTTGGTTCGTTGATTTTAACTTCGCTTACATTGCCTGATTTTTTGATAATCAATGCGCTACCTGGAGTTAATTCTTGTACTTGGTCGTATTTCAAACGGAAAGCAGTTTGAATCACTGAACGCTCAGACGCTACAACACAAACTTCTTCATCTTCATACCAAAAAGCTGGTCTGATTCCAGAAGGGTCGCGTAAAACAAAAGCATCACCATGACCAAATAAACCAGCCATCGCGTATCCACCGTCCCAATCAGAAGAAGCTCTTTTTAGGATTTTTTCGATGTTTAAATTTTTAGCAATGCGCTCATAAATCTCAGGAATTGAGAAACCTTGTGCGGTCAAAGATTGCAACATTTCGTCGTTTTCTTCATCCAAGAAATGACCGATTTTTTCTAGTACGGTAACTGTATCTGATTTTTCTTTTGGATGCTGACCAATTTCCAATAGCACGTCAAAAAGTTCGTCCACATTGGTCAAGTTGAAATTTCCAGCAACAGCTAAGTTTCTTGTAATCCAATTGTTTTGTCTCAAAAATGGATGACAACTTTCTATGCTATTTCTTCCAAAAGTTCCATATCTTAAATGTCCTAAGAAAAGTTCTCCAGTAAAACCAGCATTTTTTTTCAGGTATTCAACATCTTTCAATTTGGACGGATCTTCTTCCTCGATTTGTTTGAAGCGACTGTTGATGTGATCGAAAATGTCTTGAATTGGTTTGCTGTCGATAGAACGGTAGCGAGAAATATAACGCTCGCCAGGTTGCATGTCAAATTTAATATTTGCCACTCCGGCTCCGTCTTGTCCGCGGTTGATTTGTTTCTCCATCAAAAGATGCAGTTTGCTCAAACCGTAAAAGGCAGTCCCATATTTTTCGAGATAAAATTGAAGGGGTTTTTTCAATCTTAACAGTGCAATTCCGCACTCATGTTTGATCGGATCACTCATGGCTCTTCCTGAAATTTTTTGCAAAGGTACTTATAAAATGCAGGGATTACAATTTAAGGAAAGGAATAAAAGAGAAATAAGAAAAATCGATTGTAAACAGTTTAAATTTAAGAAATTACTTCTGCTTCGTTTTTTTCTTCTGCATTTTCAGAAATGTCTTCAATGACAGGAGTATTTTTCTTTTTCTTGGGAAAATAACTTCTTTGTCTGATTAAAATCAACACTACGCCACAAGTGATTGACCCATCAGCAACGTTCCAAACTGCTGGAAAAACATCTTTTCCACCCAACCATGGAATCCAAGTAGGCCAAGTGAAATCGAATTGGAACATATCGACTACATTTCCAAGCAAAAAACCAGCATGTCGCACTTCTACTTTTCCATAAAAATCACAATTGGCAAAAACACCAGAACCTTCTAATTGATTGAAGGACATGCAAGGTTTGAAAGGGAAGATAAAATCATAGAACATCGAATCGATGAGGTTTCCAGTTGCTCCAGCGAAAATAAATCCAATGGCGATTAAAAACTCCATTTTCATGCCTGCTTTGGCTTGTTTGAACCAGTAATAACCAATTCCACCAATGGCAATAATTCTGAAAATACTTAGGGCCAATTTTCCCCAAATTCCTGATCCAAAAGTGGTGCCGAAAGCCATTCCTTGATTTTCAACATATACAATTTTGAACCAATCACCTAATAAACTGATCGGCTGATCCATAGTTGAAACAGAGGTTTTCACCCAAATTTTAATCAATTGGTCCAATAATAAAATAAGGGCCACGACAGCCCCTACCATAATTAATTTTTTTCTCACAATGTTATTTTTGAGCGTTTTTGGCATCGATGCTTAAAGTAGCATGAGGTACCAAACGCAATCTTTCTTTTTGAATCAATTTTCCAGTAACGCGGCAAATTCCGTACGTTTTGTTTTCAATGCGCATCAAAGCACTTTGTAAATTTTGAATGAATTTTTCTTGACGTGCACTCAATTGTGCAACTTCTTCACGAGAAAGCGTTTCAGAACCATCTTCCATCATGTTGAAAGTACGACCAGTATCATCAGTTCCGTGATTGTCACTGTTTGAAAGTGAACTTTTCAACATATCATAATCTTCTTGCGCTTCTTTCAACTTTTCGTTGATCAAAATTCTAAATTCGTCCAATTCACCGTCAGAATATCTTGTTTTTTCTTGTGACATAATTTTCAACTTTTTAGAGACTTTCGTCCCTTCTACTAATGCTGACAAATATAATTCAAAATAATTTGGAATAAGAACTAAATTTTACCACTTTATCAACAATTTATATAAATTTAATAATTAGTTTAATCTTTAAAATATTCAATTAAAATAATGATAAACAATGTTTTAATTGAAAAAAAATTGTTTTATTTAGCACTACTTTTGTTAACTTATTAAAATTGATCTTTTTTCTAGTTAAATTGTACTAGAATAAATTTTAAATCGCCCAATATGATATTAAAAAAGTATTTTTCATTTCTCATTTTTTCCTTTCTGTTTTTCAATCTGATGAGTCAAGTTGAAAATACAGAAACACTTCAATTGGCTCCAGTTTTTAGTCAGACTGTGACTCCAAATTCTGAAAATCCTTTTTTTACGATTAGAAACTTAAGTTTTTTTCCTGAAAATGAACTGATTATTTTCAATAGATGGGGAAACGAAGTTTTCAAAGCCACACCATACAAAGGAAATTGGAATTGCACAGTCAAAGGTAAAAGCAAAAATGACCCTGAAACTTTGATTGAAAGTGGTACTTACTTTTACATTTTCACGGATAAAATGTCGCAGAATAAATACCAAGGATATTTTAATTTCGTGCGTTAGTCAAAATCAAATTTGACTGGAAAGACGAAATTTGAGCGCACTGCACGACCGTTGTTCATTGCTGGGTGAAATTTCGGCATTGATTTCACAACCCTTAAGGCTTCTTTGTCACATTCAGGACAATTAAATGCACCTTTGACTATTTGAATATTGGATAACATTCCGTCTTTTTCAACAACTATTTGCACATAAGACTTCAAAAAATGTAGTTCGTCATGTACTTCCGCTGGTCGTTGAATCATTTTTGAAAGATACAAATTCATTTTTTCTGGACCTCCAGGAAACGATGCGGGAACTTCTGGAGTGCCATAAATTTTTTCTTCGTCTTGACTATATTCTGGTTCAGGAACAGCGAAATTGAAATCCAAGCCCAATCGTTCTTCAATCAATTTCACTTCCAATTCAATCTCTTGTAAATCTTTTGGATTATTCTTAGTGGCAATATAGAAATAAGTTTCATAATCGTTGCTACCTTTAAAAATGATAGTGTCATTTTTTTTTAATGTAGAAACTTTAATCATACCTTCTTTGTCTGTTCTACCAATGCTTGTTTTACTGCAAATGACATCAACATTTACAATTGGAATTCCTTCACCATCAGTAACTAAAAAAGTGGTTTGCGCTTTTGAGACACTTGCAAATAAACTCAGGAATAACAGGGCAATTAAATTTTTCATACGCAAGAAACAGAACAACTTTTACGGTTGTATTTATTCAAATGTACGATAAAAAAGAGAACTAAAAAATTTAATTTTTAATCTTGTTTTACCACTTTGAATGTCGCAAATTCTTCACCTTGTTGCACTTGAATTAAATAAATTCCTTGTGAAAAATTTGACAAATCGACGGTTTTAGCATTCGTGCTTTCAAAGATGTTCTTCCCTGTAAAATCAAATAATTCGACCTTAAAATCTGCTGATTTTGATTCAATGTGAATGATGTTTTGCGTTGGATTTGGATAGATTTTAAAGTCTTCATTTTCGAATTCTTCCAAGGATAATGAACTGGTACAAGGAACGAAATTCACCACATCATCCCACAAATCTGATTGTGCAGTTCTCAATCCGCACTGACTTCCATTTGGTGTAGCTTTAATTTCCAAATAGCAATCTGAGGCGGCGTTGTACTGTGGCCAAGCGACCAAATCTGTCCCATTTGGATTTCCTGTTTTTGCAAAATTCACCCAATAATTCAACATATTTACTTGAACAGAATCGTCTGCTGGTTTGAATAAAATTCCAGATCCTCCTGTTGCATTTTCCCAATTATTGAACACATAAAAAAGTTCCATTCCGTGATAACTTCCATAATTTGCAAGTGCTGCCAACGTATGTTTATGACTGAAAAAATACCTCCAAACAGGCTCGGTTTGATTTTGACTCACACATTGCGCCGTTCTTCTAGCAGTGGCAGTAAATTGTGAATCTGTCAATATTCCAATGTAAGATTGTTTGGCTTGCGTTGTGTTTGACCCTGGAGGATACAAAGCTGCTGCAGTTGCTTGATTTGCAGCAGGAATTGAAGCATTGATTAATGCAGTAACCATCGCTGGAAGAACTGTTTGCGGCGCAGACAAACTCATTTCATCGGCATTTGAACCAATAATCAATGGAACTTTATTGTAAACACCACTTTGAATTGTTTGTAAAGGATAATTCGAAAAAACCAAATTGTCGATGACAGGTTGCCAAGCCAATTGCACCGCGCCTCCTGAAAGGGGAGAAGTTTCGTATTTCACCAAACTATCGCTCGGCAATGAACGCATATAAGCAATTTTTTGAACGTCATTACCACTGGTTGTGAAATCTGCGACATAATTGCTTCCTTTGGTTTTTGAATCGCTGTAAGTGTTCACAACTGGCATCGCACTTTCAATACAAGCACGCTGAAAAAGTCCAGCAGCAAGTGGTGTTGTCAATAAATTTCCAACGTTTATTCCGCCTGCACTTTCACCAAAAATCATCACTTTAGTTGGGTCACCGCCAAAATTAGCAATGTTATTTTGTACCCATTTCAAAGCCAAAATTTGGTCTAAAACGGCGTAATTTCCACCAGTTCCATTGGCATTTTCAGGTTCTAAACCTGGATGCACTAAAAATCCCAAAGGACCCAATCTGTATTGAATTGTTACAATTACAGCATCGCCGCGTTCTGCCATGTTTTTACCGAAATACATTTGCGTTCCGCCATTTTCTTCACTTGCGCTTCCTTGCTGATTTCCTCCTCCATGGATAAAAACCAGAACAGGTCGGTTTCCAGCGCCTATTTGTGGTGTCCAGACATTTAGATATAAACAATCTTCATTTCCAATTATCGTAGAAGTGGTATCGCCTTGTTGAAAAAGTTTCTGTGGACAAACTGGAGCAAAACTCGTTGTTACCAACGTGCTTGCCCAATTCGCAGGATTTTCTGGCGCTTTCCAACGCAAATTATTGACAGGAGGTTTGGCAAAAGGAATTCCCAAAAATTGAATTACATTTCCATTTTGTGCACCCTGAATAGAGCCGAATTGTGTGGAAACAGTTTGTGCTTGCATTGAACCAATACTTACCAGGATCAAAAAGATTAAAGAAAGGATTCTTGTGGACATATTTGCTTATTTATGAGCTAAATGTAGTAAGAAAAACCAATTGAAACTTGAAAGAAATTTGATTTAACTAGAAAAGGTAGAGAATTTAACGAATTGGGTAATTTTCAACTTAAATTTCTACATCTAAATTAATATCAAAGAAAAAGGGACAATTACCAACCGTAATCATCCCTTAATCAATGTGAAAAGAAATCTTATTTTCCGCCTTTTTTGGCTGTTGCGATTATTTCATCTGCCATTTTAACGTAAGCATTGTCGCCATCTGCCGTCGCTAATTTTTTCACGATTTCAGCTGTCGCCATCGCATTTTTGTAGTCTTTCAGTTCCAATTGGATTTTGGCTTTCAAGTTCGCAACCCAATACGCATCAGGATTTAATTCAAATGCTTTTGTTGCCCAATCCAAGGCTTGTTTCATGTCTTTTTTGTTGTCGTAATAATACGAAGCTGCAGTGTAAAATGGTCTTGCATCCTTCGCCATCGTTGTTTCGATGTTTTTCATCACGCGCTCATCTACTTCAGTAGTGATATCAAAAGCAATAACCGTATTTTCCCAAGACATTTCCAATGTTGCCTGAAGCGGTTTCAAATTGGCGAAATCGATGGTAAAAGTTTCCGTTTTTTCAGCTTTGGTCTTAACAGCTGCTTTGAAACGCATCAAATCTTCAGCTTCAGAATATCCAAAAGCGCCACTCAATTTGGTGTTTTTGTTCAAAATAACAGTCCATTCTGTTTTATTTGGAATTGTAAATAAGGAATAAGTTCCTGCGGGTACTGCTTTTCCTTCGATTTTAACATCTTCGCCAAAAGTGATTTTTGTACAAGCATTTGCTCCTGTTCTCCAAAGAGCATCAAAAGGAACAACATCTCCAAAAACTGCTCGTCCACGCGCACTTGGTCTGCTGTATTCAACAGTTAATTCTGTTAAACCAAAGTTTTGTTTTACTGTCGAAAAGGGACTTAATGTTGGTGTTTTAATTGATTGTGCTTGGCTGTTAAAACCAAATCCAACCGCGACAAATAATGTCAAAAATGTTGAGATAATTTTTTTCATTTTGATTTTTTTAATTTTATTGAAGTGTGAAATTACGAAATATTTCGCATTTCATTTCTTTTTAGAAACAAGTTGATTAGGGAATTATTTTGAAAGGTAATAAAAGACGATTCAGTAGATTATCACCATGGTTTTTTACCCTTTTTTGAAACTTTTCATTGGTTCTTCCAAAAACCAGAATATTCCAATGAATAGCAATAACAAGAAATTATTGAAGAAAAATTTCACGACTCCTCCAGGTTCAAAACTGAACCAAGTTGAAATCCAGAAAAGCAACAAACTGCTTCCGAGATAGACCGCAAATTTACGTAAATTGTATTTGATTGGATAATATTTTTGTCCGAGTAAATAAGACGCAACCATTTGAGCGCCATATACAATCATCGTTGCCCAAGCACACGCCATATAGCCATATTTTGGGATAAAAAGCAAATTAATGATTATTGTCAAACTCGCTCCACCAATTGCAATGTAAGCGCCAAATTTGGTTTGTCCGCTCAATTTATACCAAATGCTTTGATTGTAATAAATTCCCAGAAAAATGTTTCCGAGCAATAAAACGGGAACCACACTCAATCCAACCCAATAACTTTCCTTGCTGATGAAATGCTTGAAAATATCGATGTTTAAAGTCACCAATAAAAACACGACACAAACCATCGCAATGAAATAGTTCATGACTTTTACATAAACTTTGTTTTTCTCTTGATTTTTAGCTTGCGCAAAGAAAAACGGTTCAGCAGCATAGCGATATGCTTGCAATAAGATTGTGACCAACATCGCCAATTTGTAACAGGCGCTGTAAATTCCCACTTGAATCATGGAATATTCAATCGATTTTCCGCTGGAGTGGGTAACGTGCTTGAGCAGAATTCGGTCGATGGTTTCATTGATGATTCCCGCGAAACCGGCAATGACCAATGGCGCAGCATATTTGAGCATTTCCTTGGCTAGTTCCACATTGTAAGTCCATTTGAGGTACAAAAAATCTTTGTAAAGCATCACAGGTTTTACCAAGGAAGACAATAAATTGGCTATCAAAATAAAGAAAACAGCCTCTTCGGGATTGCTTCTATCGACCACAAAACCAATCAAAATCACGTTGAGTAAAATATTGACTCCGATGGAAGTAAATTGAATCGTTGCAAATTTGACAGCTTTTTCTTCAGCACGCAATTTGGCTAGCGGCAAGCTTGTCACTGCGTCTATGCAAACGATTGAAATAAGTAAAATAATGTATTCATTGTGGTCTGAATACAGCATCGCATCAGCAATGTTTTGATTGAAAAAAAGCATGATTGCAAAAAATGCAATGTTGATTCCGATAACAGTGAGAAAACTATTTCGAAAAACTTGTTCGCGGTCTTCTTTTTCATGCAAAAATTTGAAAAAGGAAGTTTCCATTCCAAAAGTTAGAATGACTATTAAAAACGCAACCCATGCATACAATTCAGAAACGACGCCATATTTTTCTGGGTCGATTACTTTGGTGTGCAACGGAACGAGCAAATAATTTAGCAGACGTCCCAAAATACTTGGAAGTCCATAAATGGCAGTTTGCCCTAAAAGTTTTTTAATTGGATTCAATTAAGCGCGAAAATTTGGTTTCCTTTTTTCGATAAAAGCCGTGGTTCCTTCTGTAAAATCAGCAGTGCCAAAACAAGCGCCAAATTCAGCGATTTCGACTTCAAAACCATTCACGCCACTTTTGAAATTGGCATTTACAGCATTGATCGCACTTGCAATGGCAGTTGCGGAATTATTTAGAATTTTATTTGCCATTTTCTCAGCGGTTGCGTGCAGTTCTTCCAAGGCGCAAACATCGTTTACCAATCCCCATTTTAGTGCTTCTTCAGCTGGAATCATTCCTGCGGTGAAAACCATTTCATTCGCTTTTCCTCGTCCTACCAATTGCGGCAAACGTTGCGTTCCGCCATAGCCAGGAATCAATCCCAAAGAAACTTCTGGAAGTCCCATTTTCGCATTTGCTGAAGCGATTCTGATATGACAAGACATGGCCAATTCTAATCCTCCTCCCAATGCAAAACCGTTCACTGCCGCGATGACAGGTTTGCTCATATTTTCAATAAAATCAAACAACAAAGCTTGGCCTTTCGCAGCCAATTCTTTTCCTTGCAAAGTATCAAAATCAGCGAATTCTTTGATGTCAGCGCCCGCAACGAAAGATTTTTCGCCAGAACCTGTTAAAATCACAACGCCCGTTTTGGAATCGTTGTTTGCTGCGTCTAAAGCCAATCTCAATTCTTGGATTGTTTCTTTGTTCAAGGCGTTTAATTGCGATGGGCGATTGATTGTAATCCAAAGAATTTGACCTTTTTGTTCTGAAATAATATTGTTGTATGTCATGATTTGTAAAATTTTCATCGTAAAGATAAAAATATCAGTCAAGGAAAGGAAAAAATGCGGGAGGAATTATTTTGTGTTGGAATTAAATCCGTTGCATGAATATAGATACAGTCTTGATAAAGCATCACTTTTTCGATCTCAAACGTTTGTAGATTTGAATGGCAATCATTAAGCCAACAGCCACGCCAAAAAAACCAAGTGTTCCAGCAATCCAATTGAAAGTTGATTTCAAAACAACGAGAAAAACGATGGCTACCAAAAACAAAGTTGCCAATTCATTCCACAAGCGCAATTGAGTTGATTTCCAACCGAAAATATTTTGCTTGAATTTGATCATGATATTTTGACATAAAAAATGGTAAATCAAGAGCAAGACAACAAAAACCAACTTGATTTGAAACCAAGGTGCATATAAGTAGCTTGGATTGAGAATGACCATCCAAGTTCCAAAAATAACAGATAAAACCATGGCTGGCGTGGTAATGATCCACCATAATTTTTTCTCCATGATGACAAATTGATTGGAAAGAATTTCTTTCTCAACGTCAGATTTTGCTTGCGCTTCCACATGATAAATAAACAAACGAACCATGTAAAATAACCCCGCAAACCAACTCACCACAAAAATGATATGTAAAGCCTTAACTGTTAATAAATCCATGACACAAAAATACTAAAAAAAAGACCCGCTACGCTTTAGGATTTTAAGATATTAGGACACGTTGCTAAGCAACTTTAAGACTATTTATAGATTATTAGAGTAATAGATTATTAGATTGACTTCGTCGGTGCTACGCGCTCACTTCGTGGCTGACTTCGTCGGTGTTGGAATTTTGGATTGTCGACAATATAATGTGTTTTATCAAATGTCTATAGTCTAATGTCTCCGGTCTATTGTCTTTTGTCCAATATCTTAAAAATTCAAGGGATAAAAATAATATCAATTTGATAATTGATTACTTTTGTATATAATAATAAAACACTTAGTTTAATTTAAACTTTGTTTATCAAATTTAGAAGTTATGTATCCAGAACAATTAGTTGCCCCGATGAAAGAAGACCTTATTAAAGTGGGCTTTAAACAATTAGTTACTCCGTCAGAAGTTGACGCCTCCATTCCAGATTCTAAAGGAACTGTGTTGGTGGTTGTGAATTCTGTTTGCGGTTGCGCAGCAGGAAATATGCGTCCAGGCGTGAAATTATCTTTGGCGAATGATAAAGTTCCTGCGAACTTGACAACTGTTTTTGCAGGTGTTGACGGTGAAGCAGTGGCGCAAGCAAGAAAATACTTTTTGCCTTATCCTCCTTCATCTCCATCTATTGCACTTTTCAAAGATGGCGAATTGGTTCATTTCCTAGAAAGACACCATATTGAAGGCGGAACAGCACAAATGATTGCTGATAATTTGGCAGAAGCATACAACGAATTCTGTTAATTTATTGATTCAAATTTTGAAAGGATTGTAAGCTTTGAGTTTGCAATCCTTTTTTGTTTTAGGCATAGTTTAAAGCACAAATTTTCACAAATCAAAACATCGAAACCAATGTTTTGTTAATATTGAATTGTATTTATTCATCCAATTAAAATATAAAAAAATGCTCAATTTTGAAATTCACAATCCTACCAAAATCGTTTTCGGAAAAGACCAATTAAGTAAACTTGCGCAATATATTTCCAACGCCACAGACTCCAAAAAAATCTTGTTGGCTTACGGAGGTGGAAGCGCTGAAAAAATCGGCTTATTAGATAAAATTAGAACTGAATTACATGATTTTGAAATCATCGAATTTGGCGGTATCGAAGCAAATCCTGAATTTGACACTTTGATGCAAGCAGTTGAAGTTTGTCGTACCAGAAATATCGGTTTCATTCTCGCAGTTGGCGGCGGTTCGGTAATTGACGGGGTTAAATTTATCTCAGGCGCTATCAATTATGCTGGTGATCCGTGGGAAGTTTTGTTGCGCGAAGAAGGAAAAGTGTTCACTTCTGCCGTTCCATTTGGCAGCGTGTTGACAATTCCTGCAACGGGTTCGGAAGCTAATAGTGGCGCCGTGATTAGTCGTTCATCTTTGAAAGAAAAACGCACGATGGGCGGACCGTTATTTTTTCCAGTTTTCTCATTTTTAGATCCAACAGTAGTAGCTACTTTGCCGAAACGACAATTGGCGAATGGAATTACCGATGCTTTCATGCACACTTTGGAACAGTATTTAACTTATCCAACTGCCAATTTATTGCAAGAAAGAGAGGCGGAGGCAGTGTTGTCAACCTTGATTGAAATTGCACCAAAAGTACTTGAAAATCCTGCCGATTACGAAGCAGCTGCAAACTTGATGTGGTGCGCAAACCATGCATTGAATGGGAATTTGCGTTGCGGTGTTCCAACGGATTGGTCGACGCACATGATTGGACATGAATTGACGGCATTGTATGGCATTGACCATGCGCAATCGTTGGCCATTATTTGTCCGCGTTTGTTTGAAGTAAAATTCGAAAACAAAAAAGCCAAATTAGAACAATACGGAAAACGTGTTTGGCATCTAACTGGCGACAACGTTGCTGGAGAATCAATCGCGAAAACGGAATCATTTTTCCATTCATTGGGAATCAAAACGCACATTTCGGATTACACGTCTGAAGGCAAAGATGCAGCGCAAATTATCAAAGCCCGTTTCGCTGAACGTCAGTGGATTGCCATGGGTGAAAGACAAGATTTAACGCTGGATGAGGTGGAGAAAATCGTGACGAACGCGCAATAATTCTTAGAAAAAATATTGATTGAACACCGTTTGAATATGGTTTGAGCGGTGTTTTTTGCAAAGTCTAATTTTTTGGCTTAAGCACAATTTTAGTTAAATAATTGATTTATAAAATAGTTACAAATTTTTATGTGAAGAAAGACTAAATATAAAGCCTATATTTACCTTAATACCAAGACTAGGAAATTTATCCTTTCTTGAAAATAAAAAACATGAATAAATATTTTATCATTTTGACCGTACTAGGATTTGTTTCTTGTACAAATTCTAAGACTGCAGATGAACTTGCTACTAAGCAATTAGAACTTCAGGAATCTCAACAAAACAAAATAGATTCGTTGACTCTAATTAACAATGAAACAACTGAATCAAATTCCGATGTTAGTACAACAACAACTAACAATTATTCAACTACTCCAAGCTCAAGCAATTCGTCTGGTTCTCAATCTAGCACTACAACGACCGAGAAAAAGAAAATGACCAATAAAACCAAAGGAGCCTTGATTGGTGCTGGTGCTGGTCTTGTTGGTGGTGCTGTAACTGGAGCTGCTGTTAGTAAAAGAGACAAAACTAAAGGTGCCGTAGTAGGCGGACTTGTAGGTGGTGCTACTGGTGCTGGTGTAGGGTACGGAATTGGTGCTGCTAAAGATAAGAAAGAAGCTGGAGAGTAGATTTCTTAAACATCCAAATATTTGAAAGGACGGGTTTTAAAGCTTGTCCTTTTTTTGTGACTGATTGAACACCGTTTGAACTTGGTTTGAGCGGTGTTTTTTTTATAATTTTCTATGAGTTTTGCCCGCCCTGGGGCAAATAGGTTTAGGTATACATTTTTTTAAATAGTTCAGCCCTGCCAGGGCTGTAGAAAAAATGTTCAATACGGTAAATTGTCTTGATTCTTCTTAAATCGTTATTACGCTGAAAGGGCTTGAGGGTAAGGTTCAAATATTCTCCATTTTTTCATAATTGCCTGCCTCAGATAGGCTAAAAGATTATAGAAAAAATTGTTTTTTTTTCGTTTTTGTTGCCCTAGAGTGGGGAAAACAAATTCCTGATCATATCAAAAGACCTCATTCAAACTTCATTCGAATTTGTTCAGGAGTTAGCGTTTGAAGGTCTTTCAACAATTCTTGAAAATCATCATATTCTTGCATTTCTGCAAAATCATCTAAGGCTTTTAGGGCTTCAGGCGTTAAAAATTCTTCTCTATAATTGAGTTCGTAAGCGGCCATTATGGGGAAGAGCAAGGTGTTTTCTTTGGTGTAATCTTTGAAGTTTTTGATCATGTGCATCAAAGTAAACGAGGTGTTTTGTAATGCATTCAAAAGCAATTCAGACGAAGTTCCAAAAGTGATTTCTGGTAAATTATTAGGATTTGGACCTTTTTCTTTTGGTTTCATTTCGACTACAACAGTGTCTTTGTCTTTTTTTGATAGTTGTCCAATGATGATGAGTGCCAAGCCTGTGAAGAAGAATAGAAAAATCGCCCAAATTGTATAATCTCGGTTGAGTTTTTTGATAATGTTTTGACCATAAATCATCATACCGAATCTAGCAATACCAAATACTCCCAGTGTCCAAGAATTTATTGAATTTGATGCATAAAAACCAGGAATGATAATCCTTACGATTATAAATAATCCTAACAATGCAATGCCGTAGTAAGTTACTTTCGGAAAACTAACTTTCGCATTTGAGAATTGGTCCAAAATTTCAGTTTCTACATCAGCCATTGTTCTAATTTTAACCGTGAATCACCAATTTCACCAACTCGATCCGCCTATCAGAAACGGCCTCAATCGTGAAATGATATTTACCCAAATCCAATGTGTCGCCAGCCTCTGGAATGGACGCCAAATGGTGAATAATCAGTCCGCCCAACGTTTCATATTCATCCGACTCTTCGAAATCAAATTTGAAGTTTTCAATTAGATAATCTATTTCAATACGTGCTGAAAAGCGATATTCGTTTTCATTGATTTGCTCTTCTAACCAATCTTCTACATCGTGTTCGTCTTCAATTTCTCCAAAAATTTCTTCAATTACATCTTCAATCGTCACAATTCCTGCCGTTCCACCATATTCATCTACAACGACAGCAATATTTGCAGATTGTTTGGTAAACATTTCCAATAATTCTTTCCCCGGAATCGCCGCAGGAACAAACGCGATTGGGCGCATAATTTGATTGATTGCTGTCGGTTTTTTGAACATTTCGAACGAATGCACATAACCAATGATATTGTCAATGTTGTCGCGGTAAATGATCACTTTTGAAATCCCTTTCGACACAAAAAGATTGCTCAAATTTTCGATCGAATCATCTACTTCGATGCAAATAATTTCAGGACGAGGCACCATGCAATCACGCGCTCTGATTTTCGAAAAGTCCAAGGCGTTTTGCAAGATTTGCATTTCATTTCCAAAATCCTCTTCTTCATTGCTACGTTGCTTCAAATCTTGGATGTAATGTTCTAAATCGACTTTAGAAAATACTTTTTCAGAATTGGTAATTTCAACGCGCATCAGCATGAAAAACAATTTGCTGATCAACAATACAAAAGTGGTTGGGATAAACAGCAACCAATACATGACCAAGGTTGGAATTGCCAATGTTTTCATAAAGCCATTTGGATTCAATTGAAAAATGGCTTTCGGAGAAAATTCTACTGTAATTAAAATTATGAGCGCAGAAATGATCGTTTGAACGATTAGCAAACTAATAGATCCAGCAGTAATTCCGATATTCCAGCCGACAATGGGCGCGCCTAAAACTTTGGCGATAAAAATGGCGAAAAGTACAAGCGCAATGTTATTCCCAAGAGATAAAGTCGCAATAAAATTGGCTTCTTTGCTGTAAAAAAAGCCAACAATTCTGCCATTGAGCGAACCTTTATTTTTATCCAATTCGATTTTCAATCTGTTCGAAGAAATGAAAGCGATTTCAACTCCTGAAAAAAACGCAGAAAGAATCAGGGTGCTAATGATAATTATCAGATCGGGTGAGTCCATTTACAAAACTTGCAAGGGGAAAGATAAGAATAAAATTAAAAAGACGATTGTCAGATTAAAATTTCCGTTTCATTTCTGTGTTTGTTGATTACCAAAATTAAGAAATTTGGATTTCAAATCGATACAAAAGTCCTGCTAAGTCTTGCGCGCGAAATTTTGCTTTTTTGATGAAATTTTGTGTTGGATCAATTAAAAAATTACTGCAAGAACGCATGTCAACACCAGTCAAATTCGTTTTGTCAAACAACGCACTCGTAAAATCACACTGGTTCAATTTCGCTTTTGTAAAATCTGTTTGTGTGAGATTTGCTTCGTGTAATGTGCATCCATCAAAAGTACTTTTATTCAATTTTTTGCGGTCGAGAGCACTGTAATTCAAGTTGCAATTGATGAAATGCGTTTCAAAAGCGAAATCTTTGGTTTGCGTAAATTGCGCGCCAACCATTTTACAACCATAAAATTCAACATTATCTAACTTACAATTGTTGAATTTCACATTGCTTAAATTACAATCTTCAAACACGCAATCTGTGAAATCAACATTTCCAAAATCTGGAAAAAGACATTGAACAAAAGCCATGTTTTCGCAGCGACTGAAGTCCATTCTTTGTTTCGTGAAATCAACGTTTTCAATCGTTTCAACGATAGTTAATCTTGTTTTCATCATTTTCTTACTGCGTAATATCTTCTCCTGTTCCTTGACTTTTGCGTTTGAAAAGTACAGCGTCAATTTTTCCAAAAGTATAAGTGAAATTCAATCGTACCATTTGCGGATTACTAATTCTGCTGTAATCCTGTTCAAAATAAGCACTGAAAGAATGGCTTACACTGTAACGTGTTCTAAAGATGTCATTCACATTGATTGAAACAGACATTTTATTTTTCATGAAAGTCTTTTTCACCGCGATATCGACCGCATAAAATGCTTTGATGTATCCTTGAGATGCACTTTGCGCTTGCATATTTCCACCACCTCCACCAGGTCCGCCACCATATCCTTGTCCGCCAGAACTTCCACTCGTTGGAATGTTTGTTTTGGATTGATACAATGCGCTTAATTGAATAGAAAAATTTGCGGGCAATCTGAAATTAGAATTCAATTTGGCAAACCAACTCCACAAAGCTGCCTGTGAAACAGCATCGGTTTGAGAAACATTGATTTTGGAATTGTAAACATTCAAATTAGAAGAAATATCCCACCATTTTGTCAAGTAATTTTGGGCAGTCAATTCTAATCCTGTCGCATAACTTGAATTGGCATTGATGTAGGTGTTAATTAACGCACCGTTAGAAGCTTGTTCGATGTATCGGGTGATTAAATTGTCAGTGTATTTGTAATAAACCGAAGCCAAAATGGTATTTCTGTTTTTGAATCTTTTCATGTAAGATAATTCAAAAGCCTTCGTAAATTCTGGTCTCAACGCTGGATTTCCACGACTGATGTTGAATTGATCTACAGAATCCACAAAAGGAATCAATTGACGGAAATTTGGTCGTTCAATTCTTCGTGTCACGCTCAGTTGTAAATCTTGGTCTTTTGGCAATGTCTTGGTCAAAAAGAGTGAAGGAAATAAACTTATGGGATAAGTGTTTCCAAATTTTTCGCCAGTATTGGTTAATACGCCACTGTAATTTGAACTTTCTGCGCGCAATCCAACTTTGTAGCCGAAAGTTTTGTATTGTTTTGAGACGGTTGCATACGCTGCATACACATTGTCGTCGTTGTTGTAATTTGATGCTGGTGAATACACCAAATCATACATGTTAGTAGATTGATTTAAAATGTAATTTTCGTTCACATTGGTTCTTTTTCTCATCGCAGCACGCAATCCTGTTTCTAATTTGAAAAATTTCATTGGTCGAACATAATCCGTTTGAAGTACGAAATTGTCTTCATTGCCAATGCCTTTGATTTTTTGTGAAGTAAATCTTTCGATGTTTGAATTTTCATCCGACGCGTAAAAATCAGAACGATAAATGGCATCTGAATGATTTCTTCCGCGATTAAAATTGGCATCAAAAGTCCATTCTTCGCCCGATTTTTGAAACAAATGTTTCATTCCGAAAACCAAACCGTAATTGTTGATTCCTCGCTGATTGTCAGTATTTCTTCTGCTGAATGAATTTCCAGAAATGGGCGATATAACAGTATCTGTATAAATATCCATGTCAGAAATTGAATTTCTTGTGCCGCGCCAATTATTTGCTGAAAGTGAAATAGTCGTTCGATTGGTAATCATGTAATCTATTCCAACTTTTCCAAAGTAACCACCGCCACCACTTTTGTCCTCATTGTCTTGATTCAAAATAGTTTGAGAAGCTCCGTTCAAGTAATTTGTTCTGTCAACAGTACCGAAAGAAACACCATTATTTAAACGCGACATCAAACTTCCTGTGAAATTGATTTTATTTTGTCGTAAGTTGAAATCAGCACCGATATTTCCTCCACCGTATTGATTGATTCCCAATCTCACTCCGCCATTGTAACCCGTTTTTTTGTTTTTCTTGAGCACAATATTCAAAATCCCGCCACCGCCGCCAGAAGCATCATATTTGGCTGATGGATTGGTGATTATTTCAATGGATTCAATGGATTCTGCAGGAATTTGGTCTAAAGTCAATGTCGTTGGTCGGCCATCTAAAAATATTTGCGGTGAACTGTTTCGCAATGAAACGTTTCCATCCATATCGACATTCACACCTGGCACATTTTTCATCACATCTGTCGCTGTTCCACCTTCACTCATGGTGTTTTGACCAACATTGAAAACTTTTTTATCGACGTCCAATTTTAGTGTTGATTGAATGGCTGTTACTTCTACTTCTTCTAATTCATCTACTTTGATTTCCTTAAAAACAATGTTTCCCAAATCGCGTTCAATCAGTCCTGTTGTTGCATCCGCTGGATCAAAAAAGAAAGGTTTTTCAATCGTTTCAAATCCGTAAAAAGCCACTTTGATTTTCAATCCTGGTAATATTTTGACATCTTCAATACTAAATTCACCATTGTTTTCGGTGGTAGTTGATTTTAAAACAAAGTCCTTCTTCACTTTGGTAATGGAATCCATTCTATTTTGAAGCAACAAAATATTCACCATCGGAATTGCTTGACCTTTTTCGTCCACAATTTTTCCAAAAACATGGCCCGTTTTGTTGTTTCCACTCATGCCTCTTCCACCTGGATTTTGTCCAAAAAGGGCGAATGAAAGAAACAATGTGCTGAGAAATAATCCGATTTTTGTCATCAAAATAGATTTAAGGAGAGAAAAATATCACACAAATATAAGCTTCTTAGCCAAATGATTTTTTTAAAATTTGTTTAGACTTGTTAAAAAGTAACTATTTTTTTCACTTTTATCAAGGTGAATTTTTCTAGAATTGAATCAGATTTTTGTCCTTACTTTTGCTGTTATGGAGAAACACACCAATGCGCTCATTGAGGAAACAAGTCCTTATTTGTTGCAACACGCTCACAATCCTGTCAATTGGGTTTCATGGTCTGAAGCAGCTTTCGAACAAGCAAAATCGGAAAACAAATTGGTTTTGGTGAGTATTGGTTATTCGGCTTGTCATTGGTGTCATGTGATGGAACACGAATCTTTCGAAAACGAGGAAGTTGCAGCCTTGATGAACAAATTTTTTGTCTGCATCAAGGTGGATCGCGAAGAGCGCCCAGATGTTGATCAAGTTTATATGACCGCAGTTCAATTGATGACACAGCGCGGAGGTTGGCCGTTAAATTGTTTCACTTTACCTGACGGAAGACCGATTTATGGTGGAACTTACTTTCAGCGAGAACAATGGATGCAAGTGCTAAAAAGTTTGGAACATTCATTCCGAAACAAACCAGAAGAGGTGTTGGAATACGCAGAAAAATTACACGATGGAATTCAACAAAGCGAATGGATTCAAACGCCTGAGCCCATCATCAAATTTGAAGTTGAAAAACTGAAAGAATTGGTTTTGCGTTGGTCGCACAATTTCGACAACCGCGAAGGCGGAAGCAGCAGAGCTCCTAAATTTCCATTGCCTTCCAATTATGAATTTTTATTGCGTTTTGGCGATTGGCAAAAAGATGAATTGTTGTTGAAACATGTGCATTTGACACTTGAAAAAATGGCGCAAGGAGGAATTTATGACCAAATTGGTGGCGGATTTGCGCGCTATTCTGTCGATATGCTCTGGAAAGTGCCGCACTTTGAAAAAATGCTGTATGACAATGGTCAATTGGTTTCTCTGTATGCCAAAGCATATCAACAAACGCCTAAGTCAATTTATAAAAGAATTGTTTACCAAACCGTTGAATGGATAGAACGCGAAATGTTGACTTTTGAAGGTGCTTTTTTCAGCGCGATTGATGCTGATAGTGAAGGTGTTGAAGGAAAGTTTTACGTTTGGCAAAAGGATGAATTAGAAAAGCTTTTAGGAGCAGATTTCAAATGGGTGAAAGATTTCTATTCTGTGAATGGGAAAGGGTATTGGGAGGAAAATAATTACATTTTGTTGAGAGACGCGACTGACGAGCTTTTCGCCAATCAAATGCGTTGGACCTTGGATGAATTGGAGGCAAATATCCAAAGAATCAACGAAGTTTTGCGCACAGAACGAGCGCATCGCGTCAAACCAGGCGTGGACGATAAATGTTTAACATCGTGGAACGCCTTGATGTTGAAAGGTTGTGTAGATGCTTATTTTGCTTTTGGTGATGATTATTTCCTGCACTTAGCGCTCAAAAACGCAAGATGGATCAAACAATATCAATGCGGAGAAAATGGAAAATTGCGCAGAAATTATAAAAACGGAAAATCAAATATTGATGGATTTTTAGAGGATTATGCCAATTCTATCGCTGCTTTTATTCGTTTATATGAAGCAACATTTGATGAATCTTGGCTTGAAATTGCCGCTGAATGGATGGTTTTCACCAAAGTCCATTTTCAAGATGAAAAAAGCAAAATGTTCTATTTCACCAGCAACGAAACCGAATTGATTGCCAGAAAAATGGAATTAAATGACAATGTCATGCCTGCCAGCAACAGTGTGATGGCTTCAAATCTATTTTTACTCGGAAAATATTTAGAAGAATCAAGTTACATTCAAGATGCAGAACAAATGATTGCCAATGTTTACGAAGGCATGGAACATTATGGCTCAGGCTATTCAAATTGGTCGAACGTGCTTTTGAATTTTGTACAGCCATTTGGTGAAATTTGTATTACTGGAAAAGACGATAAGAAATTATTGCATGAACTTTCCAATAATTATCTGCCAAACGTGCTTTTTTCAGGTGGACAAATAGGAAGTTTACCCATTTTAAAAAACAGACTTTCCGAGACCGATAATCAAATTTTTATTTGCTATAATCAAACGTGTTTTGCTCCAGTGGAAAATGCAAATGCAGCCGTGGAAATTTTACAAAATTTAAACCAATAACGCATTAAACCATTTGATAATAAATCATTCAAAAGAAATTATTCGAAAATTAAAATCATTTAATTACCTTCGAATCGAAAACGAAATAAAGGCCAACTATTTAATGAAAAAAAGTATTATTCTTCTACTTATACTGTTCATTGGGATTTCAGTAAATTCTCAAATTTTAGTCAAAGGAATTGTCAAAGACAACAAGGGAAAACCGATTAAATTGGCTTTAATTACATTGATTGATACCTATGATGGCGCAACTTCAGATTCTCTAGGTAAATTCTCTTTCAAATCTTATGACAAAGGCGAATATGCCATTTCTGCTTCATTGATTGGTTATCGAACGCAAACAATCAAAATTCTGCTGGAAAAAGATACGGTAGTTGCCAATTTTACCCTGAAAGATGACATCACAGAATTGGATGCGGTAACAATCACTGCTGGTTCATTTGAAGCAAATGATAAAAAACGAGCAACGGTTTTGAATCCATTGGATATTGTCACCACCGCAGGAGCTGGCGCAGATATTTCTTCAGCATTGCAAACACTTCCTGGCGCGCAGCGTGTTGGCGAACAAGAAGGATTATTCATTCGTGGAGGTTCTGCCGAAGAAAGTAAAATAATCATTGATGGCGCAGTAGTAAATAATTTCTTTTTCAGTTCAGTTCCTGGAATTCAGCAACGAGGAAGATTTTCACCATTTTTGTTCAGCAGCACAGCCTTCAGTACTGGCGGATATAGCGCGTTGTATGGCCAAGCGCTAAGTGCCGTTTTGAATTTGGAAAGTATCGATATTCCGGATGCTTCGGAAGTTCAATTTGGAATTTCACCCATCTTCACCACGGCAGGTTTTCAGCGAGTATCTAAATCTAAAAAAGCCAGTTTTGGAATGAGTTATTCTTATACCAATTTGGCTTTGTACATGAAACTGATTCCGCAAGGACCAGATTTTTTCAGACCGCCAACTTCCCACAATTTGGACGCCAATTTCAGAATGAAAACTTTCAAAAATGGAATGGTAAAAGTTTATGGTTATTTGAATACTTCTGCACTTGGTTTAAAAAATAATTCTTTTGATAGTGTTGGACTTTACAATCAATTCAAGCTCAATAACGTCAATTGCTTTTTCAATGTAAGTTGGAGACAACCGTTGGGAAAAGGTTGGAAATTGTTTGCAGTTACAAGCTACAGCAACAATGTGGATAACATCAGCGGAGAAGTGCAAGACAAAGACAACAATCGAATCCCAGTTTCTGGAATCGCTGCTTTAGATAATGCTAGCTTTAACATTGATGCATATAAAACCATGCTGCAATTCAGAACCGTAGTTGAGAAAAAAATCAAAGGTTTAAACGCCATTCGTTTTGGAGGTGAAACTTGGCGAAACGAAGACCGAAGTAATTTCAAATTTTATTATGCTGATTTCAAAACTTTTGTCCCAGAAACCTATTCCGCTGGATTTGTGGAATCTGACATTTTCATCAGTAAAAAACTGGCTTTCAGACCTGGACTTCGCTACGAATATTCAGCCTTGACACAAAAAGCGAACATCGCACCAAGAGGAAGTATTTCTTACTTGCTTGCAAAGCCAACACAAATTAGTTTCGATTACGGTATTTTTTACCAAACGCCAGATCGAAAATACTTGACGCAACAAAGTAATTTTGATTTCACAAGAGCAGATCATTACATTTTGACTTTCCAACATTTTACCAGAGATTATACCTTCAGAGCCCAAGTTTTTGACAAAGAATACAGAAGTTTGTTGAAAACCGATTCAACCAATCAATTTGCTGTTAGCACAGATGGTTATGGCTATGCACGCGGAATTGAAATCTTTTGGAGAGATAAAAAAACCATCAAAGGATTGGATTATTGGATCAGTTATTCATACTTGGATACTAAAAGAGATTATTTGAATTTCCCGATTTATGCACAACCTAATTTTGCTGCCAATCATACTGGAAGTGTTGTAATTAAGAAATTCTGGTCGAAGAAAATGTTTGGAATCAATTGGAGTTACAATTGGGCAACTGGAAGACCGTATTACAACCCAAATAAATCTTCGGAACAATATTTGAGTGACAGAACGAAATTTTATAGCACAAACAATTTCAGTTTCAACTGGATTACAAAAGTGATGAAAAGCAATGCGGTTTTTGTGGTGGGCGTAAACAACGTTTTCAATCAAAAGCAAGTCTTTGGATATACTTACAGTTCAAGAATCAAAGACGACGCAGGATTATTTTTAAAACAAGCCGTTGGACCACCAGCATCCATGGGCTTTTTTATAGGTTTGTTCATGAGCTGGGGTGTAGATAGAACGCAACAATCTATCAATAATAATTTGTAAATTAGAAAAGATGAAAAAAGGATTGATTTTAATGTTTGTGTTGATCACAGGAATGTTGTCTGCACAAGAAATGAGTAAGTATGAAGCTGGAATGACCAAAGCCTTGGCAAAGATGAAAACAGATTCAACAATTGCCGATTATACCGCAACTTCTGCGCTATTTGAACGCATTGGAGATGCCGAAAAAGACAAATGGCTGCCTTATTATTATGCTGCATACACCAATTACATGACTGGTTGGATGGACGAGAAAGCAGACAAAGATAAGATTGCTGAAAAAAGCATCCAATTGATTGAAAAAGCAGAAGCTATGGAAGCAAAAAATGCTGAATTATTATGCATGAGAAACATGGTTGCAGTTCAGCAAATGATGGTTGACCCAAATTCACGCTGGATGAGTTACGGAAGAAAAGCTTCAAAAGCGTTGGAACAAGCAAAAGATGTGGATCCAACAAATCCAAGAATTTATTATTTGGAGGCACAATCAACTTTCAATACGCCAGAAGCATTTGGAGGTGGAAAAAAAGCAGCCAAACCAAAATTTGAAAAAGCTGTTGAGTTGTTTGCAACTTTCAAGCTTCCTTCTCCTTTGCATCCTGATTGGGGGAAAGAAGAAGCAACCAAAATGTTGGAAGAGTGCAATAAATAAAACTCAAAATTTTGAATTGAAAGGAATCTGAAAAGGTTCCTTTTTTTATGTTTATGTTTTTTAAACGTTTCCAATAACGCAAAGTGACTCCAAGTGCGGCGTTGGACTTCCACCTTTTGGTTCCAGGGTAATGGCGAAAGCTTGGCCTTTCTCAATGGACTTCATTGAAATTAAATCGTTGCTAGATTTTGAATCAAAAACACCAGCGTCAACCGGCACGCCATCCACTAACGCCCACAGTTGATATTGCTTGTTTTCAGGAGATTTCGGTAAATCAATTCCAGTTAAAATAACTTGCTTTTTACTTTGATTCCAGAAAACAACCGCATGTGAATCTTTTGAAGTAGGAACACCAGCCAAAGCAATCTTTATTGTTGATGGTTCAGCGATGAGATTCAAATTAGATTGAATTTCAGTCAATGAATCTTTCGTTTTGATGATTTGCATATTTAAATCTTCCATTTTTTGAAGATTTTTAGCTATGAGCTTTTCCGAAGAATTCAATTCACTGTAAAAATAAATTGCCAAACTAGAAACTGAAAAAATCAATGTGAATGAAGCAGCGTAGTTCAACCAAGAAATATTCCGCCCCTTTTTTTCAGTTGGAACATCTAAAGAATAAATTGGTGTTGACTCAATTTGAATTTCATTCCAAATTTGAGATTTAAGTGTTGATTTTGGTTGAATTGCATTTTCAAAAGCAACAGCCTCTAGCGCATGTTGAATTTCCAAAAATTCTTGTTGAACGGCAGGATTGTTCTCCAACAGTTTTTCAACTTGTGCAGCTTCGAATTCAGAGCAATTACCTAAAATATATTGCTCAAGAATACCAGTAGAAATATGTAATTCAGTTTCCAATTAACTTTCTTTTAAAAGATTTCTCAATTCTAATAAAGCTGCTCTTGTTCTTGTTTTTACAGTTCCTAATGGAATGCCAAATTCGTCTGCGTACTCTTGTTGAGTGAAACCTTTCATGTAAATGAATTCAATCAAATTTTGGTATTCGTGACGTAATTTTAAAACCGTTTCTTTCAAACCGATGATGTCCATTTGTGCAGTATTATCAACTTTATTGTTGTTATCTACGACACGTTCATCCATTTGGATTTTATATTTTACATGTTTTGATCTATTTGAATCAATCGCTGAATTTCTCGCAATGTTCAACATCCAAGTAAAAAGGGTTCCTTTTCCTCGCTCATAGGATTCGACATTTTTCCAAATTTTGACGAAAGTGTCTTGCAAAACATCATTTGCACGATCCTCATCCACCACAATTCGGGTGATAATTCCAAGAAGCGCACCAGCGTAGTTGTCATATAAATATGAAAACGCACTTTCAGATTTTTCCTTCAGTAAGGAAATCAAATCTTCTTCAGCTATTTTTTGTTCGATTTTTAGCATAGACTATTACAAAAATAATTATTAGAATCATAAAAGCAAGAGAAATGAATATTTTCCTACTATTACTTTTCAAAAGCCTAGATTTTAAAACAATTTAGAAATTTTCTATTTTTTCGATAAAAAACACTGTTCAAAAATTGAAAATGTTACCTTTGATTTTTGAATTATCAAAAGCATCAGAACATGTACGGGAAAATGAAAGATTTTTTGGCAAACGAATTAAAATCAATTCAAGAAGGAGGAATTTTCAAGAAGGAAAGAATCATTATTTCACCTCAAGGGGCGAATGTTACTGTTCAATCTGGTGATGAAGTTGTAGTTATGTGCGCCAATAATTACCTAGGACTTTCCTCTCATCCAGAAGTGATTCAAGCTGCCAAAGACACTTTAGATTCTCATGGTTATGGAATGTCGTCGGTACGTTTTATTTGTGGAACGCAAGATATTCACAAAACATTAGAACGCAAAATAGCTGAGTTTTATGGCACAGAAGATACTATTCTTTATGCTGCAGCTTTTGACGCCAATGGTGGTGTTTTTGAACCGCTTTTCACTGAAGAAGATGCGATTATTTCAGATGAATTGAATCACGCTTCCATCATAGATGGTGTTCGCCTCTGTAAAGCACAACGCTACAGATACAAGCATTCAGACATGGCAGATTTGGAGGTACAATTGATTGCAGCGCAAGCGCAAAGATTTAGAATCATTGTCACAGATGGTGTTTTCTCCATGGATGGCGACATTGCGAAAATGGATCAAATCAATGAACTGGCAAAAAAATATGATGCTTTAATCATGACAGATGAATGTCATTCCGCTGGATTTATTGGTAAAACCGGTCGCGGTGTTCCTGAATATTGCGGCGTAAACGGAGAAATCGACATTATTACAGGTACACTTGGTAAAGCGCTTGGCGGTGCAATGGGCGGATATACAACCGGTAAAAAAGAAATCATCGAAATGTTGCGTCAACGTTCTAGACCTTATTTATTTTCAAATTCTTTGGCACCTGCAATTGTTGGTGCATCGATTAAAGTTTTTGAGATTTTGAGTTCAACCACCGAATTGAGAGATACATTAGAATCAAATACAAAATACTTCAAAGAAAGAATTATAGCTGCAGGTTTTGACATCAAGCCAGGAGATTCACCGATTGTGCCAATTATGCTTTATGACGCGGCACTTTCTCAACAATTTGCAGATAAATTATTGCAAGAAGGTGTCTATGCAATTGGATTCTTTTATCCGGTTGTAGCGAAAGGGCAAGCGAGAATTAGAACACAAATTTCTGCTGCACATTCAATCGCTGATTTAGATAAAGCAATCACTGCTTTCATCAAAGTTGGGAAAGAATTAAAAGTTATTCAATAATATTCAATGAACTCGGTTTCGCAAAAAGCTTCAATCATTTTGATGACCATTCTCTTTATGGTAGCTGTTTTGCGTATTTCTACTTTTTCAAATTTTGAAGAAGATGAATTGGAGGAAAACTTTGAGAATTTAGCTGATATCGATGATGAAGATAGCTACTATTTTTTGCAATGGTCTTTCAATTTATTGGAAATCAAAAGACAAAAGCAAGAGAAAATAGAGTTTAAAACAGCAGTTAAAAATAGATTAGATTACCTAAATCCATACATAGATAAGATTTTGATGCCTCCTGAATTGCTTGTTTAATAAGTAAATAAGTCTTTTTTATCAGGTATTTCCAAATTTTGGAAAATCAAAATCTTACATCATGAAAAATTTTTTCAGCCATTGGCGAAATGATCTTCCTTCAAGTTTGGTCGTTTTTTTGGTCGCACTTCCATTGTGTTTGGGAGTTGCATTGGCATCTACTGGTGCAAAACCAATTTTATTTTCTGGGATTATCGCAGGAGTTGTCGGTGGTGTTATTGTTGGATTTTTTAGTGGATCTAAATTAGGTGTTTCTGGTCCTGCTGCTGGATTGATAACCATTGTTTTAGCAGCTATTGCAACTTTAGGGAGTTTTGAAAGTTTTTTGGTTGCGGTAATTTTAGCAGGATTTATTCAGTTAATTGCTGGATTTTTAGGTGCAGGAATATTGGGAAATTTTTTTCCATCCGCTGTTATCAAAGGAATGTTGGCCGCAATCGGTTTGACTTTAATTTTGAAAGAAATCCCACACTTAGTAGGCTATGACAAGGATTTTATGGGAGATGAATCTTTCTTTCAATTCGATGGGCATAATACTTTTTCTGATTTGATGTATGCAACGAATGCATTGAGTCCTGGCGCAATGATTATCGCAGCCATTTCGATTTTTATTTTGGTCTTTTTAGACAAACCATTTATGAAAAAATGGTCTGTATTTAAAATTTTGCCTGGCGCACTGTTTGTCGTTGTTTTGGGAATTGGAATCAATCTTATTTTCCATTATTTTCTTCCCAATTTTGAAATGAAAGGCCAACATTTGGTGAAATTACCAGTGGCTAAATCATTGGAAGATTTCGGTTCATTTTTCATTTTCCCAGATTTTATGGCATTGAAAAACCCTAAGGTCTATTTTGTTGCATTGACCATTGCTTTGGTGGCGAGTTTGGAAACTTTGTTGAGCGTTGAAGCTACAGATAAACTCGATCCTGATAAAAATTTCACACCAACCAATAGAGAACTTCGAGCGCAAGGAATCGGGAATATTGTCAGTGGATTCTTGGGCGGATTGCCTGTCACACAAGTGATTGTTCGAAGTTCAGCGAACATCAATTCGGGAGGAAAATCTAAACTTTCGACTATTTTACATGGTTTTTTACTTTTGATTTGTGCACTTTTTATACCTCAAGTTTTAAACTTGATCCCTTTTGCTTCATTAGCTGCCATTTTGTTGATGGTAGGATATAAATTATCAAAAGTTTCACTTTACAAAAACATGTATCAATTAGGTTTTGAACAGTTTATACCATTTATTTCAACTATTCTAGGCGTACTTTTTACAGACTTATTGAAAGGAATTGCCATTGGAATTGCTGTATCTATTTTCTATATTTTGAGAAAGAATTTGAGAAATAATTTTCAAAAAAATATAATTTCAAACGAAGGAATTGAAGCGATTGAAATCATCCTTTCAGAGGAGGTTACTTTCTTAAATAAAGGGAGTATCATAGAACTTATTCAAAACGTTCCAAATAATTCAACCTTAACGATCGACGGCTCGAAAAGTAAAGCCATAGATTATGATGTGCTCGAATTAATTCAAGAATTTAAAATTCATAGAGCAAAAACGAAAAATATTACTTTAAAAACAATCAATATTCCAGAAGTTAAAATTTCTGGAAGTCACTAATTTTTTATTATTATGATCACATTCTATAACAAGTTACTAGAAAACAATAAGTTGTGGGTTTCAAGAAAATTAAAAAAGGATCCTAAATTTTTCCATAAACTTTCTGAAGGACAAGCACCTCCTGTATTGTGGATTGGCTGCGCTGATAGTCGAGTGCCTGCAAATGAGATTATTGGAGCAGAGCCTGGGGAAGTTTTTGTTCACAGAAATATCGCAAACATGGTTTTACATACTGACATGAGTATGTTAAGTGTTTTGGATTATGCAGTAAATGTGCTGAAAGTAAAACATGTAATAGTTTGCGGACACTATGGGTGCGGTGGCGTAAAAGCGGCAATGGGAAATCAACACATCGGTTTAATTGACAATTGGATCAGACATATCAAAGATGTTTATAGGTTTCACGCCAAAGAATTGAATGGGATTGTGGAAGAAAAGGAAAGATTTGACAGATTTGTTGAGTTGAATGTTTTTGAACAAGTGCAAGATTTAGCAAAAACTTCAATCATACAAGAAGCATGGTTGAAAGGACAAGAAGTTGCTATTCACGGTTGGGTTTATGGCGTTCATGATGGAGTTATTAAGGACTTAAAATTAACAGTACTTGATAATAATCAGCTTGCAGAAGTGTATCAACTAGATTTTTAAGTGTATTTGGTTTTAATGTATTCTTTTTAATCTTATTAGGATACAAAAGTTTTTTATAAACTAAAAATTCACAAATAATCATAAATTATTTTTTCAAACCAATGTAAAATTTTAGTATCTTGTCCTCGATATGATAGTATTTAACATTTGATTTTTTTGGATGTTATTTATTAAATTAGTAGGTAATTGAAGTTTTAAGAAGGTTTCAAGATATTTATGGAAAAGTTAGAACTCGAAATTTCACAAAAAGAGAAGGATAGAATAGATGCATTAAATGATTATGTATCATTAGATACCCTTCCTGAAAGCGATTTTGATGAAATTACGAGACTAGTTTCCACTATTTGTGATGTTCCGCTTGCTTTAATCACTTTTGTAGGCGAAAAAACCATCATTTTTAAATCTCATTACGGGACTGATGCTTCTGAATCGATGCGAGAAGGAAGTTTTTGCTCTTATGCATTGGAGCAAGAAGATGTTTTTATAGTTCCTGATACCAGAAAAGACGAACGATTTGTAGATAATGAATTGGTTACCGGAGATTTTAATATTCAGTTTTATGCCGGTTCTCCATTGATAAACAATGCTGGATTCGCCTTAGGAACCTTGTGTGTTTTAGATCATAAACCAAGAGAATTAGCTCAAAACCAAATTGAAGCACTTAAAATCTTAGCCAATCAGGTAATTCAACTGATTGAGGTGCGCAAGAAAAACGCTCAATTGGAAGTCAGTAAAAACGCTTACAAGTCTCTTTTTGATCAAAATCCTGATGCCGTTTTTTCTTTTGATATTAATGGCAGATTTGTTAATGCCAATTCAGCTTTAATTAAAATGGTTGAAATTAGTGAAGTAGAACTAAAAAGAACTACGTTCGCCCGATTTGTTGCCCCAGAATATAGAGACCAAGTTACCAATACATTTAGAAAAGCGGCAAGTGGAATCCCGCAACATTATTACGCGGAAATTATTTCCACTTCTGGCAAGCGAAAAATGGCGAGTATCACAAATATTCCAAATATTAACAACGGCGAGGTAATCGGCGTTTTTGGAATTGCCAAAGACATTACTGAAAAGCATCATTTACAAGAAAATTTATCAATGATTCTCAACAATACAAGAGAATCATTTATGATTTTGGATAGAAAATTGAATGTGGTCTTCTACAATGAATCAGCAAAACATCATGCCGAAGTAATTCTTGATAGGGCAATTTATGAAGGAATGAATATCCTTGAAATCGCTACTCCAGATAGAATTCCTCAACTTTTGGAATTATATAACCGTGTATTTGAAGGACAAATTACGCAAACTGAAATTCCAATAGAGTTACCAGATAGAGAAACAGTTTGGATTTCTAATGTTTTCAGTCCTGTGGTGAATGAAAAAGGTGAAATTTACAACGTTATCGTCACTACTTTAGACATAACTGAAAGGAAAAAAACACAGTTAAAGGTTGAAAAAAGTGAACTTGGACTTAAACAATCACAAGCCATTTCAAATATTGGAAGTTGGGAAATTGATTTTCTTCAACTAAAATCATCTTGGTCAGATGAAATGTATAGAATTCTTGGTTTAGAAGTTGGAGAGATTGAACCAACCCTAAGTAATTTTCTGCAATCAATTCACCCTGAAGATGTTGACAGGGTTACTAAAGCGTACAATCAGCAACATCATATTCATAAACCTCACAAATCAACACATCGAATTGTAAGGCCTAATGGTGAAATTAGAACTGTTTATTCTGAGAATAAATTCATCATTGAAAACAATAAAACCATTGGTTTATATGGAATTATCAGAGATATCACTGAAATTCAAGAGTCTGAAGAACAGTTAAAAAGCAGCGAACAAAAAACGCGTTTGATAATGAATGCTTCTTTGGATTCAATTATTTGGATTGAAACCTCTGGGAAAATTATATTCTGGAATCCGCAAGCGGTTAAATCGTTTGGTTGGACTGAAGAAGAAGCTTTAGGTCAAAATTTAATAGAACTTATTGCACCTAAAACCGATCATTTTTTATATATCAAATCGATACGAAATTACCTTGAACGAGGTGACGAATCAGCTTTGAATGTGATGGTTGAAAAATCAGCGATTACTAAAGATAATAAAGAATTCCCAATAGAGTTAACTGTAATTCCAATCAAACAACAGAATGAAATCACGTTATCAGTATTTATTCGCGATATTTCTGAAAGAAAACGATTCAGTACAGAGTTAGAATTGTCAGAAAAAAGATACCGTAATTTATTTTATTTGAGTCCATTGCCAATGTGGGTATATGACTTGACAACTTTCGAGTTTTTAGATGTCAACGATGCCGCTGTGCGTCATTATGGATATTCTCATGAGGAGTTTTTGTCGATGACATTGGATGAAATCAGACCTGACGATGAACTCGGAACGTTCGAACGTGCTCTAAACTATGTCAAAAAATCAGTTGTTTTCCATCGCGGTGATTTCCGCCACAAAAAGAAAAATGGACAAATCATCGATGTAGATGTACAAAGCAACATGATTGACTATGCGGGTAGAGATGCAAGACTTATCTTGGCCATAGACATTACCCGCGAAAGAGAAAATGAGCGTGAATTGAAAAAATTAACGCACAGTTTAGAGCAAAATGTGAGAGAACGTACCCTAGAATTAAATCAAGCAAATCAATTGCTTTCCTATCAGCATCAGCAAACGCGTGATAGTATTGCTTACGCGCAAAACATTCAATCTTCGATTCTGCACAGCGAAGCAGACATTAGCACCCTTTTTAAAGACTCATTTGTGCTTTTCAAAGCCAAAGATAAGGTTACTGGAGATTTCTTCTGGTGTCATGAAACTGAGGATCATTATTTCTTAGCAGTGCTCGATTGCACAGGTCACGGTGTACCTGGCGCCATGATTTCAATGGTTGGTTTTCAGTTATTAAACCAAATTGTAATCATTAATGGAGAAATTTCGCCTGCTGAAGTTTTGAAACAATTGGACAATGAAGTTGTAAATCTTTTCCACCAAAACCATGAAGAATCTAATTTGGATGGTATGGACATGATTTTTTGTAGAATCAGTAAACACAATCGCGAAATTTATTATGCTGGAGCTCAGCGACCATTGTTCTATTTTTCAAATGATGTTTTGCATGAATTGAAAGGCAATAAATCTGCAATCGGAGGAAGAACGAGTCATTATTCAGATAAAATATTCGAAGAATCCAAGTTAGAATACAAGGAGGGTGATGCCATTTTCTTGACGTCTGATGGATATTACTCGCAGTTTGGAGGTCCAAAAAATAAAATAATGCTCAAAAAACGCATGGTCGATGAGTTTTCAAAGGTTGCCCACATGCCATCGATTGCACAATATCACCACTTGAAAAACTATTTAGAAACATGGCAAGGTGACGAAGAACAAGTAGATGACATCTTGGTAGTTGGAGTAAAATTGAAATAGTTAAACCAACTACATTTTTGATTTCAAAAACTGTTGCCATTGCAATGCTTGGTGCTTACTCATCACCCTTGGAAACTTATTTTGCGAGCCCAATTTTCCCAATTTTTCCATGAATTCATAAAAATAGGAAGTTGGCACACAATTCATCGTTGGCTTCGACAAACTGTATTTTCTTGCTGAAGCGTAATCGTCGTTTTTTTCTGACAACTTTTGATCCAACATTTCATTTAACTTATCGAAGTCAATTGCTTGATTTACACCCAATGTCCAATTGTGATTTTGTTTTTCACTATCTGGAAATACACAATATTCTTCAAATTCTACATTCAACGTTTTACCCACGGAAATAATCGCTTCTTGAATATTATCCAGCGATAGATGTTCGCCCACCAAACTCAAATATTGCTTGATTCGCCCAGTAATTTTGATTTCACATTGTTCAACATTGGTAAATTGAACCAAATCGCCAATGATGTATCGCCACAATCCAGCGTTGGTTGAAATGATCAAAGCGTAATTGATATTTGGCTGTACATTGGCTAAAGTGAAAGCCTTATGTTTATTGATTAAACTGCCATCTTCATTGAAATATTCGGCAGTAAAAGGTACAAATTCATAAAAAATTCCGGAATTAAGCAGCAATTGCATTCCCTGTTTTTTGGGCGTTTTTTGGTAGGCAAAATATCCTTCACTTGCTAAATAAGTATCTAATAAATGCACTTCTTCTCCAAGTAAACGCTCTAATTTTTTAACGTAAGGATCAATGAAAACGCCGCCGTGGACATACACCTTGAAATTTGGCCAAATGTCGTGAATCGAATTCAATTGATAGCGAGCAATGATCCTTTCCATCAGCATGATACACCAACTTGGAATTCCAGCCATGATGCCAATGTCCCACTGAGGAGCAGCCTCAACCATGATGTCTAGCTTTTTGTTCCAATCTTTGATTTTGGTGGTTTTACTTTCAGGTTTGGTGAATGGCGAAGCAATCCAAGAAGTATGCTTTTTCAAAATCCCGCTCAAATCACCTTCAACGTGCGAACCAACTTGAACCAATTCAGTGGAACCACCAACGATTAAAATAGATGTTTGATAAAATTTTGTAGGCAAATTTAAATCAGCCAAGGAAGTCATTTGCTTTAAACTCGTTTTTTGAAAAGAACGAATCATTTGCTGAGATACGGGAATTCTTTTACTTGGTGAACCAGTGGTGCCAGAAGAAAGCGCAAAATAGGTCGTTTTTCCGGGCCAAGTATTGTCTCGCGCGCCGTCAATAGTGCGATGCAACCAAGTGTTGTAGAACTGATCGTAATCCATCATTGGGACATTGTTCTGGAAAGTCAAAATAGGATTTTCATCTTCTATAATGCCTTCAAAATCATGACTTGTACCAAAACTGGTTCTCCTAGCCCTGAAAAGTAATTTGTTGAACGCCTTCAATTGATTGTCAAAAGAAATCCCTTTTTTTAAACTTCTTTTTTGCCCAATTTGAGTCGATGTTTTGATAATTCTTCCAACAATTTGCATACTTTCAATTTCTCGTTAAACAAAGCTAAAATTAATCTTTGTAGCAGGATTGATTATTTCAAATTTAAGCATTTTGAATCTTTATTTTCATTACTGCGCGAAAGCAAATATTTTTTAGTGCTTTTTAACATATTTCACTTCAAATCTAACGTGCTATCAATCAATATAAATAACTGAATAATAGGTTCAAAAAACCAATTAAGTTTAATATTTAATGAATTGATAATTTAATGTGATAGAAATCAGTTATACTTTATTTTGATTGTTTAACTTTGTAATGGATTTTAAAACCAGAAATTCAATCCTATGAAAAATAAAACATTTATTGTTCCCCACGATTTTACGACAGTCGCTGACAACGCTTTGGATCATGCACTTGCAACAGCAGTGATTGTTGATGCAAAGATTTATTTGCTGCATGTTGTCGCTAAGGACAAAGAAATTCCTGAAGCTGAAACGCATTTGAAAGCATTGATTACCGCCAGAAATTCTTCTATTGAATTAATTCCTGTTGTGCGTGTTGGAAGTATTTTTGAAGACATTGGAGATTTTGCTTCTGAACACCATGCTGACCTGATTTTCATGGGAACGCACGGCAGACACGGATGGCAGCACATCACTGGAAGTCACGCTTTGAAAGTGATTACACATTCTACAGTGCCATTCGTAGTGGTGCAAGAAAAAGGAATCAAACCTTCTGGTTACGATGACATTGTGGTGCCATTGGATTTGAACAAAGAAACCAAGCAAAAATTGGCTTATGTGGCTAACTTGGCAACTTATTTTAAATCGCGTGTTCACATCGTTACGCCTGACGAAACGGATGAGGTTTTCCGTCAGCAGGTGAAAGTGAACATTCAATTTGCACAAAGATTTTTTGCTGAAAGAAACATTGAAATCACTACAACCATCGCTCCTGCAAATGGATTCGACAAAGAAGTGGTGAAACATGCGGTGCATTTAGATGCTGATTTGATTGCCATCATGAATTTAAATAGAAACAATTTGTTAGGCGTAATTACTGCCAATCACGAACAATATATTTTGACGAATGACGCGCAAATCCCAACGTTGATTATCAATCCACTTGAAAATCCATACGGGTCTAGCGTTTTGTTTGGATAAAAAATTAATCATTATTTTTACAAAGGAACTTCCATTGGAGTTCCTTTTTTTTATCATTCAATTTGTTAGGAAAATGTCATCGCACCACGTTGTTAGAGATCTTCAAGAACCTGCATTAATCATAGCAAATGGCGAAGCTTGCAGCTTAAATTTGTTGGGCGAATTGCTCGAATGGAGCCCTTACGTGGTGGTGTTGGATGGCGCAATTCATCGGGTGCTCGAACTTGAAATCAAAGTGGATGTGCTATTGGGCGATTTTGACCGAAATGAAATTCCTTTGGAAACTATCAAAGCCAAACAAGACGCGATTGAAATTGTGCATACGCCCGACCAAAACAAAACTGATTTGGAAAAAGCCATTGATTTTCTAATTCAAAAAGGACACCGCGCAGTCAACGTTTTGTGGGCAACAGGCAAACGCGCAGACCATACCTTGGCGAATATCACAGGAATTGTAAGATTTAAAAATCAAATCACGATTACAATCATCGACGATTATTCTGTCATTTATCAATTGCCTGAAAAGTTTCAAAAGTGGTACCCAAAAAACACGCCCATTTCTCTGATTCCAGTTGGAACGGTAGATGGAATTATCACCGAAAACTTGAAATACAACCTGCAAAACGAAAGTTTGACTTTGGGCTATAGAATCGGAAGCAGCAATGAAGTTGCGGAAGATGGAATCATCAAAATCAGTCACCAAAAAGGCGATTTATTGATGATGGAATGCAAAGATTAATCAAGATTTAAGCAAACTCAAAATTGGCTTCATTTTCCTGAATGTAGGTCAATGTGTCCATGATTTCTTGCAAATTAAACGACGTAACCAATTTCATTCTGTAATCTTTGATGTGTGAAATTCCTTTGAAATAATTGGAATAATGGCGCTTCATTTCGGCGATTCCGAGTACTTCACCTTTCCAATCGACAGACATTTGCAAATGATCTTTTGCCGCTTGCACGCGTTCTGCAATTCCAGGCGATGCCAAATGCGTTCCGGTATTCAAAAAATGCTTGATTTCATTGAAAACCCATGGATAACCGATTGAAGCGCGACCAATCATGATTCCGTCAATGCCATAGCGATTTTTATATTCTAGTGCTTTTTCAGGAGAATCGATGTCGCCATTTCCAAAAACTGGAATGCGCATGCGCGGATTGCTTTTCACATCGCCAATCAAAGTCCAATCAGCTTCGCCTTTATACAATTGCTTGCGTGTACGGCCGTGAATAGAAATTGCTTCAATGCCAACGTCTTGCAGTTTCTCAGCGGTGCTAACCACAAATTTAGTGTCTTCATCCCAGCCCAAACGCGTTTTCACGGTGACTGGCAAATTGGTTGATTTCACAATTTCTTCTGTCATGCGCACCAATTTGGGAATGTCTTGTAACATTCCAGCGCCGGCACCTTTGCAAGTGACTTTTTTCACCGGACAACCGAAATTGATGTCGATGATATCCGGATTTGTTTTCTCGATGATTTCAGCTGCTTGGCGCATGCTGACGATGTCGTAGCCAAAAATTTGAATACCGACAGGACGTTCATATTCATAAATATCTAATTTTTGAACACTTTTTGCCGCATCGCGAATCAAACCTTCGGAAGAGATAAATTCAGTGTACATCAAATCGGCGCCATGTTTTTTGCACAAGGCACGAAAAGGCGGATCACTCACGTCTTCCATCGGTGCAAGCAACAGGGGAAATTCTCCCAATTCAATATTTCTGATTTTTACCACGGCGCAAAGTTAAGGCAAAGGAATGGGAATTGGAAATAAAAAGCACATCAAGAGTATTTTGGATGTTTTCTGAATTTACAAAGATATATTTTTAATCAAAAAACCTTAAAAGGTTTAAATATTCACAAAAAACATCATTATAAACGATATAACAATGCTAATATTCATTTGTTAGATTTTATTACATTTCAAATTTTAATTTAGTCGCTAATAACCAATTAACTTATTTTTATGAAAACAAAATTTACCCTTTTATTTGTGTTTAGTTTATTCTTTTTGAGCTCTAGCTTTGCACAAAACACATCCCAAAATCCAGATTCACTTAATGTTGAATTTAATGATACAACTCAAAATTTGCAAGTAAATGGTTCGATGATTGTCGATTCTTCATTGACTGTAAAAGATTCCGTTATCATGGAGGACAATTTGCACATTTATGAAAAATTACAATTAGAAAAAGATGCTCACCTAAAAAAAGACGTTTATGTAGGCAATGAAATAAAAGTTGAAGGTGACGTGTATTTGATGAAAAACGTATATGTAAATGAAAACTTAAAAGTCAATGGTGAAACGCATTTAATCAATATTGCTTCATTTTACAATAAAATAAATTTTCTTAATCTTAATTCTGTTGATCCTGCTTCATATAGTAATACTGAAGATTCAACAAACCAAAATCTGACTCCAAATATATTATTCTTAGATCAAAATGGTGAAGTACAAAAAGGAGAAGGTGATATACTAAAAAGTTTAATTTATCAACCTTTACCACCATCATTTAATTGTATAAATCCAATTACTGGCGCGGTACCAAACCCAACTTGGGCGAATGGACCTAGTAAAATATATGTAGCTTGTCCTGATGATGCAAGGGTTGGTATTGGAACAAACAGTCCAAAAGCAAAGTTAGACGTTAGAGGCACTACATATACAACAAAATTGGCTATAGGCGGAATGAATCCTGATGATATGATTGGTAGATTTCATTTAAAAACTGGGTTTTTGGAAGCAAATAATTCAACCGTTTTTTTGATTGAAAATGACGACAGAAAGATTTTTCAAATCTCAAATAATGGACTGCTGAACGTGAGAGAAGTAAAAGTAGATTTAGAAGCTTGGCCCGATTATGTTTTTGAAGAAAATTACAAATTACGACCATTGGTTGAAGTTGAAAATTTTATCAAATTAAATGGCCATTTACCCAATATACCAAATGCAAAAACAATAGAAAGCGAAGGCGTAAATTTGGGTGAAATGAATAAACTTTTGATGGAGAAAGTAGAAGAATTGACATTGTATTTGATTGAACAAAATAAACAGCTTCAAATTCAAAACACAAGAATAGAAAGTTTAGAGAAAACCATTGAAAATAGCGGAAAATGAGAAAGTTTATATTTCTAAGTTTTTGCTCTTTCTGGTTGGTTGAAGCAAAAGCACAAATTAGCATTTACGATTGTAGTTTATATGAAAATGCACCAATTACGCAATCACAAATAGAACAGGCTGGCTATGAATTTAATAGACCTTGCGTGGAGTTAGACAACACCTTTAATTTTTCAGGATCGTCAAATAAAGCAATTACTTCACCTACTTCTATTCACATCAAACCTGGGTTTTATGCTGGCAATTATGATGCAGATGGCGGTATGTTTCTAAAAATTCAACCCAAAGCAGATTTTGATGTGGCGGTGATGAATTACACCGCTCTTGGTGCTGTATTGAGATATGATAAATTGGAATTAGGAATTACTTTGCCTCCACCCTACAAAGATAAATTAGATCTTTTTATTGCTAATGAATTGGATCCAAATTTAAATGCGAATCCTACTGACATGATTAATCCTTTTTTGGAATGGGATTTAGATATTGAAGCAACTTTTACGCATGTTGCATCTGGCACAGTAAAAAAATTGGATGCATTCTTCACCAGAGATATGGCTAGAAATGAAACAACTAAGTTTTGGGATGCATTGCCCTCAGACTATCACATGCGGGTTCGTTTTGCACCTCCCTCAAATGGAGTTTGGAATTGTGTTGTGAATATCAAAGTGAATGGTGAAATTGTTTCTACGTCTGATTTATTTAATTTCAAAGTCATTGAAAGCGATAAACATGGGTACATCACAGTGCATCCCAACAAGAAAAATTTTGCGTTGGATGGAGAAGTTATTTTTCCGGTTGGACAGAATATCCCACATACTACAATGACTCAATATGATGAAGAGCATAATCTCGTCTTCACCGATTTTACAAATAGAACGGAATTTTGCAATGACATTGAGGGTTGGAAAGACTACATAGGTCTTATTGACCAATTCGGAGCATTAGGAGGTAGATTTACTAGAATTTTTGCTGCCCCGCATGCTGGATTGGTAGAGTGGGAAGAAAAAGGAAATTATTTTCGCAGAATGCATCATGCTTTTGAAATGGATAATGTTATTGATAAATTAGCAGAACACGACATGTTCACTGTTTTCGATTTGTTACTACACAATTATTTCATGCAATATGCAGATTACAATGCGTGGCCATGGGACTGGGATCGCAAAATAATATGTCAAAATAATGGTGCCTGCTATCCAAATGCAATAATAGGCACGGAAGGCAATTACTATTATTATCCAACTTCAGAAATCGAACCTTGGCAATTGGATTACCCTGTTCATCCATACAATTCGAATCCAGGAGTAAAAATGCCTCATGAAATGTTTTTGGATGAATTTGATTTAAAATACCATGAACAAAGGATTCGTTACTACATTAGCAGATATGGCTACAGCACCCAAATTTATATTTGGGAACAAGCAGAAGAGACATTTCATTTAAGTCAAGATTGGAGTAATCCAAATCAAGGTGGAGGAAATGAGCCATATTTCAATCCGAACAGTAGTATTCATGGCGATGTTTTGGATGCAGTTGACAATTACGTAAGACGAATGAACGCATTTGTAAGAGATCATTTGGAACATTCACATCAATTATTAGGCGTATATGCAATGAGTCAACAATACGGTAAAGATGAAACAATTAACAACCATGATTTAAGTATTTTTGATCCAAATGCCGATTGTATAGCGATCTCCCAATATACTCAAAACCCAAATGGGTTACTAGAAGATGATAGTCATCAAGATCCAGATGATAATTATCTCTATATAGAGAACGAAAACTCTCTCCTTGCTCGTGTATCAATATTTGGCAATAATTATAGAGAAGATGCCGAAGTAAATCCAGCTCCAACAACATGGAAGCGACCTGTATATATTACAGAAAGCGGTGTAGCTTATGACAATGCTTTCCCTAATCAAATACCTTGTCTTGCGGGTGCTGATGAAAAATTAGATAACACCCGTTTTGGCTTCAGCGGCATTGCAGGTTTTAACAAATGGCATTACAACGAAGGCAATAATTATTACGTTTGGGAAAACATTATTCGCTCCGAGCAACACATGAATGGGCAAGAAGTGAGGAATGTGATTGGTTCAAATTATAAACAAGGTAGACAACAAGAAGAATTGAATTTTGGAAGTTTGGGAAATAACGGAGCCTCTGGTAATGTCCTTGAAATGCAGTATTATTTGAGTGAAGATAAAAACAATGCTGTGGGTTATGTTTACAACAGAACTGTGAATTATAAGACAGCTGGCAATAGTACATGTCGAACTGATTTTCCCAAAGCTAACTTTAACAATATTGTGAACATAGATTGGGAAGACGATGGTTCGCTTAAACATTTAAAAATAAACGAACTACCATCTAGTGAAGATTACGATATTGACTTTTATGCCAGTCCAAATATGCAGTATTTATTCACTAGTCATGTAAGTTCGGGTAGTAATGATAAAATAATAGTTGAGTTTCCTGAATTGACCAGTGACTCCCCTGTGGTATGGTTTGTTTGCAAAAAGCTAGGGGGTAGAAATGAAAATAATTTAACTACTGTTCAAGAAAACACGAGGAAATTCAATTTTGAAATTTATCCTAATCCAACGACTGGTAGGGTAAATGTTCCCAAAAATCTTGGCGCTTTTGAAGTTTACACCTCGCTAGGCATGAAAGTGATCGTTCCTCAAATCGAAAATACAGTAGATGAAATTCAGCTAGACTTCAAAGGCTTTGCAAAAGGGATTTATTACATTCAAAGTCCTCAAGTCCAACAAACATTTAAAATTTGTGTGATATGAAATTAATACTTTATTTTATTTTGTTGTTTGCGTTCAATGTGAGCGGCCAACTTAAATATTTTATTGAGTACAACACATCTGTAAAAAAAGGATTAACTGACTCGTATACTCTAGGTGATTTAATTTTAGATAATAGCTTTTCTTTTGGTGCTAAAATGAATAAAGTAAACTTTTCAATGGGAGTTGGTCGCGAGGATTGGTTCTTACATTACTTCGATACTAAATATTACTCGAATACATCTTTAAACACTGCCCATTGCAGAACTTACAAAATGTCCGCTTTGCTTGAATACCAGTTTTTTATTCCCAAAACAAAATTATCGATCAGGGTTGGAGGCGGTGCGAAAGTGTACTTTTTAAATCAAATGAAAGATTCATTAAGTCTTACCGCTGGTGATCATTCCTTAAGATCATTAAAGCCTTCCGTTTTATTGAATGCTGAAGACACTTACACAGAACCTTTTCAGGATATAGGCTTAGCAAATTATAGCTTTATCACAAGTGTGCCGTATGCTTTAACAACTAATTTGGCAGTGCAATATAATTTTAAAAAATGTGCGCTTAAATTTTATTTTGAGCCTTATTGGATGATGATCAAAAGAAAAAATGCAAAACATTTTACTCCAGGATCTTATTTTGCGTTTTACAGCAACTTAGGTTTAGGCATAAATTACCCTTTAAATTTCAACAAGAAAGAAAAAACGTCCCCGCCAAATCAATAAAATCCAACTTTTTAACCAATTTTTCAATTTCAAACAACTTTTTAATTCAACCAACGTCTTTAGACTATAAATCAACATAAAGCAATACTTATGAAAAGATTATTATTACTCATCGGACTTTCAAGCAGCGTTGCTTTTGGTCAAAATACAATCACTGTCACCAAAGCAGAATACCAACAGTTGAAAGCTTCAGGTTTGATAGATCAAAATGCAAGCTATAATTTTTCAGACCTTGCGTTTCCAAGCAATATCAAATACGCGGGAACAATGGAAAAAAACGGGGTTTGCGATTGCATGGTTCCTTTGGATTCCACTTTTTTATTGGCGATGCAACCAAATGATGATGCTTCGTCCGATTTAATCAATTTGCCATTTACTTTTGATTTTTACGGAAATCAATACAATTCTTTGTATATCAATAATAACGGAAATATTTCTTTCGTTTCTCCGTATTCTACTTTCATACCAAATCCTTTTCCAGACGCCTCTTACAACATGATTGCACCTTTTTGGGCAGATGTTGATACACGTGGAACTTATGATAGTTTAGGTGTTTCAACGGGCGATGGCGGAAGTGTTTGGTACAAAATCACACCAACTTCACTGATTGTCAATTGGAATCAAGTAGGATATTTCAGCGGTCATACAGATTTATTGTCCACTTTTCAATTAATCATTTCAAACGGTTCTGATTCTCTGGTTTCAGCGGGTGGAAACGTTTCTTTCTGTTACCAAGACATGCAATGGACAACTGGTGATGCATCCTCAGGATTTAGCGGTTTTGGTGGCGCTCCTGCAACTGTGGGTGTGAACGTTGGAAATGGAACAGATTTCTTCCAAGTGGGTCAATTTGATCAAAGTGGAACTGCTTTCGATGGTCCAATCAACACGAATGATGGCGTTGATTTCTTAGACGGTCAAGAAATTTATTTCAACGTGGCTGGAATATCAACTAGCAACACACCACCACTTTTGATTAGCAGTACAATTTGCGATACAATCGATGTTTACACAGGCGATACTTTGGGGAAAAGTGGAAATTCAATCGATTTCTCTTTTGGAATTATGACACCAGAAACGAATCAAACAATCGTAACTTCACACAATACAAACGCTCCAATTGGTGTGTTTTCTTATACGACAAACAACATTGGAAATCAGTTCTACAATGTTAATGCAACTTTCAATGCAGCGGGTGTTTCTCCAGGAATTTACACAGTTGATTTTACAGCAACTGACGATGGTTTCCCAGTTGGAGTAACAAACCAAAGATTTACTTTCAATGTAATTTATGAATCAACAGCTGGTTTGGATGAAAATAGCATGAATGAATTTTCAATTTTCCCAAATCCAACGAATGATAAATTCAACATCAGTTTGAAAGCAGGAAACAGCAACGCAAGATTGATTTTGCAAGACGTAACTGGTAAAATCATGCTAGACCAAGCGATTCAAAACAACCAACAAATTGATTTAGCAAATTACACTAACGGAATTTATTTTGCAACTATTCAATCTAACAACACAGTAATTGGTGTTCAAAGAGTAGTTAAGAAATAGTAAATCAAAAATGTATATTCAGGAAGCGAGGGGAAACTCTCGCTTTTTTTATGCGCAAGTTTATCCTTCTTTCACTTTCGTCTTTGTGCGCAATCCCCAAACTACTTCGCCAGCAGATTTTCTGGTTTTTTCAAGATCAACAACCGGCGCGGGATAATCTTTGCCAATTTCACAATTGAATAATTCTTGTTCCATTGCGCTCAATTTCCACGGTTCGTGAATTAAATTCGCGGGAATATCTGCCAGTTCTGGAACCCATTTTTTGATGAAAACGCCCTCTGCATCGTGCTTTTCAGAATTTCGAATCGGATTGTAAATGCGAATGATATTTGTTCCTGTAGCGCCGGCTTGCATTTGCAATTGCGGATAATGAATGCCCGGCTCGTAATCCAAAAATTGTCGCGCCAAAAAATGTAAATCACGCCAATCTTGCCACAAGTTGAAAACGAAAAACGAAACGACCATGGCGCGCATTCTGAAATTCAAAAAACCCGTTGCGACCAAACTGCGAATCGAAGCATCCACAATGGGAACACCCGTTTTGCCCGACTGCCAAGCCAAAATAAACGCTTCATTTCTGGGTCTTTCTACCGCGTCGTATTTTTTCAAAATAGAGTGAAATTCGATATGCACGTTCAATTCTAACTTTTGAATAAAATGGCAATGCCAATGCAATCTGGAAACAAAATTGGCAATGTCACGCTTGTTTTTGGACGATTTGTAGTGTTGCTGCGTGTATTGATAAACCATGCGCATGCTGATATTTCCGTAGGTCAAATACGGCGACAATCGACTGCAACCTTTGCGACTCAATTCTGGTTTTGAAATGTGTTGGCTGTAATTCTGGACGCGAGATTTCAGAAAACTATTCAAATATCTCCACGCCCAAGTTTCGCCACCTTGTTGAAAATTAGGGTCGTGCTGCGTGATGTTTTCTGGCAATTTTTCGCCGCAATTGGTTTGGTAAAATGCTTCATCCAAAGACAAAATATTGCCGCCTGATTCAGCAATCATTTGCGGCGGTGCGGTCATTCTTTCTTCCCAAATTTTTCCCCAATCGCGCAAGTATTTGAGCCTTCTTACCACAGCATTGGTTGGAAATTCTTTCCAATTTATGGCGTTTTCTCTGCAAAATCGACCTACGCTTTTGTCTCTGTCGAAAGTGAAATTGGTTCCAGTTTCCTCGTGAGAAAAGATATTTACAACTTCGAATTGCGCCGATATCGCATTCAAAACCGGAATTATTTCTTGATGGAAAATGTATATTTTCGCATTTCTTTCATCCAATTTAGATTGCATGTCTTGCAAGGATTCATACACAAATCGCCAATGACGCACATCGCTGTCTTCGCAAGCCATCACCGAAGGCTCGAAACAATACAGAAGCAAAGTCGGCAAATTCGCTTCCCAAGCAGCACAAAGCGGCGCGTGATCTGTGAACCGCAAATCTCGCTTAAACCAAACTATGTTAATTCGCTGTTTTTCCATGGATGAACTAGGTTAGCGTAACATTCAAACAGGCAAAATGTTTGAAGTTGAAACGTCCTTTTTTTCTTTTTCAGTATAAAAAGACCTTCGTAGATTGCTTTATTCAATGATTCATTTAAATTTGTACAACAATCGAAAAAGAATGAAAAAAATATTGGTAATCGGTGCTTGTGGACAAATTGGTACCGAACTCGTTTTGGCTTTGAGAACCCGTTTTGGTCAAGATAATGTGGTCGCTGCTGACGTAAAATCTGAAGCTACTGACGCTTTGAAATCAGGGCCTTACAAGCAACTCGATGCGCTTGACAAAGAAAACGTTCGCGCTTACATCATCGATAACCAAATCAATGAAGTTTATTTGTTGGCCGCTTTGTTGTCTGCAACTGCTGAAAAAAATCCAGATTTTGCTTGGAAATTGAACATGGAAGGTTTGTTCACGATTCTCGATTTAGCGAAAGAAGGACACATTCAAAAAATATTTTGGCCAAGTTCAATTGCCGTTTTTGGACCAACAACTCCGAGAGATTTGACCCCGCAATATACGGTCATGGAACCAACTACAGTTTATGGAATTTCAAAACAAGCGGGCGAAAGATGGTGTGAATATTACTACAACAAATTTGGCGTAGATGTGCGAAGCATCCGTTATCCAGGATTGATTTCTTACACGAGTTTGCCAGGCGGAGGAACGACAGATTACGCCGTTGATATTTTCTACAACGCCAAAAAATCAGGAAAATACACTTCCTTTTTAAATAGCGAAAGTGCGTTGCCAATGATGTATATGGAAGATGCCATTCGCGCCACCATTGAATTGATGGAAGCTCCGAAGGAAGAAGTGAAAATCAGATCTAGTTATAATTTAGCGGGAATCAGTTTTACGCCAGCGACTTTGGCGGAGGCGATTCAAAAACATTTACCAGATTTTAAGATTGATTATGCGCCGGATTTCAGACAAGCGATTGCTGACAGTTGGCCAAACTCGATTGATGATTTTTCAGCAGCAAATGATTGGCATTGGAAATTGAAATTCGATTTGGAAGCGATGGTAAAAATCATGCTGGAAAACGTCGATATTTCTAAGATGGAGAATTAACTCAATTGTTTTTTCAATTTCAAAAGATTTTTTTGTATCTTCAACTCGTTTTTTTACTGTTTGTCCTATGATTAAAAGTTTCATTTTTACTGTTTTGTTTTTAGGTTTATTGGCAGAAAATCCACTTTTTGCTGGTACGCAAGTAAATCAAAATGATGAGCTAAACAAGAGAAGCGCTGACGGAAAGAAACAAGGAAAATGGATTTATTACGGTCAAGATCGCCCAAGTGAAGGTTTTCCAGCAAAAGGAAAAATTGAGGAAGGCGAATACAAAGATGACCGCAGGGTAGGAATATGGATCATGTATCACAATGACGGTGTAACGCCTAAATTAAAAGGGGAATACAACAATAATCGACCAAGCGGAAAATACATCAAATACCATTCTAACGGCAGAATCAAGGAAATTGGAAATTACGAAGATGGTATTTTCAGTGACTCTTTGAAAAGGTATCATCCGAACGGAAAATTGGAATATGAAGCTTCTTACAACAGTGCTGGAAAAGAAAATGGGAAAGTAAAATTTTTCTATCCAAACGGACAAGTTGAATATGAATACACTTCTCTAAACGGGGTAGCAAGCGGAAAAGCAACGCGCTATTATGAAAATGGTGATATTAAAGAATTAATCGAATACAACAGCGATGGGTCTTTGAAAAATAGCGTTGAAAAGGAAATGGAAAGACCTAAAGTTCAAATTTCTAATCCAACAGTTGCCGCTGAAACGGCGCCTAAAATTTCGAAACCGATTGTCAAAAACGGTAAATTTCAGCCCAATGGGTACAACAAAGTGTACAACAATGACGGCGAAATTTGGCAAGATGGCGATTTCAAGGAAGGGAAACTTTTCAATGGGAAAGTTTATGTTTACGACCGAGACGGGATTTTATTGAAAGTGAAAGTTTTCAAGAATGGTGTCTATCATTCCGATGGACAATTGTAAATTCTTTAGTTTTTTTCGGATTTCAGCAACAATTCAGCCAATTGTAAATCAACTGGTGTAGTGATTTTGATGTTGATATCATTGCCTTCCACCAAGTGTATTTGAATGCCCAAGGCTTCCACCAAAGAGGCATCGTCGGTAATCGCTGCATGAAATGATTGGTTGTATGCTTTTTTCAATATTTCAGCCGAAAAAACCTGCGGTGTTTGCACCAATCTATATTCACTTCGAACAAGCGCAGTGGAATGATGATTTTCAATTTTCCTCAAAGACTCTTTTACTTCCACAACAGGAATTGCATTTCCTTTGATCTTGGCCGTTTGGAAACATTTTTCAATCGTAGAAATATGCACTAATGGTCGCACGCCGTCATGCACGGCAATCATTTCTCCATGTGCTATTTGCAGGGCGTTTTTGATGGAATGAAAGCGTTCTTTTCCGCCGTCAATAATTTCATGTGAAATGCTGAAGTCTAAATTATCGCATAGTTCTTCCCAATAATCTTTCCATTCGTTTGGAAGCGTGAGAATGATTTGTGCATGCTTGTCAAATTGATAAAAGCGTTCGATTGTATGCATCAAAACAGGTTTTCCCGCCAGCAAAAGAAATTGTTTTGGAATTTCTCCACCCATTCTTTTGCCGATTCCTCCGGCTGTTATGATTACAGTGTGCTTCATGATTTCACAAATTATGACAAACAAAAAAAGGTTGCCCAATGATGACAACCTCAAATTTATATACTAAATAGATTAGTTTTTTCCTTTGTCTTTAAATTCTTCTAAATTGAATTTGCGTTGCAGATTCAACCAATAAAACAGGCCAATAAATCCAAGAACGATGCAAGAATAGTTGAAAATATTACCAATATTATCGTAAAACATGCCTAAAAATGATTGTAAACCATTTCCAATTGACCACCACATTTCTCTTGAATTCATAATTTCTAGTTTTAAACTTAGGACAAAGTAAAACATTTTTTAAGTAATTATCAACATTCTTTCTTAAAAAAGTGCACAACAATTTTAGAATGGAATTTTTCTAAATAAAAAGCAGTCAAAAACCCAGATAATTACAGCAAAATCTTGCCTTTTAGTTGTAAAAACAAGGTACAAAATAAGTCGAATTTCTATAGCTTGACAGATTTCATTAACTTTGACCTCGATGATTAGAATATTTTTAGGAAATCAATTGTTGGTATTGTTCTTATTGCCTTTGGTGATTGGAGGATACATCATGCTCAACAGTGGGATGTTGAGTTCGGAAACGATTTTCTTCGAAATTTCGCAAGAAGTAGATTTAGGATTGTGGGGAAGTTTTACGCTTTCCAATCCAAACATCGGCGGAGTAAATTGGATTCAATTTGTACCAGGTATTTTTGTTTTATTGAATGCTTTATTGCTCAATTTTTTATTCAATATCAACACTTTTTATGAAAAGAACACTTATGTAGTTTCATTGCTCTACACCGTATTGATGAGTTTTTACCATTCTTTTTATCAAATTGACGGTGTGTTAATTGCCCATTCATTTTTGATTCTTTCTTTGTTTCAATTGTTTGAATTGGAAAACAATTTGGATGGTAGAAAAATCGCTTTTAATGCTGGTTTTTTATATGGTTGTGCCGCTAGTTTTCACCCGCCCTTGATTTTTGGTTTTCCCATGATTTGGTTCATGTTGACGCGAATCAGGCCATTCGTTTTTAGAGAAACTTTCTTGTCGACAATTGGTTTCATTACGCCATTGATTTATGGCTTCATCATGGTACTTTGGAACAAAAATCAAATCAATTGGAATTTCATCGAAACGTCTGTCAATTATACCCAAAAACAATTGTTGTTCTTGGTTTCCATGGGATTATTTGCATTTTCAGCTTTGTTAAGTTTGTGGGGAATCAGAATCAAAAACGCCAAAAGTTCAATCCGATTTAGGAAATTGACCGCAATCATTTTCTTGTTTCTTTTCATCGGAATTGGACTCGGAACAGTAGAGATTTTGTTTTTAAAGCAATATGAATGGTTCAGTTTTGGAATGATTGCCTTGGTGCTTTTTCTCCCATTTTCTTTTTTCCACAAAAGAACACAGATGTTTGCGACCATACTTTTTTACACTACTTTCTTGTTTTCCATCGCCAAGTTTTTTATCAAATAGGGCAGGGCAAACGCTTTTAACTTTAAAAAATCAAAATAGCTCCATAGGAGCGACATGTTTGTAACGACGGTTCCGATAACTATCGGAATCGTCGAACAAACAAATGCATGAATTCGTTTTTTGGCGTGCATTTTTGTATAAAAATCATGACAAAAAACCTTTGATCGAAAAATTAGTTTTTAAATGTGTTTTCCCTGACTAATAGCTCGCTTTTTTTGACAAAAAAACCTTTTTTTTCAGATTTTCCATCTGAATTTTCGTTCAAAAAAAAGTAAAAATTATCGTCCTAAATGGCTTTGAAATGACTACTTTTGTATCAATTTTCGAGAAGAAATTCTTGCAGTTCAAAATATAAAATTGATACACATGAAATTTGGTGTTGTTACATTTCCTGGTTCAAATTGCGATGAAGACATGGTTTACGTGTTGGAAACCTTGATGGGACAAAAAGTAGAAAAACTTTGGCACAAAGAAGCCGATTTAAAAGGCGTTGATTTTGTGGTTCTTCCAGGTGGATTTTCCTATGGTGATTATTTGAGATCAGGTGCAATTGCAAAACTTTCTCCAATCATGGGCGAAGTAATCAATCACGCAAACAAAGGCGGATACGTTTTAGGAGTTTGTAACGGTTTCCAAATTTTGACTGAGTCAGGTTTGTTAGATGGTGCTTTGTTGCACAATGACAATCAAAAATTTATCTGCAAAAATGTTTACCTAAAACCTGCTTCAAACGATTCAGCGATTACCAAAGATTTAGACTTGAATCGTGCATACCAAATTCCAATCGCACACGGCGAAGGAAGATTTTTTGCAAGTGAAGATGCTTTGAAAAAAATCTACGACAACAACCAAGTTATTTTTCAATATTGCTCTGAAAATGGCGAAATTGCACCAGAATTTAATCCAAACGGTGCAGTGAACAACATCGCTGGCATTCGCAATGTTGGAAAAAATGTTTTCGGTATGATGCCGCATCCAGAGAGAGCAGCTGATCAAGCGTTGAACAATGAAGATGGAAAATTGCTTTTCGAATCTTTATTGAAAAATTGCTAATCTAAAATAATAGATTCACCCAAATCAATTTCCAAACATATATGAGAGTTTTATTACTAGGGTCAGGAGGAAGAGAACATGCGTTGGCATGGAAAATGGCGAAAAGTTCGCAATTGGATCAACTGTTTATCGCGCCGGGAAATGCAGGAACACGCAATCACGGGACGAATGTAGCTTTGAAACCGACTGATTTTGAAGGAATAAAAACGTTTGTGTTGGAAAATGATGTCAACATGGTTGTCGTTGGTCCTGAAGACCCTTTGGTAGCTGGAATTTATGACTTCTTTGTGGCTGATGCAGAATTGATGAAAGTACCTGTAATTGGTCCATCCAAAGCAGCAGCGCAATTGGAAGGAAGCAAAGATTTTGCGAAAGAATTCATGATGCGTCACAACATTCCAACTGCAAAATATGCCACTTTTTCCAAAGACACTTTAGAGAAAGGATATAAGTTTTTGGAATCAATGAAAGCGCCTTATGTTCTGAAAGCAGACGGTTTGGCTGCAGGAAAAGGAGTTTTGATTTTAGAAACCTTGGACGAAGCCAAAAAAGAATTGAAAGCGATGTTGGCCGATGCTAAATTTGGTGATGCAAGTTCGCGCGTGGTCATCGAACAATTCTTGAAAGGCATTGAAATGTCCGCATTTGTGATTACAGATGGAGATTCATACAAAACCTTACCTGAAGCCAAAGATTACAAACGCATTGGTGAAGGCGACCAAGGATTGAATACAGGTGGAATGGGCGCTGTTTCTCCAGTTCCTTTTGCGGATGCGACTTTCAGAGATAAAATCGAAAATCAAATCATCATTCCAACAGTAAAAGGTTTGAAAGCAGAAGGATTGGTTTACAAAGGATTTATCTTTTTTGGAATCATCAACGTGAAAGGCGAACCTTATGTGATTGAATACAATTGCCGCATGGGAGATCCTGAAACTGAAGTGGTAATTCCACGCTTAAAATCAGATTTATTGGATTTATTTGAAGGCGTTGCTTCCAATACGCTTTCTGAAAGAGACATTCAATTTGACGAAAGATCCGCTACCACAGTAATGATGGTTTCTGGCGGTTATCCTGAAGAATACGAAACGGGTAAAGTGATTTACGGATTGAATAGCGTAACAGACAGTTTGGTTTTCCACGCTGGAACAAGTGCTGACGGTCCTGCAATCATGTCGGCTGGAGGTCGTGTTTTAGCGGTAACTTCTTACGGAAAAAACATCGAAAACGCACTTCTGAGATCTTACGGAACGATTGAAAACATTGAATTCGAAAAGGCTTACTTTAGAAAAGATATTGGTTTTGATGTAGTTTGACAAAAAAAATGGAGTATTTACTTATCCTATTTGACAAGTAAATACTCCATTAAAAATTGCCTTTTACGCCTATTTTTCAACATTAATCTCTGCATAAAAAACACTCAATTCATCCACAATTGCTTGCTGTTGCTTCAGTTTTTTACGCGCTTGATCTGCATACAATGGATCTTTGTTGGTTTCATAAGCCTTGATTTCCGCTTTCGTTTTTTCCATTTGATCGGAAACCATTTTAATCATGTAATCCACATTTTGTGGTAAAAACATGGTAATATAAATTCCACCATTTGCCAATTCTTTTTTATACAATCCCGGAGCTTTGGATTGAAGTTCAACAGATTGACGCGTCAAGTAAATGGTCATTGAATTCATGGCAAAAAGTGCATCTAAACCATTCAATTTATTTTCATTGACGATTTTTTCAAAAAATGCCATTTCTTTTTCTGTTCCTTGGCTTGCATACAATTGCGCAATTCCAGAAAGCATTTTAGAAGAATTTTCAGTTTCCAATTTTTTGGCTTCAGTCATTGCTAAGTCAGGATTTGAGCTACTCAAAGCGCCTAAAGCTGCACTTAAAACAGAATAGGATTGGTCTTTGCCAATGATTGAAAGTGCTAATTTTTCCAATTCATCTGCGGTGATTTTATCTTGTAAAAATGTGATTGCTGTCGCTCTAACTGCCGATTTTGGGTCAGTCAACGCGATGTTTTTGACAATTTCGCTTGCCTGTGTTTTTGCTTCAGGAGATAATAAATTGGCCCTGTCAATCGCTAAATTTCTAATAGCCCAAAAAGGATCTTTCAATGCATCTAAGACCATTTTTTCAGCCAATGTCGTCAATGGCTCTTCTTCAGCAATACCGAACAACAAAGCGTCTCTTCTATCAGCGTATCTCTTTCCTACATAGAATTGGTTTACATATTGTTGCATCGGTTTATCATCGGTCACATTCGCCAAAAGCATGTGTTGATTGTCAAAAATGATGGTTTTTACCGCACCAGTGACAGGAAAGATAAAACTTGTACTTTGCTGTTCAAATACAATTGGGTGAAGTGTAACTCCCGCTTCATCGTGAATCGCGATTTCAATGGGCATTCTAAAGATAGTTCCGTTCAGCGTTTCTTGGTGAATAAATAATTCAACTTGGCTCGTTTCTTCATTCAATGATTGACTCACGCTGATCACTGGATGTCCTTCGTCCAAATACCATTGATTGAAAAACCAGTTTAAGTCTTGACCTGAAACTTCTTCAAAAGCCAAACGCAATTGGGTAAATTCCGCAGCTTTGAATTTATTGGTGTTCAAGTAATTTTTCAAACCTGCGAAAAATGCTTCATCACCCAAATGATTGCGCAACATGTGCAAAATTCTCCCGCCTTTGTTGTAAGAATGCGCATCAAACATTTGTTCTTGATTGTCATATTCAAACCAAACCAAATCGTGCGTTGTTCCGTTGTCAGCACTTTGAAAATATCCATCCGCTTCTTTTTCTGCGTTGTAATCTGCTTCGTCAATTCCATATCTGAATTCGTCCCACAAGTACTGAGAATAGTTGGCGAAAGATTCGTTCAACGTCAAATTAGACCAAGATTCAGCAGTTACTAAATCTCCAAACCAATGGTGAAAAAGTTCGTGCGCAATCGTTGAATTGTCGTCGTCGTCTAATAACTCTCTTGCGTTTTTGTAAGCATAATCTCCAAAAACAACAGCACCAGTATTTTCCATCGCTCCTGAAACGTATTCTCTCACAACGATTTGACTGTATTTATCCCAAGGATATTCTACGCCAGTCAATTTCGAGAAAAATTCAATCATTTTCGGTGTTTCTCCAAAAATCGCTTTGGCTGATTGTTCCCAAGCTGGTTCAACATAGTAATTCACTTCCATTTTCGTTCCGTTTGGACGTGTATAGAAATCTTTCACCACTTTAAATTCACCAATTCCCATCATGAAAAGGTATGGAGCGTGTGGCAAATCTTGTTTCCAATAATCTGTTCTTGTTCCATCTGCATTTTTGATAGAACTCATTAATTTTCCGTTGGATAAAGTCGCAAATTTATTGTCAACCGTGATGTAAATTTCTTCTGTCGTTTTCACGTTTGGCGCGTCAATCGTTGGAAACCAAACTGAACTCGCTTCTGTTTCCCCTTGCGTCCAAATTTGCGGCATTTTGTTCGGATCTTCTCCTTTCGGATTGATGAAATACAAACCTTTATCGCTTGTGATTGCTTCGCTTCCAGATGTTTTTCTTTCGTCAGGTTTGGCGATGTACTCAATGACGATGTTGTATTTGTCATTTCTAGTGTACATTTTATCTAATTTGATGCGCAAATGATCGTCGGCGTATTTGAAATTCAAAGTTTGCGCACCAATGTTTATTTTTTTGATTTCCATTCCTTTGGCATCCAAAAACAAACTATCAGAAGCATAAAAATGAGGTTTTGCTGAGATCGTTGCTTTTCCATACATCCAAGATTTTGACCAATCAAAACTTACTTCTAGTTTGGTGTGAATCAAATCGGTGTAAACAGTTTCTGCAGCCTGATAAACTGGTCGTTCATCTTGAACTAATTCATCGTAAGACTCATCATCAAAGTCATATTCTTCGTCGCCAGAGGTTTCGTTTACCATTTCTGTTTCACTGAAACTAATTTCAGAATCTTTTTTCTTATTTGTTCCACAAGAAGATAAAATAACCAACCCGATAACAATGTAAATGCGATACATAAATTTCATTTTATAGGTCAAAGCTGAGAATTTTATTCTTTTTAAACAAGGAAATAATTCACAATGGCTGAAATGTTCGTAATATTGCAATATAAACAAGGACAAATGGCAAATCAGAATTGGAAATTAGACGGAGAAAAGGTAGTTGTGAACCACCAAAGCAATGTTGTTTGGGAAGATGATCGTTTTTTCAGTGTTGAGCACAAAGGGCAAATTTTTCATGGCGAATTGATGGAAGAATCTTTGGAAGATCGAAAATTGAAAATCAAAATCAACCACCGTGAATTTGTCGTTTCCAAAGATGGTCCGCTGGATCAATTGATTTCTGAATTGGGCCTTGACAAAATCAAAGTGCGCAAATTGCAACAATTGAAATCTCCGATGCCAGGAAGAATTGTTGGAATTGACGTGAAAGTAGGTGATGAAGTCGAAGTTGGAAATCCATTATTGACCTTAGAAGCCATGAAAATGGAAAACGTCTTGAAATCTGAAGGCGTTGGAATTGTAAAATCCATCGAAATTCAAGCGGGAGATGTGGTTGATAAAGGTGCGGTTTTGATTTCTTTTGAGTAAGAGATATTAAGATATTAAGATATTAGGATATTAGGATATTAGGATTTTAGGATTTTGTTTCCCCCTTTGGAGGAGAAAAAGCGATAGCTTTTGAAGACTCAGCGAAAGCGCTAGGATTAAGGGGGAGGAAAAGACCAACAAAATCGACCAACGAAGTGAGTTCAATAACTCAAAATCGGATTGTTGATTTTCTCAATTCCAATACTTGTGACAGCACCGTGACCGGAATAGACTAGCGTTTCTTCGGGCAATTGAAACATTTTCTCTAGGATTGTTTTTTTCAAAATTTCCAAGCTTCCTCCAGGTAAATCGTACCGACCAAAACTGCCTTGAAACAAAATATCTCCGCTCAAAACAAATTCATTTTCGGGATTGTAAAATGCCACATGTCCGGGCGCGTGTCCGGGACCAAAAATTACATCCAACTCAATGCCGCCGAAGGTCAATTTATCGCCTTCTTCCACAAATTTAGTTGGTTCTGGTGATGCTTCATAAGCTTCCATTCCGTATAAATTCGCTGAATATTGCACCATTCCCAATGTGGGCAAATCTAATTTGTGGGCGTACAAATCAACTTCAAAATTGCGCATGATGAAAGCATTTCCCATCACATGATCGATGTGACAATGGGTGTTCAACAAGGCCAAAGGTTCTAATTCATTTTCTTGAATGTAATCCAAAAAGAATTGTTGTTCTTCCCTCGTATAACAGCCCGGATCGACAATCACGGCTTCTTTCTGTTCGTTGAAAACGATGTAAGAATTTTCCTGAAAAGGATTGTACGTAAAACCTTGAACTGTTAATTTCATAATGAATTTTTTGCTGTCGTAAAAGTACGAATTAATGGCTGTTTTTGGTTTTATTGCAGCTGGAATTTCAGTGCAAACGCATTTCACTTTAATAAAATCAAAATAGCTCCATAGGAGCGACATGTTTGTAACGACGGATGCAATCCGTCGAACAAACAAATACATGAATTCTTTTTTTGGCATGTATTTTTGTATAAAAATCATGACAAAAAACCTTTGTTCGAAAAATTAGTTTTTAAATGCGTTTGCTCAGGGTAAAACTTAATGAATTTTTGCCGAGGATTGATTTTAACAATCCTTGATTTAGGCATTATCTTTGTTTAGCGAGTTTTGATTACTTTTGTCACAATTGAAAAAGTCTAAAATTCTTTAAAATGAAAAAGATCACATTTATTCTGCTTGCTGTTTTAAGTTTGACTGTTGTCAGCTGTAGCAAACGCATCGCGTACACAGAAGAAATTCGCAAGGAATACGATTTGAATGCTGAAAATTTGAAGAAAGTACAATTTTATACTTCTTCTCAAATTATTTTGCAAAGAAGTACAACCAACGGTTCGCAAGAAATTTCTGCTGATGGAAAATTGGTTCAAAACCAAAAAAATGAAGAAGATCGATTGATTATCAATCCAAGTACAAAATGTATTTTCGAAAAATATGGCGATAAAGGAGAAGTTTTCATTCGTTTTGAAGTTGGACAAGGAAAAACGTTGAAATTTGCGGTTCGTCAAAACCAAGCGAATGGACGTTTTTATTTAGATGCCAATTGGAAATCTGACAAAGGAGGAGAAGTGCAATACGGAAATCAAACGTATTATGCCAATTCAGCTTCAGGAAATACTTTCTTAATGGTTTCAATTCAAAAATTGAAGAAAACCAAACGCAAAGACCGCGTGGTGAAAGGGATTAAAGTTTAAGATAAACTGAAATAGAATAAGAAAAACCGAAGATGAGTGGATTGTCTTCGGTTTTTTTTGTTGTAATATTTCTAGAATTTAAAACTAGTGCTGTTTTATTGCAATTTGTTTTTCTATTCTATCAACATAAGGAACCATTTCTTGCAACCACCAGGGTGTGTTGTGCATTTCAAAACACAATCTTATCGTGTCATTTCGCCAAAAGTTATCATAAACAATGTCTTCTTTCGAATACATGGAATATGATTTATTATTTTTTCCTTTAGTGGGAAATGGAGAACTAACACCAATAAATTTTTCATCCACATAGTCATAATTATTGTCAGTATTTTGATGTGTACTAAAATTGAAGTTGTTATTAAAATTTTTAAAACGTATTGAATCTAGTTCATTATTTTGGCGTACCACATACTCTAAATCCATTTCATATAAAAAAACTAAGTTGCTGTCATAAACATTATAGTGTCCCGATATCCGCTCATAGATGAGTTTTTTTTCCACAGGATTTACTGGTACCTTGTCTTTTTTACAAGAAAGAATTAGTGAAAACAAAAGAGCAAAATAAAAAGTACATTTGAAGATTTGTATCATAGTTTAATGAATTTTTTAACAATATAATTGTCGTCTTTGTAAATTCTGCAATAGTAAGTGCCAGCAGTTAAACGAGTGACATCAAATGAACGTTGTATAAGTTGTTCTTTTTTGGTAATCATATTGCCACGTGCATCAAAAAGCTGAAAAATATTGCAATTGATAATCTTAATTTCATCCGTTAGGCCCCAAATAATTCAAACAAATATATTCAATCTAATAACTCAACAATGTAGAAATGAATAAAAAAGTCAAATGAACGAATAAGTTAAGCTGTTCAATTATAATTCCAAATTTCTCCTTTGATATTAAAAAACTACAACTTCCCAAATCCAAAAATAAAACCTAATTTCGTTCCCATGTTTTCAAAGTATAAATACTACATCTTACTACACATCACCATTTTCATTTGGGGTTTTACGGGGATTTTAGGCAAGCTGATTCATCTTGAAGCAATTAATATTGTTTGGTTCAGGATTTTAATCGCTTTTTTATCTTTGATTGTCGGACTTTGGCTGCTGAAACTGCCCATCAAAATTCAAAACAAAAAACAGTTTTGGGCAACCTTGGGTGTGGGCGTTTTTGTGACTTTGCATTGGCTCACTTTTTACCAATCGATACAACTTTCAACGGCTTCTTTGGGCGTTTTGTGTTTGTCAACTACCACATTGCATGTCACTTGGCTTGAACCTTTGGTGATGAAACGCAAATTTTCTTGGTTAGAATTTTCGATGGGCGTTGTAGTGATTTTCGGAATTTACATCGTTTCTGATGATTTCAAAGGCAAAGAATTAGAAGCCTTGGCTTTTGGTTTGACTTCCGCTTTGTGTGCAGCACTTTTTTCAGTTTTCAATGCGCGCTTGGCCAAAGATGGCGTTCCTGCGTCTGCATTGACCATTCATGAAATGGGCGTCGGTCTCGTTTTTATGACCATTGTGATGTTGGCGACAAATAAAATCCATGCGGAAATGTTTGTCATGCGTTGGGAAGATTTGGCTTGGTTGCTGTTTTTGGGAATCATTTGCACTTCCATCGCTTTCTTGACAACCATCGAAGTGGTGAAAAAACTGGGTGCGTTTACGGTCACATTGAGTATCAATCTGGAACCTGTTTACACGATTATTTTGGCGATTTTATTGCTGAAAGAAAACAAAAAACTGGACAATAGTTTTTACATCGGTGCTACGCTTATCATCTTCGTTGTGCTTGCCAATGCGGTGATCAAGAATTATCTTTCGAAACGAACTTCTTCGAAAATTTTGCAAAGTGAGACGGGTCATTGAAACCCAATTTGAAACCGATTTCTTTGGCAGATAGTTGCGTGAAAAAGGACAACCTTTTGGCTTCGGAAGCCAAGCGATTTTGAATGTGTTCTTTCGCCGTTCGACCCGTATTTTTCTTGATGATTTCGTTCAAGTAATTCGCTGAAATGGTGAGTTTATCAGCGTATTCACTCACTTTGTGCCACTCTTGATATCTTTGCTCTACCAGATTTTTGAAACGAGAAACAATTTCTGGTTGCACCTCACCAATCGATTCTATTGGTTTGTTCGATTTTAGGTTGAACGATTCCAATAAAAACAACTTCAAATACGCGCTTAATTTTGCCTCTTTAAAATGCTCGTTTGATTGATAAACTTCTTGCAAAGCGTGGATTAACTTTTTGATTTCAGTGTTTTCGTCCAATTGTATAAAATTGATTTTTCCTTCCACCGAGAAAAGATTCAAAGCATTCATGAATTGGTTTGTTAATCCATTTTTTATCAAAAATTCTTCTGTAAATAAAATCGCCAAAACTTCTGGTGATTTGTCTTCAGATTCAACTTGATGCACTTGTTCAGGATGAATAAAGAACAACATGTCGTTTTGAATGTCAATGGTATTTAAATCAATGGTATGTTTTCCAAGCGCTTTGATTGTCCAAATAATAGTGTAAAAATTATGCCTGTGCGGCTCTTCGACTTGGTCTGTATCTTTTTTCTTGACCTCAATTTCTTGAAAAGTTTTAATCGCAAAATTGACGTTCTTGTTGTCAATAATTAAATCAACGTTTTCTATGTTTCTGAAGTAAGACATATTTCAAAATCTAGGTTTAATCTTTTAAAATTTCGGAAAGTGCATTCCAAAATTCTACTGTCGAATTGACACAACCTTGCGCCAACATTTGGTGAATTTCAGTTTCTCGTACTTGAGAATATGGCTTTTCATTCGTGAAAAAGCTTAACAAATTCGCGTTCTTGGTCAAAGCGTCATGAATCCCTTCTGGAGTCGATAAATCAACCAAATCAGTTGGATTTTTTTTCTGAATGGCAATCAATTCCAACTTTTCTGCGCCGCAATTGAAAACAAAGCAACTGTCAGTGGTTCGATGTTCCAAAAACTTCACTTTTTCATAAACGATTTGCAGCACATTGTCACTGAAAAGTTCAATCATTTCCAGCGCCAAATCGGGTTTACTTTTATTCATTTCCTCCCATTCTTCCTTGTATACTTGATTGACCACTAAAAATTGTTTCAAATCATCCTCAAGTAAGCGTAATTCTTCGTCTGTTAATAAGCGATATTTCATTGATTTTGCGACTGTTTTCGATTCATTTTCCACAAATTTAACACAAAAAAAGCCGAAGACTTCATTTCATTTTGGAAAAATCCGCTACGAAATAAAGTTTTCGGCTCTAAAAATTGGAAAGAACTGCTTTTACAAAGTTCCTCTCAATGCTTGTTCTCTTTCGATTGATTCAAAAAGTGCTTTGAAGTTACCCGCTCCAAATCCTTTTGCGCCCATTCTTTGAATGATTTCGAAAAACAAAGTTGGTCTGTCTTCTACTGGTTTGGTGAAAATTTGCAACAAATATCCTTCTTCATCTGCATCAACCAAAATCGATAATTTTTGAAGTTCTTTGATGTCTTCTTTCATCATGTCGCGATGAACACCCAAACGCGCTGGAATTTCATCGTAATATGCTTGCGGTGGCGGTGGTAAAAATTCCACGCCTCGTGCTTTCAATTGTTGCACAGTACCAATGATATCGTCAGTTGCTACCGCCAAATGCTGCACGCCCGAACCTTCATAGAAATCCAAATATTCTTCAATTTGAGAACGCTTGTTTCCTTTTGCCGGCTCGTTGATTGGAAATTTAATTCTACCATTTCCGTTGCTCATCACTTTACTCATCAAAGCTGAATATTCCGTGTGAATTTGTTTGTCGTCAAACGAAAGGAAATTGGCAAATCCCATGATGTCTTCATACCATTTTACCCAAACATTCATTTGGTTCCAACCCACATTTCCAACCATGTGATCGATGAATTTTAAACCAACTGTGGATGGATTGTAGTCACTTTTCCATTCCACAAATCCAGGTAAAAACAAACCGTTGTAGTTTTTGCGTTCAACAAAAATGTGCACAGTTTCGCCGTAAGTGTAAATTCCTGAGCGAATTACTTCACCATGCTCATCCTTTTCAACCGTGGGTTCCATGAAAGATTTCGCACCGCGACTAACAGTTTCTTCGTACGCTTTTCTTGAATCTTCAACCCATAAAGCAATTACTTTTACGCCATCACCATGCTTTTTTACATGCTCTCCAATCGGAGAATCGCTGTTTAAAGCAGTAGTTAAAACCAATCTAATTTTGTCTTGTTTGAGGACATAGGAAGCACGGTCTTTCAATCCAGTTTCCAATCCTGCATATGCGTAAGATTGAAAACCAAAAGCTGTTTTGTAGAAATGCGCTGCTTGTTTGGCGTTTCCAACATAAAATTCTACATAATCCGTTCCCAATAAAGGTAGGAAATCTTGTGCGTCTTCGAAGATTTTTTCCAATCCGTATTCAACGTTTTTAACTTCTTTACTCATGATCTTAATATTTTGTTACAAGTATTACTTGCTTGATTTTTAAATGATTATTTTTGTTTTGAATTATTCTAGCCAAGATTTGTAATAATCTTTATCAGAAAGATCCAATGCAGCTTGTGTTAATTTCAATGGTTTGAAAGTATCAACCATTACCGCCAATTCTCCTGTTTCTTTTTGACCAATACTTCTTTCCATCGCGCCAGGATGCGGACCGTGTGGAATTCCACCTGGATGCAGAGAAATATATCCTTTTTCAACGTAGTTTCTGCTCATAAAGTCACCATCGACGTAATACAACACTTCATCTGAATCGATGTTGCTGTGATTGTAAGGCGCTGGAACTGATTTTGGATGGTAATCGTACATGCGCGGCACAAATGAGCAAATAACAAAATTGTGTCCTTCAAACGTTTGGTGAATCGGAGGTGGCATGTGCACGCGACCAGTAATTGGCTCGAAATTGTGAATCGAGAAGGCGTAAGGATAATTGAATCCGTCCCAACCAACCACATCGAAAGGATGCGTTGCGTAAGTGATTTCATGCAAAATATTTTCTTTTTTCACCTTGACCACAAAATCACCTTTTTCGTCGTGCGTTTCTAGTTCAGAAGGAATTTTGAAATCGCGTTCGCAAAAAGGAGAATGTTCTAACAATTGCCCAAATTTGTTTCTGTAATTTCTCGGTGTAAATACTGGGCTGAAAGATTCAATAATAAACAAACGATTGTCTTCTGAGTCGAAATCTATTTGGTAAATCATTCCACGTGGAATCACCAAATAATCGCCATATTCAAAAGGAATATTTCCAACCAAAGTTCTCAATTTTCCTGTTCCTTTGTGAATGAAAATTACTTCGTCGGCATCAGCGTTTTTGTAGAAGTAGGTTGTCAAAGATTTTCTTGGCGAAGCACACGCTATATTGAGATCGTTGTTGAACAAAACAATCACGCGGCTGTCTAAAAAGTCATCTTGAGGGGCAACTTCGTAACCACGAATCATGTGCGATTGAATGTTTTTTCCAACAGCTGCAACGGGAGTTAAATCTATTGGATTTGAAATCGATTTGATTTGTGTTGGTCTATGAACATGGTATAAAAGGGAAGAAAACCCACTAAAACCCTCCGTTCCGAATAATTGTTCGTAATAGTAACCACCAGTTTCTTTTTCGAAAGTGGTATGTCTTTTAGACGGAAATCGTCCAAGTTTATGATAAAATGGCATAACTGCTTATTTTTAAAGATTTACATTCTTCAAAGTATTAGAAATACAATGAAAGTTTTCAAGTTATCAAGCTTTTCACTCTGGATTTCGCTTGATTAGAAACTTTAAATAACTAAGTAGTCCTAACCACATTTTAGATTCGTTTTACACAAAGTTAAAATTTGAATCCAATACTCACAAATTTTATTTGATTAGAATCTTTCTAAATGATTTTACAAAGAGGGAAATGTTTTGAGTAGGATGATGAAGGATCATAACAAATACCTGTGGAGCTAAATCTAAGATTTTTTTATAACCTTTGA
>JBBALI010000003.1:0-62220 GCA_040403095.1 Crocinitomicaceae bacterium
AGTTCTGTTGATTCTGATATTGAATTTACGAAAAAATAAAATTAAGCTGCAACAATTACATTTTCAGTCTTTAATTCAAAATAATGAAATTAAAATTAAATCAAATGAACTCCAAAGATCTGACCAAATAAAAGATAAACTGTTTTCAATTATTGCTCATGATTTAAGAAATCCATTGAATAGATTATTGGTTGAACTGGCAATTGTAAAAAAGTCCGTAGGTGGCACAATTACCGAACCAATGGAGAATACCTTAAAAGAAACTATCGGTCTGTTTGAACGACTGTTACAATGGTCTAAAATGGACAATAAACAAAACGTTTACAGTCCATTAAAGCTAAATTTGAGTGATACAATCAATAAAGTAATTGCTTTTTATTTGCCAGAAATGCAATTGAGAAACATCATTTTCATTAACAATAGTGAAACTTATTTCGTGTATGTGGATCCAAATATTTTACAAACTTTATTACGAAACTTCTTAAGCAACGCGATTAGTGAACTTCCAAATGGCGGTTTTGTTGAAATCGAAATTTTTCAGTTAGAAGATGAAAAAATAGAGTTGGTAATTTCTGATTCAGGAAATGGTTTTCCAGAGGAGGTGCTAAATAATTTTGAAGTTGAGAAAAATGAAATAAATTCATCTGACAACGGTTTGGGCTTGACTTTGTGCAAAGTACTAGCAAAAATGAGTAGTTGGACGTTAAAGATTTCAAACAATAGTAAGCATTCTGGCGCCCAAGTTTCAATTGTTTTACCTATTTTTAGAGAAAAAAAGCGAAATACTGAATTGAATGTTATTTCAAGGGCATTTGAGCCGAATGAATTTTGGAGAGAAAAGTTGGAACCAATTCTTGAATTCAAGTTTTATCAAACTTCTCAAATAAGATCATTTCTCAAATCTTTAGGTGATGTAGATGACCCGCAAGTTAGACTTTGGATAAGACAAGTGGAACGGTCTGTTCATCAAGGAGACAACGAAACATTTTCAGCTTTAATGAGATTAATAGAGTAAAATTATCAGAAATAACAGAGATGCAGGAGGAAAGAAAACACATTATACTTATCATTGATGATGAGGCAGATACAAGAAATTTAGTAGTAAATTACTTAGAAAGTAACGAAGGCTATGTTTTTTATACTGCCAATAATGGGGAAACAGGTTTGGAAATTGCGCGAAATGAATTGCCAGACTTGATTTTGCTAGATTGGCAAATGCCTGAAATGGATGGGCTTAAGGTGTTGGAGAAACTCAAAGAAGACAAATTGACCCAAGAAATTCCAGTGATGATGTACACTGGAATTATGACGGATTCAAATTCATTGAGATCGGCCTTGCTTCTTGGTGCGAAGGATTTTTTAAGAAAACCAATTGAGCCTATTGAAATGGAAGCTAGGATTACAGCCGTGATCCAACAAGCTGAACATCAAAAAGAAATAATCAAAAAGGAAAGAACAATCTATCTTTTGGAGAAAAAGCAATTAGAAATGGAGCTTGAATCCAAGAAAAAAGAAACCGTTGATTATGCTAAATTTTTGGCAGGGAAAAATGAATTTTTTCACTCTTTGATTGAAAATTTAAAAGATTTCATTTTACACGAAAATTTGAGTGATAGCCAAGCTCGAACAATGAGGAATTACATCAATGAATTGACCATCAGTAACAACATGTTGAAGGGATATGAGCAGTTTACGGAATTGTTTAATAAATTACATCCAAGTTTTAATGCAGCTTTAGATTTGTTGGAAGTTTCTTTAACCGATCATGAAAAACAAATGATGTCATTTGTAAAATTAAATCTTTCTAACAAGGAAATTGCTACCTTGATGGCAGTCTCTCTTGCAGCTGTCGAAAAAGGAAAATATCGCTTGAAACAAAAATTGAATTTAGAACAAGAGGTTAATTTAAATGATTATGTTAATTCATTGTAATTCCAAATAATTAGCGATATAATGCCGTTAAAATTGAATATGAAAGAAGTAGAATTAATTTTTTCATTTTTTTGATTTACACTTACTGAAATTCCATTTTTTGAATTCATTTTTATGCTTTAAAAAAAGTATTTACTTATTACTTTCTCAAATCAAAATCCGTACATTTGTATCAAATTTGAATACAGTGGAGGTAGCAATGATTGAAAAAATTACAATTGGTGAAAAAATCAAAGCTTATGTTTTGTTTACTAAATTGCGTTTGTCAGCCTTGGTTATACTTTCTGCATTATCAGGTTATCTTTTTGTAGGCGGTAAAAGTGGTATAGCCATTTTTTACTTATTGGTTGGCGGTTTACTTGTAACTGCAGCATCCAATGGTTCAAATCAAATCTGGGAAAGAGACTTTGATAAATTGATGAAAAGAACACAAATTCGTCCATTGCCAACAGGTAAAATGTCCATTACAGAAGCATATATTGTGGTGGTTTTGACTTTATTGGTGGGGACATTTATGTTGTATCAACTTAATTATAAATCTGCCATTTTAGGTTTGTTTGCTTATATTTCATATGTATTTATATATACACCAATGAAAAGGATTTCACCATGGGCTGTTTTTATTGGTGCTTTCCCAGGTGCAATTCCCCCATTATTGGGAGCTGTTGCACATACAAATCAATTTGGATTGGTTCCTGGCGTTCTATTTTTTGTTCAATTTGTATGGCAATTTCCGCATTTTTGGGCAATCGCTTGGGTAGCTTTTGATGATTACAAAGCTGGAGGTTATTCTCTGCTTCCCTCAAAATTCGGTAAATCTAAAAACTCTGCGTTTCAAATCTGCGTGTATTCACTTTTGCTAATCCCATTTACACTGCTGCCATGGTTTTTAGGAATGACTGGAATTGCCACTTTAATCATTGGAACTTTAGCTTCATTAATATTTTTTCTTTACGCATACAAATTGTTTCTCTCATGTGATGACAAAGATGCTAAAAAGGTCATGTTTGCCTCTTTTTTCTTTTTGCCGATAGTTCAATTTTTATACGTATTTGATAGAATCATACCTTGAAATAATTTATGTCAATTAAAAAACAAATAGTATGAAACCAGATTACAGTAAAGAACTCGATCCTGCAGTGAGAGAGAAAATGAAAAAAAACCTCGTTTACGTTAGTATTTTCAGTATTGTTATGTTATTTGCCGGTTTTACCTCTGGCTACATCGTTTCCATGGGTGATGTGTTTTGGGTAAAATATCCATTGCCTTTAGGGTTTTGGCTGAGTACGGCGTCTATCGCATTGAGCAGTATTTTTTATATTGTAGCGATTAAATCTGCTAAAAAAAGAAATCTTGGCCAAGTGAAAATCTTCATGATTGCCACGTTATTATCTGGAATAGGGTTTGCAGTTTTCCAAATCAAAGGTTACGGAGAATTGATTGATGAAGGAGCAAATTTCAGAAATTCAATCATGGTGACAGATGGAAGATATGGAGATTATTTTGAGATTAAATACAAAGGACAATTCATCGAGGTAGATGCGAACGATTATTTAATTAATGGAAAAGTGCTTTCTGACGTTCAATTGAATGAATTGAAAACATACGTGAAGAGTTTTGAAAATACTGACAAACCAACAGGATATAATATCCCATCACTTTCACCCAATTTTGTTTTGTATTTCAAAAACGAACCTCTGGCTTTGCAAAATGGAAAATTAATCAAACCGAATGGAGAAGTAATTCCATATTTAGACATGAAAAGATTGAAATTTTTGTCTTGGAATATCAGAGATGGACGAGGAGATTTCTTCCACAAAGGTAAATTAGGTAAAGATTTTCATATTTTTTACAAGGGAAAAGAATTGAGTTATAAAAATAGAAGCTTGATGTTTGGAAATAAAATTCTTTCTGCACCACTACAAAATAAGATAAATCAGTCTAGAGACACCTCAACTTCGTATTTATACCTGATAACGGTACTACATTTTTTACATATTTTTGGAGCATTATTTTACTTAATAAAAATGGTAAAAATTTCATTTTCAAGTACTTTTGATGACAAGAATGAGTTGAGCTTAAGACTGGGTGCAATTTTCTGGCATTTTTTAGGTTTATTATGGCTCTATTTGTTGCTATTTTTCCTTTTTATTCATTAAACTTGCAAAAAAAATTGCAGTATGGCTGGACACGCTACAAATCAAATTGATGCTTCTTCCTTATGGGGAGGGAAAGTTTCTCCGTTTAGTACAAGCTACGGAAAACTAATGATGTGGTTCTTCCTGGTATCGGATGCCCTTACTTTCGGAGGATTATTAATCTCGTATGGTTTTACTCGACATGATGCCCAAGCTTCTTGGCCAATTGGTGAGGAAACTTTTAATTCGTTGCCTTTCTTAGGTCATGGTTATCCATTGATTTATGTGGCGTTGATGACCTTTATCTTGATTGTATCGTCTGTTACAATGGTATTGGCGGTTGAGGCAGGTCATAGAATGGATCGCAAAGGAGTTACAAAATGGATGTTTGCTACAATTATCGGTGGATTTTTCTTTGTGGGTTCTCAAGCGTGGGAGTGGAGTCACTTTATACATGGTTCTGAATACGGGAAAGTCGAATTGGCTGATGGATCTAAAGCAACTGTTTCTGGTCATTCATTTGAAAGTTTTACAGTTACTAAATCAGGCCATGATTTCAAAAAAGGAAATTATGAAACTGAAGAATTGTTGCACGATTTTCATCATGCTATTTTAGCTGGAAAGGTAAAAGATAATTCTTTTACAACTCACGGTGGAGCTGTTGTAAAATTAAATTCAAAAGTTGACGAGCATTTTAAACTAATTATCAAAGAACCAGGTTCGAAATATAATAAAGTCGGTAAAGCAATTTTTGGTGCTGAAGCGAATGAGTTATATTATGAAGCGATTAACAGTGGAACAAGAAACAGAGTTACTTATGGTGCTAATTTGACGACGAATGAATATGGTCCAGCTCAATATGGACAATTCTTTTTCTTTATTACAGGATTTCACGGATTTCACGTTTTTTCAGGTGTAGTTATCAATATCATCATTTTCTTTGGCGTATTGAGAGGTGTTTATCACAAACGAGGTCACTATGAAATGGTTGAGAAAACAGGTTTGTATTGGCACTTTGTAGATTTAGTTTGGGTGTTTGTATTTACATTCTTCTATTTAGTTTAATCTTATAATTCTATCATATCATGGAAAGAGACGACGTTATTGAATATTCTTTAGATACGCATCACGACGAGGCACACGGAAAGAAAATTCGCAAAAAGATTTGGCAAGTAACCGCTATTTTAACAGTTATTACTGCTTTCGAAGTTGGGACAGGTATTGTTTTTAAACAAAGCTCAGATTATTGGCAGTATATTAAATGGATGTTTATTGTATTGACTTTGGTTAAAGCAGCATATATCGTTTTGGTTTTTATGCACTTAGGTGATGAAAAGAAATCTTTAAAATATATCATTTTAGTTCCTTACTTTATTTTTGTTTTGTATCTAATCTTTATTTCTCTTTGGGAGGGAAAAGCAATTGATGCAGCCTTGAAATTATACGGAGCATAAGCTAATTTTTATTAAATGGCTCAAAAAGAAAATAAAGCCGGACTACTCAAAAGAATATTTTTAGTGTTCTTAGTGATTGGTCCGGCTTCTTTGTTGGTTTTATTTTCCTCTAGAAGTTGTGAACACAAATTCAAGGAATTAGATGATATGGGTGCACTTTCTGCCTATTCATTTACAGGAGTCGATGGAAAAAAATACACAGAAAAATCATTCAAAGGTCAAGTAGTTTTGTTTTCTACCATTCAACCAACTTGTCCAGACTCCTGTTCTGTATCTATATGGTTTTTAGATAGATCAATTTATCAAAATATTCAAAAGAACAAGAAGAAACTAGGTCACGTGAAGATAGTTTCTTTTGTGACGGATGGCTATGGTAAATCTGTTGATAATTTGAAAGACATGGATTTTATCCTGAATGACCAAGTGGTTAATTATGATCCAAAAATTTGGATTTTAGCCAAAGGAGATCCCAAACAAGTGTATAATATTTCCAGAAATGGAAATAATTTGCTTCAAAAGGGAGATAAATACTTCGGCGGAGAAGCTTTTCAGGAATTATTGTTACTCGCCGACAAAGAAAATCACCTGAGAATGGTTTTGGAAGGAAACGAAGAAGGAATGGTTAGAACCATGTTTCAACACATGGCATTACTTGATAAACAATACGATAAGGAAGCTTACCGAAAAAAACATCCTAAAAAATAGTCATGAAACTTAAGTTCATTGCTGCAATTGTAGTTTTGATTTCACTTATTTCTTGTGAGGATCAAGAAAAAGTAAGGGTTTTACCAATCATTGGCGATCGAGATTTAGAATATATAAACGTTGACGGAAAAGAAGTTGTTGATACAATTTACCCCAAAATTCCTGATTTCCAGTTCTTAAATCAAGATTCGGTGATGATTACTTCAAAATCTTTGAAAGGGAAAGTTTGGGTTGCAGATTTCTTTTTTACTTCTTGTGGAACCATTTGTCCACCAATGACTTCTCAAATGAAAAGACTGAGTATTTTAACCAAAGATTTGGATAAGCATTTGCAGTTTTTAAGTTTTACAATTGATCCTGAATACGATACACCTTCTGAATTCAAGTCATACATTAAGTCACATGGAATAACGGCTAAAAATTGGTCTTTCTTTACTGGCGATGAAACAGAGACGTATGAACTTGCCCACGATTTTTTCCATGTGGGCGCTGAAAGAAGTGAAAGTGCCGTAGATGGATTTGAGCATAACGACACCTTTGTTTTGGTTGATAAAGAAGGTTATGTCAGAGGTTTATATATTGGAACTTCAACCGCTGATGTAAATAGACTGGAAAAAGACATACGTAAATTACTGAAATATGAGTACAACGCCGATATCAGAGAGTAAATTAAAGAGAGTTAGAATTGCAATCATTTCTGCTTCTATAGCTATTCCTGTCGTGGTAGCAATACTTTTTAAAGTTCAAATTCCTGGAATTGAGGATAAAGTAAAAGTTTTACCTTCAATTTATGCAGTGATCAATGGAATTACAGCAGTTCTTTTAATTGCTGCTTTGGTTGCTATAAAAAAGAAAAACATCAAGTTACACGAATCTATTATAAAGGTTTGCATGTTCTTGTCGATTATTTTTTTAGCGCTGTATGTTGCTTATCACATGGGTTCTAAACCTACACTTTATGGGGATTCTGATTTCAACGGTGAGGTAAGCTTGCAAGAAAAAGCAATGGTTGCAAGTTCGTCGATGGTTTACTTTATCATTTTAATTTCACATATTGTGTTAAGTGTGATGGTAGTTCCATTGGTACTCTTTTCCTATTTATTTGCATGGAAAGGTGATATCGCTCGTCACAGAAAATGGACAGTATTTACTTGGCCAATTTGGTTTTACGTTGCTTCAACTGGAGTAATTGTTTACTACATGATCTCTCCATTCTACAAATAATTCAATTTTCCTTTAAAAAATCAATTATTTTTTGAGTTGCGCCTTGCGAAGCAAGCACTAGATCGGTTGTTTTTATTTTTAATTTCTCTTGATTTTCTAAAATGCTCTTAAAGGCAAGATTCAAAGTGTCTTCATTTTCAACTGAAAATCCAATTCCTGCGTCGATAAAAGTTTGAGCTTCAGGAAATCTTTTGTGTTTTGGACCAAAAATGACTGGTAATCCGAAAACTGCTGGTTCTAAAATGTTGTGTAAACTTCCTGAAAATCCGCCACCAACATAGGCAATTTTACCATAGCTGTATGCATTTGCTAGTTTTCCAATGGAATCAATCAGTAATATTTTTTTATGGGCATTTACCGTCCAATTGGAGTATCGAACTGTTTCATTTTCAAACTTTTTCTCAATTTGTAGCAAATGATTTTCTGAAATATCATGAGGTGCTATAATCAGGGGTAAATCACAAACTGAAATCAAGTTTCTCAGTAAATCTTCATCTTCTGGCCAAGAGCTTCCGATTACAAATGCTTTTTGATTTTGGATAAACGATTCAATTGTTGAATCTGTTTGCACATTGGCTTTGTTTTGAATTACACGGTCAAATCTTGTATCTCCTGTGAGCATGGCTTGCTTTATTCCAATACTTTGCAGTAATTCAAGCGACGATTTATTTTGCACGAAAAAGAAATCTATTTTTCTCAGTGTTTCTCGAAATTGATTTCCATACCATTTAAAAAATCGATGGTCTGGTCTAAATAGTGCGCTGATCGAATATATTTTAGCTTGCGATTTTTTTGCTTCGAAAATGTAATTGGTCCAAAATTCGTATTTGATAAAAAATACTTTTTGTGGTTTGAAGTGCTGAATAAACTTGCGTGCATTAGATTTTGTATCCAGCGGTAAATAGCAAACAAAATCAGCAGAATTTTTTCTTTTGTGGTAATTTTCATATCCTGAAGGACTAAAAAAAGTCACCAAAATATAAATGGAAGGATTATTTTCTTTAATCAGATTTATCATAGGCAATCCTTGGTCAAATTCACCCAGAGAAGCACAATGAAACCAATAGACATCTTCATTTTGAATTTCTGGCAATCGCTCCCAAAAATTTTTGCGTCCAAAGACCCAACTTTTTGCTTTGGGATTAAAAAATTGTGCGACCCATAAAATGCCACCATAAATTCTGATTCCCAGTGAGTAAATTAGATTCATCAATCGAAGTAAAAATCTTTGGGTTGACGCTTGTATATTGGTATAAACCAGCCGATCTTAAGTCCATATTGAACATCAAATCGAATACTTTTGTCAACAGCTATGTCAGGTTGATCAAAAAATACATCTCTTTGGTTTTTTGTAAATCCTTGTTGACAATAAAATCCTCCATAAAAATTTACAAATCCATGGTGTGCTAAAAAAGCATAACCAGCGAATTGATGTGTATTGATGCCAATTGTTAATCGGTCATAACCTTTGCGGTAATCTAATTCCAATTGCGGAATGACTTGGTCTTGTGTTTCTATTCTCAGTTTATGCAGTAAATAACCCGCACCAGCGTGAAAAAACAACCCAGAATTTCTGTTCTTCTTAGAAATAGGAACAATCTTCCCCACTGCTAAATTGACATTGAAACCTCGAGCCAAAATGTAGATTTTACCAATATCTCCGTTGATATCAGTTACTTTTCCATAACTGTCAACTAAATTATTTAGAATTCCTGTTTCATTTATTTTATTTCCGAAAATAAAATTTCCATCCAATCCCCAAAACCAATTTTTGGAAGTTTTGTATCCCGCAATGGCTCCAATGTGGTTTACAAATCCAAAACGATCTGCTAAATCACCCGACGTTCCATTCGCGCCATAATGAACGGCGACCCAAGGCGTTCCAATCACAGAATCTCTTAAATTTCTTTGCGAAAATCCTTGTAAGCTGAGATTTAAGCAAAAAATCAAAAATATTATTCTAAAAATCATATTTCAAAGATAAAGAAAACGAGTTAAGACAAAGAAGTTTAACGCATTTTAGCCAATAAATATTGTAAACTGTGTGATTGATTGAGTAAAGCTAATTTACATTTCTGTTTTTGTAAACCAAATACTTGACAGGTAAATAGGAAGCAAGAATGGAAAGGATTCCGACGAGTGACAGAACTAAAATGCCATCTCCCCAAGTTAAATTAATCGGAAAAGGTTCTCCACCTGAATTTGGCATTTCTAGTACATGTCCAAATATTTGAAGAAAACAAACACCATATCCCAAGAGTAAACCTATAATAATACCTTTGCCCGAAATTAATATTCCTTCGAAAAAGAAAATTTTGAATATGAATTGCTCGTTGGCACCAAAACTTTCCATTGTTTTGATGTTGTCTTTTTTCTCGATGTAAAGCATTGTCAACGAAGCAACAAGATTGAATGCGGCCATAATGAAAACAAAAATCAAAATGCAAATCACGATGAATCTTTCTGATTTACTGGTTTGATAAATCAATGCGTTTTTCTCTAAATGTGTTTTGACAATGAATTTTTTTCCGATTTTTTGTTGAATTTGCGATTTAACATCTTCTGCTTCAAATCCTTGATCTACATTGACATATAAAGCGGTAATATCTTTTTGATAGTCTAAATTTGTTTTGGCAAGTTCGATTGGAATAATGAATGCTTCTTGGTTAACTTCGCGGTTAAAATTGACTCTTCCTGATATTTTAATGATTTGATTGTTAAATGGATTGGTGAAATTTCCAATTTTCGCACTTCTTTTCGGGAAATAGGCGTCCACAGTTTCATACCCAGTATTTTTTGGGATAAACCCGTTCAATTTATCAAGCAAAGTTGCACCAATTAAAGCCATTGGTTCTCCATTTTCGTCTAAAGTTGAAAAACCATCTACCATGTGCTTGGGCATGTTGGTCATTTTCAAAAATGAAGGTTCAATTCCTATCATTCTTGCGTTGACCCATTTTTGCTCATGCTTCAAAACTACGATTTCTTCAATTGCTTTGGAAGTTAGATAAACACCATCCATTTTTTGAATAGCTTGAATGTTTAAGGTTGATTCATCAAAAGTTTTTCCTTTGGTTGAGCGAATAGTTAGATTAGTGTCGTATTCACTGTAAAGCTGTTCAACCATTTGCTCAATCCCATTGAAAGCAGCAATGAGAATAACAAGTGCAGCAGTTGTGATGGAAATTCCAACAACAGAAATACGGGTAATTAAATGAATAACGTTCTTCCTTTTTTTGGAAGAAAGATACTTTCTTGCTATGTAAAAAGGAACGTTAATGAGCGGGAGTATTAAGCGATTATTTTTTGGTCAATAGATTTTGGATTTCCATGGCATAATCTAGAGAATCATCAATTTTGAAAATCAATTCAGGGATTTTGCGCATATTTTTCAATCGTCTACCAACTTCACCTCTGATTTTACCTGCATTTTCTTGGATAGATTTCAAAACTTCTTCTTTTTCTGGTCCAGCGAAAATCGACAAATAAACACGAGCCAATGACAAATCAGGAGTGATGCGGACAACAGTTACACTTACCATTGCACCCAAGCAGATTTCATGCATATTTCTTTGAAAAAACATGGCCAATTCTTCTTGAATTACACCCTCTATTTTATTTTGTCTGATTGATCCCATGGTGCAAATTTACTAAAATTGAGGGAAATTCTTATCAAATTTTAATTTGTAGCTCATTTTCAAATGTAGTTTTAAATGGAAATTTTCAAATACTAAGAATTAACTTAACTTTGTCTTTAATATGAAATCACTTTTAGAAATATATCGATTGACTTTTTCTTACAAGGTTAAAGCAATTTTGGTCATCATTTTCAACTTGTTGTTTGTAATTTTCAACTTGATTTCTTTGGTACTTTTCATTCCGTTCCTGCAATTGATTTTCCCCAAGGATGATGTTTTGCATCCAGAAGAAATTATAGAGCCGATATACAATGGAGGATTTATCAAATTTTTCGAATACTGTTCTGATTATTACCAGTATTTCATGAAAACGATGGTTGTCGAAAGTCCGAAAAATGCGCTTTTAATGGTTTGTATTTCAGTTCTTTTTGCATTTTTTCTGAAAAATTTGTTCAGGTATTTAGCGATTTATCATCAATCACATTTGCGCATGGCAGTGGTGAGAGATTTGCGTGACAAGATGTTTGAAAAAGCGATGAATTTGCCTTTGGCTTTTTATTCTGAAGAGAAAAAAGGAGATTTGATGGCAAGAATGAATAACGATGTGGGTGAAATTGAAATTGCCGTTGTCAGCATGCTTGAGTTGTTATTTAGAGAGCCTATCGCTATTATAATCAACTTGGTGGCTTTGCTTTATTGGAGTCCCAAATTGACGATTATTTCTTTTTTGTTGCTTCCAATTTCCGCTTTTGTAATTTCGAGAATTGGAAAAAGTTTGAAAAAAACAGCCAAAGAAGGTCAAGCGCAAATGGGAATTTTATTCTCATCTATGGAAGAAAATTTGGGTGGAATTCGAATCATCAAAGCATTCAATGCAATTCCTTATGTGTTGGGATCTTTTAAGTCCATCAATTTAAGACATCAACAATTGATAACGAGGGCATTTAGAAAGAGAGATTTGTCTCCACCTTTGAATGAGTTTTTAGGGTCAGCTGTGATGCTCGGGATAGTGTGGTTTGGCGGTTCCATGATTTTAGATGCCAAAAATTCATCAGGAATGACAGGTGAAAAATTTATGGGATTTATCTTGGTTTTTTCTCAACTATTGAGACCAATTCAAGGAATTGCGACCAGTGTTGCCAATTTGAACAAAGCCAAAGCCTCGCAAGACAGAATCAATGAGATTTTAGATGCCGATGAGCACATTTATGAAACAGAAAATCCAATAAAATTAGGAGAACTAACAAAGGGAATTACCTACCAAAACATTTCTTTCAAATACCGTGAAACAATGGTTTTGAAAAACATCAATCTTTTCATTCCAGCGGGAAAGACGGTTGCATTGGTTGGAGAATCCGGAAGCGGGAAATCTACTATTGCAGATTTATTGCCTAGATTTTACGATACGATTGAAGGTGAAATTTTATTTGATGATACACCAATTAAAAGTGCGTCGATTGTTGATTTGAGAGATCAGATTGGAATGGTTACACAAGAATCAATTTTGTTTAACGATTCGGTGAGAAATAATATTGCTTTTGGTATGCCGCACGTTTCAGATGAAGACATAGAAAATGCTGCAAAAGTAGCCAATGCACACGAATTTATCGTGCGTTTGGATGAAGGTTATGACACAAACATCGGCGAACGAGGCAATAAACTTTCTGGAGGACAAAAGCAAAGAATTAGCATCGCAAGAGCTGTTTTGAAAAACTCACCTTTGTTGATTTTAGATGAAGCTACTTCAGCTTTGGATACGGAATCAGAAAAATTAGTTCAAGATGCTTTGGAAAAACTAATGAAAGATAGAACTTCGTTGGTCATCGCGCATCGTTTGAGTACCATAAGAAATGCTGACATCATTGTTGTTTTGCAAAAAGGTCAAATTGTTGAACAGGGTTCGCACGATGAACTCATATCAAAAAGAGGAATGTATTACAATCTTTGCGCCATGCAAGGCATGGAATAAGTTCTTATCTTTTGTTAAATTACTGATAAAAAAAGCTTCATTTTCAGTATAATCAGTAAATTGTACCTTTTAATCATTGAACGTAGTTTTTTAGGTGCAAATTCGCAACTATTCAGTACTTTCAATCGTTATACTTATTGATGAAATTACTTATTTCTATAGCTTTTTTGTCTCCAATTTTGGCATTTTGTCAATTGGTCACCAGTACATCCCAAACTCCAAATGGTTTGGTGCAAAATGTATTGCTTGGGCCTGGAGTGACAGTTTCTAACATAAGTTATTCTGGTTCTCAGCAAGCAATAGGTTATTTCAGTGCTGCTGGCACGAATTTAGAAATCCCAGAAGGCATTGTCCTTACTACAGGCACAGTTTTAAATAATGGTGACGGACCACAAGGACCCAATAATTCAACAAATTCAGGATTAGATAATAATGCACCTGGATATTTTCGATTGTCCAATCTTGTAAGTCCTTCAACAACTTTCAATGCAGCTGTTTTGGAATTTGATTTTATTCCTTATTCAGATACAGTTAGATTTAGTTATGTATTCGGATCAGAAGAGTACCGAGAGTATGTAAACTCAACATTCAATGATGTTTTTGCTTTCTTTATTTCCGGACCAGGAATTCCAGGAGGAATTCAAAATATGGCGAGGTTACCAAACAATACAATTGTTGCCATCAATAATGTAAACGATGGTTCTGAATCAACAGGAACTTACGTTGCAAATTGTGCGAATTGTGCTTATTACAAGTACAATGGAACAGGTAACAACGGTCCATACAACGCAAGTAACACTTACATTCAGTATGATGGCTTTACGAAACCATTGGAAGCCGTTGCAAAAGTTCAATGTGGACAAACTTATCATTTATCAATCGCCATTGCAGATGTTGGCGATGGAATTTTTGATTCAGGAATATTCTTGCAAGCAAATAGTTTGACATCGAAAGTTCCTGTTTCTGTGGATTATACCATGTCTTATGATGCATTCAATGATCCTACAATCATGGCTGAAGGATGTGTTTCAACCACCGTAACCCTTACTCGGGGAAGCAATAATCTAACTGTTCCACTTACTATTCCAATTTCTGTAAATGGAACTGCCACTCCTGGCGTTGATTATTCAACCATTCCAAGTTCAATTACATTTCCTGCTGGTCAAACAACTGTTTCATTCACTTTCAATGCGATGGCAGATGGTTTAACTGAAGGTATTGAAACTGTTAATCTTGTTTTTGCTATTCCTGATCCTTGTGGCGGTAATGCAAATCAAATCATCAATTTGAAAATAAATGATATTGCTCCTGTTCAGGTAACTGTTGAAGCAGATGAAGTGCTTTGTCCTGGAAATCCAATTGAGGTCATTGCAAATGCAACTGGTGGAGTTGGTCCTTATGTGTATTCTTGGAATACCGGAGAAACATCAAGCAGTATTATTGTAAATCCAGCGAGTACACAGACATATACAGTCTCGGTGACAGACAATTGTTTGTTGCAAACAGCAGTTGGATCTGGCACAGTAAATGTTCCAGTTTTTCTACCTTTGACTGCAACTTCCTCACCAGATATCACTGAAATTTGTCCATATCTTCCTGCAACATTATCTGTTACTGCAGCTGGAGGAGCAGGAGTATATACCTATCAATGGTCTGCTGGTTCAACGAATTTAGGTATAACTGCAACTCAGGATGTTTTGCCTTCAACTTCAACAACATATAATGTCCTGATAACGGATCAATGTGGAAACACGACAACTGAACAAGTGATTTATACCATAACCAGTCCGCCTTTGATTTTGTCAATGTCACCTGCTCAGTTAATTTGTCCAGGTGATTCAGCTTATGTCTCAGTTACAGCGACTGGAGGATTTGGGCAATATTTTTACAAGTGGCTGATAAATGGAGCTACAACAGATGGTATTTGGGTTAAACCAAGTGAAACAACCACTTATGAAGTATCCGTTTTTGATGAATGTCAAACATTTACAGTCGAAGGTACAGCAACGGTAGAAGTCATTCGACCAAATGCAGATTTTGCAATTTCTAGTCACACTTTATTTGAAGGTTTACCAATTACTTTTCAGAACTTGACAACTGGAGGAGTAACTTATTTTTGGACTTTCGGTGATGGAAATAGTTCAACAATGGTTCATCCAAATAATACTTATTTAGTTCCGGGAACCTATACTGTAACTTTGATAGCGACCAATCAATTAGGTTGCAAAGATACAGTGAGTAAACCAATAGTTATTTTACCAGAGTATTACATTTATGTTCCAAATGCTTTTACACCTGATGGAAATCGTTCAAATAACTATTTTTCAGCAAGTACAGTAAATATTGCTCAATTGAATGTAAAGATTTACAATCGTTGGGGTGAAATGATTTTTGAATCTGATGAATTGGATTTTGCATGGGATGGAACTTTCAAAGGTTTCAGGGTTCAAGACGGTGTATTTGTTTACAAAATTGAGTATATAACTACTGGAGCCATTGAAAAAACAATTGTGGGACATGTTGTGCTGATTAAATAAAAAGATTAAATCTTTTGACTTTTAAATCAGTTAGAATTCCGAAATTTGCATGCTTTCATTGGTAAAATAAAATCACAATTATGTTTACAGGAATAATCGAACAACTTGGAGAAATCCGTCAAATTGCAAAGGAAAAAGACAATATTCATTTTACTTTGTTTTCACCATTTACCTCTGAGTTAAAAATTGATCAAAGTGTAGCACACAATGGAACTTGTTTGACAGTTGTTGATATTCAAGACAATTTATATACCGTAACAGCTATTCAGGAAACCTTGAGCAAAACTAATTTAGGATCTTGGCAAGTTGGAACGAAAGTAAATTTAGAAAGATGCATGCAAATGAATGGTCGTTTGGATGGACACATTGTGCAAGGTCATGTGGATACAATAGCTAAATGTATTGCTATCGAAGACCAAAATGGTAGTTGGAAATTTACTTTTGAATATTTGACAGATCAAGTTACAGTTGAAAAAGGATCAATCACAATTAATGGGGTAAGTTTGACGGTCGTTGATTCAATGTCAAAATCTTTTTCTGTTTGTATCATTCCATTCACTTATGAGCACACAAATTTTCATCAATTACAAGTGAACGATTTGGTAAATTTAGAGTTTGATATTATTGGGAAATATGTTGCAAAATTGATGTTACAAAACCAAGGATAATTATCTTGGCATGTTGCATTTTCTTGGACCACCGAGTCTGATGCTCAGCATTGCGCCATAGAAAACATACCAATCTTTGGTAGTTGCATTTCCTCTTTTTCCATAAACAGAGCCGTCCAAACTTCTGTTTGAAAGTTCTGCAGAAAGAGGACCATTGATAGCAGCTAAATCATCTGCATTGACGTATCTATTGGCATGAACATCATCTAAATAGTCGGTAAATGTTTTACGGATTCCGTATTCCAAACTCAATGTTACTCTGCCACCAATTGAAAATTTACATCCAATACCAAGTGGAATTGTCAGTTGTGTTTTTTTGTAAGGAGCTTCAGATGAAAGACTCGTCCCTTGACCTTCCGTACCCAAAGATTGCAAGTCAATTTTGTCTCCATTAAAATCTGCGGTCGGATTCATTTGGAAAACACCAATTTCAGTCAATAAATAAGCAGTTCCGAAATATTGCGAATTTCCAATTTGAAAAGGCAAATAGCTAAATTCAACACCTGCTGCAAATTCATAAATTGTTGAAGAAAAGGATAAATTTCGATTGACAATTACAGCATTTGATGCTTGATTATCATTGGCTTCAACAGTTCCAAACATGGCGTTTGCACGCAAAGCCAAGCGGGTGTTAACGTTGTACTTGTAAACCAAACCTAGGGACAAATTCGAATTTTTGAAGTGATTGTATTGATTCAAATCACCAATATAATAAGCACCTCCACCCATTACACCAATTTCAGACTTAGATCTAAAATTTTGCTTTTGTGCAACAACTTGCAAAACAGACAAAAGTGCTAGAATGAATAATTTAAATTTCATAATTCGTTGATTCCAAAAAAGAACGGAAAATTACGAAGAAAATTGCAATTTAAGAGAAAAATTAAATAGGAAATTCGAAATTCACATCATTACTTTTTGAGAAGATTATTGTTTCATTTCAAATTTTGTTGTGAGTCTTGTTTAAGAATGGTACATTTACAACAGACAGTTTTAAATCAACCGTTTGTATATGAAATCACTGAAAAAAAACAGGAACTTGATTGCATTCCTTTTGCTTGCCATAGGAATGCTTCCAGCATGCAAAAAATTAGAATTTGATAAACTTGCACAAAATGCTTGGAATCCAAATTTGGCTTTACCGTTGGCGCATGCTAATTTCGGCGTTTATGATATCTTAGCACGACAGGATTCTACAGATATTGTGGTAATTGATAACGCAACAGGTGCAATTGCTTTGGTTTACAAAGGGGAAGTCGTTTCTTATGATGCGCAGTCAATCGTTCAGTTGAATGACCAAAGTTCACAAACATTACTTTCACCTGCAGATTTAAATTTGGTTGCTTTGCCAGCTTTTAGTGGAACTATTAGCACCAATAATTCAAATAACATTGCTTTTAATTCAAACCCTGGAGTTGAAATTCATACGGTTGATTTTAGCAATGGAACTTTGAATTTAGCGTTGTCAACTTCCCTGCAACACGATGTTACTGTTGTTTTGACATTTCCTGATTTGAAACTGAACAATGTGCCAATTTCAAGAACCATTAATTTGACTTACACTGGAGGAATTCCGCAAACTGGTTCAGCTTCAGTTGATTTAACAAATGTAATTGGTGATTTTACTTTGGGAAATACAACAGTCAATACTTTCAAAGTAAATTGTCAAACAACAATCACCGGAACGGGTCAACCTGTGGTTGGAAGTGAAAATATTCAAATTGATTTTAATCTTTCTAATTTGGCATTTGAAAATGTACGCGGTTATTTTGGTCAACAAAATTTAGGGATTTCAAGTGATACCATTTTGATGAGAATTTTTGAAACAGCATCGACCGGTTATTTTGAATTGATCAATCCGAAGGTTAAATTCATTGTAGATAACTCTTTTGGATTTCCTGCAAGAATCAATTTTTCTGAAATAAAAACAATCAATGTTGCTACTGGTCAAGAATTTCCATTAGTAAGTTTTCCAAATGTTTTTGATGTCAATGTGCCTGCAGTAATGGGACAAACAACGACTTCTACACTGGAATTGAATACAACAAATACGCCCAATTTGGCAACCGTGATTACGCCAGTTCCAAAATATTTTTATTTCGCAGCTACGGCACAATCCAATCCGAATGGTCAAACCGCCAATCTTAACTTCATTGAAGCTGATTCTAAATTTAGAGTGAGAACAGAAGTTGAATTGCCTTTAGAGGGTTTGGCTTATGGTTTTGAATTGAAAGATACTGTGCCTTTTAATTTCAATGAAGATGTTTCCGTTATCGAATCTGTCATGTTTAGAATCAATGTTGACAATGGATTTCCTGTTGAATTTAAAACTCAACTTGTTTTTCTAGATCAAAATTACAGTCCGCTCTTTACGATTTTCAACACACCTGAAGCGGTTGTACAATCCGCATTGGTTGACAATGGAGGAAAAGTAAATCAAAATACGATTAAAATTACGGATGCTACGTTAAATACGCTTCAAATCAGTCAATTGAATCAAGTAAAGTATGTGCTGATAAACGGCGTTGCCCAGACCTTGGATGGCACCAATGGACAAATCGTAAAATTTTATGATTCCTATAGATTAGGATTAAAATTGGGAATGCAGATTCAAGGTAAAGTAGGACTGTAGATTTGTAATTACTGAGCATATTAACTTTTTGACAATTTTAGAATGAAATATAAATATATAATTTTAGTAGTTATATTGCTGTTTTCCAGCAATATTGATGCGCAGAAAAACTTCACGCTATATGGATTGAATGAAACCGCACAAGCACATTATTTGAATCCAGCATTTAAGACTAAAGCCAAGTTTTATTTGAGTTTACCTGTTTCATATCAGAGTTTTGGAGTTTCGAACAGCGGTTTCAAATTAAATGATTTGTTTCAAACTAGAGCAACAGATGATTCATTGGTGCTCAATCCAAATAATGCGTTGAACAAAATGGCTAAACTTAATTTTTTTACTGCTGAGATGCACAATGAAATTTTGGCCTTCGGGTTTAAATCTAAAGACAATTATTTTAGTTTTTCTTTGACCAATCATTTGGTCTCAAATTTTACGTATCCAAGTTATTTGTTCAGATTTGCAATTGAAGGAAATGGAAAATCATTGCTTGGAAAAAGAGCTTCCTTGGATGGTTTAGGATTCAATTTAAATTCATACATTGAATATGCTTTTGGATATAATAGAAAGGTAAACAGCAAATTAACGGTAGGAGGAAGGCTCAAGTTGTTGTCAGGTATTTCCAACGTAGATACACGAAAAAGTAAATTGGGAATCACAACAGATGCAACAACTTTTGATTTGACTATTGATGGTGCCGCACAAGTGAATACTTCAGGAGTAAAGCCATTTTATGAGACGAATAATGCGACTTATAATCCATTTAAAAGTATTTTAAGTTTCAAAAATTTTGGAATGGCAGTTGATTTGGGTGCAAATTATGAATTGAATGAAAAATTTGCATTTAGCGCCAGTTTACTTGATTTAGGAGCAATCAAATGGGATACTGAAAACGCTAATTTTGTTTCCAATGAAGTGAACTTTAAATTTGAAGGAGTTGATTTAAACCAATATTTGAACGACAGTACTTATTCATTTGTAGATGCAATTTCTGATACCTTGACCAAGGTTTTTGATGGCTACGAAAATTCAGATTCTTATATTTCAGGACTTTACACTAGGTTTTATTTGGGTTCTACCTATAAAGTGTCAAAAAGATTTGACGTTGGAGCAACTTTGTATAATGAAATCATCAAAAAGCATTACCGTGCTGGTTTGATTCTTTCTGGGAATTTGAAAGTGAATAATTGGTTTGCAGCAACAATTAACTATTCTGCTTATGCACGTTCATTTGCGAATATTGGATTTGGTTTTTCGATCAAGGGTGGACCTTTTCAATGGTACATTATTTCTGATAATATTTTGGCATTTATGGCACCGCAAGGAGCAAAAAACGCTCATTTAAGCACAGGACTGAATATTTTAATTGGTCCAAAAAAAGACAAAGAAGCCAAGGCAAAATTTGAATAATTTGAATTCAACGAGGGTTTTATTTGATATCTGAAAAAATCACATCCACACGTCGATTTAATTGGCGCATTTCCTCGTTGAGTTCTGGTGAAATTGGCAACGAATTTCCGAACCCTTGATACGAAATTCTTGATGCAGCAATACCTTCAAGAAGCAAATCGTTGTAAACCGCGAAAGCTCTTTGAACGGATAGTTCAACATCATTTGCGCAGCAAACATGCCCGCGGATAAAGGCTTTTTTGTTGGGATTTTTTTTCATAAATTCAAGCAAAGTAACTACTTCAAGTATGGATGATTCATTTAAATATACTGATTGATCTCCAACAAATTGAATGTTTAAGTTGATTGGAATTTCAGGTTTTGCTGCCTCAAAAACTTGCATTCTGTTTTGAATTTCAGGATTGACTTCAACATCATTGTCAAATTCGATAAAGACTTCAACTTTTCGAAATTTACTGTGATTGTAACCATAGAATGGAGGATAATTTTCGCCGACTATAAATCGTTTGTCAATCGCGAATTTATTTCTTATTAGCGAATTTTCAACGGTGTTTAATCGGTTTTTTGCTAAAAGATTATTGGAATTAATCGATCCAATGGTATCGGTATAAGCGACTAAACTAAGACTGAAATTTTTCTTGCCAATATATTGTTTGAGCCAATTTTGCAAATTTTGAATTGAATCAACTGCGAAATTCTTACTGTTGTAATCAAAGAAACAGGTAAAACTGACTAAATTGTCTTTTAATTTTATTAGGACTTGGTTTTTCTTATAGTACTGTAGTTCATACTCTTGATTCGATAGTTTAATGATAGAATCATCATAAGGAGGAATTTTACTCCTCATTGGAATGAATTTTTCATCTTGCGCCAAACTCAATGTTTGCGAGAATAAAACTATAGAAAGTAGAATGATAATTTTCATGAAAGTTTTAGTAGGTATAATTGAAATTCAAGCTTTTGTTACAAATTAATTACGCTTATCAATTCCCCAAAGCATTTTATTTCTGATTGTATCCAAGAAATTATTGTCTTCAAATTTCATTACATTGATCATGAATTCAGCTTTTTTGATAATCAATTCTGATCCTTGAGGAATGTTTTTAGAATTTGCGTCTAAACTGATGAGGTATTTTCTTTCTCTACCTTCAATCTTCAATTTGATGGGCATGTGATCAGGCACTACAACAGGGCGCACATTCAAATTGTGTGGCGCAATCGGCGTCAAAATATGCACTTGACAACCAGGAGTGATAATCGGTCCACCGCAACTCAAACTATATGCCGTAGAACCTGTTGGTGTTGAAACGATTAATCCGTCAGCCCAGTAGGAATTTAAGTAATTTCCATCCAAAGAAGCATGCACAGTAATCATGGATGCTGTATCTTTTTTGTGAAGCGTAACTTCGTTTAAAGCAATATTATCATCACCAAAAAGCTTCGCCTCAGTTTCCACTCTTAGAAGGGATCTTTTTTGAAAAACGTATTTTTTTTGGTCAATCATTTCAATCGTTGAATGAATTTGATCTCGACTAATATTGGCTAAAAACCCTAATCTTCCTGTGTTAATCCCCAAAATAGGAACCTCAGAATCACGGATATAACTTACAGTTTTGATGAAAGTTCCATCTCCGCCGATACTGAAAGCAAAGTCAATTCCTTTTTTAAAATCTTTGTACGTGGAAAAAGTATCGCAATGTGAACCAATTTTAGATTTTTTTTCAAGTTCTTTTTTTAATTCTTTTTCGAGAACGGCGTTCCATCCAAAATCTTTGATAATTTTCAGTAAATTTTCATAGTCAGCAACATCTTGTTTATTGACTTTCCGTCCGTAGATTGCAACATTCATAAATTAAATATTCAAGAAATTAATTAATGAATCAAATCGATGTTGAAGATCGTCGTCAAAGTTGCTTTTTTGATAAGAAGCACTGATTATATAATCGTATCTTTCAAATGTTCTTAGAATTCTATCTAATTCTACCTGATTGATTTTTAACGTAATATCAATTTTGGAAGAATCTGGCGAAGACATGATGTATGAACTCAAAATTTTAGCATTGTTGCTTTCAACGATTTGAGCAATTTGCGCCAAAGAATAATCATTGCGATTGACTTCTAGCACAATAATACCGCCACTTTCTTTAATACTTCCTGTATTGGCAATCATTGTCACAAGTTGATGAATACTTGTACATCCTAAATAGGAGTCGTCTTCGTCTAAAATAGGAACGACAGAAATTTTTTGTTCTGCAACTTTGAACAACACTTCATATATATGTGCACTTCCCTTTACATACGGTCTTGGTAAATGTTCAAAAAGCTTATCCAAAGTCTCTTCTAGATCCATTTTATCCAAAATATCTGATTCAGAAATTAGGCCTACAAAATTTCCGTTTTTTAGAACAGGAAGGTGTGTAACTTTGAATTCATCCATCCATCGCAATGCAATCTCACCTGAATCTGTGTGCTTTAAAGGTGGAATTTCGTCTGTTATTAAATCTTTTGCTGTCATCGTTGTGCCAAAGTACTAAATTAGTTCATATTTCTATAATTTCAATTCAAAAATGTTTTCGAAATAATTGTTTTTTAGCTTTTTTTATTTGTAGTTGTTCATTCAAAAATCAGCAATTCATTGAAGCATTTGAATAACTTTATTGGTGATTGATTCCTTATATTTGTGCTTTAATTCAGCGAATATTTTTGAATACAAATTAAAGGCAATGGAAACAAAATTAAGTGTCAATATCAATAAAATTGCAACAATTAGAAATGCTCGTGGTGGAAATACACCGAATGTTGTTCAAGTAGCCATTGATTGTGAAAGATTTGGTGCACATGGAATTACCATTCATCCAAGACCAGATGAAAGACATATAACCACACAAGATGTTTATGATTTACAGAAAGTTGTAAAAACTGAATTAAACATTGAAGGTTATCCTGATGAAAGGTTCATGCGAATGATTGCAGAATTGAAACCTGCTCAAGCGACTTTGGTTCCAGATCCACCGCATGTTTTGACGTCCAATGCAGGCTGGAATACCAAAGAACATTTGGAATGGTTGACCAAATTGATAGCAGAAATAAAATCTCATGGCGTTCGAACTTCCATATTTGTTGACACTGATTTAACGAATATCGAATATGCAGCCAAAACTGGTGTTGATAGAATTGAGTTGTATACAGGTCCTTATGCTGAGGAATTTGAAAAAGGAGCAGCAAATGCAATTGCCCCATATGTTGATGCTGCAAACCTTGCTACTGAACTAGGAATGGAGGTAAATGCAGGACATGATTTAAGTTTAGATAATTTGAAATTTTTCAAAACAAACATTCCGCAACTTGCAGAAGTTTCAATTGGACATGCTTTAATTTCTGATGCACTTTATTTCGGCTTAGAAAATACAATTCAAAGATACTTGTTTCAGTTATTGTAAAAAATACTATATACTTAACTGTTTGTTTTTTAGTTGTATGAAATTTAAACAATTCCTTAAAAATTAATGTCCAGCAGTTGTCCTGTAACATAAGTTGCATAAAGACGATTTCGACTATATATTTACACCAGTAAAAAATTAAAAACCACAAAAGAATTAAATACTACTGATGAAAATTGTGGAATAAATGCCCTAGGCTTACCTCTAGGGCATTTTTAATTTCAATAAAATTGGATTTTTCTTAGAAGAATTTTACAACTTCAAATCTTAGAATTGATATAAAATTTGAGGCGACATCTCTGGTTAATATCGAGGATATAAGTCCAGTTTTTAAATTGTAAATCACTTGTATATCAGTTATAAATTGATTATTTCTGTAGATGTGTTTTTCAATCAAATTTCCATAATCATCGTATTTAAAGCGAATTTCTTGATTCATTTTAGCGTTGGTAGAATTTATAATTTTCAAAATCGAAATCCAACCTTTTTCATTGTAATCGTAGCGAGTAACTAGAGTTTGATTTCCAAATCTTAGTTTTTCTTCCTTCGAAATCAAATAACCGGTCGAATCATGATTAGCTATAATTTCTTTGTACGGCAATCCATAACTGTTGTGAACGATTGATTTTTCAAAATTTCCAGTTGTTTCATATTTGAAGGTTTCGAAATTCAAAATCAAACTGCGTTCAAAACTCGGCACTAAAAATGTTCCAGCAGTATCAATATCTCTGCGATATTCCTCTTTAATTATGCGATTGATTGAATCGTAATAATAGTGCGTGGAATAATAACCAATTTGATTTTTCTTTCTTACAAAAGCTAAATTTCCATTTTTATTATAACCGTAAATTAAAAGATTTGTATCAATTTCTTGATTTTCACTGTTTGTTTCAAATGATTGAATCAAATGTCCTTTGGCATCAAAATCATATTGGTAAACTAAATCAGTTTCTCGCATGATGTCACCCATTTTTTTGAAAGTATAGGTTCCTTTTAAACTTTTGATTTTGTTGTTTTTAACGAACTTTTCATTGAAAAAAGGAATTTCAGAAAAAGCTGTACCTTTCGAATTATCGAGGAATTGTGATTTTCCTATGAATGGAAACAACAAAAAGAATAAGACATATTTTTTCACGATACAAAAGAAAACAATTCAACGGCTGGTATTTTCACTTTTGGATTTAATTGTCCGCAAGTAATTGTTTATAAGAAGATTTTATTGTTTTTGTCACACTTAATTTCAGTTTTTCGAAATTAAAAATTAAGGTTCTATTTTTAAATCATTTCATTTCTTTGCCTTATCTTTGTTGCATGCAGAAAAAGTGGTACGGAAAAGATTTTCGTTTGGGTGTTGTAGGTGGTGGCCAATTGGGAAGAATGCTGATTCAAGAAGCAGTAAACTATGATGTTTATGTTCATTGTTTAGATCCTGATGCTCAAGCTCCATGTGTTGATTTGGCGCATTCTTTTACAAACGGTTCATTGACTGATTTTGACACAGTGTACAATTTTGGAAAAGACAAAGATGTCTTGACAGTTGAAATTGAACATGTCAACATTGAAGCGCTAGAAAAATTGGTTCAAGAAGGCAAAAAAGTATTTCCGCAACCACATATTTTGAAAATGGTTCAAGATAAAGGTTTGCAAAAACAATTTTACGTAGCCAACAATATCCCAACACCACCTTTTCATTTGGTAAATAATAAAGCTGAAATCAAAAATTTTATCCATGAATTTCCTTTCATGCAAAAAATGCGCAAAGGCGGATACGATGGAAAAGGTGTAACAGCGTTGAAATTTACTGCAGATTTAGAAAACGCTTTTGACGTCCCAAGTGTTTTGGAATCTTTCGTAGATTTTGAAAAAGAACTTTCGGTGATTGTTGCCAGAAATGAAAATGGCGAAACTGCTGTTTTTCCTGTGGTGGAATGTGAATTTAATCCTGAAGCAAATTTGGTTGAATTTCTTTTCGCACCAGCAAATATTTCTGATAAAATCGAAAAAGAAGCAGAAGCTTTAGCAGTAAAAATCATCAATTCTCTTGAAATGGTTGGTATTTTGGCTGTAGAATTATTCTTAACCAAATCCGGAGAATTATTAGTCAATGAAATAGCTCCTCGTCCGCATAACAGTGGACATCATACGATTGAATGCAATGTGACTTCTCAATTTGAGCAACACATGCGCAGTATTTTGAATTTACCTTTGGGTTCAACGCGCATCATTCAGCCAGGTGTGATGATTAATTTGTTGGGAGAAAAAGGTTTTGAAGGCGCTGCCATTTACCGAAATATGGAAGCTGCCATGGCGATACCTGGTGTTAAAATACACATTTATGGAAAAGCAATGACGAAATCTTTCCGAAAAATGGGTCACGTTACCATCACTTCAGAAAATTTGGAAGAAGCAAAAAGTACAGGTCGTGAAATCAAAAATTTGATTCGCGTTGAGGCATAAATTTTAAAGAAAAACGAATTATGGTAGGAATCATCATGGGAAGTAAATCTGATCTTCCAATAATGCAAGAAGCAGCAAATATATTAAAAGAATTGGGAGTTGCTTACGAAATCAATGTGGTTTCTGCACATAGAACGCCAGAATTGATGTTTAATTATGCTCAAAATGCCCACAAAAGAGGAATCAAAGTGATTATTGCTGGTGCTGGTGGAGCGGCGCATTTACCTGGTATGACTGCTTCTTTAACGCCACTTCCAGTAATTGGAGTACCAATTAAATCTAGTAATTCGATTGATGGTTGGGACAGTATTTTGTCTATTCTTCAAATGCCAAATGGAATTCCTGTAGCGACTGTCGCATTAAATGCTGCAAAAAACGCAGGAATTTTGGCTGCTAAAATGATTGCTACTTCAGATGAGAAATTATTGCAAAAATTGGCTGATTACATGGAAGAATTGAAGCAAGCAGTACTAGAAAGTGGAAAAAATTTGGGTTAATCGTAAAGCAAATATTTTGCCCTGATTTTTCTAAACTCTTGAATTTCTGGTTTCCAAGAAGCACGGATTTCTTTCACTGTCCATCCTTCATTGATTTGTTTACGCAATTCAGATGTACCTGCTAGTCTATCGAAAAATGCCGGTTGATCAATAAATTGATTGCTATCACCTAACAATGCTTTCGCTTCAATCAACCAATTTAAATTGATGTCATAACTGCGTTTTTTAGTTAGAGAATTCAGATCATAACCAAAACACAATTTGTTTTCCCAAAGTGGATTTTTTGCTCCAAAACTTGAAATTGGCGTAAAAGTAAATTCTGTTTTTGGAAAATTTGGATGCCCATAGTATTCAAATGGTCTTTCTGTTCCTCGACCAATACTCACAGAGGTTGCTTCAAACAAACACAAACTTGGATACAATGTAATCGCAGCATCTGATCTTAAATTTGGACTTGGTGGTATCGGAATGGAATATCTCATTTTGCGAGAATAGTTTTTGCAAGGAACGATGCTTAAGCGACAATGTAAACTGTCTGACAACCAACATTCGTCATTTACCATCAATGCATATTCACCGATTGTCATTCCATAAACAATTGGAACTGGGTGCATTCCAATAAACGATTTATGTAAACTATCTCTTACTGGCCCATCAACATAATGTCCATTTGGATTCGGGCGATCCAATACAATCAAAGGTTTGTTGTTTTCAGCGCAACTTTCCATTACATAATGAAGCGTTGAAATATAAGTATAAAAACGTACGCCAACATCTTGAATATCGTAAATTACAACATCCACATCTTCCATTTGAGAAGGCTTGGGTTTTTTATTATTTCCATAAAGAGAAATGAGTGGAAGCCCAGTTTTCAAATCGGTACCGCTGTACACTTTTTCACCCGCATCTGCATCACCTCTAAATCCATGTTCTGGAGAAAAAACTTTTTGGATGGTAATTCCCAGTGAAATCAATGTATCAACCAAATGTGAATTTCCAACTGTAGATGTTTGATTTCCAACGATTGCAACTCTTTTTCCTTTCAAAGAATCGAGATACAAATTCATTCTTTCACCTCCCAATATCGGAATACCTGCTTTGTATTTTTCCTCAACGAGTAATTCTTGGTTTTCGTTTGGATCGGTAACTACATGTTTTTCTGCATTGTTTTTTTTCTCTTGATACTCGTAGTATTTCTTTTTAATGTTGCAAGAAAACATCAAAAGCAATAAAATACTTTTAAGGCACAAAAGCTTTGCGTACTTTAGCGACTTATTAGTAAATTCATTGAAATTCGAGTATTTCATAGCGAGAAAAATCCTTAAAAATGAGGTCGAAGGTAAGAAAGTTTCCCGACCTATCGTCCGTATTTCTATAATTAGTATCAGCCTAGCAATGTTAGTAAATCTGATTACAGTGGCGGTAGTGACTGGTTTTCAGAAGGAAGTGAGAGACAAAGTGATTGGATTTGGAGCACATGCCGTAGTCACAAAATCTGGGGAAGCTTCCATTTTTGAAAGTGATCCAATTTTGAAAAATCAATTTTTTTATCCTGCTTTAGAATTATCACCTGAGGTCAAACACATTCAAGCTGTCGCTTACAAACCAGCTTTACTTCAATCTGATGCTGATGGAATTGCAGCGCAAGAGATTCAGGGAATTATGATGAAAGGAGTAGACGAGCGTTATGATTGGTCATTCTTTAAGCAACATTTAATTTCGGGTCGAGTACCAAATATTCAAAAAGATTCAATTTCAGATGAAATAATTATTTCAAAAAAGATTGCCAAGGATTTGAATTACAAAGTGGGAGATGAGGCACGAACCTTTTTCGTAAAAAATAAACCGATTAAGAAAATGTTTCAAATCGTCGGAATTTTCGAAACTGGATTGGAGGATTTTGACCGCGAAATAGTTTTGGGAGATATTCAACAAATTCAAAAATTAAACGATTGGGGAATTCAGGCTTCCATTGTTGTTTCCGATACTTTGGTCAACGGACATTTAATTGTTGAAGGCGATGTGGTTGGAGGAAATGGAAATTACCGGTATGATTGGGGTAGAGGTTACGAGAATTACAAAGGATTTACATTTTTCCCAAAAAAAGACACCATTATTCGATTGATTGCCTCAGATTACTGGATGTATTTGGATGGAGATGGCGAACAAACAAGTGTTCCAGATACAGCATATTTGAAGGTGACAATTTCAGGAGATAAAGCTTCACTTTTCCCTTACGACTTAGATTCGGATAAAAAAATTGCAAAAAAATACTTGGATAACGAAGGATTTAAATTTGAAATTTCAGCCGGTCCAAAAAAGATTAAATTTCATAAAATAGATGGAAAAGGAAGTTTTCAAAAATATGTAGGTGCTTTTGAGTTTACACTGCGAGACTGGAATTTATTGCAAGATGATGTCAAATTTTTGAAAAAGCAAATTCAATTTCAACAACCAAGTGGAGAAGATTTGCGTGTCACAAGTATTGTTGACAGTCAAAGTGATATTTTTGTTTGGTTGGGATTTTTGGATATCAACGTTTATATTATATTGGTTTTGATGATAATAATTGGAGTCATCAATATGGGTTCCGCATTGTTGGTGATGATTTTAGTCAAAACTAATTTCATTGGAATGCTGAAAGCCTTGGGTGCCAAAAACTGGAGCATCCGCAAAATCTTTTTGTATCAAGCTGGATTTTTGATTTTACGCGGCATGTTTTGGGGAAATTTGATTGGAATCGGACTGTGCTTATTGCAAAAGTATTTCCAAATCATCAAACTCAATCCAGAAGTTTATTATTTAAATGCAGTTCCGATTGACATCAATATTTTTTCGATCTTGATATTGAATGCGGCGACTTTAATTGTCTGTTTGTTGGCATTGATCATTCCCTCGTTTGTAATTACAAGGATTTCACCTGTTAAGGCAATCCGATTTAATTGATATTCTTGGGTTTTCCAATCAAATATAAAATTACAGAAGGTCCAGATTTTACTTTTCCAATTTTCCATTCGAAATCATTTGTTTTTTTTAATTGTTCTACCAGTGAGTGCATTTCAGCAACAGAATAAGTACGCAATGATGAAACTATGCCATCCCACCAAACAACAAAAGGCATTATGGGAATAAAATAAGTAAAAATGATTCTTCCCAATTTAAATGGTTTGATAAATGGTGTAGTGAAAATGACACTCAACGGAGATAGAAACATTGCTAATAAACTGGGAAAACTTCTTTCTTGTCCTTCAAAAATTGCAATCGGTGAGTTGCAATCTACTGCGTTTTGTAAAATTTGTTTTGCATCTCTTTCTTTAAAGTGGTGAAGCGACAAAAACTGTGTTCTGATTCCGACTAAATTTTTTGGAACGTTTTTAGCGTCAATTGAATCTGTTATGTATTTAAAATTACTGCTTTTTCTTGAAGTATATTCGAAAGCAGGTATATTCGGGTAAAAATCAGTTAAAGTGATGTTTAACTTTGGATTTTTATTTTTTAATTCCTGATTCAGCCAAACTAGACCTCCTCCACCACCAGAAGCAATGTCTATGATTTGATCTTGCTTCGTTTCTTGCATCAAGTCTTCCAAAAGAGGAACAATTGATTGATACATTTTCGTTTTATTTGATAAAAATTGAAGAAAATCAGTTTCGTAGTTTCTAAGAGCGATTGGAAACCAATTTTGGTCACCAAATTCGAATAAATGAATTCTTGCCATGGTATTTCAAATTTAAGTTTTGATAAATTACGTTATCAAAAATACAAAAAAGAAAAGATTATTCCATGCAATTGCAAGGTGCGTCAAACTCGATGCGCATCCAAGGCAATCTTTCTTTCCATCGAACATGAAAACTTGGAGGATATGCGATGCCATGAAGGCTCAGTGTTTTTAAATTTGGCATCAGCACGAAAGCTTCAGGGAAGGTAGCAACTGGAGTATCAGACAAATCTAAATAAGCGAGATTACTTGCGTATTGAATGCATTCAGGAATTTGTGTAAATTCGTTTCTACTCACAGTTAATTTTTCTAGTTTTTTCATTGAACAAACCTGAATTGGAAATATGACAAATTTATTTTTATCCAAATTAAGTTCGGTGAGAAATTCAAAGTCTTTGATAAAATCAGGTAGGTGAGTGAACTTATTCTTGCTCAAATCTAATTTTTGAATGTTTTTAAATTTACTCAAAGCTTGAGGCAATGTATCTATTTTCAATCTTTCGAAAGAGATGGCAAAAACAGAATCAGGATTTGCATTCAGCGCTTCTTCCCAAGAATAAACCTTGATTGGTTTATTTGCTAGGAGCGTGATTGATTGAATTCCTAAGGCTAAAAATAGAACGAACAGTTTTTTCATCTTCTTGCAATTGAGCGCGCAACACTTCTACCGATTGAAAGCGATGTTCTCCGCGAATTCTTTGTAACAAATATACTTTTATTCTTTGATCATAAATTGCTTCAGAAAAGTCAAAGATGAAAACTTCAATCTTTACTTCTTTAGAATCAGTTACTGTTGGACGAATTCCAATATTCATCATTCCTTGCATGACTCTTTGGTCTTCTAAAAGTATTTCAACAGCATAAACACCAATTGCAGGAACAATTTTCAATTCATCTTCAATTTCAATATTCGCTGTAGGAAAACCGATTGTTCTACCAATTTGATTTCCTTTCACAACTTTTCCTGAAATTTCAAAATGTTCATTCAAATAGCTGTTGGCTGTTTGAACATCCCCAATTTCAATTGCTTTTCTTATTTTGGTGGAGCTCACATTGACTTCATCCACTTCGTGAGCAGGAATTTCAATTACGTCAAACGGCAAATTCTCAGACAGTTTTTGTAGGTGTTTTAATGTACCTTCTCTGTTTTTCCCGAATTGATGATCGTAACCAACCACAATGGTTTTTACATGCAATTTGTCTATCAAATATTCTTTGACAAATTCATCAGCACTCAGATTGGAGAATGATTTCGTGAAAGGGAAAATGATCAAATGGTCTAAACCTAATCTTTCTAAATTTTCAATTTTTTCAGCTTGGGTTTGTATTAATTTTAATCCGTGGTTTGTTGGATTAATGACCATTCTCGGGTGAGGAAAAAAGGTAAAGAGTACCGTTTCGCCATTTACTTTCTTCGCCTCAGATTTTAATCTTTCAATGATTTTTTGATGTCCGAGATGAACACCATCAAAAGTTCCAATCGTCAAAACAGCATTTGGAATATTTCCAACTTCTTCAAAATCGGGGTAAACTTTCACTTAAAAAATTAATTTTTGATGATTTTACGCGTTATTCCAGATTGAATATCTTTCACAAAGTAGACACCATTTGTCAATGATTCTATGTTTATTTCAGTACTTGATGTATCCAATTCAAACATCAATTTTCCCTGTAAATCAAAAATCACAGCGCCTTTGTATTGGTTATTGTCCACTTTCAAATGCAAGATATTATTCACCGGATTTGGATAAACTTCAAATTGAGTTTTTACAATTGCAGTTTCTTTGATTCCCAAAGAAGCATCCATGGCAGTTGAAAAAATTGGACGAATCATTACCGAACCTTCGAAAGAAGTATTTGGCCACGTTGTACCATTGTCAACGCTGTAGAAAATCTTGTTTGAATTGATTGTGTTTCGGTCAAAACCAATACACAATTTATCTGCTTCTAATTGTCTCCAACCGACATAAAAAGTACCTGTTATCGCCAATTTTGCGGTGTCTTTTAGATAATAATTGGTGAATTTATTTCTTTCGTTTTCATATTTAGGTTGGCGAGGAAAGAAAAAATCATCTTCATAAATCACATTGCCTGGTTTGCCATTATTGTCTCCCCAAACGGTTAATAGAAATAAATTATCAGAAACATCTTGTACACTTGGCACGAAATGCATTTGCACGCCTATCAAAGAATCTGCTTCGTAAGGTGTAAATTGATATGCAAGTCGAGATTGATTTCCTGTTGTGCCATAAGCTTGCTCAGCAGAACCATCATCATACGCATAGTAATTGGCAAAAACTTGCTGACCAACTGTGGAATCATTCAATGTAATTTGTGCGAATGGAGATGTTGCAGTGGCGTGTAAATCAAAAATCTGATAATTTCCAGCTTTGGTTTCATCAAAATGATAACCAGCTGAAAAGTCATGGAAACTTTCGTAAAATGTTCTTGGTTGATAATTTTGAACAGGATCCTGATTTGTCAAAACCAAAGTGCTTAAAGGAAATGAACCCTCCGTTGTTCCGCCATACTGAACCCAAGCTTCTCCAATTTGACTGTTTTCAGGAATATTACTTCCGTTTCTTACAAAAATCCGAGCTGAATCAGTCATTTTATCAGCAAAATTATTTTTGTAATGATCCCATGGAACAGAAGTGTAATCTTTCAAGAATGAACCCAGAGGATAAACAAATGCGAAATCTTTAAACAGTGTATCTTGCGCACCAGACAAAGCTCTAAGATGCACGTAATCAATGTGAAAATGGTCTAGACTTCCTGATAATCCGCTATAACTTTTGAATCTAAATTGAAAACCATTTTGGAAATACTTTGCGTCTTGAATGCGAATGTGCGCTTTTTTGAAATCTTGAACAGGTGCGCCAGTTGTTGACCAGGCTCTAAACCATTGATTGACAGTTGGCGCGTAAAATTCTAGTACCAAAGAATCTGTTTCTTCGGGAATATCTCCCAAACCTTCAGTTTGATAAAGAAAACTGAAATACACTTCATTGGCATTATTAACGGCAGTCATGTCAATCGGTTTTGAATGTAAAACATCAGCCAACCCTACAGCACTAGATCCAAAGTTATAAGGATAACCATTTTCATCCAAACCATCGAAAGTCACCACACCCAAAGTCCATGGGTTTTTGGCAAAACGATAATTGTGGTATGCGTAATTATCTAACCAATAAGCATTTTGATCTTGAATGTTGGCAAAAAATTGCGTTGCCGAATCTTGCACGAAAAATGGTGGAACTTGCCAAATAGTATCTGGATCATTGGGAAAGTCTAGGGTGTCGTAAATAATGTACGGCGGATAAACTGTCGTTTCATCATAAACTGGAGGATAGACCAAAAAAGTGGTAATTTTGATTGTATCTGATGGTAGCGGTTCATTGATGCTAGTTCCAGAAGCTTGAGAAACAATTCTTCTAAAAGTTGGAATATTTGAATATTTCGTATTTAAAGGCAAAGGAAGATTTGTGTTTCTGTCCAACAATTTATAATGTTTATCAAATGTTACAGATGGATCAGAATAATCAGCAACATATTTTTGAAAGTGATCTTTGGAAAAATCATCTAAAATGGATTTAGTAAGCGTAATTTCTAAAGTATCGGAGGTATAAATGAAAGTAGAATCGAATGTCCCAGCGCCAGATTTCATAGGAACTGGCTTGATGATATCTGAATTACTAGCAAGTGGATAAATACCTTCTCCTTGAGAAAAAGCAAATTGGAAAAATCCAAATATTGCGGCAATTGTGACTATAATTTTCATTTGTTGAAGCTTTTATTTTTGTCTTCGCAACTATTCTGTACAGCCATTCTTTTGCAATAATATGGTGATTGTAGATCCTGCTGGACTCAATACACCGTCAATAAATTCAGGGGTTTGCGACATTACTTTGGCGTTCAAACTATCCTCAGCATTATTGCAACCACTGTAAGACTCAAATATCGTGATTGAAGACAATCCTGCTAAACGACTTTTAACTTCATTTATTGTCAAGCAAGCTAAATCAGGAATCTGAATAGGTTCTCCAGCTTGGTTTTTTCCAACTACTAATTGAACAGTTGAACCGATTGGAATTCTTGTTCCCTCTTTAATGGTTGAACCTTTGTATTTTTGATTTAAAACAGCACCATCTGCTTCCCTCGTTGTTTCAAATACAATGGTATATTTTATTCCACGATTTTTAAGTACACTTTCTGCGAATCTTTGAGATTTGTCAATCAAACTTGGCATTTCAACCAATCTAGATCTTTTGGATACACGCAATCGGATAATTCTACCTTCTTTAACAAAAACATCCGTGGAATCTGTTGGCCTTGGGTCTTGAGATAAAATGGTTCCTTCAGGTTTGTTTGGTGCATAAATTGAATCTAAAATTTCATATTGTAATCCAGCTTCTTCGATGATTCCTTTGATGTTTTTTACATTTTTTCCGAATAATGAAGGAACTTCAATTTTTTGTCCGTGATTGGTAATGCTATCAAGCATTAAGACCGTTCCTCCAACAATAACAATATATGCTAAAATCACCAAACCAAGGTGCTTAACAAAATGTTTAGACAAGATAAAATTTTTGAGCTTCGTTAAAAATTCCATGAATGAAAGTCAATATGAGCAACAAATATATAAAATACGGCTGAGAAAATCTCACTAAAGATTATTTATCAAGTTGATTATCGTTTTTATCCAATTTTTATAGCTGAAAACTTTTGAGAATTTTGATATATCTGCGATTTTTCAACTGTATCTTTGTTTATGATTTTCTTTAAATTAAGCAAAATCATAAATTGTATCTCAAATTAAAAGTATGAAACGAATTGCCATTTTTTGCGGAGGATATTCCTCTGAATTTGAAATTTCTATCAAAAGTGCAAATACGATTTTAGCAAATTTCCCTCAAGGATACGATCCGTTTTTGATTGAAGTTACCAAAGGCAATTGGACTGCTTTCTATCAAAATGAAAAATTGAATTTTAATCCTTGGAATTTGAGTTTTGAGTATAAAAATCAAGAGATTAAGATTGACGCAGCACTTATTTATATCCACGGAAATCCAGGTGAAAATGGAAAATTACAAGCATTTCTAGAAATGAAAGATGTTCAATTTATCAATTCTGGTGCCTTGGCTTCAGAGCTTTCATTCGATAAATGGTATTGCAATCAGTTTTTGCGTGGATTTGATATTCCTGTTGCTAAATCATTGTTATTGACATCCATCAATGCGTTTGAGAATCAATATATATTGGACACATTAGGATTACCTTGTTTTGTAAAACCATCAGATTCTGGTTCTAGTTATGGAATTTCGAAAGTTAAAACAGCGGATGAATTACAGCCTTCTTTGGAAAAAGCTTTTGCTGAAGGTGAAACTGTTGTTATTGAATCTTTTTTGAATGGCACAGAGGTAACCTGTGGAGTTTACAGGACTAAAAATGGAATTCACGCACTTCCTTTAACGGAGATTGCCACTGAAAATGATTTCTTTGATTACGAAGCTAAATATTTGGGTGCTTCACAAGAAATTACACCTGCTCGAGTATCTGAGGAAATAAGAGATAAAGTACAAGAAATTTCCAAAAAAATCTATCAATTGTTGCGATTAAGATCAATTGCTCGAATTGATTTTATGCTTGTTAATGATGTGCCTCATGTAATTGAAGTGAACACAACACCTGGATTTTCACCAGCAAGTTTGGTTCCTCAAATGATTGCCTGTGAAGGAAATACCATTCAAAATTTTTGGAAAGAGATTTTGGAGGTTGAATTAAAATAAATTCATTATCGCTTGATTAACTCTTGATTAACAAACTTTCTTTCAATCTTTTGTTAGTTTTTTTCTTATTTTTGAGGCATAAATTAAAGTAAACATGAATATTTTAATCACGGGAGGTGCTGGTTTTATTGGTTCGCATGTAGTGCGAAGATTTTTGAAATTTTATCCAAATTACAATATTATTAACTTCGATAAATTGACTTACGCAGGTAATTTGTCAAACTTGAAAGATGTTGAAGATAATTCTAGATACTCTTTTTTTAGAGGAGATATTTGTTCTTTAGATGATGTAACAAATGCATTTAAAACACATAATATTACACATGTAATTCACTTGGCTGCTGAATCTCATGTCGATCGTTCCATAGAGGGACCTTTGGAATTTGCGATGACTAATGTGGTTGGAACATTGAATTTACTCTCTGTTGCCAAGTCTTTCTGGACAGAGGGAGAACATGTTTTTCACCATGTTTCTACAGATGAGGTTTATGGAAGTTTGGGTGATGAAGGTTTATTTAAAGAAACTACTCCTTACGATCCACGTAGTCCTTATTCAGCGTCAAAAGCATCTTCAGATCATTTCGTAAGTGCATTTTATCATACTTATGGATTTCCTGTGAAAATGTCAAATTGCTCTAACAATTATGGAAGTCATCATTTTCCTGAAAAATTGATTCCTTTAATGATTGGCAACATTGTGAATATGAGACCTCTTCCAGTTTATGGAAAAGGAGACAATATTCGCGATTGGTTGTGGGTAGAAGATCATGCATCTGCCATTGATGCCATTTTTCATAACGGAAAAATCGGTGAATCATATAATGTTGGGGGATTAAACGAATGGAGAAATATTGATTTAGTCAATTTTTTATGTGAATTGTTAGATAAAAAATTGAATCGAGAATCAGGTACGAGTGCGTCTTTAATTACTTATGTAAAAGACCGAGCAGGTCATGATCAGAGATACGCTATTGATGCTTCAAAAATTGCTACTGAACTGGGTTGGAAACCGTCGATTAAATTCGAAGAAGGTTTAGAAAAGACCGTAGATTGGTATTTGAATAATCAAGATTGGGTGGATGAAGTTACCAGTGGTGCGTACCAAGAATATTACAAAAAAATGTATTCATAAATTGAAAGAGGAATTGCGTATGTAATTCCTCTTTTGGTTTACCTACTTAGTTCAATGTGTTCCTTAAGAGCTGATTTAACAGTATTTGCAACCAATTCATAAAATGAAGCTTTTTGATCAATAGGTGCGTTTTCTAAAGCTTTGTAGTATTCCAAACGAGAATTTAAATCTCCTTTTATATTGGCGATTGGAAAGTCATTTTGCAATAAAATTAAATTCATAATTAAACGAGTTGTTCTTCCATTTCCATCAATGAAAGGGTGAATTCTGACAATTTGCTCATGCATTTCTGCTGCTAAAATGATGGGATGAAGTAAATTTTTATTTTTTTGATAAAATTCAAAAACTTCTTCCATCATTCGATTTAAAAGAAATGGCTCTGGCGGAAAATGTGAACTTCCAGAAATTCTGACTCCGATTGAGCGATATAAACCTGCATTTTCTCTATCGATTCCTTTCAAAACTAAATAATGAATTTGTTTCAAGATGCGTTCTGTGAATTCAATTTTATCCTTCACAATTTCTGTAATAAATTCTATTGCTTCTGAGTGATTTACAACTTCAAGATGCTCTCTCATGGATTTTCCACCTATCGTTAAACCTTCATTTATTACCAAATGCGTTTCCTGCAAAGTCAATGTGTTACCTTCAATTCGATTGCTCTCATATGTATAATTCAAACCAAAATATTCATTCATTTTCTGAAGTTGAATACTATTTAACGGTTTAAGTTGATTCCATTCTGCTTTCTGCATATCGCAGTATAAAAGCAATGTTTGCAATTTTTCTGGTAATAGATTTTGAAGCTTTTCTGCTGCTGATAATGCGTATGAAATTTTATGGTCTGCAACCATCATAGACTCTGCATAAAATTCCTCGTTTTCAACAATTCGATATATTTTCTCTCCCAACCAAAGTGTCAAAGTTTCTTTTTTATCTAATTCTAAAGTTTCCAACAAGCGATTTATTTGAGGCTTTGTTGGAATTCTTTCACCTTTTTCAAATTTATTAAGCAAAGAATAATCGATGGAGGTTTCTGTACTTAATTTACGTAAACTCCATTCTTTGATCGTTCTTCCTTCTTTCAAGTAATCTGATAATTCCATGTTGACAATAATATCGTTGACAAATTTATTCCACAAAGTTATTCTTTTTCTCTTGATTAAAAAAATTCCTCCTATATTTTTTTACCTTCGCTTCATGTTATCCAATTTTTGTAAAATCTTTTTGGCACTTTTGATTTATACCAATGCATGGTCTCAATCCACATTGCTTTCTCCTTCAGATTCTTTGAATAAGAAAAGATTGGTTTCTACTTCTATTGTTACTGGTGTCATTTGGTCAGGAAGTATCATTGGATTATCTTCAATTTGGTATAAAGATTTCCCGAAAACTTCATTTCATACATTTGATGATTCCCGTGAATGGATGCAAATGGACAAGATGGGACACATTTTTACTGCTTATCATTTGAGTGATAAAGTTTCAAAAATCTATCGTTGGTCGGGATTGGACAGAAAGAAAAGTGCTTTGATTGGCGCAGGCGTCGGATGGGGCTATCAAATGTCTTTTGAATTCCTTGATGCGCAAAGCGCTGGCTGGGGATTTTCTTGGTCAGATGTTGGTGCAAACACCATTGGAAGTGCACTTTTTTTGTCTCAGGAATTGCTTTGGCAAGAACAATATTTGAAGTTAAAATTTTCCTACAGTCCAAGTGATTTTGCACAATATCGACCTTCGATTTTAGGCGCTACTTTTCCAGAAAGATTATTGAAAGATTACAATGGACAAACTTATTGGTTGACATTTTCTCCAGGATCTATTTTTCCGAAAAGTAAAATTCCTGCTTGGATAGCTATTGCTGCGGGTTACAGCGTGAATGCGAAACTCGTTGGAAACAATGACTTTTTTCAAACTACTGATGGTTTGAAAAGTTTCACAGCCAAAAGAGAATTTGTACTTTCTTTAGATTTAGACGTAACAAAATTGCCCATCAAAAAGCAGTGGCTAAAGAAAGTGCTGAGCCCATTTAATGTAGTCAAAATACCTTTCCCTGCTTTGGTTTTTCGAGGAAATGAAATTTCTGGAAGATTACTTTATTTCTAAAGCTTGATTATTCAGTCCATTTTTTCAGAACAACAGAAGCAATGTGTCCACCAAACCCAAATGTATTGCTCATTGCATATTGAATTTCCTTAGCCTGTGCTTTTTCTAGTGGAAAATCGAATAAATTCGCAAATTCTGGTTCAATTTCTTGGGTATTGATTGTTGGAGGGACCATATTGTCTTGCAAAGCTTTGATACAAATAATGGCTTCAATTGCCCCTGCAGCACCTAATAAATGTCCAGTCATGGATTTCGTTCCAGAAATACTTAATGATTTTCTCTCTCCAAAAACACGTTTTGCTGCAATCAATTCGCTCGTGTCACCTTGCGCTGTTGAAGTTGCATGCATGTTGATATAATCGATTTCATCCGCTGTAATTCCTGCTTCTTCCATCGCCAAGTTCATTCCTAAAACTGCACCATCGCCTTCAGGATGTGTACCTGTCAAATGATAAGCATCCGCAGCCATTCCGCCACCTACAACTTCAGCGTAAATTTTGGCACCACGTTTTTTCGCGTGCTCATATTCTTCCAAAATCAAAGCACCGGCGCCTTCTCCCATCACAAATCCATCGCGATTAACATCAAAAGGACGGGAAGCTAATTCCGGAGTTTCATTTAAAGTTGAAAGTGCTTTCGCAGAAGAAAATCCTCCAATCGCAGATTGCGTAATTGCTGCTTCGGATCCACCTGAAATAATCATGTCAGCTTTGTTCCAACGAATGTAATTGAAGGCTTCAATCAATGCAGTATTTGAAGTCGCACAAGCAGAAACTGGGCAAAAATTTACACCACGTAAACCATATTTGATGGAAATGATTCCCGATGCGATATCAACCAAAATGCGCGGAATGAAAAAAGGCGTAAAACGAGGAGTTCCATCGCCTTCACAAAATTCAATCATTTGGTCTTGAAAAGTTTGAATTCCTCCATTTCCAGAACCCCAAATAACACCAATTCTGTCTCTATTTAAAGATTCAAAATCAATCTTACCATCTTCAACAGCTTGCTGCACAGAAACCAATGCGTACTGAGAAAACAAATCATATTTTCTTATTTCTTTCACATCAAAATGTGCTTTTGCATCAAAATCTTTCAATTCACAAGCAAAAGTTGTTTTGAATTTTGAAGTATCGAATTTCGTGATTTTCCCAGCGCCACTGACACCAGCTTGAATGTTTTTCCAAAAAGAATCTACATCGTTCCCCACCGGAGTCAAAGCCCCAAGCCCTGTTATTACTACTCTTCTCATCTTAAAAATATCTTAAAAATCCGTGAATCTCTTAATCGGTAATTTGCTAGTCTTTAAATCTTCTAAATCGAAGCCCCTACAAAAAACCCAACTCTAATTTCGCTTCTTCGCTCATCATGTCCTTGTCCCAAGGTGGATCAAAAACGATGTTTACTTTTGCGCTGTTTACGCCTTCAATTGCTCCCACTTTGTCTTCTACTTCTTTGGGCATCGTTTCAGCGACTGGGCAATTTGGTGACGTTAATGTCATGTCAATCGAAACATTTTTGTCAGCATCAATGTTGACTTCGTAAATCAATCCCAATTCAAATACATCGACTGGAATTTCGGGATCGTAAATGGTTTTAAGAACCTCGACTACTTTATTTTCTAGTTCAATCATTGTTTATGCTTTTTGTTCTGAATCGTTTGTTGTTAATGCTTGTAAAGCAGACATTTTCATTTTTTTGACCATGCTTGCTAATCCGTTTGAACGCGTTGGTGAGAGGTGTTCATGTAAACCAATTTCTTGGATAAAATGTAAATCGCATTTAGCAATATCTTCTGGCTTTTCATCGTCTAAAACGCGAATCAAAAGCCCGATAATTCCTTTTGTGATAATCGCATCAGAATCTGCTTTGAAATGCATTTTGCCATCTGCGAAACTAGAATCTAACCACACTTGGGATTGACAACCTTCGATGATTCTATCTTTGGTTTTTTTCTCTTCTTCGATAATGGGTAAATCTCTTCCAAGCTCAATGATGTATTCATATTTTTCCATCCAATCATCATAAATGGCAAAATCTTCAACTATTTCTTTTTGTTTTTCTTCTAATGTCATGACTGAACTTTTAATGCTGAAAAGATTTCTATTTCAACATTCCAATGCTTTTTTCAACAGCAGCGATAAATGTATCAATTTCTTCTTTCGTATTGTAAAACGCAAAAGAAGCCCTAACTGTTCCAGGAATCTTGTAAAAATCCATCAAAGGTTGTGTACAATGATGACCAGTTCTCACTGCAATACCTTGTTTGTCAAGCAATGTACCCATGTCGAAAGGATGAATTCCATCAACGATAAAAGAGACAACGCTCGTTTTCTTTTTTGATTCACCAATTATATTCATGTCCTCAAACGTCAACAACAAATCTTGGGCATAATCAGCCAATTCAGTTTCGTGTTTTTTGATGGATTCAATGTCGAATTGATTTAAATATTCCAAAGCTTTTCCCAAACAAATTCCACCTGCAATGTGCGGTGTTCCAGCTTCAAACTTGTAGGGTAATTCGTTATACGTCGTTTTGTCAAATGTAACTTTCAAAATCATATCGCCACCACCTTGATACGGAGGCATGCGATCTAACAAAGCTTCTTTTCCGTATAAAACGCCAATTCCAGTCGGGCCAAAAACCTTGTGACCAGAAAAAACAAAGAAATCGCAGTCTAAATCTTTGACATCAATTTTGTCATGCTGAATACTCTGAGCGCCATCAATTAAAACTTTCGCACCCACAGCATGCGCTTTTTGAATCATTTCTTTAACTGGATTAATCGTTCCAAGCGTATTCGAAATGTGCGTTACTGAAACTAATTTTGTTTTAGATGAAAGTAATTTTTCAAATTCATCTTGGATAATTTCACCTTTTTTGTTGATAGGAATTACTTTCAAAACGCAGCCTTTTCGCTCACAAAGCATTTGCCATGGAACAATATTTGAATGATGCTCCATCGCTGAAATCAAAATTTCGTCGCCAGCATTCAAAAGATGACCGTAAGAGGAAGCAACCAAATTGATTCCATCTGTAGTTCCTTTCGTGAAAATGATTTCGTCCGAAGATTTAGCGTTCAAATATGCGGCAATAAACTTGCGAGATGCTTCGTATTCTGAAGTTGCTTTTTGACTTAAATGGTGGACTCCACGGTGAATATTGGCGTTGTCTTTACTGTAGTATTGATTGATTGCATCTAAAACATACTGAGGCTTTTGTGAAGTCGCCCCATTATCGAAATAGATTAAATTTTTGCCGTAAATTGTCTGACGCAAAGCGGGGAAATCTTCTCTGATTTCTCTAACGCTAAACTTTCTTTTGATAGTTGAATCCATAATCGGATACAAAGATACAATTTGCTTATTTAAAATCCTTCTAAACAGGAAATAGTTTGCTTTAATCAGCAATTATTTTTGCCATTCAAAACCAAAAGAATTGATTTTGTATCTCGAAGCAAATTTAGATTTCTCAATTACCGTGTTTTCTTCGCTCGTTTGAGAATGATTTTTTATAAAGATTTGTCCAAATTCATCCATTTTAACCAATTGATACATTTCGTATGACATGGGAGCATCTGCACCGGATTCTTTGGCAGCCAATGTAATACACGAAATTATTTTACCATTTTTCACCAAACTTCCCATCACATCGTGACCAAAGTAGTACGGACAAGCATCAAATGATTTGTAAACAATTTCCCACAAAAGCAAGGCTGTTGAATCACCATATTCAATTCTTCCAACCGCATTACAAACTGCATTTTCTGTCATTCCGATGTCCAATTTCTTCTTGAATTGAGCAAATTTCCCTTTTTCTTTCGCTTCTTGAACGAGGAAAAAATCATTCAAATAGTATTTTTCCCTTGTTGTAATTTCGTCTACTGATAATTTTTTAGAAAGTAATTTCACTGTTGAGATATCAAGGTTTCCTTTTGAAAATTTGAATGTAGAATCTTTGACAAAATAAAGTGAATCGATAGTGAAATCTGAACCTTTTAAAGGAAATTTAGCGAGTTGACCAATGATCTCTTTCGGAAATTCAATCGATTTTTCTTCATTTAAATTGGATTTAACTTCATTTCCAACACAGGAAGAAAGAAAAGTCAATAGAATACCGATTAAATAATAAAATTTCATTCGTTTTTTTTGGAAAAATAAGGATTATTTGAGACTTGTTCGTTCTTAGATTTAAATTAATCTACTTTGGATAATACTTAGCGTATAGTTGATCCACAAATCCAAAAGCAAATTTGAAAAGATTCGCATCTGTACAAATCAATACTACAACTTCATTTTTTTCTACTTCGGATCGAATATCAATGTCTCCAACTTTTTTTGGACTCTCATAACTGTCAGGATAAATTTCTTGATTGTAAAACCAAAATTGTCCATCACCAAAAACTTCTTTTGAAATTCCTGCATTGAACATTCCCCAAAAATAACTGTCTGAAACAACCAAAACTTTAGGAGGTTTTTGCTGATTTTTTGGTTTTTCGTAGTGAAAAGTAGGATAAGCCATCGGATAAGTATCCATCATAAAAAACAGATTCATTCCTTCACCAATATCATAATCACCTTGTTCATTGACTTTTTTGACTTCCAATTTGTCTAATACCAATTTTGTCATTTCGGTTTTACGCATTTTACCAATAACTTCGATAATTGAATCAGCAGCCAAGTATTCACCATATTTGCTCCAATGAATTCCAGCTTTTCCGTAAAGAGGATATTTACTTTTGGGTTTCATAGTCAAAAACCATTGATTGAAATCTAAATAATTGATTTTTTGAGATTTCATGGCTGATAGATAACCAGCATAATTCGTCTTACTGCGTTTTTGCTTTGCACAATAATCTGGCAAATACTCAGGAAAGAAAGTTCCTTTTCCAGGCGCAAAAATCATCAAAAGGTCTTTATTCAATTTTTGAAGTGTATCTTGAATTTTCTTCAATTTATAAACCTGACTTATAATCGCTTTTTCACCAATATAATCTGTACCTAAATAAGCTTTTAAGTAGTTTTTTTCAAACAAATAATTTTCTTTTCCAATCAAAACACCATTCGCTTTGGCTTCATTGTAAAAACTATACGCTTGTTGATTATTGATGCGAATGAATGTGCTTCTGAATCCAAAATTGTTGTTTACATATTTTTCATAATTCTTTTGATATTCGCCACTTTTCCACGTTTCAAAAGTGAATGCTGGTTTTTCAAAAGTTTCAATTGCTCCTTTTAACGGTTCCAATTCAAAAATATTCAAACTAGCTTGCAGCATTGGAAGCAAAAGCAAAATCATGATTCCGCCAAATAAATATTGTTTTATTTTAGTTTGCTTTTCCATCAGAATCTAAAATAAATGAATGGATTGAACCCTTGTGCAGCAATAGAACTTAAAGAAAGTACGAAGAGGAGCAAGGATATTCCTAAAAACGAATAATACCAAGTCATCGAAGGATTTGCATTGAAATAAATTTTGTTTTCCCAATCTTTTGCTTTTTTGAAAACACCGATAAATGAAAATAGAATCGCCATGAAAATCGTTACTTTAAAGATTGGAAGCATGGTTGGTAATCCTTTCATATCGAAAGAGAAAAGTTTGAAAATATATGCTTTGGCGTGATCAAATTTTTCAATACTGAAGAAAACCCAGCCAATCATCACGACTAAAAAAGTGTACATCATGCTGGGAATCATCCCGATTTTTGAAAGAATTTTCCCTAAAAATAATCGTTCAATGACCAAGAAAAATCCGTGAAAAGCACCCCAAATGACAAAATTCCAAGAAGCGCCATGCCATAAACCTGAAATCACAAAAACGAACCATAAGTTCATGTACAGCCGCATTTTTGTCTTTACTTTGTTGCCGCCCAATGGAATGTACAAATAATCGCGCATCCAAGTTCCAAGAGTCATGTGCCACCTGCGCCAAAATTCCGTAATACTTCTTGAAATGTATGGACTATCAAAGTTTTCAGGAAAAGTGAATCCCATGATTTTCCCCAGTCCAATCGCCATATCGGAATATCCCGCAAAGTCGAAATAAATTTGGAATGTATAAGCCAAAATTCCAATCCAAGCGGAAGCCATCGTTAATTGATCCACAGGAATTTCCATGAATAATTTAGCCTGTTGTCCCATCACATTGGCGATCAACACTTTTTTTCCAAGACCGATGCACAAACGAATAAATCCTTGCAATTTATCGTCGATTGTTTCATTTCGCTCAGTGATTTGATCCGCAATGTAGTTGAATCTCACAATAGGACCGGCAATCATCTGCGGAAAAGCTACGATGAACAACATGTAATTGCTTAATTTTTCAAGTGGTTTGTGCACATTTCGATAAACATCCACAGCGTAAGTCAAACTTTGAAAGGTGAAAAATGAAATTCCAATAGGCAAGGCGATTTTGGTCCATTCAATGGTTTCAAATCCTTGTTTATATAAAAAGCTATTTACATTTTCGATGAAGAAATTGGCGTATTTGAAATAAGCCAACATTCCTAAATTCATGGTTAGTGAAGTGATTAACAGAATTCTTTTTCGAAGTGCAGTTTTGGATTCAAATAAAAATTTGACGAGGTAGAAGTCTAAAATCGTGACCCCAACAAGTACAAAAACAAACGTGGGTGCGCCCCAGCTGAAGAAATAAATACTGGAAAGTAAAATGAACCAATTTTTGTACTCTTTCGCAATGAAATGATAAATCAAGACAAAGAGCGGAAGAAAATAAACCAAAAATGTGATACTACTAAAAACCATGAATTATTTTAAATCGATTCAAAGATAGAAAAGTTAAGTAATAGGTTTAATAAAAAATCCCTCAAACAAAAATGCGTGAGGGATTGTATATAAAATTTTTTCGATTAGCCGATTAGCGCTTGGTATCCAGCAGCATCAAGTAAATTTTCCAATTCAGAAGGATTGCTCAATTCAACTTTTACCATCCAACCATCTCCGTAAGGATCTGAATTTACAGCTTCAGGATTTGATTCCAATGCACTGTTGAATTCGATGATTTTTCCAGAAACCGGCATGAACAAATCAGATACAGTTTTTACAGCTTCTACAGAACCAAAAACTTCTTCTTGATCCAATTCTTCGCATTCTGTTTCAATTTCAACGTAAACGATATCACCTAATTCGCCTTGAGCAAATGCAGTAATGCCTACAGTAGCAATATTTCCGTCAACACGAACCCACTCGTGGTCTTTCGTATATTTTAATTCAGCTGGGATACTCATTTTTATAGTCTTTAATTTTATCATGCAAATTTATTATTTTATTTGAGATTTGGAAGTCACTTTTGACTTTTGTGTGGTATTTATACTCATTCTAGTTTTTCTATTCCGGATTTTACGAACCTCTCCATTCGAACTTTTCAAATTATCGCATTATCTTTGTGTCCTTATGGTGAATCAAGAACAGCTGAAAGAACTGAGTACGCGCATCCAAGCAATCTCTGATTATTTGAAAATTCAGGAAAAACGCGTTCAACTTCAAGAAGGAGAATTGAAAACGCAAGATCCTGATTTTTGGAATGATCCTAAAAAAGCGGAAGTGGAAATGAAATCCATTCGTACGTTGAAATTTTGGATTGCAACTTACGACGAATTGAAGTCTGGCATGGACGACATGGAAGTACTTTTTGATTTTTTCAAAGAAGGAATGTCTGAAGAAACAGAAGTGGAAGAAGCATTCAAATCACTCGCTTCTAAAGTCGAAGAATTGGAACTCAAAAATATGCTTTCTGGTGAAGAAGATCAATTAAGCGCGGTTTTGCAAATTACTTCAGGAGCTGGTGGTACAGAAAGTTGTGATTGGGCTTCGATGCTGATGCGCATGTACATGATGTGGGGAACCAAGAATGGTTACAAGCTGAAAGAATTGAATTATCAAGCGGGAGATGTTGCTGGAATAAAAACAGTTACTATCGAATTTGAAGGGGATTTTGCTTTTGGTTATTTGAAAGGCGAAAATGGTGTTCACCGTTTGGTTCGAATTTCACCGTTTGATTCCAACGCCAAAAGACACACTTCTTTCGCATCAGTTTATGTTTATCCTTTGGTGGACGATACAATTGATATTCATATTAATCCAGCTGACATCACGTGGGATACTTTCCGTTCGGGCGGTGCAGGTGGACAAAACGTAAATAAAGTTGAAACTGCGGTTCGTTTGAAACACGCGCCTTCTGGGATCATCATCGAAAACTCTGAATCTCGCTCTCAGCTTGGAAATAAAGAAAAAGCGATGCAATTATTGCGTTCTCAATTATATGAATTGGAATACCGTGCACGCATGGAAAAACGCAACGAAATCGAAGCCAACAAAAAGAAAATCGAATGGGGTTCTCAAATCAGAAATTACGTGATGCATCCATATAAATTGGTGAAAGATGTCAGAACTGGTCACGAAACAGGAAATGTCGAAGCGGTAATGGATGGCGATTTGAATGAATTTTTGAAAGCGTATTTGATGACCTACGGAAATTAATTTTCTCGTAATGAAAACAATCATTTATCACAACAATCAATGCGGTAAAAGTCGCGCATCTTTGGAAGCAATAAGAAATTTAGATACTGAAGTAGAAGTGATTGAATACTTGAAAAATCCGCCTTCTGCCAAAGATTTGAAGTCTATTTTGAAAATGCTTCAAATTCCTGCAGAAGCATTGATTCGCAAAGGAGAAGCGATTTTTGTAGAAAATTTCAAAGGCAAAACATTGAGTGAAACAGAATGGATTGATGCGATGGTTCAATTTCCAAAATTGATCGAACGTCCAATCGTTATTCACGGAAATAAAGCCGCAATTGGAAGACCAATAGAAAAGGTGTTGGAATTATTTGACAAAAAATAAACCCACTTGAAAGTTCAAATGGGTTCACATCTATTTTATTTAAATTAGAAATTCGGTCTCAACTCATGAGATTTGTAGAATTCTTCAATGTATTTTACTGCCTCATCTGCTGTATCAACTACTTTTAATAAATGCATGTCTTCAGCAGAAACGTTATTTTCTTTTTCCAACATCACTGTTCGAATCCAGTCAATCAATCCGTCCCAATAATCATGTCCGACTAAAACCATCGGCATTTTTTTGATTTTTTTGGTCTGAATCAAGGTTAACGCTTCAAAAAGTTCGTCAATCGTTCCCATTCCGCCTGGAAGAATTACAAATCCTTGCGCGTATTTCACAAACATGACTTTGCGCACAAAGAAATAGCGAAAATCAAGTACTTTATCTAAATCGATGTATTGGTTGTGACTTTGTTCGAAAGGTAAATTGATATTCAGTCCAACAGAAGCACCGCCGCCTTCCTGCGCACCTTTGTTTCCAGCTTCCATAATTCCTGGTCCACCGCCAGTAATGACACCATAACCTGCTTTGGTCAATTTATGTGCTACTTCTACCGCTAATTGATAATATTTATTGTCAGGTTTGGTACGCGCTGAACCAAAAATAGAAATACAAGGTCCAATTTGCGCCATGCGGTCATATCCTTCAACGAATTCTGACATGATTTTGAAAATTGCCCAACTGTCGTTTGTTTTGATGGCATTCCAATCTTTCTTTGCTGCGTGCATAAAATAGTTTTTTAAGAAAATTAATTTTAAGTACGGATAGTGAAGTGTCTTTTTTGCTTTTGGGAAATCATTCCGCGAAAAAACAAATACCGTTGGTTTTATCCTTTGAAATTTAAAGGTAATACAAAATTTTAAATCGTGAATGCTGCTTTGGTAATTGTTTTGAAATTTTACTGTTTCAATTCCATTTCCAAGTATTGCGCCGTATGAGAACGTTTCATCGCTTTTTTGACCATATCTTCTGGTGTACCAGAAAATAAAATTTCACCTCCGCCTTTTCCGCCTTCAGGACCGATGTCAACCACATAATCAGCTACTTTGACAATATCCAAATTGTGTTCGATTACTAAAACCGTATTTCCTTCATCTACCAATCGTTGCAACACAATCAATAGTAAACGAATATCTTCAAAATGCAATCCAGTTGATGGTTCGTCTAGAATATAAATTGTACTTCCTGTTCCTTTTTTGGCAAGTTCTGTTGACAATTTGATTCGTTGCGCTTCGCCACCCGAAAGGGTAGTGGACGCTTGACCTAATTTGACATAGCCCAATCCTACGGAAACCATTGTGTCCAAAACTCGGAAAATTTTAGGGATTTTTTCAAAGAAAATTGCTGCATCTTCGATGGTCATTTCAAGTACATCGCTGATGGATTTTCCCTTGTAACGAACTTCCAAGGTTTCACGATTATAGCGTTTTCCTTGACAGCCATCACAATCGACGTAAACATCTGGTAAAAAGTTCATTTCAATCACTTTCACTCCGCCGCCGCCGCAAGTTTCACATCTTCCTCCAGCGACATTAAATGAAAATCTTCCTGGTTTATATCCGCGAATTTGCGCTTCAGGCATGCTCGCATACAAACTTCTGATTTCAGTGAAAACATTCGTGTAAGTCGCGGGATTCGATCGTGGCGTTCTTCCGATCGGACTTTGGTCAATTTCAATCACTTTATCCAAAAATTCCAAGCCATTAAACTTTTTGTAAGGCATTGGTTTTTTGACACCATTGTAAATGTGCGCATTCAAAATGGGATACAAAGTATGATTGATGAGCGTCGATTTTCCACTTCCTGAAACGCCAGTAATACAGGTAAAAGTTCCCAACGGAATGTGCAAATCAACATTTTGTAGATTGTGTCCGGTTGCGCCTAACAAGCTGATTTTATTTCCGTTGCCTTTGCGTCTTTTCTTCGGAATTTCAATTTTCATTTCACCACGCAAGTATTTGGTCGTGAATGAATCTTTGGAATGTAAATCTCCAAATGGCGCTGCATTGATAATTTGTCCGCCATGAATTCCAGCTCCTGGACCAATATCTACGACAAAATCAGCCGCTTCAATCATTTCTTTGTCATGCTCCACAACAATGACGGAATTTCCAGTATCGCGTAATTTTTTGAGAGAATTAATCAATCGCGTATTGTCTCTTTGATGTAATCCAATACTTGGTTCATCTAGTACATATAAGACGTTCATCAATTCAGAACCGATTTGCGTTGCCAGTCGAATGCGTTGCGCTTCTCCACCAGAAAGAGTTTTTGCTGAACGATGCAAAGACAAATAATCTAATCCAACTTCCATGATAAAATTCAATCTATCCTTTATTTCTTTGATGATTTCAGTTCCGATTTGAAGTTCCGAAGGTGAAAGATTTTCTTCCAAGGTATCAAACCAAATTTTCAATTCACCAATATCTGATTGGGCTAATTCACCTATGTGTTTGCCATTGATTTTGAAAAAATGCGCTTCTTTTTTAATTCTTGTTCCGTGACATGTTGGACAAATCACCCGATTCATAAAGCTTTGTGCCCAACGTTGAATCGCTGCTGAACTTTCGTCTGAATGGCGTGTCAAAAAGTTTACAATTCCCTCAAAAACAATCGATTTGTTTTTAGGAGAACGTTCCATTCCTTCATTTCCGTTCAACAAAATGTGCAACAAATCTTCAGGAATTTCTTCCAAAGGAGTATTGATTGAATATCCTTCTTGAATCAAGAAAGCATCAATTTTTTCAAAAATCCAAGTTTTTTTATATTCTCCCAAAGGAGCCAGACCGCCTTTTTTGATGGACAATTTGAAATTTGGAATTATCTTTTCTAAATCGACTTCCGAAATTTCTCCCAATCCGTTGCAAGTTTGGCAAGCACCATAAGGCGAGTTGAATGAAAACAAACTTGGTTCAGGCTCGGGATAACTGATTCCAGAAGTTGGACACATCAAAGCGCGACTAAAATGGCGCACTTGATTGCTTTCAAAATCCATGACCATCATCGCTTTTGAACCTTGTTTCATGGCGGTGATTACAGAATCGTAAATGCGTTTTCTGTCTGAACCATCAATGATTAGTCTGTCGATGACAATTTCGATATCGTGCACTTTGTATCGATCCACGCGCATTCCGCTTTCGATGTCTTTGATTTCACCATCGATTCTAACTTTTGAAAAACCCATTTTACGGATTTGTTCAAACAATTCGCGGTAATGTCCTTTTCGACCTTTGATTTTGGGTGAGAGAATGACCACTTTTTTGCCTTGGTAATTTTCGATGATGAGGTCCACGATTTGGTCGTCAGAATATTTGACCATCGCTTCACCAGTTTCATAAGAATAAGCAGTACCAACTCTTGCGAAGAAAAGTCTTAGAAAATCATATATTTCTGTAATTGTTCCAACGGTTGAGCGCGGTGAGCGAGAAACGGTTTTTTGTTCGATCGAAATTACTGGACTTAAGCCATCAATTTTATCAACGTCAGGACGTTCTAGTCCACCTAAAAATTGTCGGGCATATGATGAAAAAGTTTCAATGTAGCGTCTTTGACCTTCAGCAAAAATGGTATCAAACGCCAGTGAAGATTTTCCAGAACCTGAAAGACCAGTAAAAACAACCAATTTATTGCGCGGAATTTTTAAATCTATGTTTTTGAGATTGTGTTCTCTAGCGCCGTAAACTTCGATGTATTGTTGTTCGTCTTCTACTTCTTCTTTCATTTGAGATATTGCTTGTACGGTTTTAAGTTTTCACTTTCCGTTGGCAAAAGTAATTGATAAGTTTTATTTTTGATTGTTAATTTATTTCCTTTTAGCCAAGGATTTAACTTTGTCAAAATCTTAAAATTGATACCTTTTTCCAACGCCCATTTTGCTAAGTTCGGAATACTTTGTTTAACAACAACACGCTTTGTTTTAAAAGGTTCATATAATTTTATTTTATCCGTGTTGAAGCCATACGCTTTCGGATTTTCAAAGATTAATTTGACCGCCAAAATTCGAAAAACATATCGAGCAGTTTCGTTATTTTGGTCTGTGTCGAAATAATGATCTGTACCTTGCCAGCGCATATCTTGTCGCACACCACCTATTCCACGGTTGTATGATGCCGATGCAAGCAGCCAATCTTTCAATGTGTCTTGCGCATCTCGAAGATAAGCACAAGCAGCGCGCGTACTTTTTTCAACATGCAATCTTTCGTCGATTTCATCGCTAATTTCTAAATCGTATTGCTTGGCTGTGTAGGGCATAAATTGCCAAAATCCTTGTGCACCAACTGGGCTTGTTGCTTGCACTAAGCCACTTTCAATGACAGCCAGATACTTAAAATCATCAGGAATCTTTTCTTCTTTCAAAATTCGCTCAATTATAGGGAACCAACGATTTGCGCGTTTTAACATTTGTGTTGTAGCACTTTGATAATAGGCGTTGGTCAAAACTTCGCGGTCTAATCGTTCGATAATGTCCTCGTCTTGCAACAAAATTTTTTCGCCAGCAAAATTCATTGATTCAGGCAAATTCGGAATCGTTGCAAATCCAGTTTCTGTATTTTGAATTTTCTCTTCGGCGGTTGATTTTTCCTTTTGATTGGAGCAACTCACCATAAGAAGCGTAATGAAAAGGAATAATTTGAAATCCATGGTCGTGAAATGAGCAATCGACTGATTATTTTACTTTATGCGCATATTTGTGCGTTAATCTAAATAGAATCACAAAAACAATAATAAAATATAAAGCAAAAAATCCAAGTACCCAGTAAATTTTCAGAATAGTTAAATAAACCATTATTGAGCTAAGAATCAAAGAAATCAAGGAAATTAAAACAAAAACATACCAAACTTTAATGTCGTTCAATCCGGCATAAACCAAATGATGTGTTGTATGATCTTTTCCGCCAACCATGGGTGATTTACCTTTTCTTAATCTGTTGATAACAACAGTAAGTGTATCCACAGCTGAAGGCGTGAAAGCTACCAAACAAATCAATAATCCAGTCCAAGATGGGCTTTCTATGCTTTGTCCTGCATCCCAAAGATTGTGAATTGCAAAAAAGGAAACAAAGAGAGCAATAAATTGACTTCCTGCGTCACCCATAAAAAGTTTACTTGGATTGATGTTTAATTTCAAAAAACCAATCATTGCGCCAATTTGCGAGACCAACAGAATCGACCAAATATTTCTATTCACTTCAAAAACTAAATATGAAGATGTCAAGCATGCTGCTAAAATGAATACCACGACTGTTCCTGTTATCCCATCCATGTTGTCCAACATATTGAGCGAATTCATGACTGCAATCACCCACAAAACAGTTATTGAGGCATCAATCCAAAAGTTGTGCGTTAAATCGATTACTGAATCAGTGAAAACGAAAATTAATCCACAACCAATCTGAACAGCTAATTTAATTAAAGGTTTGGTATTGTATGCATCATCAGCTAAGCCCATTAGAAAAGCCATTGAGCCGGCAGCAAATAATCCTATGAATTGTTTGTTTTGAAAAATACTTTGATCTTCACTGAAAACGATGCTGTAACCGATAGCAGAAAAAAGAAAGACAACAAAAAAACTTATTCCTCCTAGAGAAGGCTTTGATTGATTGCTCCATCTTACGACCACATCGTTCTTATTCCGAATACCAAGTGTTTCAGAAAAACGCAATAAAAGTATGTTGATGATATAAGAAACTATAACACCAACAACTAAAAATGCAATTAATAAAATTATTTTTTCAATCAAAATCGAAACTTATAATATTTAAGGCAAAGTTAGAAAAAAGTTAGAGTTTGAGATTGAATTTATAGAAACTCAAAAGATTTAACGAAATGCTAATTTACGAATCGCTTCTCTTTCTTCTTCTTCTTCGTTTTTTTCCATTGTCATCATCTTCATAATAACCTTGTCCATATCCGTATCCATAACCGTATCCATAACCGTATCCATATCCATATCTCTTATTTCCTGAATCTACACCATTTAGAATGACATTTAAAGTTTTCAATTGTTGTACCTCAAACAATTCAATAACACGTTCTGCAAAGATTCGTTTTGAATAATTGGCTTTAAAAATATAAATAGGAATATCCGCGTTTGCAAGAACTTGGATCCCATCAGATACTAGTCCTACAGGTGGGTTATCAATAATGATACAATCGTATCTTGATTTTAACACTTCCAAAATATTTTTGAAAGAATCACTTAAAATTAATTCAGAAGGATTTGGTGGAACTTCACCAGCGGTTATAAAATCCAAATTTTTCACATCTGAATGCTGAATACATTCATCAATTGTTGAATGGTGAATAATTAAATTACTCATTCCGTTGTCGTTTTTCACATTAAAACCTAAGTGAACTTTAGGTTTACGCATATCTAGATCAACAATGATGGTTTTTTTACCTGACAATGCGATGATTCCTGCAAGATTAAGTGCAACAAAAGTTTTTCCTTCTCCGGAAACAGAAGATGAAATTGCGATTACCTTGCCATTTTCGTTCACGAAACTCAGATTTGAACGAATACTTCTCATTGCTTCCGCAATCCTGGATTTTGAGGATTCATTGACCACAATTTGAGAAAATTCCATGTTTTTCTTAACTGTGGGAACTCCACCTAAGAAACTAATATTGTCTGGCAACAGTTTCTTTAAATCATCCATGCTATTGATTTCATTATAAGTTAGATACTTATAAATAATCAAAGAGACTCCAATCAAAAGACCAAATAAGAAAAATGAAATATAGATAATTTTTCTATTTGGACTTACAGGTGTATCAGGAACAAAAGGTTTACTCAAAACACGACTTGTAGGAGCATATCCAGCATTTGAAATCGCATATTGTGCTTTCTTTTCAGTGAGCAACGAATAATATTTTTCGTTTAGATCTTGCAGCGATTTTAACCGATTAAACTCCATTTTTTTCTCAGGAAGTAAATAGAATTCTCCATTGAGTAAATCAATTTTTTGCTGCAGATTTTTTGCTGTTTCCATCAAACGATCTTGAATTACAGACATACTGCGTCTTATTGCATAAATTTTATTGTCAATTCTTTCGTTAATATTTTTTATTTCAGGATTGTCGGGTTTTAATTTGAAAAGTAAATCTTCTTTTCTTTCCAAAATTTGGTGTAAATCTTCAATTTGGCTTGAAAGCGCATTTTCGTAGCTTTTACCTAACATTTCAGGTAAAATTTTGTAAATTTCTAACCGATTTGGTTCAGCTTTAAGTTTACTTGAAACCAATCTTAAAGTTGCAAGTTCATCTTTTATTAAAACTAACTCAGCACTATATTTATCCAAATCACCATTTAGCTTCGAACCAGCCATTTCTGGATCTGGAAGATTTGAAATTCTCTGAAAATCAGCCAGGCTATCTTTAGATAGCTTCAATTCTACGGTAAGAGAATCAAGTTGGGATTCAATAAAAAACAAGACATTATCTGAACTTTGTTTTTTAAGATTTTCGTCGTATTCAAAAAAGGCTTCTGTAACCACTTTTACTATGTCATTACACAACAGTGGGTTATAAGATTGATAGCTAATTTGAATTGTTTTTGCTTCCAAATTGATTGGATTTATAATCAATCCTGGCAGCAGTCTTTCAACCAAACTCGATTTTTCATTGAAAGTAAAATATAATTTGTTTGCATCACTTGCAATTTGAAATTCAGCTAGACTAGAGGATTTAATTATTACATCAAAATGTTTGTTGCGTATATTTGAGTTTAATTTTCCATTTATATGGTATTTCACTCCTTGAAAAGTGTAATTTAGATTGATTTTACCGTTTTCAAGTTTTACATAAATTGGGACATTGCAAAGCGTTGAGTCATTCAATGCATATGGCTGAACATTAAACGTACTCAATAAATATAATTCTTCCGTTAAGATTTTACCTTTTGAAAAAAGACTCACATTCATGTTTAATTTGTCTATGGCTTTTTCGAAGAGCAATTGTGATTTTAATAACTCTATTTCAGATGAAACATTACTTCTAGAATTTATATTTTCAACGTCAATAATTTTTTTTGCTTGATCCGTATTTTCAATTTGAATTAAGGAATTAGATTCATAAACAGCTTTGGTGTATCTTAAAAACAAATAAGATATACAAGTAAAAATAAAGACAAATGTCAAGGGCCAATACCAATAACGTTTGACAACCGAATTTAAAATATACGGATTGTATTCTTTGTTGATTATGACTTTTTTAGAATTGGTACTCACCTCTTTATTTTAAGTTATTAATAATTGTGACGATAATAATTAAACTTGATAGTATACCTACAATTGGTGCCGTTTGCTTTAAAACCTCAGAAGCTAGATTAGGATTAGGCTCTACATATATATAATCGTTTGCTTGAACATACAAATCAGCATACATCAATCCATTTACTGATGACAAATCAATGGGATATATTACTCTCTTCCCATCGACGTATCGAATTAACTTGATTGCTTTTGATTTTCCTCTTGAGGAAATACCTCCAACATCAGCAATTATTTCCATTAAAGTTGTGTTGTTGTTTTTTAAAAAAACAACTCTGGCTTGTCCACCTTCTCCGGGGAAAACGATCACTCTTTGATTGGTAATTTTAAGTTGTAGAAATGGATCTAAATAATGTTTAGAAAACATTATTTTTAAAGAATCTTCGGCTTGTTTAATAGTTAATCCTAATATTTTAACTTCACCAATGACTGGTAAAACAGTGAAACCATCTGATCGAATTAAATATTCACTAAGAGCACCACTGGCGGAAATCTGTCCTAACCCAGTTAGTCCCTCCAAAATGTTTTTACCATCATTGGTACTTAAGTTGAACGTAAATTTATCATCAATTGACAATTTGTAATCTTCTCTTGGTAAAAGAGGAACAGAATCTTTATCGTAAAGTTTATAATATTTTTCTTGAATTGTTTTCAAGGAATCAGGTTTTGGTTCCGATTCCTTAGGTACTTTCAGCATTAAACTACTATTAATTCCACAGCTTGCTGTAACAAATAACAACACTACTATTGAAAAGTATTTGTAATATTTCAAACAGAATTTTTTCATTATTTATTTAGTAATTCTTTGTAATATTTTTCCATGTCCGAAGCCAAACGCATATAATGGAATTTGTCTCTTACGAAGTTCCATCCATTTTGTGACATTTTTTCGCGAATTTCTTCATTTTCTATCAACAAAGCCATTTTTTCAGTGAACTGAATTAAATCGCCTTTTGGAATAACAAAACCTGTAACGCCTTCATCAACAATGTCTTTTACGCCACCAACATCCGTTGAAATAATAGGCAAATTACTTGCCTGACCTTCAATTAAACTTACTGGTGTTCCCTCATTATCTGATGTCAAACACATGATATCCATTCCTGCATTAAATGTGGCGATGTCTTTGATCCAAGAAGTCATGATTACTTTTTCACCATATTTTGCATTAATTTCTTTCGATCTTTTTTCAATTTCTTTTTTCAATTCGCCATCTCCAACAATAAAAAATTTCACTTTTTCAATGCCTTTGGACAAGATTGATTCCACTAATTTAAGAAAAAATTCGTGATTTTTGATAGGTGCTAATCTACCTACAATGGCAACTGCAACTTCTCCGTCCTTTATGCCATAATTTTTTCGAACTGAAATACGATTTTCGACTAGATTAACCCTGAATTTTTCTAAATCAAAACCTAGTGGAATTACTTTGATTTTATTTGCAGGACAAATTTTGTGCACTTGACTCAATTCTTGCTTTTGCAATTCACTGATTGCAATAATTCCAGTTGATTTTCGCGCCAACCTTCTTTCAATGGCTTTGAAAATATTTGTTTTCAGCGGATTAAAATACGAATGAAAAACGTGTCCGTGGAAAGTGTGCACAACCACTGGAACTTTGCAAGAAAACGCCGCTCTTCGACCCAAAGCACCTGCTTTTGAAGCATGAGTATGGACAATATCTGGTTTGAATTCTTGGATTATTTCCTTGATTTTTTTGTAAGCTTCTCTGTCTGATTTAAAATTTGGAGTGCGTTTCATTTCCTCCAAAATTTGTGGTTCAACGCCATACTCATGCGGAATGTGCATTGAATCTGCTTCTCCCTCTTCAGGCAATCCTCCAATTAGTAAGGTTTCAAATTCACCATCTAAAAAACGAGTTAAAAAAGTAGCATTGTATGTTGGTCCTCCAATGTTGAAGCGATTTATTATCCTCAATACTTTAATCATCTTGTTTGCTTGTATCGTTCTTTGAACTCCCAAAAGTAATATTTTGGTTTTGTTTTGGACTTGCCCAATAAAACTATTTCATAAATTAATATTTCGTTATCGGTTGTATGATGTTGATAAAGTTTCGTTAATTCAACTATTGCATATTAGATTAATGTCCATTTTTATCAAAATTTTACGCCATGAAGATAGTAAGTTTGTTGATTAGTTTGTTTTTTGTCTTACAATTTCAAAATTCGTTTGTTTTTTCACAAAATGAATTAGAAAATGTCAAAAATCAAATTGTCAGTGATCCATTGTTAGTTAATGCAAGTGTGGGGATTTGTGTAATTGATTTAAAAACTGGCGAAAAAATCATTCAAAATCAATCCAAAACTTCGCTTTCTCCTGCATCAACAACTAAACTTTTTTCGACAGCAACCGCTTTTGAAATCTTGGGTGAAAATTACAATACTGAAACAAAATTATACATCACAAGTGAAATTTCTACCAAAGGAATTGTTACCGGCGATTTGTGGATTCGTGGCGGTGGAGACGTGACGTTGGGCAGCAAATATTACAATGAAAGCGGTTCTGAGTCCAATTTTCTTGTAAAATGGGCAGATACGTTGTTTAAACTTGGTTTGCGAAAAATTGAAGGAAATATTATTGGCGATGCTTCTGAATTTGGTTACAAAGGTGCGCCAGACGGTTGGACTTGGAACGACATGGGAAATTATTACGGCGCTGGACCTTCTGGTTTGCCGATTTTCGATAACATGTTGCGCTACTATTTCAAAATCAATGGAATTGGAACAAAACCTGAATTGTTGAAGACTTTTCCAATCGTTGAAAATTTTAACTTCAATAATTACATAGAAGGAAGCAGTTCAACGGGAGATAATTCATACATCTACGGAGCGCCATATTCTTTAGATCGCTTTGGAACTGGCTATTTGGAAGCAAATTCAAATATTACTGTCAAGGGAAGTATTCCAGATCCTGAACTGCAATTTGCGATCGAACTCAAAAATGCACTCATCGCAAGGGGAATTGAAGTGACAGGAAAAGCAAAAAATGCAAGAAATATGCAATTGGAATTTGCATGGAAAAGATACAGCGTGGGACATTTCTTGATTTACAAGCACAAAAGTCCAACAGTTGCTTCGATTGCGTATTGGACGAATTTGAAAAGTGTCAATCTATTCGCGGAAGAATTAGTTTGTTGGATTGGTTTTCATAAAAACGGAAATGGTTCTACTGAAAATGGTATCAATTACATTGACAAATTTTGGGATTCGCGTATCAATACAGCGGGCTTGTTTTTAAAAGACGGCAGCGGACTTTCACGCACAAATGCAATCAGCGCTGAACATTTTTGTGAATTGTTGAAACACATGCACCATTCTAAAAATGCAGCGGCATTCAAAAAAACCTTGGCAATTGCTGGCGAAACAGGCACCATGGCAGATATTTGCAAAAATCAAGCAGGAGATGGAAGAGTCAAAGCCAAAAGTGGAACAATGTCAAAAGTAAAATCGTATGCAGGTTACGTAACCACTAAATCTGGTAAAGAATTGGCTTTTGCGTTTATTTTCAACAACTACAATTGTACGAATAGCGCTTTGATTGTGAAGATTGAAAAGCTCATGAATACGATGGCGGTGATGTAAGTGATTTTATCCGTTAGAATCACTTAATATATAGATTTTACTGGTGTTTTCAGGTTATTAAAATCCACTTCAAACCCAATTTTTCAATTATTTTTCTCACTTTCTTTCAAAAATCAATATTTTAAGGGAACTTTGCACACATTATTAGGGTAAATGAGAACAAAATACATCGATTTAATAGATCAAACTTTTGACTTTCCGCAAGATGAGTTTAACTTGCAAGACGACCGACTAATTTTTCATGGAATTGATTTAATGCGATTGATTGAAGAATATGGTACGCCTCTGAAATTTAATTATTTACCCCAAATTTCATACAACGTTCAGAGAGCCAAAGGTTGGTTCCGTGAAGCGATGAATAACATTGGTTACACAGGAAATTATTATTATTCCTATTGTACTAAAAGTTCGCATTTTGCTTTCGTTTTGGATGAAGTTTTGAAAAATGATGTACACATTGAAACATCTTCTGCCTTTGACATTGACATCGTTAAAAATCTTTATAATTCAGGAAAAATTGTTGACGGAAAATACGTGATTTGCAACGGCTACAAACCTGAAAAATATATTAAGAATATTGCTTCTTTGATGTCTGAAACGGATCTCAACATCGTTCCTGTGGTTGACAATACGCAAGAATTACAAGATTTACTTTCAGCGACTGACAAAGATTTGAATATCGGAATTCGAATTGCTTCGGAGGAAGAGCCAAAGTTTGAGTTTTACACATCTCGTCTAGGGATTCGTTACCGTGAAATCGTTCCGTTTTACAAAGCGATGGTTCACGACAATCCACGTGTGAAAGTGAAAATGTTGCATTTCTTCATCAATACTGGGATCAACGACACTTCTTACTATTGGAACGAATTGACCAAATTGTTGCGCATTTATTGCGACTTGAAAAAAGTGTGTCCAAGTTTGGATTCTTTGAACATCGGCGGTGGATTTCCAATTAAAAAATCGTTGGCTTTTGATTTCGATTACGCCTACATGGTGAAAGAGATTTTGACGCAAGTGAAAAGAATGTGTACCGACAACGACATTCCTGAACCACACATTTTCACTGAATTTGGGTCGTTTACAGTGGGCGAAAGCGGCGGTGCGATTTTCAATGTTTTGCACCAAAAACAACAAAATGACCGTGAAAAATGGAGCATGATCGATTCTTCATTTATGACCAATTTACCAGATACTTGGGCAATCAATCAGCGATTTATCATGTTGCCAATCAATAGATGGAACGACGATTATGAACGCGTTTTGTTGGGTGGTTTGACTTGCGATAGTGATGATTACTACAATTCAGAGCAACATTCGAATGCGATTTATTTGCCAAAATTCAATAAAAACAAACCTTTGTACATTGGATTTTTCAACACTGGCGCATATCAAGAAACAATTGGAGGTTTTGGTGGCTTGAAACACTGCTTAATTCCTGAGCCAAAGCACATTCTGATTCAGCGAGATGAAAATGGTAAAATCTTCACGCAGTTGTTTTCGGAAGAGCAAACAGCGAGTGATTACCTCAAAATCTTGGGTTATCAACAATAATTCTTATTTGAATTAACATTAAATAAACATTTTTAAATAATAATAGGAGATTTAATCAAATCTTAATCCTATTTTTGCGGTCTCATTTTGACGTGCACAACAACATTCAATTAATAAAATGAAAGTTACACAATTATATTTCGAAGAAAGTACTTTTGGCAAAACTATCTCTAACTGGGCTGAAAGCATTGGTATCGAAACTGTAAAATTTGATCACAAAACGGAAGAACAATTGAACCAAATTGACGGTTTGTTGCTTTTTCATGAAAATCACGATATCGATAGAGTTCAGCAAGAACTATTAGCTGCATTTGAACAAAAACAACGTGGAATTAGCAAAATCGACATCAACGGAACTTTGTCTGTTGCAGTATCGAATTTCTCACTTTGGTTAGACCGCAACAAATGCAAAACAATTCTTGCAACTGGTTCAGACGCATTGACCAAAAACCCAAATTTAGAACGTTTTTTAGAACAACTCAAAACAGCAT
>JBBALI010000003.1:62320-85954 GCA_040403095.1 Crocinitomicaceae bacterium
AATTCGTTTTGAAATCATATTGAATCCCGGTAAGTTTTTATCGGGATTTTTTTTGCTTGAGAATTTTGAAAGTCTAATGTCTAGTGTCTATAGTCTTCGGTCTTAAATCTCTGTCACATAATTCGTTTTGAAATCATATTGAATCCCGGTAAGTTTTTATCGGGATTTTTTTTGGTTATTAAAATCTAGCTGCGGTGAATTGAAATTCGTTAAAAACTTAAAAACCAAGCCCATTTTGAACATTATTTCTTAATTTAATGGCGTGAAAAAATTAATCTTTTCGTTGTTCTTGTGTTTTGCCTTGTTGGAAGTTCATGGGCAAGTGAATTTGGTGCCGAATCCTAGTTTTGAGCAAGGACCTTCAAATTCATCTGCAGGTTGGGAAGTACAAATTGATGCTAATTGTTCATTTACCTCTCAAGAAAATGGGCCAAATGACTGGAATGTTCTAGACGATTCGCCAGATAGATTAATTGAAGGAAATATCTTTTGTGATTGGGATAATTCAGTAGCACAGTCAGGTCTAGCTTTTATAAATCTCGTCTATATGGAAGCGGCAAAAGCAACTCTGCTGTTGCCAATTGAGGAAGATTCAATATATGAATTTAGCGCATATTTCAAAATTAATACGTTTAGTGGTCTTTCAAATCAGCCGAATAGATTTTACATAAAGTTTTCAAATACAAACGATTCAATTATATGTCCATACACTAATCAAACAAATTGGCTAAACTTTGACACTATCTTTAAAGCGAATTCAAATGCATATGAAATAGAAATTTGGGTAAATGAATTTGCTCAAACAGGTGTTTACATTGATAATTTAAGTCTAAAAAAAATAAATGCAAGTTCAATTTTGGACTATGAACTAAATTTAGTTAAAGTCTTCCCAAACCCAGTAAACGACATCCTCCACATCGAATCAGAAAAACCACTAGAAAAAGTAGCTGTCTATAATTCTTTTGGTCAAATAATTTTCACCAAACAAAATTTCCCCAATGACGATTATAATTTAAATCTTGAGCAAATAGATGCAGGAATTTATTTTGTCAAAATTCGAACTCAATCTTCCGAGATCGTTCAAAAAATAGCGGTGAATTGAAATTCGTTAAAAACTTAAAAACCAAACCCATTCTGAACATTTTTTCTTAATTTAATGGCGTGAAAAAATTAATCTCTTCGTTGTTCTTGTGTTTTGCTTTGTTGGAAGTTCATGGGCAAGTGAATTTGGTGCCTAATCCGAGTTTTGAGGAGTATTCACAGTGCCCCGAATTTGAAGATCAAATTCAATTTGCAAATGGATGGAGTAAATTTAGCGTTGGAATGTCAACACCCGATTATTATAATTCTTGTGGTTTATCTGCTGGATATGGTGTTCCTAAAAGTTTAGGAGATTATCAAGATGATAATAGAAATTGTGGTGCTTATGCAGGACTTATTACCTTTGCAACTAGCCTTACTAATTATCGAGAACAAATTGGTATTCAATTAAATCAACAATTAATAATAGGTCAAATTTATTATATTTCCTTTTACACAGTATTAGGACAAAGTAATATTGGAGGAAATCATAATGGTATGCCTTCCAATAATATCGGTATTCGTCTATCTACTGTTTCCTATGGTGCAAATAATCCCGCACCAATAAATAATCTTTCACACTTAAATTCAGATTCAATAGTTATTGATTCAGTTAATTGGACTAGAATAAATGGAAGTTTTATTGCGGATTCTGCATATAATTATTTAGCAATTGGAAATTTTTTTAATGATGTTAGTACTGATACAAATAACTTTGATTGTGCGTCATGTTTAAATAGATACAGCTATTATTTTGTTGATGATATTTGTATCTCTAAAGATTCTTTATTATGTAATGGTGGAATTGAATTATTGCCCTGTAGTCTGTCTGTTCACGAAAGTAATTTTGAAAACCAAATCTCAATCTTCCCAAACCCAGTAAACGACATCCTCCAAGTCGAATCAGAAAAACCAATAGAAAAAGTAGATTTTTATAATTATTTTGGTCAATTAATTTTCACCAAAGAAAATTTCCCCAATGACGATTATAAATTAAATCTTGAGCAAATCGATGCAGGAATTTATTTTGTCAAAATTCACACTCAATCTTCCGAGGTTGTTCAAAAAATAGCTGTGAACTAGTCTTAAAATCCTAATATCTTAAAATCTTAATATCCTAACATCTTAATATCTGAACATCCTAAAATCTACTTCACATAATCCTGCTTCATCACCAACATATACTGGTCATTTTCCAATTTAATGTAGCCATGTTCGTAGCAGAAAAAATATTGTCCGCCTTTTTGCGTCGTGTAAATATTGGTGTAATAGTGAAAATTAAAACCTTCTTCCGCCAACGTAATTCCGTCTGTGGTGACTTTTCCATTGGGGTTCAATTTCTCTAAAATACGTCGATTTTTGCGTAAAATGCCGTTGATTCGACGCACGTATTTGTTTGAATCTTCGTTCAACTTGTTGTTAAAAGCGTTTCGACAATAATCAGAACAAAATTTCTGATCCTTTCTGCCGTTTAACTTTTGACCACATTCCTGACAAGCACGCTGTTCCATAAAATTGAAAGTCTGATTTTACAAAACAAGGTTAACAATATTTAACAGCAACAGCAAGTTTTTGCACACAAACTTTAGCAACTTTGTGAGTTCATCCAATTTATGATATGTCGGAGTTTGAAAATGCTACTTTAAGTCCTGCGGAGAATCTGAGAATTCTTTCGGAAAAAATCCAAAAAGAAAATGGAATTATCCAACAGTTGCGTCAAGAAATTGCCAAAGTAATTGTTGGTCAAACGTATATGGTTGATCGCTTGTTGATTGCACTTTTGGCTGATGGACATGTTTTGTTAGAAGGTGTTCCAGGATTGGCAAAAACATTGGCCATCAAAACGCTTTCTGAAGCCATCGACGCACAATTTAGCCGCATTCAGTTTACGCCAGATTTGTTGCCTGCCGACGTTACAGGAACATTGATTTACAACCAAAAAAGTGAAGCTTTCATCGTCAAAAAAGGGCCGATTTTCGCCAATTTCATTTTGGCGGATGAAATCAATCGTGCGCCAGCGAAAGTACAAAGTGCCTTGTTGGAAGCGATGCAAGAAAAACAAGTGACAATTGGCGATGAAACTTTTCCATTGCCGAAACCATTTTTGGTATTAGCAACGCAGAATCCGATTGAACAAGAAGGAACGTATCCTTTGCCAGAAGCACAAGTCGATCGATTCATGCTCAAAGTGGTATTGGATTATCCTAAAATGGAAGAAGAAAAACAAATTATTCGCTCGAATGTGCGCAAAGAAGGTTTGGCTAAAGTCAACAAAGTGGTTGATTCAAACCACATTTTAAATCTGCGTGAATTAGTTCGAGAAGTTTATTTGGATGAAAAAATTGAGCAATACATCGTGGACATCGTTTTTGCAACGAGAAATCCCGAAAATTATAATTTAAATGAATTGTCGCCATTGATTAGTTTTGGTTGTTCTCCACGAGCAAGTTTAAATTTGGCTTTGGCTGGAAAAGCACATGCTTTCTTGCAAAATCGTGCTTTCGTTGTGCCAGAAGATATTCGTGCGGTTGCTGCAGATGTGATGCGTCACAGAATTGGTTTGACCTACGAAGCTGAAGCAGAAAACATGGATGCTGCCCAAATCATTGTAAAGATTTTAAACCGCGTTGAAGTTCCTTAATTGAGGAGAATAAATTCATTTCAAAAGTTGTAATCCGATACAATGGACACAAACGAATTGCTGAAGAAAATTAAATTGATTGAGATCAAAACGCGTGGTTTGACCAAGCAAGTATTTTCGGGTGCGTATCATTCTTCTTTCAAAGGAAAAGGAATGGCATTCAGCGAAGTGCGTGAATACAATGTGGGCGATGAAGTGCGCACGATTGATTGGAATGTAACGGCGAGATTCAATGCGCCTTTCGTCAAAGTATTTGAAGAAGAACGCGAATTGACAGTCATTCTGATGATTGATGTTTCTGGTTCATCTGAATTTGGGACACAAAACAAAACAAAAAGAGATTTAGCCTTAGAATTGGCAGCAGTATTGGCTTTTTCGGCCATTGCAAACAACGATAAAATCGGTGCAATATTCGTTTCAGATCAAATTGAAAAATACATCGCTCCAGCAAAAGGCAAGAAACACGCCTTGTATATTTTGCGGGAATTAATTGCCTTGAAACCAAAAAGTTTGAAAACCAATATCAACGAAGGTTTGAAATTTTTGAGAAACACGCAAAAGAAACGAAGCATTGGTTTTGTCATCAGTGATTTCATCGATTCAAATTCCTTTCAAGAAGGATTCAATGTTAATAAAAGAAAACACGATTTGGTCGCGATTCGTTTGTCAGATCCTGCCGAAAGTAAATTGCCAGATTTGGGAATGATTCATTTTTACAACGCTGAAACTGGCAGAAAAAATTGGGTCAATTCCTCTTCAGTAGTTGCCAGACAGATTTTCGAGGAAAATTTCAGATCTTTTGAAAATCAGTTGAATGATATTTTTAAACAGTTGGGAATTGATCAAACAACGATTCAAACAACCGATGATTACATTCCGAAACTCGTGCAACTTTTTCAAACCAGAAAATGAAAATTTGGATTTCCATATCGCTTTTGATTTGCTTGCCATTCGTGGTTTCAAGTCAAACATCGCGCATTCAAAAGTCAAGTTTGGAAATTGGCGAACAAACAGAAATTTATTACGAACTGAATCTCGATTCTGAAAACGATGCCGTGCGTTTTGAACCTAAAATGAGATTGATACCTTGTGATATCGTTCAAAAAAACAGCCAACTTTCGTCTGGACAAAAAGTGAACATTGAAATCATTGGCAAATTTCAAGACAGTTTATCGTATCGAAAGAAAGTCAAATGGGTTGGGAAATATACAATTACCGCTTGGGATACAGGACATTTTGAAATTCCAGCGCCAGTCATTGTTTGGAAAGACAGCATGGTGAATTTTCAACCGATTCAATTCAAAGTTGTTCCAACGAAATTGATTGCGGGCAAAGAATTGATGGAAACTGATCCAACGTTCACCGACATTCCAGATGATCCATTCTATTGGTTGAAATCGAATCTTTGGTGGATGATTTTAATACTGGTTTTGGGCATTTTATATTGGTTTTACATCCGATGGAAGAACAAAAAACCTGAACCAATCAAAAAAGAAATTTCCTTGAAAGACAAAACATTGTTCGCCATTGAGTCGCTCGACAATTCAAAACTTTGGGAAAAAGAAATGTTGAAGGAACATTACATCGAAATGTCTTACATTCTAAGATCTTATTTAGGCGTGCGTTACGAATTGAATTTGCTTGAATCAACAAGTTTTCAAACCAAAATTTTATTGAAGCACAAAGGCTTGAGTGAAGACACTGTAGAAACAATTCAAATGATTTTAGAACAATCCGACATGGTGAAATTTGCAAAATCACTGCCAACAGAAATTGAGATTTTGAGAATTTCTGCGTTGGCAAAACAAATTGTTGCCGAAACAAGCCCATTAGAATTCGATGTTTAAAAATTGGAACATAGCGATTTGGGAATATGAATTCCTTTCTCCACATTGGTTGTGGATGCTTTTGCTTATTCCATTTTTGATTTGGATTGCGTTTTATTTCGAAAAAATCAAAGCCGGCGATTTCAAATTTTCTCGTACTGAACGCGAACAAAAGAATTTGGGAAAGGATGGAATCAAATACATTCGCTGGTCAATTTTGACGATTTACGTAGTTGTAGCTTCGTTTTTAATTATCGCTTTTGCACGCCCTTTTCATTGGGCAGCCTACGATGACAGCGATTCAGATTACAAAAATGGAATCGACATTGTGATTGCCTTAGACATTTCTGGTTCGATGTTGGCGCAAGATTTCCTCCCAAATCGATTAGAAGTTGCGAAAAAAGTCGCCAAAGATTTTATCAAGGGTCGAAAAGGCGACAGAATCGGTTTGGTTGCATACGAAGCAGAAGCCTTTACAGCTTGCCCAGCAACGACCGATTACGAGGTTTTGTACCAACAAATTGATCAATTGCAATCTGGAATTTTGGAGTCGGGCACAGCAATCGGAATCGGATTGGGAACAGCCGTAACAAGATTGAGAAACGACAGTTTGCCTTCCAAAGTGATTATTTTATTGACTGACGGAGTGAGCAGCGACGGTGATATTGCACCTGAAGAAGCCGCGAATTTGGCAAAATCTAAAAATATCAAAGTTTACACAATTGGCGTTGGATCTCGTGGAATGGCGCCTTCACCGGATTTTACTCCTTTTGGTGTGCGCTACGTCGATGCGCTTGTTGAAATCGATGAGGTAACGCTGATGAAAATCGCTAAAATTACTGACGGACAATATTTTAGAGCGACTGATGAAGCAAGTTTGCGTTCCATTTACGAGCAAATCAACCAACTTGAAAAGCGAAAAATCAAAACAATCGATTATAAATCTGAACCGCCAACAACGCCTTTGCCATTTTTAAATTGGGCTTTGGCTTTGACTTTATTGGCCTGGATATTTCAAATTATATATTTCAAAACCAATGGATAAGCGTTTATTTACATACCGATTTCCGTTGATTTTAACTGGAATTTTGATTTGGGAATTCATCTTTTGGATTACTTTTTTCGGATTTTTGCTCATGATGGGCTATTTCAGCCATTCCAATGTGGGAACTCATATGGGATTCAAAAATGAAGATGCGTTGCCATATTTGTTCTTGATTTTGCCTTTGAATTTGGTTTTTCTTTGGTTTATCTCGTGGAAAAATAAAAGATTCAATGCCATTGGAAATAGCCGTATTCAGAGCGTCATACTTTCACCGATTTCAAGTTTGCAAGCGTTTTTGAAATTTTTCTTTTTTAGAAATGCTGTTGCGTTCATCATCCTTGCCATGGCGCAACCCGTTTTTGGGAGTAAAAAAGTCACCGGAACGATAGAAAGTTTAGAATTGATTGTTGCGCTGGATATATCTACTTCAATGAATGTAAAAGACATTGATGACAAGGTTTCACGTTTGGGAATTGCAAAGCGTGCAATGGTGCAATTGATCAATAATTTGCACGGAGAAAAATTGGGAGTAGTTGTTTTTGCTGGTGATGCATTTGCGCAATTGCCGCTAACAATGGATTACGACGCTGCCAAAATGTTTGTAGGTGAAATTGAAACGGGAATGATTTCAAATCAGGGAACAAATATCGCTTCGGCTTTGCAAGTAGCGCAAAAAATGTTCACCAAAACCAAAGCTAGCAAAGCCATTATTTTGATTTCCGATGCTGAAGACCATGAAGGTGGAATTGACGTTTTCTTAAATCAACTAAAGGAAAAAGAAATTGAATTGTCTGTTCTGGGTCTTGGAACGGCGAATGGTGGTTTGATTCCGAATAATCCAGATCAGCCAGAATTTGGGTATAAATTGAATCCTTCAGGCACGCCGATTGTTTCTAAAATGAATCCAGATTTGGTGAAATCTTTGGCATCTAAATCAGGTGGAACTTATCTAATTAGTGAATCGCCATATCCCGATTTAACCACTTTGCTAGAAAATTTAAAGCGGATGAAGCGCACCAAAGTGAAAACCATTTCCTTTGATGTGAAGCAAAATATTTACCAATTTCCGCTCATGCTTGGAATTATTTGCTGGATTTTGTTTTTAGTTTTACCTCAAAATTTCAATTTTTCACTGGACATTTGGCGAAGAAAATTTGTGAAAAATTAAATGTGTATTTTTGACATATTAACACAAATTAACCAATAGTTACAATGATTTTAAATAACTTTGTTTTGTTAAATTTGAAATGTTTTTCTTTGATTGACCAGTAGGACATACTTCAATATTTTTTGAAGATTCACTTAACGTTTGCTACAAATATCGATTGCTTTGAGTATTAAAATGAAAATTGTAACGTACATATTTTTCTTATTTGCATTTTCTCAACCTATTTTTGGTCAAGAATGGCGGGATACTTTGCGTGAAGCAAGACAAGCTTACGTCAATCACGATTACGAAAAATCATACAAGCAATACCGTTCAGCGCAGAAAATAGCACCCAAACAAATCGACTTGTCAGATGAAATGGGTCATGCAGCTTACAAAGCTGGAAAATATCAGGATGCAGAAAAGATTTTTGCGAAAAGTAGTTCTAACAAGGGAAATCCCGCACAAAAAGGAAATGTTCACCGTCAAATTGGCGATGCTAAAATGCAGCAGCGCAAGTATGATGAAGCAGCAGAATCATACAAAGAATCTCTAAGAAATAATCCAAAAGACAGTAAATCAAGATACAATTTGACGCAAGCTTTGAAAAAAGCGAAAGAGCAAAAGCAACAACAACAAAAAGAGCAACAACAAAATCAAAATCAAAATCAGAATCAAAAAAATCAGGCGAAGAATAATCCCAACCAAAAATCAAATCCAAATCAACCCAATAAAAATCAATCTCAGCCGCAATCTAAATCGCCTTCAAATTCGGAAAAACAGCAAGGAGAAAGCAATTCTGCCAAACTTTCGGATAAAAAAACCGAACGCATGTTAGATGAATTGGTGAAAAAAGAAATGGAAACCAAAAAGAGATTTGACGGAGTAAAGGGCTCAGGAACAGGTGTGAAACGAACAGGAAAAGATTGGTAATGAAATATTTGTTAGTCATATTCTGCTTTTTCAATTTTGCAACGATTTTGCTTGCCCAAAAGCCGTATATCAAGATTTCGTCTGATTTTGACGAAGTGGAAGTAGGCGAAACAGTTATTATTACGGTTAAGTCGACAGTTTCAGGTACTTTGGATATCACTTTTCCAGATGAATTTGTAAGCGGTTCTGGTGAACAAAGCGGCATGCAGCAAGAAATGGATTACAACACTGGAAAAGTGTCAACAGTTTATTTTTTCGCTCAAAATGGTGCTTTTTCTAAAGTTGGTAATTACACTTTACGAGCGTTGATTACTAGTAAAAACAAGGTTTACAGATCTAAACCAATCACCATTAAAGTTGTAAAGCAAATTACCCACAACGGTTCTCTGAGTCAAAGAGATTTGAAACAGCCGGTTTTTGGAATTGTTGAAAAATCCAAGTGTAAAGTATATGAAGGCGAACCAGTGTTGATTAACGGAAAGATTTATACGAAATCTAAAGTCAACGTTCAAGGTTATCATCCTTTTGAAATTGCTGGTAATGCTGAAGTAATAGAATTGAGCAACTCTTCAGATTTGATTTTCACCCCTGAAGTATTGAAAGGTCAGAAATTTGCTGCGGCTGAATTTGAGAAAAAAGTCTTGTTTTTTACCTCGCCTGGAAAATATAAAATCAGTCCTTTTGAAATGGCGGTTTTGTATGAAGTAGAAGATATTTATGCAGAATCTACCTCGTTTGTTTCCAATGGTGGTTCAATTGAGGTGATTCCATTGCCAGCAAATGCACCTGCGAATTTTATTGGTGCTGTTGGAAAATATACATTCGAGCGAACTTTCGATAAAACACAAGTTAAACAAGGAGAGGTAATTACCATGACAGTTACTGTTTCAGGTTATGGGAATTTACACAATATCAATACACCAACTTTCAAACTTCCGAAAGGAATTGTGGTTTATGGTGATCCTGAAATTGAAGAGAAAGTAACTTTTGGTTTGCGCGGCGCTGAAGGTCAGATGATTTTTAAATTCAATTTGCAAGTGATTCAGGACGGTGATTTTGAGCTAGAGCCTATGTCTATTTGTTATTTTGATCCCAATTTGAAAAAATACGTTTCTTTGAGCGAAGAAAAAGTGACTGTTTATGGCGAGAAATCTAGCGCTTTTAAAGCTTCGATGCCAGAAAAAAAAGTCAGTAAAAATGCTGAATTCGATCAGTTGCGTCCAGTATTGACCAAGGCTTCATCCAAATCCAGAAGTAAACCTTTTATCGAGTCGGTGTTGTTTTGGCCAACATTGGTTAGTCCGATTGCGATTGCCTTTTTGGGTGGTTTGTTTTTCACCAGAAGAAAAAAAATTGTCAAAGTAATTACCCAAAGTTCACTCGCAAAAGAAAGACAGAAAAAAGTACAAGATTGGATGCATCAAGCAGTAAGCAAAGCCAGTGAAAATGAAATTAAATCTGCGTTTTCTGCCATCGAAAAAGGGGTTAAATTGGCGATTTGCATCAAATTGCAACGAGAGGAAAATGAATTAACCATGTTGGAAATTTCCTCAGAATTAGCGCAACATCCATTGGGAGAACAAGTGGTGAAATTGTATCAGCAAATCATTCTAAATTGCGAAGAAGCACGTTATGCTTTCTTGGAGGACATTGAAAAATTCAATCATACTTTTGAAGAAGCAAAAACGTTTATTCAAACCATTTTTTAATTTCTGTAGACATGAAAAGTTTGATTTTAACTTGGTTTTTTTGTGCTGTTTGGCTTTTCTCCTTTTCCTCTGAATTCGATAATGGTGTCAAAGCAGCAAGGTCCAAAAATTGGCATGAAGCGGAAATTTCTTTTAGAAAATGTATCGATAAAAACCCAAATGATGCCAATGCATTGTATAATTTAGGAACTACCTTGGCAGCAGTAAACCATTATCCAGAAGCGATTTGGGCATTAGAAAAATCTTTGAAATTGGATCCTGAATTGATTGGAGCCAAGGAAAACTTGCAATTTTGCTACAACAAGCTGAATATCTTGGATTACAACGCGTCTGATTTGACCCTTTTTGAACAAAAAGTTTTTTCTTTTGGCGTTCAAAATTGGACTTTTTGCGCAGTAATTTCAGCTTTTGTAATCGCCATTTTAATATGGTTTCGTATGACTTCTGCGAATTCATCAGTACGAAAAATCAGCTTAATTTTCGGAATTTTGATCACTTTATTTTTCCTTTTATCGCTTAAAAATGCCATTCAAGCATCTGATTATCAAAACTCAAATACACATGCAATCGTACTTCATGACGTTTCCTCAGTATTCAACGATGCGCAAGGAAACATGAAAATTGACATGAGTCTAAAAATGGGAAGCCGTTACAAAATAGATGGTTTTTCAAACAACAGAATTGGCATTTTAATGCAAAATCAAATGGTCGTTTGGATTGACAAAAATGACTTAAAATTGTTTTAATATTCAGAATTTGTCTGCCTTTTTATTCGTTTTAGCGATAAAAAATCGTTAAAAACCCTTGAAACCACAATTTCTTAAGGTATTTTTGTGAACGTTTTTTGTAGAAATGAAAATTTTCAAGCCACACCACGTATTATTTTTCTTGCTCTCTGTCATGCTGGTGCTTGCTCCTTTGGTATGGTTCTCGCCTTCAGATGGTTGGAATTTAGGTGCTTTCAGACTGCGCTTTTTGACCTTTAATAAGTTCATGAGCCCCGTAAAAAAGGAACAGAAAGACATCACGAAAATTATCACAAATGTGGATACCACGATGGTAGAAACACCGTTGAATGATACCATTTTACAAGCAAGCAATTCAAAATCCAAAACAGGATTGCCAACTGGCGGAAAACTCAATACAGAAAGTGCCACGCAAATTTTGTTTAATCAAATTGGTTTAGAACGTTTACACCAACTTTTTATCAAGATGGAAAATGCGGTAAACTCAAACCAAAAAGTGCGAATTCTGCATTATGGAGATTCGCAAATCGAGGGAGATCGAATGACTTCATACATCAGACAGCGCGTGCAAGAACGATTTGGGGGAAATGGACCAGGGATGATTCCAGCGGTGAATGTCTACAATACTTTTTCATTTAAACAGAGATATTCTCCTAATTTTCAGCGATATACTTGTTTTGGTGGTTCAAAATTGAAGTCCAGAAAATACGGAACGATGAATACCGTTGGTAGGTTTACTCCAGAATATTTGGATTCGGCTGAAAGAATGAGCATAACTTCCATCAAGGAAGCTTGGATTGAAATCGAACCTTCTCCATCGGCTTTTGGTCGTGCGAAACAATACAACAATGTGGATATGTATTACACTAGTTGTTACAGACCTTGTTCGGTAAAAGTTTACCAAAGAGGAACGTTAATCCACGAAGACAGTTTGGTTAAAGATGGAAAATACCATGTTTTGCATTTGAATTTCCCGTCAACGCCAGGCAAATTGCGCTATGAATTTTCAAGTGCTGTTAGTCCAAACATTTTAGGTTTTTCTTTAGAAGGCGATGTCGGTGTACAAGTAGATAACATCGCGATGCGTGGTTCAAGTGGTACGTTTTTTGGAAACATCGATCAACAATTGGCGGCCAAAATGTACGCTGATATGAATACAGAATTAATCATCATGCAATTTGGTGGAAATTCTGTGCCATTTTTTAAAGACAGCAGCGGTGTGAGATATTTTGCCAAACAGTTTAAAGGACAATTAAATGCAATTAGAAAGTTGCGTCCTTCTGCGGCAATTATTGTCATCGGACCAAGTGATATGTCGAAATTAGAAGACGGCGTTCGCGTAACATATCCATATCTTCCTGCTTGTGTGGCGGCTTTGAAAAAGATTTCTATGGAAGTGGGTGCAGGTTATTACGATTTATACAGCGCCATGGGCGGACGAAATTCAATGCCTTCTTGGGTTGAACGCGGTTTGGCCGGAGACGATTATATACATTTTAGCAATCGAGGTGCAAGTATCGCTTCTCAGTTATTTTACGATGCTTTTTCTGCTGAATATGCCAAATGGAAAACGCAATGAAAGGAGTAATTATGAAAATCATTGGATCATTAGTGCTCGCCATTTGCTTGATTTCGTGTAACTCACACGGACAGGAAGATTCTATTCGCAGAAGTGATTCGTTGAATAGTTACCAAAACCGCGTGTTTTTTGGAGTAATTGATACTTCGATGACCACCAAATATCCTTTCATTCATTTCGAGCGAAATCATTTTACATTCTATACTGAAAACAGCGCGAATTTTGAAAAATTGTACTACGATTTTCAAAGAATGATTCAGCAGAAAGACAGAAAATTAAACTTTTACCACATTGGAGGATCGCATTTGCAAGCGGATTTATATACCCATCAAATTAGAACGTATTTGCAAACCAATTGGGCAGGATTGCCTGGTGAGCGAGGATTGATTTTTCCTTTCGATTTGGCAGGAACAAATAATCCATGGAATTATGAATTCAAATCACCGAATAAATGGAAAAGTTTCCGGTCAGTAACCGATCGTCCAGATTCTTTGGATTATGGAATTTTAGGCGCTGTGATTGAATGTGCAGATTCAGCGATTCAAATTCAATTTCAATACGATAAAACGATTGTAAAACCAGGATTTGATCACTTGCGCATATACCACAACAAAGGAAATGTGCCTTATTCATTGAATTTTGGTGAGGATGAAATTTTGGTGTTGAGAAAACAAACAAACACCGAAATTGGGTATACGGATGTTTATTTTACAGATGAATTGCAAAGTTTCAACGCTTATTTTTCAAGAGATTCTATTCATAGTTATGCGTTGAGAATCATGGGTTTTCAGTTGTTGAATCAGCAACCAGGAATCTCCTATACGACGATTGGTGTGAATGGCGCGAGTTTGCCGACTTATCTCAACAACAAGTATTTTGAGGAACAATTGAGAGAATTTCCACCAGATTTATTTGCTTTTTCAGTAGGAACAAATGATGCGAATACAACTTACGCGAATTTCCGTCCTGAGGTTTTTAGAGCGAATTTAGATTCTTTGATTCAAATTGTGTTGCGTGTCAATCCAAACTGTGCGATTTTATTGACCGTGCCGAATGATGCGTATTTCCAGAAAAAATACATGAACAAAAACGTGGCACGTGAACGAGAAATGATCATTCAATTGGCCAGAAAATACGAAGCTGCGGTTTGGGACATGTATGGAATCATGGGTGAATTGGGCGCAGCAAAAACATGGAGTAGAGCTGGGCTGATGAAATCAGATTTGGTGCATTTTACCGCAGATGGTTATCGGCTAAAAGGAGATATGTTTTACGAATCTTTTCTCAAATGGATCGAACAAATGGAATTGAGAAAATTGCAATCTGAAAAATTAGGAAATGGAAAGATTTAATCATTTTTGGTTGTTTGACAAACAAGATCCTTTGATGCTCAATCAATTGGATTTTTGGTTGTTTTTCTTGCTCGTGATGGCGTTGTTTTCATTTTTGCACAAAAACAAAATAGTCAGAAGCATTTTTTTGACAGCCATCAGTTTGTTTTTCTATTACAAAACTTCAGGTTTATCTGTAATCATTTTGGGAATTTCATTGATTTTCAATTTTTTCACCGGACGACAAATCGCCAAAAGTACTTCTGCTATCAGTTCGAAGACTTTTTTGGTCATCGGAATCGCATTGAATTTACTGATTTTAGGCTATTTCAAATACGCTTACTTTTTTACTGAATCATTTAATGAGATGTTTCACACCAACTACGAGGTTTTCAACATCATGGCGCAATTTAAAAGTGGTTTTTCAACCGCTGGAAATAGCATTGTAGAGAAAATTGTCGTTCCGTTTGGGGTTTCATTTTTTACTTTTTCAAGCATCAGTTACATTGTCGATGTGTATCGAAAAGAAGTACAATCGTTCAAGAATTTCTTCGATTATTCCTTTTTCGTTTCGTTTTTTCCGCACATTGCGATGGGACCAATTGCGCGCGCAAAAGATTTCATTCCGCAAATCAATGCGCCATTTTCTTTAGACAAAGAAGGATTTAGTTGGGCGATTGCGCAGATTGTCAAAGGATTGGTTAAAAAATTGATTTTAGCAGATTTCATCATGGTTCACTTTGTGGATTTGGTGGTTGATCATCCTGAAAATTATCCAGGTTTTGTAAGTATCGTTGCCATGTGGGGCTATTCTTTGCAGATTTACGGCGATTTTTCAGGTTACATCGACATCGCGCGCGGAGTCAGTAAATTGATGGGATTCAATTTGAGTAAAAACTTCAATTCGCCTTACAAATCTACAAGTTTAGCTGATTTCTGGCGTCGTTGGCACATTTCTCTCGGCTCTTGGTTTAGAGATTATTTATACATTCCATTGGGCGGAAACAAAACCGGAGGCGTTGGTTCATTTGTCGGAATTTCTATCATTTTTATTTTCTTGATTTTCATTACGCAATGGTATGAATTGATTTTCGTTTATGTCGGTTTGATGGCGATTTATGGAATCATCGTGTTGTTAATTCCTAAATTGAAAATCTACATTTACCGCGATTTGAATTTATTGATCACAATGGTGGTTGGAGGTTTGTGGCATAATCCACATCAAAATTTTGTGATTTGGGGCGCATTGAATGGAATCGGTTTAGTGCTTTACAATCACTGGCGAAAAGTAAGTCCTTATGAGAAATCAAACTGGTTGGTTGTACATTTTTGGAAGATTTTTATCACATTCAATTTCATCACTTTCACGCGCTTGTGGTTCAGATTGAAAGGCGAAGAAAAGCCAATTGAAATGTTGAATCACATCACCCAAAAATTCAATTTTTCGTGGGAAGCATTCAGTCAAATGTGCACGATTTTCATGCCTGCCTTGATTATCATGGTGATTGGCTACATTATTCATTGGTTACCAGAAAAAACCAAAAATTACACTTTATCCACTTTCACCAAAATCCCAGCTCCACTGCAAGTAATTGTCGTTTCGCTCATCATTTTCTTGACTTATCAATTGATGTCAGAAGGCACAAAACCAATTTACTTTTCGTATTAGGATTTAAAATTATGATGCCGTCAGGTTTCAAATATGGGTAGCGATGGACAAAGTTCATCGTGCAGAAGTGGCGAGAATTTTGTTTTTGGCGTGTGTTTTTGTTTCAAAAAACCATGACAAAAACGAAAACAAGAAGATTTTAAAATACCCCATTGTTCTCAAAATCTGCGTATATTTGCCAAAAAAAACACCATGTCAAAAATGACCACACTTCATGAGTTTATCATGGATCGCCAGTCTGAATTTCAATATGCTTCAGGCGAATTATCTAGATTATTAAACGATATCGCTGTGGCTTCGAAAGTGGTCAGTCGCGATGTAAGAAGAGCTGGTTTGACAGATGATATTTTGGGCGCGCAAGGCGAAACGAATATCCAAGGTGAAGAACAACAAAAATTAGACGTTGTAGCTGATCGTCAATTCATCAAAATGTTTGAATCAGGTGGAGAAGTTTGTGGAATCGCTTCTGAAGAAAACGACGATTTCATGGCTTTTGAAAGTGAATTATCCAAATATGGAAAATACGTTGTGCTTTTTGATCCATTGGATGGTTCGTCAAACATCGACGTAAACGTTTCAATCGGAACTATTTTTTCAATTTATAGACGCGTTTCGCCAGTTGGAACGAAAGCAACTTTGGAAGACATGTTGCAACCAGGCACAAAACAAGTTGCTGCTGGATACGTGTTGTACGGTTCATCGACCATGTTGGTTTATACGACAGGACATGGTGTCAATGGTTTCACATTAGAACCTTCAATCGGAGAATATTGTCTTTCACATCCAAACATGAGAATGCCAGAAAAAAGCAGACTTTATGGGATGAATGAAGGAAACATTGAAATTTGTCACCCTGGAATCAAAGATTACGCGAAATATTGCCAATCATTTGAAAATGATTTTGGTGCACCTTATTCTGGAAGATACATCGGTTCATTGGTAGCTGATTTTCATAGAAATTTGATCAAAGGTGGAATTTACATTTATCCTGCAACGACGACTTCTCCAAAAGGAAAATTGCGATTGTTATACGAATGCAATCCATTGGCGATGTTGGCAGAACAAGCAGGCGGATTGGCTGTTACAGAAACAGAACGCGTGTTAGATATCGTTCCAACAGCTTTGCACCAACGTTGCGGATACATCACAGGTTCCAAAAACCAAGTGGAGAAAGTTCAAGAATTGATCGCAGCAAGAGAAGCTGAAAAGTAATCTCGCCTCAGTACAATAAAATTCGATCTATAAGATGGTGCCAGAGGTACCAAAAAAAGTGCCTGTCAAAATTTAATCTTGACAGGCAAATAATATTGCATCAATTTTTCCCCCTTTGGAGGGGGATTAAGGGGGAGGAAAGTAGTATATTTTTCTAAAAAAATCGCGACAAATCGAAAGTTATTTAGTAATTATCCAATTCCACCAAAGCCTCAAAGAATCTTTGTTTTGGCAAGAAATTATCTTCCAAAGAATCTGTGAACGGAACCGGCGTATCAAGCGAAGCGACTCTTTTTACAGGCGCATCTAAGCTCGAGAAACAATTCTCATTGATGATTGAAACCAATTCACCACCAATTCCTCCTGTCAAACAATCTTCGTGAAGCACGATGACTTTTCCAGTTTTGCGCACAGAATTATAAATTGCTTCAGTGTCTAATGGCGCCAATGTTCTCAAATCGATGATGTCGATTGAAATCGACGGATTTTTCTCTGCTGCTTCCATTGCCCAGTGAACGCCCATTCCATAAGTGATGACAGAAATATCTGTTCCTTCAGAAACGGTTCTCGCTTTTCCGATTTCGACTGTGTAAAAATCGTCAGAAACATCCTCACGAATGGAACGATACAAGTTTTTGTGCTCGAAAAACATCACAGGATTTGGGTCTTCAATCGCTGCTGCCAACAAACCTTTGGCATCACCTGGAAATGCTGGATAAACGATTTTAAGTCCTGGAGTGTGGAAAAACCACGCTTCGTTGCTTTGACTGTGGAACGGTCCTGCTGCGGAACCTGCGCCTGTTGGCATTCTCACCACAACATCAGCATTTTGTCCCCAACGCCAGTGAATTTTCGCCAAATTATTGACAATTTGATTGAATCCACAAGTAACGAAATCAGCGAATTGCATTTCTACAACGGCTTTCATTCCTGCGATAGACAAGCCCAAACCTGCGCCAACAATGGCTGATTCGCAAATAGGTGTGTTGCGCACTCTGCCTTTGCCAAATTCTTCCACAAAACCTTCTGTGATTTTGAAAACACCACCATATTCGGCAACATCTTGCCCCATGATGATCAATTCAGGATATTTTTGCATCGATTGTTTTAAACCATCTTGAATGGCGTCGATGTAGCGTTTTTCTGTTTTTTTGTCTGAAGCTGGTTCGATGACTTTTTGATCAAAAGGCGCAAATAAATCATTTACTTCTTCCTCTGTATTCGGAACGATTGCTCCTTCAGCAAAAGCCAAATCCAAACCGTCTTGAATTTCTTGTTTGATATCAGAGGTAATTTGATTGACCAATTCGTCGTTCAAAACATTGATTTCTCTCAAATACATTTCATAATTGACAACAGGATCTTTTTTCGCCCACAAATCTTGAATTCCTTCAGGATAATACTTCGTTCCTGAAGCTTCTTCGTGACCACGCATTCTGAAAGTCATGAATTCTAACAAAAATGGTCTTGGTTTTTGGCGAATAGAAGTAGCGATTTTTCTAACGGTTGAAATTACTTCCAAAATATTGTTCCCATCCACTTGAAAAGCATCCATGCCGTAGCCGATGCCTTTGTCGATGAATTGCTTGCATCTAAATTGTTCGTTGCTCGGCGTTGAAAGTCCCCAAGCGTTGTTCTCGATTCCGAAAATTACGGGTAAATCCCAAACTGCTGCCACGTTCAATGCTTCGTGAAAATCTCCCTCACTCGCACCACCGTCTCCCGTGAAAACAAGCGTTGCTTTTTGTTCATTTTTCAAGTTGGAAGCCAAAGCAATTCCATCAGCGATTCCCAATTGTGGACCCAAGTGAGAAATCATTCCCACCACTTTGTATTCATTGGTACCAAAGTGGAAAGAGCGGTCTCTACCTTTAGTAAAACCTGACATTTTTCCTTGAAACTGTGCGAATAAACGATTCAACGGAATGCCTCTCGTGGTAAAAATCCCCAAGTTGCGGTGCATCGGCAATAAATATTCATCGTCATTCATTCCCAAGGCCGAGCCTACAGAAATTCCCTCTTGACCCCAACCAGAAAACCATTTAGAGATTTTCCCTTGACGCAACAAGATGAGCATTTTCTCTTCAATCAAGCGGGGTTTAAGAATGGATTTATAGATAGAAATTAATTCCTGATCTTCAAAACCTGTGCGGTCGTATTGAATCATTCTTTTTTCGAGAAGTTCCATGAATTTTTGTGTTTTTTTCAAAGAACAAAACTAATCAAAAAACTTGGTTTGTTATTCGATTTCAGGATATTTTGATATTGAGTCTTCCCCCTCCAAAGGAGCAGGAAAAAACGAAAATCCCAAGTTTCACGACTTTTTTTTGGCCTCATCAATAAAAGCGTTCTTTGAGACATTAGACATTAGACATCAGACTAGAGACCAAAGACTTTTCTAATTGTCTTGAGGTCTCAAGAATGGTTCTAAGCTTGGAAAAAAGGTCCTCCCCCTCGCTCCCCCTCCGAAGGGGGAAGTATGCCAAATTATCAATAATCTAAAAATGAAAATGTTCCAGCTAAGTTTTGAAACGTTCAATGTCGGCGAAAATTTGAGTTTCCCCCTTTGGAGGGGGACAAAGGGGGAGGAAAAAAACGAAAATCCCAAGTTTCACGACATTTTCCGGCCTCAGCAATAAAAGCGTTAAGAAAAATTGGAATTTCTGACGACCAAACAAAAGTACTGTCTGAGCATAGAAGAACTTCAAAACTAAATCGCACTTTGTTGCGAGTTTACTTTTGTTTAGGCATAAATTGTAATTTTTTAGCTTTGATTGCGTAGCCTTGTCCCGATCCATTTATCGGGATTCTTTGGTTCTTTCTTTTACATCAAGGTAAAAGAAAGAACTTCGCATAAATCTCATTTAATCAAAACCAACTTCCTCATAAACAAAACTTTTCCATCCGAAATCACCACACCATTGTAAACACCATTCGCAAAATTAGCGCAATCTAAACTCAATTGTACTTGCCCTTCGCCACTCAGGTTAAAGGTTTGTGCTTTTTTACCTGTTGCATCGTAAAACGTAAGTTGATTGGAAGTTGAGTTTTGGGGGACGAAATAATCTAAAGTTACTGCACCTGTGGATGGATTTGGGTAGAGGTTGAAAAGCGCATCTTTTTCAATTTCCTCTAAGCCAATAGTAAAATCACAAGCATTGTCCCAAATACTATCGTTGCCTAGGCAATCGGTTTTAACCACCCACATGGAGTTTCCTGGGTTTGCGCCTGTGCGTAAATCCCTGTACATACCTGCCATAACAAAACCGCCATCAAGACAAACATCCATGCCATAAAAATAATGCTGTGTTGAATCTGAATCGAAGTAATCATATTTTTTATTCCAAACTAGATTTCCATCAATTTGATTAAATTTATATAAGACACCATAAAAATTGAAATTTATATCATGTCCTTTCATATTACCACATGCAACAATTTCACCAGAATAGAGCTGTTTAACTCCCGTAAATTCTTGCCTTTTTTTTATACCATTGTATTTAGATTCCCAAATAACATTCCCATCAGGATCTATTTTTAATAGGTGGGCCGCTGTTGAATCTACTGAAAAATATGAGCTCCCAGCCAAAACATAATTTCCATCTTGTAATTTACACATGGAAGTACCATAATCTTCTAAAACGCCTCCATACGTTTTTTGCCAAAGTTGATTTCCTTCAATGTCTGTCTTCACCAAGTACATATTATATGCGCCCTCACCATAACTGTATGTTGTTCCAAAAAGCATAAAGCCTCCATCATCTGCAATTTCAATAGCATTTGCAAAATCATAGTTTGAACCGCCATAGGTTCTTTCCCATTCAGGCATGCCCATGCTATCGGTTTTGACAAGGTAAATATCGTTGTCAGATCCATCTGCATTGTAGCGTAAACCTGAAGCTATAAATCCATGATCTGAAGTTTCTTTAATACTGTAAAATCTTTCTGAACGATTTGGCAAACCAATTTTGCGAACCCAGATTGTATCTCCAGTGTTTTTGTCAAATTTAATTATATCAGCATTCGAATTCATTAATATTGGATCACCAGAAACACCACAAACAATATAATTTCCATCATTTAGTTCAATAACATCCCTTATGTAATCAACAGAATTGATTCCTAAATCAGCAACAAAAGTCCAAATTGTATCACCATATTTATTGATTTTAACCGCACTCATTTTGTCTAAACTAGCAGTATTGCCGATTATTATAAAATTACTATCAGATGTCTGTAACGTGGCATTTGCCCTAGAAAATTGATTTAATGAGTCATTATATATTTTATTAAAAACCTGTTGAGAAAAACTCAATGAAGCATTTACAACCATAAAAAGAATGAGAAATATTGATTTCATTACAGCTATTTTGCCTTTTAATTGAGTGGTTTTAAATCTTAGACAACTTAATTTCCTTCATAAATATATTAATTTCAGTTAAATAAAAAACAAAACTCAAATTACATTTACAGAATCAACTCAAATATTTCCGAGAATAGGAAAAGAAAAATTGTTTTTCCCTTAAAACAAAAAGTGGTTATACGGATACCTAATTTGAAAAATGCGTTTGACTTCTTCGTAAATCACGCTTTTCAAATCTTCAATGTTTTCTTTATTCTCGGCTGAGATGAAAACGCAATTTTTGTTGTTCATTTTCGACATCCAAGTGCGTTTCAATTCGTCCAAAGACATATTTTCGGCGGTTCTTGGAGATAAATCGTCTTCGTCTTTTTCGATGTATTCGAATGCGTCGATTTTATTGAAAACCAAAATCACTGGTTTTTCGGTTTTGTCGATTTCTGCCAAGGTTTCGTTTACCACGTGGTATTGATCTTCGAAAGTCGAATGGGAAATGTCAATGACGTGAATCAATAAATCTGCTTCGCGCACTTCATCCAACGTTGATTTAAAAGATTCCACCAACTGATGTGGCAATTTTCTGATAAATCCAACGGTGTCGGTCAAGAGAAATGGTAAATTTTCGATAACCACTTTGCGTACGGTTGTGTCGAGCGTCGCGAAAAGTTTGTTTTCAGCAAAAACTTCAGATTTACTCAGTAAATTCATCAAAGTACTTTTGCCGACATTCGTATAACCCACCAAAGCAACCCGCACCAATTGACCCCTGTTTCCGCGCTGAATCGACATTTGTTTGTCAATGTCTTTCAATTTTTCGCGCATCAACGAAATTCTAGTTTGAATGATTCGGCGGTCGGTTTCAATTTGAGATTCTCCTGGTCCACGCAATCCAATTCCTCCTTTTTGACGTTCCAAGTGGGTCCACATTCTGGTCAAGCGGGGCAACATGTATTGCAATTGTGCCAATTCAACTTGCGTTTTGGCATGAGATGTTCGCGCACGGCTGGCGAAAATATCGAGAATCAAAATGTTTCGATCCAAGATTTTACATTCTAAAGTGCGTTCAATGTTGCGCAATTGAGAAGGCGAAAGTTCGTCGTCAAAAATGACCAATTCGATGTCTTTCGCTTTCACATATTCGCGAATTTCTTCCAATTTTCCTTTCCCAACAAATGTTTTTGGATTGGCGATGGGCATTTTTTGCAAAAATTTTCGTTGCGTAGTTGCACCAGCCGTTTCAGCCAAAAATTCCAATTCGTCTAGGTATTCGTTGGCTTGTTCCTCAGAGATAGATTGCGTGATGATGCCCACAAGAACACAGGTTTCTTCAACCGCATCAACCATTACATGTCCTTCTTCCATCTATTTTCTTAGGGTTTTAACAAATTCAACCAAACCATTCAGGTCTTTTTCATTGGTGATAACATCTTCGTAAGGCATCATTCCTTTTTCGTTTCCTTTCAAAATGACATTTTTAATTTTAGCGTCTGAAAGTTTACTAATTGCCAAATTTGCAGCGCCAGAACTTCCTTTTTTGCCGTCCAATCCATGACAAGCTTCGCAATGCAAAATGTAAAGCGATTTAGGTTCAACTGAAGCAACATCTTCTGTATTTTCAATTGATTTCACTTCTCCTGAACCACAGCTGACCAGCAAAAGTAAGGCGCCGAATGAAAAAGTTTTTAAAACCATCCTGCTCCCAAATTTCTAAATGGCCAAGGAATTCCAGCCAAAATTAAGATCAATCCGATGGTAAACCATTTCACAATCGTTCCATGTTTTACAGCAATATTCGATGCATTTTCTGCTTTCTTTCTACCAATTGTAACTACAGCGATTGCGATAACCATGATTAGCAAATGTTCCATGCCATAAAAACGCAATTGTTTAATTTTCATCCAACCTTCAATAAATTGTACCTTCGGACTGATGAAATAGAGTACCAATCCAATGAGCAATTGGATATGCAAAAAGATCATTGCGAATAAATTCAGCATTTTGTCTTTTTTCTCATATTTTCCTTTCCCCTTGGACGATAAAGCGTTGAAAATTGCTACAACCAATAATAACAAAGCAACCCAACGTAAACCTGAATGTGCGTGTTTTAAAAATTCCATAATTTGTTTGTTTGAACACAAAAATACCGAATGTTAATGATATTATTGATTTTCATTTTGGATTCCTTTTATTATTTAGAATTAATTTAGATAAAGAAGTTCAGAAAAACACTAAATGAGTATTTAGAGATAAGAAATGGGTAAAAAAACACACTCCAACTAACTTTCATCTTGTGGTGAAGGAAGTACACAAAGATTTCGTCCCTAACGGGACGAGTTCTTACGTGAGACATTGTTTT
>JBBALI010000003.1:86054-163936 GCA_040403095.1 Crocinitomicaceae bacterium
TACCCATATTTCATCCCTAACGGGATGGTGAATTGGAAGATTTTAAATCGTAAATTTATCATAAAAACAAAAAGTGCCATTGGGCACGCCATATGGGTAAAAAACAATACCCCACCTTATTTTCGTCCTGAGAGACGATATGATGCAAAGATTTCGTCCCAGGCGCGACGAGTTCTTGCGTGAGACATTGTTTTTACCCATATTTCATCCCTAACGGGATGGTGAATTGGAAGATTTTAAATCGTAAATAATTAAAAATTTATCATAAAAACAAACAGTGCCATTAGGCACGACATATGGGTAAAAAACAATACCCCACCTAACTTTCGTCCCGTAGGGACGACATTTGAAGAAACCTTGTAGTTATCCACAGTCCATCGTTTTTCTGCAACCAAGCCAAAAATCATGTATCCAAAACTAAAAAACCTGAAAATCGCAAAAAACTAAAATCTAACACCTTAAAAATGAATCCTCCCCCCTTTTGTCCTAGCGCTATCGTTGAGTCTTCAAAAGCTATCGCTTTTTCTCCTCCAAAGGGGGGAAATAAAAAATCCACCCCAAATAATTGATTTGCAAATAAGTAATTAATTTATAGTTTCTTCTAAAACATAAAACTGCTATGTTTTGAATTTTAGTTAAATTCACAGCCATAAAACACTTCTTATGAGAATAATTATTCTTCTATTTCTATGCTTCTCCTTTTGTGTCAGCGCGCAAGAACTTTCTCCAAAAAATGGTACAGCGCAATCGAAAGCAAGTTATTATGCTTTGACAAACGCCACAATTTACGTTTCTCCAACTGTTAAAATTGAAAAAGGCACGATCTTAATCAAGGACGATAAAATTGTCGAAACCGGTAAAATGGTCAAAATTCCTCAAGAGGCGGTGGTGATTGATTGCGATGGAAAAACGATCATGCCAGCTTTCATTGAAACCAACACCAATTTGGGTTTGCCTGCACAAACTGGAAGAAGACACGGAAATTCTCCTCAATTGGAAACTTCCAAAAAAGGCGCTTACCACTGGAATGAAACAATTCATCCGGAAGTGAATGCAGTTGATTCTTATACTTTTGACGAAGAAAAATGCAAACAATGGTTGCAAATGGGTTTTGGAATGGTTTCAACGCACATCAACGACGGAATCATGCGCGGAACGGGAACTTTGGTTTCTTTGGGGAAATCAAATTACAACAAACAAATCTTGAAAAGTGAATCAGCAGCTTATTTTTCATTCAAAAATGGAAATTCTAGTCAAACGTATCCTTCTTCACAAATGGGAAGTATTGCACTGATAAGACAAACATTTTACGACCAAAAATGGTATCAAAGCAATCAAAATAAAGAATTGAATTTATCGCTTGAAGCCTTGTCAGCACAAATGAAATTGCCGTTGTTTTTTCAAACAGATGATAAATTAGAAATTTTACGTGTAGCAAAAATCGGCAAAGAGTTTAACTTGAATTTCGCATACATCGGTTCTGGAAATGAATACGAAATCATTCCTGCCTTGAAAAAATTAAACGGAACGCTTGTTTTACCAATCAATTTCCCTGACGCTTTTGAAGTCAAAGATCCTTACATCGCGAAGCAAATTCCATTGAGCGATTTGAAAAACTGGGAATTGGCTCCTTCGAATCCTTATTTGTTGCGCAAAGAAGGTATCAACATCATTTTATCAGCAACAGGAAATGCTACGCCAGCGGATTTTTGGAAAAACATTCAAAAAACGATTTCTAGAGGACTTTCTGCTGAAGAAGCGTTGCGCGCTTTGACCGTTGCACCAGCAGAATTGTTGGGAATTCAAGCAGAATTTGGAACGTTGGAAAATGGCAAAAAAGCCAGTTTTGTGATTTATGACAACAATCCTTTCGTTCAGGAAGCGACTTTGTTGGAATCATGGTTATTGGGAGAACAGAACATCATCGTTCAAAAACAAACCAATGACATTAGAGGAAAATACAACGCGTTGATTGACGGTGAAACAATTCCTTTCGAAATTACGGGAACAATTGAAAAACCTGCAGTGAAATTCAAAACCTTGGTTACAAAAACCGATACAATTACCAAAATTGCTAAAACTGATACCATTTCAACCAATTGCTTTGCCAATTTGATTGGCAATGATTTGACCATTCAATTTAATTCCAAAACTGTTAAATGGAACGGGAGTGTAAATCTTCATGCGAAGGTAAATACAAAAGTAGGAGTTTTTGAAGGCGACGGAACTTTGCCTGACGGAAGATGGATTAAATGGACAGCGATTAGAAATAAGTTAAATGAAAAACCGGATGAAAAGAAACCTTTCAAACTAGATTCCTTGCCTTTGGGCAAACCTTGGTTTCCAAATTTGGCTTATGGTTTTGATTCTATTCCAACTAAACAAACGATTTTCATTCAAAACGCGACGTTGTGGACGAATGAAGCTGAGGGAATTGTAGAAAAAGGAAATGTGTTGGTTGTGGACGGGAAAATCAAATTTGTTGGTAAAGAAACACCTACACTTCCAGCCGGTACAACAATAATCGATGCTACAGGAAAACACGTTACAAGTGGTATCATCGACGAACATTCGCACATTGCAATATCAAAAGGCGTGAATGAAAGCGGTCAATCGATCACAGCGGAAGTCAGTATTGGCGACGTGGTGAAATCCGATGACATCAATATTTATAGACAATTGAGTGGAGGCGTTACTGCTGCGCAATTATTGCATGGGTCTGCCAATCCAATCGGTGGTCAATCTGCATTGGTCAAATTGAAATGGGGACACACGCCAGAAGAAATGGTGATTCCGAATGCGCCGAAATTTATCAAGTTTGCTTTGGGTGAAAATGTGAAGCAAGCCAATTGGGGCGATGACAATTCCGTTAGATTTCCGCAAACGAGAATGGGTGTGGAGCAAGTTTTCTACGACGGATTTGAACGTGCGAGAAAATATCAAGCGGACAAAATCAACTGGTTGTCGCTATCAGAGAAGAAAAGAGCACAGTCAGGTTTACAAGCACCGAGATTTGATTTGGAATTAGAAGTTTTGAGTGAAATTTTGAAAAGCGAAAGATTTATCACTTGTCATTCTTATGTGCAATCAGAAATCAACATGTTGATGCACGTGGCAGATTCAATGGGATTCAAAATCAATACATTTACTCACATTTTGGAAGGTTACAAAGTAGCAGATAAAATGAAAAAACATGGAGTTGGCGCTTCAACGTTCGCAGATTGGTGGGCGTATAAATTTGAAGTGAACGATGCCATTCCTTACAATGCAGCCATTATGAATCAGCAAGGAATTGTGACGGCGATCAATTCTGACGATGCTGAAATGGGGCGAAGATTGAATCAAGAAGCAGCTAAAACTGTTAAATATGGCGGTGTTTCTGAGATTGATGCTTGGAAAATGGTGACTTTGAATCCAGCCAAATTGTTGCATCTAGACAACAAAATGGGAAGTTTGAAAATCGGGAAAGATGCGGATATCGTGATTTGGTCAACCAATCCGTTGAGCATTGAAGCGAAAGTTGAAAAAACGATCATCGATGGTGAAATTTTATTTGATGCTGAAAAAGATTTGACATTGCGCACAAGAAATGCATCAGAAAAAGCGAGAATTATTTCCAAAATGTTGATTTCAAATGAAAAAGGCGAACCAGCCAAAGCATTCGAAAAGAAAAAGCGCAAAGAATTTCATTGCAATACAATCGGCGAAGAAGGAAGTGAAGGCGCCAACGAGCATTAAAAAATTATCGAATTAAAATATTGAAGAAATGAAGTTTATCTTTCAAATAATGGCGCTGGTTTTGTGCGTATCTGTGCAAGCGCAAAAGGCGAATAAGAAATTGTTTATCAATGGTTATTTACACGTCGGAAACGGAAAAGTGATTGAAAAATCTTTGGTCGGAATTGAAGGCGATAAAATCATCTTGGTGAAAAATGCTTTAGCGTACACAATCAAAAATGAAGATTGGGATACCATCATCGACATTTCAAATCAGCACATTTATCCTGGATTTGTGGCGCCAAATTCTACTTTGGGATTGACAGAAATTGATGCTGTAAGAGCAACGCGAGATTTTGCAGAAGTGGGCATTTTCAATCCGCATGTACGCGCTTTGATTGCTTTCAACGTAGAATCTAAAGTAATTGCAACAGTGCGAACAAATGGCGTTTTATTGACACAAGCAACACCTAGAAGCGGACAAATCACAGGAACTTCAAGTGTGATGCATTTGGGTGGTTGGAACTGGGAAGACGCAGTTGCCAAAACAGACGACGGAATCCACGTAAACTGGCCACAAAGTATGCAAGGTGGCGGTTGGTGGGCCGAACCAGCGAGCAAAAAACGCAATGAAAATTACGATGTCCAAAGACAAGAATTGACACAATTTTTCAATTTAGCGAAAGCGTATGCGAAAGCAAAAGAACCTTCTTTAGATTTGAGATTTGAAGCCATGAAAGCTACACTTTCAGGAAATAAAAGGGTTTATTTTCATGCAAACGACATTCAGCAATTATTAGATGTTATTGACTTTGTGCACAATTTTGAAATTGCATTTCCAGTAATTGTGGGCGGATATGATGCTCATTTGGTTGCACGACAATTGAAAGACGCGCAAATTCCAGTGATGCTTCCACGTTTGCACAGTTTACCAGAATTGGAGGAAGATGCGGTTGATTTGCCATACAAACTTCCTTATTTATTGCAAACTGCTGGAGTAAAATTTTGTTTACAAAACGAAGGCGACATGGAAGCGATGAATGCTAGAAATTTGCCTTTCCTTGCTGGAACTGCCATGGCTTATGGATTGACAGAAGAAGAAGCAATTCGTTCTATCAGTTTAAGTGCCTGCGAAATCATGGGCATGGAAAAACAATTCGGTTCTATAGAAGAAGGTAAAATTGCAACGCTTTTTGTTTCTAAAGGTAATGCGTTAGACATGCGCAGCAATTTAGTGACTTCTATTTTGATGAATGGAAAATGGATTGAAATTACAAATACCCAAACCGAATTATTTCAAAAATACAGCGAGAAGTTGAGTGGAAATTGATTAAAATTATCAATTATTAAATCTATGTAATTCAATATTTTAATTCTTAAATCATCAAAATTTGTAAATTTTGCAAGTTTTGATGATTTTTGTTTTTGTCCTGATTTAGCTTTGCTTTCCAATTGCCATTAAAACATTTTATCCGCATCTTTGTACTTTAATTGTACTCTTTCATTTCTGACAAAAATCATTTTTCTTCAAACGCATGAATCAAGCGGAATTTTTACAGCTTTTTAAAAAATACAATCAAGTTGATCAAGTGGCTAATGCTTTGCAAGAAGCAGAAATTCGCATTCATTTAAAAGGTTTGGTTGGTTCTTCCCGTGCTGCAATTGCCTCTGCTGTTGCCAGTCAAGTTCCAGGAAATCATCTTTTTGTGCTGAGCGACAAAGAAGAAGCCGCGTATTTTTTAAATGACTTAGAAAATCTTTTTCCCAACGAAAAACACATCGTTTTCTATCCTGCTTCTTATCGTTCTGCTTACCATTTTGAAGAAACGGACAATGCGAATGTCGTTTTGCGTGCAGAAGTGCTTGAGAAAATCAACAATGGAACAAATACTTGGATTGTCACTTATCCGCAAGCGTTGTTCGAAAAAATTCCAACGAAAAAAAAGCTGACTGAAAATACTTTAAAAGTCCAAAAAGGAAAAACTTATTCCTTGGATTTTATGAATGAATTGTTGCTTGAATATGGATTTGAAAGACTTGATTTTGTTTACGAACCAGGACAATTTGCCATCCGCGGTGGAATTTTAGATGTATTCTCATTTGCCAACGATCAACCTTTTCGCGTTGAATTTTTTGGCGATGAAGTAGATTCAATTCGTACGTTTGATCCAGTAGATCAACTTTCTGTAAACAACCACGATTTTTTCAATATCATTCCAAATGTGCAACGCCATTTAATGCAAGATGGTTTTGGTACTTTTTTGGATTTCGTTGGAAAACAAAGCACCGTTTGGATTTCTTCCAATCAGCTAATCGTAAATATGTTGTCGAAAGAATACGACAAAGCGGTGAAGATTTACGAAGGACTCAATCATACAATCAAACAAACAATTCCATCGGATTTATACACGCACAAAACGGAGTGGTTGGAAAAACTAGAAGCTTTTTCAGTCGTTGAATGGGGACCAGATTTTTCATTCAAACCTTCTGTTGAAATCGCGTTTAAAGTTCAATCTCAACCAGCTTTCAATAAGAATTTCGAATTGCTGAAGGAAGATTTAACTGCAAGAAAAAAAGCTGGTTTTACCAATTTATTCTTCTCCAATCAGCCGAAGCAAATCGAACGTTTGTATTCTATTTTTGAAGATATTGGCGCTGACGTTGAATTCATTTCCATGCCAATCGCATTGCACGAAGGATTCATTTTCCAAGATTTGAAATTGGTGTGTTACACAGATCATCAAATCTTTGAACGTTACCACCGTTTCAAGCTCAAAGAAGGTTTTTCGCAAGCCAAACAAGCGTTGACTTTGAAGGAAATTTACAACCTTCAAAAAGGTGATTACGTGACGCACATCGATCACGGTGTTGGCCAATTTTCTGGTTTACAAACGATTGATGTCAATGGAAAACCGCAAGAAGCGATTCGCTTGATTTACAAAGATGGCGACGTTTTGTATGTGAGTATTCACTCTTTGCACCGCATTTCAAAATTCACTGGAAAAGAAGGTACTGCGCCCAAAATGAATAAATTGGGCACGCAAACGTGGACGACGCTTAAAAATAAAACCAAATCGAAAATCAAAGAAATTGCTTTTGATTTGATACAACTTTACGCCAAACGAAAATCTCAACCAGGTTTTGCATTTATGCCAGATACTTATTTGCAAAATGAGTTGGAAGCGTCGTTTATGTATGAAGATACGCCCGACCAGTTGAAAACCACACAAGCAATTAAGGAAGACATGGAATCGCCCACGCCAATGGACCGTTTGGTTTGTGGAGATGTTGGTTTTGGAAAAACAGAATTGGCGATTCGAGCTGCATTCAAGGCGGTTACAGACAGTAAACAAGTAGCAATTTTGGTTCCGACTACGATTTTGTCGCACCAACATTACAGAAGTTTCAGCGAGCGATTGAAAGATTTTCCTGTGACTGTAGATTACATTAATCGTTTTAAAAGTGCGAAACAAGTCACAGAAACTTTGAGAAAAGTAGCAGCTGGCGAAATTGATATTTTAGTTGGAACGCATAAAATTGTTGGAGAAAAAGTCAAATTCAAAGATTTGGGATTGATGATTATCGACGAAGAACAAAAATTCGGTGTCTCGGTAAAAGACAAATTGAAAACCTTGAAAGCGACGGTCGATACTTTGACTTTAACAGCAACTCCGATTCCAAGAACCTTACAATTTTCGCTCATGGGCGCACGTGATTTGAGTATCATAAATACGCCACCTCCGAATCGCCAACCTGTTTTGACGGAAGTGATTCAATATAACGAAGAAGCGATTCGCGATGCAATTGCCTATGAAGTAAGTCGAGGCGGACAAGTGTATTTTGTGCACAACCGTTTGCAAAATATTAAGGAAGTTTCTGGAATGATTCAACGTTTGTGTCCAGGAGTTCGAGTGGGAATTGGTCACGGACAAATGGATGGAAAACAGTTGGAAAAAATCATGATGGATTTCATCCAAGGCGAATACGATGTGTTGTTGGCAACAACGATTATCGAATCTGGAATTGATATTTCGAATGCCAATACGATGATTATCAATAATGCGCAGAATTTCGGATTGAGTGATTTACATCAATTGCGCGGTCGCGTTGGACGTTCGAATAAAAAAGCATTTTGTTATTTGATTGCGCCGAAATACCACGAAATGACATCTGAAGCCAGAAAACGATTGGAAGCATTGGTTCAATTCTCAGATTTGGGTTCTGGATTCAACATTGCGATGAAAGATTTAGACATTCGTGGCGCAGGAAATTTATTGGGTGGGGAACAAAGTGGATTCATTGCAGATATTGGTTTTGAGATGTATCAAAAAATCTTGAACGAAGCGATGGAAGAATTGCGTGAATCAGAATTCAAGGATTTATTTGCGGAAAGAAATACAGACCAATTTGTGACTTTCGTCAAAGATTGTGTCATTGAAACCGATTTAGAAATCAGGATTCCAGACGATTATGTAAACAATGTCGCTGAACGTTTGAGTTTGTATCAGAAATTAGACAGTTTGGAAAACAAAGAAGCATTAGATAAGTACGGACAAACCTTAATTGATCGTTTTGGACCATTGCCGCGTGCTGTGAAAGAACTTTTCAGATCTTTTGAATTGCGTTGGTTGGCGCAAGATTTGGGAATTGAAAGATTGGTAATGAAATCCGGTTCGATGGTTTGTTACTTCATTTCAAATCCGCAGTCGCCATTTTACGATTCAGGGATTTTCCAACATGTATTGAAATTCGTTCAAAGCAATCCGAAAGATTGTAAATTGAGTGAGAAAAATGATAAATTACGATTGCTTTACAGTAATGTTATGACGATTGATCAGGCAGTTAAACGATTGAATGAGATTGTGGAGTAAAAAATTTAAGTTATTTTAGAAATAAATTTGATATCCATGAAAGCACCAACGTTCAAAGAAGCATTAAAATTTTGGTTAAAGTTAGGTTTCATCAGTTTTGGTGGTCCAGCTGGTCAAATTGCAATCATGCACGAATTTGTGGTTGAAAAAAAGAAATGGATCAGTGAAAGTAAATTTTTACATGCATTAAATTTTTGCATGATCTTACCTGGCCCAGAAGCACAGCAATTAGCAACTTACATTGGATGGATGTTGCATGGTACTTTAGGCGGTTTGGCTGCTGGAATCTTATTTGTACTTCCTTCAGTTTTCATGTTGCTTGGATTGAGTATTATTTACACAACTTTTGGAAATATTCCATGGATTTATGCCATGTTTGGTGCTTTAAAGCCTGCGGTGATTGCAATTGTCATTTTGGCTTTAATAAAAATTGGCAAAAAATCATTGATTAGCCCATTTCATTATTTTGTTGCGATTGCAGGATTTGTTTGTATATTCTTCCTGCAAATCGCCTTTCCAATTATTATTTTAGGGGCTATTATTTTATCAATTATTACGAAACAGTTTTTTCCAGTTTTACTGAAACAAAAAACAGCTAAAATAGAGGAAAATCAAGAATTAGAAAGTGAGTACTTTATCAATTCAAATACAGTTTTTAAACAAAGCGGATTTAATTTTTTGCGCGTAATAAAACAAGTCAGTATTACCATAGCAATGTGGATTTGCCCTATGATTTTGTTTTACTATTTCACCCAAGATTTTGGTTTTTGGAACACGCTTGCCGTATTTTTCACTAAGGCTGCAGTGGTGACCTTTGGCGGAGCATATGCCGTTTTGCCCTATGTAGCGCAAGTAAGTGTCGAAAAATTTCATTGGTTATCAAGTTTTCAAATGATGGACGGATTGGCTTTGGGTGAAACAACGCCAGGACCTTTAATTATGGTTCTAGCTTTTGTCGGCTACATGGCAGGTTATAACCATTTTGGAAATTCAATTACTATGGGTTCAGTTGGATTAATTACAACGACTTTTTACACATTTTTACCTTGTTTTTTGTTCATCTTTGTTGGTGCGCCAATCATAGAAAGAACACAAAATAATGTTTATTTAAAACAATTGCTTTCCATTGTTTCAGCTGCCGTTGTTGGAGTTGTCTTGAATTTAACTATTTACTTGGGTTCGAAAGTAATTTTTCCGCAATCATTTTCCATAGATAAAATTGATTTTATCTATCTTTTTTGGGGAATAATTTCATTTTTCGCACTCTATAAATTCAAAATCAACATGATTATTTGGATAATTGTTAGTGCATTTTTTGGATTAATCACTTATTTTTCAGGCTTTCATCAATAGATATTTCTATATTTGTTGAAAACAAAAAATAAATTCATGAAAAAACTTTTCGCACTTACAATCCTTTTAGTTGGATTTCAAACAGTTTCATTTGCACAAAAACAAAAGGTTACCTTGGAGGAGGATACCATCAAAGTGAATGGAGTCTCATACGCCATTTTAGATAAAAGTGCTGGTTTAGGTTTTGATTTTAAAGTAAAATCATTGGAAGGAAAAGATTTGTTTTTCTTGAAATTTCTTGATTTCAATAATCCAAGTAGAATCACAAGTGGAAATCCAAAAGGACGAGTGACCTATTTTGAAGCGACATTCTTCAACGATGGAAAAAAATGTGAAGTTGACGCTACAGGTGGAAAGAAATCTGTCGCTAAAATGATTGTTGAAAATGAATTAATTTTAAATAATGCTGTGAACGAACAAGCTGAAAATACATTCGTGTTAATCAACGGAATGAAATTTACCGAAGAACGCAACAACATGAACAACGGAAATGTAATCATTATCCAAAGATAATTTTCATTCAAAGGGCTATTTGAATTTATCATTTAGCCCTTTATTCACAATTCCTATTCCCTAATTCCTTATTTCAACACATTCATCCCACCGTCAACCGCCAAAACTTGTCCGGTAATCCAGCTTGATTTTTCTGATAACAAGAAAGTTACAGCATCAGCTAATTCAGTCGCCGTTCCAACTTTGCGCATAGGATTTCTTTTCTGCGAAGCTTCAATTTTTTCAGGTGAGTTCAATAATTTTTCTCCCAAAGGCGTGTCTGTCAATGATGGCGCAATGCAATTGACACGAATCAATGTTGCGTATTCAGCGGCCAATGCTTTGGTTAATCCTTCAATCGCACCTTTTGCCATTGAAATCGATGCGTGAAATGGCATTCCGACCGCAACTGCAACCGTGCTCAACAAAACAATACTTGCGGAATCACTGCTTTTTAAATTGGGCAAAAAAGCTTGAATAAACGCAATCGCACCCAAACTGTTAATTTGATAATCACGTAAAAAATCAGCTTCACTCAAACGGTGAAAAGGTTTCAAATTGATTGTTCCAGGAAAATATACCAATCCGTCAATTGTTCCTTCGATTTTAGGAAAAGAATTGAAATCGTACTTTTCGACGGTGTAAAATTCATCGTAGTCAAAGTTTTCTGTTTTGGTGGAAATTCCAATCACTTTGTGACCAGCTTCTTGCAATTGTCTAGCACTTTCTTGCGCCATTTTGCTTGATGCACCTGCAAATAAATATGTTTTCATCTTTTCGATATTTTGTTGTTTGTGATTGTTCGTTGTAAGTTACATTTGAATCGATTGATCTCAGAAGAACGTGTTTTGGCATGTTTGGTTTTGCAATTTTCGACCCTTTTTCGCCACAATTTGTAACTGCTAAATTTCAAGTTCTTTTTCATTAACGCTTTCACGTCAGCTTCTTTCAAGCCAAATTGATACTCGATGGCATCAAAAGGTGTTCGGTCTTCCCAGGCCATTTCGATGATTCGATCAACGTCCAATTCAGATAATTCCGACTTTTCTTCTTCCTCAGCCTTCAAATCCATGTAAGCCATCGGAGAAGGCAAATCACTGTAATAACAATATAAATCCTCACTCATTTTAAAATCGTTGTCTAGGTAGAATGACAATCAAAATCCAAAATTGTTCACATTTTCCACCAAATATAAATCCTTACTTTTGTAGAAATATTTCGCGATGACAACGGTGCACTACAAAAATCTGGGATTGATTGATTACAAAGAAGCTTGGGATTTGCAAGAACAAATTTTTGCTGATAACATTCAACGTAAAATCAATTTGCGCAATGGTGTAGAAACACTTCCAACGGAAAACCAAGTACTTTTTTGTCAGCATCCGCATGTGTACACACTTGGAAAAAGTGGTTCTTTGGACAATTTATTGTTAGACGAAAAAGGACTAGAGACCAATCACGCGACATTTTATAAAATCAATCGTGGCGGTGATATCACCTATCACGGACCTGGACAATTAGTAGTTTATCCGATTTTGGATTTGGATTATTTTTTCACCGACATACACAAATATCTACGATTTTTAGAAGAAGCTGTCATTCTCACTTTGGCTGAATACGGAATTATTGGTGATCGCTATGAAGGTTATACTGGAGTTTGGATTGAACCAGATGGAGAAAATGCACGAAAAATCTGCGCTATGGGCGTAAAATGCTCGCGTTGGGTCACTATGCACGGTATCGGATTTAATGTAAATAGTGATTTATCGTATTTTAATCACATAGTTCCTTGCGGAATTGATGATAAAGCTGTAACTTCCATGCAGAAAGAATTGGGTGTGGCTTTGGATTTTGAAGAAGTTGCAGCAGTTTTTAAAGAAAAATTAGCGCAACAATTTAATTTTCAGTATGTCTAAAAATCAATCCAAACTACGCAAATTGATTCGTAAATTTATCCGAATCACCCTTTTCACCTTGCTTTTTCTCGTAATTTCTGCCAATTTATTCATCATACTTTCTGGAAGATTTTATTTGTACAAAGGCATTGCCAGCACTTATCTGCAAGGCAAAAGTGGCCCAGGAATTTACGACAAAGATGTTTTTGCTTATTCAACCATCAAACATTCTGATGAGGTTTTCAAATGGAAGGAATCAAAACCTCGCTTTTCATTGACCGCAGACGAAAAGAAATTCATAGAAAATTTGCAAACTTCATCTTTTCTAGTTTTTCAAGGAGATTCATTGATTTTTGAAAAATATTGGGGCGAACACCAAAAAGAAACGGTTTCAAATTGCTTTTCTGCAACCAAAACATTTGTCTCTTTATTAGTCGGAATTGCCATTGAAGAAGGAAAAATCAAAAGTTTGGACGAACCTGTTGGAACGTATATTCCTGAATTTAAAGAGGGCGAAAAAAGTAAAATTACGGTCAGACATTTATTGCTGATGTCGTCTGGTTTGGATTGGGAAGAAAGTGGTAAAAATCCTTTGTCAGACAATGCTGAATCTTATTACGGAACTGATTTATATGGATTAGTAACAAGCCAAAAAGCGATTGAAAAACCAGGTGTGAGATTCAACTACCAAAGTGGAAATTCTCAATTGTTAGGTTTCATCATTGAGAAAGCGACCGGTGCTGATTTATCGGATTACGCCTACAACAAAATTTGGTCAAAAATCGGAACAGAACACGATGCTTATTGGAGTTTAGACAAGGAAAACGGCGCTGAAAAAGCATTTTGTTGCTTGTATGGAACTTCCCGAGATTTTGGTCGCCTAGGTAAAATGATTTTGCAAGAAGGAAAATGGAATGGCAAACAAATTGTGCCGCTTTGGTACATGAAAGAAATGGTAAAAACGCCAGCAATGAAAACCAACGAAGGTGTTCCAAATTATAGATATGGATTGCACATTTGGACTTTCGCAGGAGGTGCAACGCCAGTTTATTATTGCCGCGGAATTTTAGGTCAATATATTTTGTCAATTCCTTCCAAAAACTTGGTGATTGTGCGCACAGGTTCTAAAAGAACGCCAGATTTCGTTTTGCCTGAAAAAATGAAAACCGATCCAGTTTATTTGAAAAAATACGAACGCATTTTAGGACATCCAACAGATATTATTCACTACATTTCGATTGGAAAGAGAATGGCAAAATGATTGAATTGACTTCAATAATATTCATTTTGATTATCAGATTATCCTTGTAAATTTGCACTTTATTTGAAATAAAATCAAAATGCGCGAAGAATTATTAGGTCCAAAAGTAGAGAATGTAGCTGTTGCAGTTGTGCAGCAATTGGGCGAAGACAATCATCCTATTTACAATACTTATTTGATCAATCTTCGCGACGATATCATGGAAGGAATCATTATCACGAGCAATGGTTATGGTGAAAATGTAGCGACTGGAGAGAAAATAAAAACCTCGATTTTGCGTCATTGCATGGAAATCCTTTTGCCCAATGAAGCAGCTCGCGTTGAACCAATCATGGAAGAAGTTTTTGGATTGACCAACGAATATTGGGTGAGTTTTTGGGTCAACGATACAATGTACGACAAAAAATTCATTTTTCTTCCAGAGACAATTCAAGAAAAAAACATGAAATTGATTCCAATTTTAGGACTTAAAGGTATTATCATCCAATGATTCGATTCACCATAATCCTCGCATTATCGATTTTCTTATTGGAAGGTTGTTATGTGCGCACCAAGAAATTTTGGGCACGAGAAGAAACGAAAATGCAAACTTGCCGACAAAATTGGACGTATCAAGATTTGAGTCAACCTACAGATGTCAAAATCCTGTTATTCAGAAATCGCTTGGTTTTTGACCGCGTTTATCCTGCTTTCATTATTGGAATCAACGACCAAAAAGACACGGTTGCTTTTCTCGACAAAGATTTTGAAGGCGTTTTTGAGGTAAATTCCACCGTAAAAGTCGAGCCTGCAAACTGGACATCTATTGAAAAAGTGGAATTAGATCCTGTTTTTTCTGTTTATCCAAAATCAAAAGTAAATGATTTTCACTGTGCGGTGAAAGTGGTTTATTATGGGAAGTTTTCTGTGAAATAATATTGCAATTTTATCCATTTTTCCTCTTTTAATTCAAGAGAATTGAAAGATTGGACGTTTTCAAATTAATTTTTTTAAAAATCACTTTAGAATTCAAAAATCCCTACTTTTGCACTTTAACCATTTGGTTAAACTTTTTGATTAACATGAAAATTCTTAATTCCAATACAGAAGAAAAAATCCTAGACGCAGCCAAAGAAGTCTTTATGAAATATGGTTTATATGGCGCAAGAATGCAAGATATTGCTGACAATGCTGGTATTAACAAAGCGTTGCTTCACTATTATTTTAGAAACAAGGAAAAGCTTTTTGACCAAGTTTTTGAAGGTGCCTTGTCCAAGTATTTCGAAAATATGTGGATTTTTTCAGATAAATCAATTCCGGTGAAAGAACGTGTGTTGACTTATGTGGACAAGATCATTGATTTCTTATCAGAATATCCACAAATGTCGATGTTCATCATCAAGGAAATAAGTATCAATCCTGAACTTTTTAGAGAAAAAGTGATGTCTTTGAAGAAAGATAAAACCTCTAATTTATTAGCAGCACTGAAAGAAGGAATTGAAAATGATGAAATTGCATCCATTGAGCCTATCACTTTTATGATAAACCTTCACTCTTTGTGCGCTTATCCCTTTTTAGCTTCACCGATTTTCAAAGCGATTGTCAATGGCAATGAAATGGTTTGGGAAGATGCTCAAAATCAAAAATTAAAACAATCAGTCAAAGAATTCGTCGAATTTAAATTAAGTAAAAAAACCAACTAAAAATGAAAAAAATCATTACTCTCTTGATTTTATCGGCAGGTTTTGTCCAAGCGCAAGAAGCAAGTATTCCTTTGGATTCTTGTATCAAATGGGCGAAACAAAACTATCCGCTAATCAAGCAAAACAATTTATTATCTGAAAATTCTGCGAATAATTTGCGTTCTATCAATGAAAATTGGTATCCAAAAATGTCTTTTTTGGCAAGAGCAACCTATCAAACGGAAGTTGTAGCGTTTAATTTGCCAGGAACAAATTACAATTTTCCACACGATGCTTATTTGTCAAATGTAAGTCTGGAGCAAACGCTTTACGACGGTGGACAAACTGCACAACAAAAGAAAATCGAAAGACTCAATGCTGATTTCGAAATTCAAAAAAACGAGGTGGAATTGTACAAATTGATCGAGCGTGTAAGTCAATTGTATGTCAATATTTTACTTACTAGAGAAAATCTCAAAATTTTGAATACTTACAAAAATGACCTCAACAACAAGCGCAAAAATTTGGCTGTTTCACTGGTGAATGGTTTGGCTTTGCAAAGTAATTTAGATGAACTGGATGCAGAATCTCTCAAAACAGATCAATCAATCATTGAAGCGACTGAAAATTTAAATGGATTGTATGAAGCGTTGACAACTTTTATCGCTAAGCCTTTGAATGATAATTCGGTTTTGACTTTATTGCCAGTTGGCGGAATTGCAAAACAAGTAAATATCGCCCGTCCTGAAATGAAAATGTTGACCATTCAGCAAGAATTATTGGGTTCAAGATATCAATTGACAAACAAAATGGCGTTGCCAAAAGTGGCCATGAATGTGGGCGCAAATTATGGTCGTCCGGGTCCAAATTTCATTAATCAAAACTTGCGTTTCTTCGGTGATGCTTCTTTGAGTTTGAAATGGAATATCAGTTCACTTTATGGTTTGAGCAAAGAAAAAACGAAATACAACTTAAATAACCAAATGATTGATTTACAGCGAGAATTGTTTCTTTTCAATGTAAAAAACGCGATGATTTCTCAAGAAGCACAAATCAGAGCGTTGGAAGAAATGATTTCTAAAGACAAGCAAATCATCGAAAAAAGGCACAATGTTACTGTTACAGCCGCCATTCAATTGGAAAATGGAAAAATTACAGTGACAGATTATTTGACTCAACTCAATGCAGAAATGCAAGCGACTTTGAATCAAAAGATACATGAAGTGAAGTTAATGAATGCCATGACTTCTTACAATACCACGCGAGGTGTTAATCAATTTTAATCAAATTTTTTAAAAAAATAATCAAACGAAATCATGGAAAAAGAACCAAAAAAGAACAAAAAAGTCAAAATTTTCGCAGGAATTGCCGGTGTTTTATTGACTATTGGAATTGTCTATTTTATCTTGGGCGCCAATTATGAGTCTACAGACAATGCGCAATTAGACGCTGACATTGTACCAATTAAATCGAGTGTTTCAGGTTACATCAAATCAATTCATTTCAAAGACAATCAATTCATTAAAAAAGGCGAATTGCTTTTCACTATTGATGATACAGATTTAAGAACACGTGTTGCGCAAGCGGAAGCCGCCTTGGAAAATGCCAAAGCAAATTTAATTTCGGTGAGAAGCAGTGCCAAAGCGACAAGCCAAAATGCAGATGCCGCAGTTTTATCCTCTTCCTCAAACGAAGAAAACATCAACGCTGCAAAAGCACGATTGACAAGAGCGCAAGAAGATTTCAAACGCATTAAAAACATGTTGGACGCCAAAGCTGCAACGCAATCACAATTCGACAATGCGAAAGCAGAATTAGACATCGCGACAGCACAATATGCAGGAACTGTCAATCAATTTAAATCTTCTTCAGCTTCATCTTTGGGAGTTCGTTCGCAAGCAGAAGCGCAAAGTGCAATGATTTCATTGGCTCAAGCTTTGGTAAAACAACGTGAAGCGGAATTGATTTTAGCACAAACGCAATTGAATTACGCAACCGTTGAAGCTCCTTGCGATGGAATTGTTTCTCGCAGAGCTGTTGAAGAAGGTCAATACATCACGATTGGTCAACCTTTGTGTTCAGCAATCGATAATACACAATTGTGGATTACAGCCAATTTCAAAGAAACGCAAGTAAGTAAGATTCATCCCGGTCAAGCGGTTGAAATTAAAATTGATGCTTATCCAAATATGAAAATCAAGGGAAAAGTACAATCTTACATTGGAGCCACAGGCGCCAAATTTTCGTTGCTTCCTCCAGACAATTCAACTGGAAATTTTGTGAAAATTGTACAACGTGTTCCAATTCGAATCGACATTACCAATCTTTCTGAAACGGATAGAAAAGTGTTGTTTCCAGGTTTGAGTGCATTTGTAGAAGTTAAAATCAAGTAAAATTTTGGAAGTTACACTTCAAAAGCCAGCAGCAATCGAGTATCCAACGGGTGCTACCAAATGGATTCTGATTATCACCGCAATTAGTTGCGCGATATTGGAATTGATTGACACCACGATTGTAAATGTTTCCCTTCGAGAAATCAGTGGAAGCATTGGCGCCACAACGACTGAAATTGCCTGGGTTGTTACTGCATACGCAATTTCTAATGTAATTATCATTCCGCTCACGAGTATGCTTTCGGACTTTTTCGGTCGCAAAGTGTATTTTACTTCTTCAGTGATTATTTTCACTTTTGCATCTTTGATGTGCGGATTTTCGACCAATTTATGGACCTTGGTTTTTTGGCGATTTGTCCAAGGATTAGGCGGTGGAGGATTGTTATCAACTGCGCAAACGATTATCATCGGTTGTTTTCCGCCCAACAAAATCAGTACGGCAAATGCGATTTTCGGAATGGGAATCATTCTCGGACCAACCTTCGGACCAACTTTAGGTGGATTTATCACTGATAATTTTTCTTGGCATTGGGTGTTTTTTGTAAATATTCCGATTGGAATTGTGGCCGCCATTTTATCATGGACTTATGTAACTGATAGACTAGGAGCGACCAAACCGCGAAAGATTGACTGGTGGGGAATATTGTTTTTGGTGCTTTCCATCGGTTCATTGCAATATGTTTTGGAAGAGGGAACTGCCAAAGATTGGTTTGAAAGTGATGAAATAATTGCTTTGACTCTTGTTTTTGTCTTTGGAATTATTGCGTTTATTTACAGAGAATTATCCATCGATTATCCAGCGGTTAATATTCGATTGTACAAAAACTACAATCTCGTGATGGGAAGTTTGATGAACTTCATGTTGGGTTTAATGCTTTTCGGTTCTGTTTTTGTTTTTCCGTTATTTGTGCAGATTTCTTTGGGCTGGACGGCAACACAAACGGGCGTTTTCATGATTCCTGGAGCGATTTTTACCGCATTTGCCATGCCAATGGTGGGAGCGATGCTAGGAAAAGGAGCTAATCCGAAAAAAATAATCATTTCGGGTGTGCTTATGACTTTTGTTTTCTTGATGATGTTGGCATTTTCGTCGCCAGATTCAAGCGAAAGCAATTTCTATTTTCCATTTGTGTTGCGGGGATTTGGAATGGCGTTTATGATGTCGCCAATCTTATCATTGGCAGTAAACGGTTTGAGCGGAAAAGACATGACACAAGCCGTAGGATTAGCCAATATGATTCGTCAGCTAGGTGGTTCTGTTGGCATTGCATTGATTAATGTGTTTTTGACGCAGAAAAATGCTGAAATCCGCGGTTCGATGATTGGGTATGTCAATCAATATGACAATGTAAGTTCTGATAGAATTGCAGGATTGACGCAAAATTTTCTATCGAAAGGTTACAGTGCTGGAGATGCTGAAATGCTTGCTTACAAAACGATGGAAGGATTGGTTTTCAAACAACAAGCTTTGGTGAGTTACAATCAAGCATTTTTTATGGTAGGAAGTTTGATTTTAGTCTGTATTCCAATTGTGTTGTTAATCAGATACAAAAAAAGCGAAAAAGCTGGAATGATTTCAGATCATTGATTTTTATTTAGTTTATCAGGAAAAGCTATTTCAAGTTATTTTGGAGTAGCTTTTTTTATTTATACTGCGACTAGTTCAGGAGAATTATAAATTGCACCAGGAGAAATTACCCATTCATCAAATGGAATATTATTGCCATAGCGTTCTTTCATCTTTTGTTTTACAATTTGAGAGGACAAATCAAATTCAATTAATTTTTGGAGTTTTCCAACCTGAATTCCTATAGCACGATCATAAACTTTCCAAATCAATTCAGAACAATAGATTTTATCATCGGACCATTCAAATGTTACGTCGTAATTTTTTCCAATAAATTTATTAGCAACGTTTTTCATTTTTTCGATATTGACTTTTGTCAAAATTTGATTGGAATTCTTTAGCCTTTTGAGTTCATACATTTTATTTTTGCCATATGAAATCCATTTTTTTAATGGTGTTTTTTTTACTGGTTGGACTGCCTCATAAACTACAAATTCATTGCCATTTTTAAAAATAATCCCACAATGTGAAAAGGTGGAATTTGTAGCTAATTGAATGGCTTTACTTTGATTTGAAGTTGAAGATTGAAATATCAAATCACCTTCTTGAATTTCGGAATAATTTTCAGAGGCAGAGCTTAACGAACCTGCAGATTTAACTGATTGATTGAATGTTTCTTTCTGCTTATTTTCGATTTTTTGGACTTTTTTACGATCAAAATTTTGTTCGCAACCTAGAATTAGAAAAATAAAAAATAGTAGAAGGTGTTTTTTCATGGTAAAAGTGTTTTCCAACAAGTAAAGAAAGGATATTCTTGTAAGTATGCACTTAAAAAACATTTAATTAGGCACAAAAAAACCTGAAAAGAGTTCATAAAAAACAACATTGATCCTTTGTTTTTTTGAGGTAGAAACTCTTTTCAGGTACCTGCAAGGGTAAATAAAACCTAAGACGCACAATCGTTATTGTTTCGACTTAAAATATAGACGTCATTTTAATTTTAAAGGTTGGCAGTAAAATTTATTTTTTTGAAATTATTTATTTTTTTGCTTTTCTAGTTCTCGATCCACAATTTCCATTTCTTCATAAAACGCTTCACCATAAGCTCTAACGATGGGTTCTTTGAGGAATTTGTACACTTTTACATTCAAGTGTTCTCCACATGCACATGCGGGTGCACAGATTTTCCATTCGTTGTAATTCAACGCTTCAAACTGGGCATATTTTTGCGCTCTAATGGGATATAAATGACAAGAAATCGGTTTTTTGAAACTTGTTTTACCATCTTTATGCGCTTGTTCGATTGCACATTTGGTGATTCCTTTTTCGTCGAAAAATACAAACGCACATTCTGCGCCATTTACTAATGTAGTTACAGGTTCATTGTCCCAATCCATATAGAAAACGCCCGTTTTGTCAACCTCTGCGATTCCTTCTGGTCGCATGTAGGGTTTGATAAATTCCAAATCATCTTCCAAAATTGCGATCTCTTCTTCTGTGATTGGCGCTCCCGCATCGCCTTCGATACAACAAGCACCTTTGCAAGCATTTAAATCGCAAACGAACTTTTTTTCAAATAAATCTAAAGAAACGACTTTGTCTTGGATTTCTATTAACATGCAATGGAATTTTGGCAAAGGTAAACAAAAAAATAGCCACTCTATTGAAGTGGCTATTGATCTGATTTTAATCTTATTTTATTTTCTAATCAAGTGCAAAAATCCGTGACCTTCTAATACTTGATTGTTATAACCTGAAATTTTGTATTGAATAAAATAAACACCTTCGCTTACTTCCATTCCATTGGCTTTACCATCCCATGCTGGTGTTGGGTTGATTCCACTTCCTGAGTATACAATATCACCCCAACGGTTAAAGATTGTAAACTCAACATTCAACGCATTGGTTGTCGTTAAGAAATAAGTTTCATTTGCTTTGTTTACATCTCCATCAGGCGTAAACACATTTGGAATTTCTACTGTTGGAATTGGGTATTGACAAGTTCCATCATTTAATTGAGCATTGGGATCGTAGTTGATTGCAACTGGATCTGTACAACCACAAACTGCTATTGTGATATTTACAAAGGAGGTATCACTACAGCCATTTGCACTTGCAATTAATCTTATAACTGAATTTGCTGTATAAGTTTGTGTTTGAGAACTTAAATCATTCACATTCGCCGTTTGTCCATTTCCAAAATCCCAAGCGTAAGAGGTAGAATTTTGACTGTTATTGGTAAACGTTACAGTCAAAGGCGTACAACCAGAAGACGCACTTGGTGAGAAGTTCGCGATGGGTGCTAAGTCTTGATTTACTAAAATACTGTCATTGACTACACAAACATTGTCCGTAATTGTAAAGTAATACCAGCCTGCAGATAAATTCTGGAAAACGGATGCATTGATTGAGTTTGTGCTGTTTGCGCCTGGTCCAATCCAATTGTAAATTGGTGTACCAGAAAATCCTGAAGCAAAACCAAGAACTGTTCCTGTAGGATTACATGCAGATGCTGGATATTGCAACATAGAATCAATGGCCAAAGTTTGATTCAATGTAATAGTTACAGTATCTGTCATTTGAAATCCACATTGGTCTGTCGCAGTAACAATATAATTCGTTGGTCCATTTATTGAAACATCTCCAAACGCTGGACTTCCCGTTTGTCCATTACTCCAAGAGTAAGTATAGGGTGCAAAACCACCTGTTGCAGCGGCCGTCATTTGAATTGAATCATTGGCACAGAGTGCAGTAGGATCGTTTTCGTTTATTGTAATATTTGGTTTGTCTAAAATATAAACAGTTCCTTCTGAAACCAAGGTATCGCCGCAAATATTGACAATATAAACAGTCAAAGTTACTGACTCAGGACCTTCAGTCAATCCATCTTGAACAGGAGTAAGTGTTATAACCACTGTATCTTGTCCAGGTAAAAATGTTACTGGATTTAACAATAAATTATAGTCAGTTCCTTCAATGGCAGTTCCTGTGATGTCATAATTCACAATTAAAGTGTCATCCATTTGAGTTTCCGGTCTTGTAAATATGAAATTGGCATCTGTACATCCTTCAATTACAGTAGAATCACCAGTAACTGTAGCAACGCTAACATCTACTGCATCAGATGTAAAAGAACCTGATTGCAAAAGTACCCATGAATCAAAAGCTGTATCACCTCCATCTGCAACGGCAAATTTGAAATGATAACTTTCTCCGCAGACTACTTCAAAAGTAATGTTCATCAAAACAGTCATTCCATCTGCTTGAAAATCTGCGCCTGGGGCATTGTTGAAATAAATATTATTGCTTGCCCAGTTCGGGTCTAAACTTGAACAGTTTGTTACAAACCCATTGCCACCCACTGTACCATTGTTAACTGTATTAATTGAAATGGGAATGTTTGTACCTGGAATTAATGCCAAATTGGTATTATTGTATGTTCCGCCTCCAGCAGTTAATGCAGTAACGAAGAATCCAAAAACGTCATTTACAGAACCACATACATATTCGTTGTACTCTTCACTCCCGAAAAGGAAATTGAAACTTACTGTGTTTCCAGCTGGGATAAAATCGAATTCTAATTTTCCAACATCAAAAGTTGAGAAGCCAGCAATAGCGTCCAAATCTGGGTCGTTAGATAAAGTACCACCAGTAAACGCAACGGTGCTACTTCCTGAGTTATTTGGACCAACCAAACCAGAAACAGCCCCACTCGCCATAACTAAGCCTGATGAAAATGGAATTTGTGTTCCTGTGTAATTAAAACTTCCAATTTGATTTCCTGAATAACCTGTCAATCCGTTGTAAGTTACGTTCGAAACTTGTACACCCGGACCAATCAATACATTTTGAACATATTGAGCTGGAGTCATTGTGCTTGAGACAGTTACTTGTGCATTGACATGCGAGAAAATGTATAAAAAACCAACTAAAAGAAGTAATGATATTTTTTTCATGTGATTTGTTTTTTTACAAGACTTTGAAACACAATATTTGGTTGCACGTCTTGAATATTATTGCGAAATTAATGTAATTTTGACAATTGTAAAACTTGAAAGTCAATTTTAAGTTTTATTGAACTGAAAATTACAAAATAATTCATAAAATAACATGGAAAATACGCAACATTTTATCCAAAATCACAAAGAACAATTTTTAAACGAATTGATTGATTTACTTAAAATTCCTTCCATTTCTGCTGATCCTGCATACGCAAAAAATGTGCATGATTGTGCGCAAATTGTGGCTACTCACTTGACTTCGGCTGGAGCTGACAATGTTCAAATCTTTCAAACTGCTGGTTATCCAATCGTTTATGGTGAGAAAATCATTGATGCTTCGTTGCCTACAGTTTTGGTTTATGGACATTACGATGTGCAACCTGCCGATCCAATCGAATTGTGGCATAGTCCAGCATTTGAACCAGTTATAAAAACTACGCCCATTCATCCCGAAGGAGCGATTTTTGCGCGTGGTGCTTGCGACGACAAAGGACAAATGTTTATGCATGTCAAAGCTTTCGAAGCCATGGTGAAATCGGGCGAATTGGCTTGCAATGCAAAATTCATGATCGAAGGTGAAGAGGAGGTTGGAAGTGCCAATTTGGGAATTTTTGTTGCTGAACACAAAGAACTATTAAAAGCTGAAATCATTTTGGTTTCTGATACTGGAATGTTGTCAAATGATACGCCATCAATTACGACTGGTTTGCGTGGATTGAGTTATGTGGAAGTTGAAGTCACTGGTCCAAACCGTGATTTACATTCAGGTCTTTACGGTGGATGTGTGGCCAATCCAATCAATGTATTGACGAAGATGATTGCTTCCTTGCACGATGAAAACAATCACATTACCATTCCAGGATTTTACGATAAAGTATTGGAACTTTCTCAAGCTGAACGCGCTGAAATGGCCAAAGCACCTTTCAGTCATGAAAAATATTGCGAAGCGTTAGATATTGAAAATGTGTATGGTGAAACGGGTTATTCTACGCCAGAACGTGGTTCAATTCGTCCGACTTTGGACGTAAATGGAATTTGGGGCGGATATACTGGCGAAGGCGCAAAAACAGTAATCGCTTCCAAAGCATATGCGAAAATCTCCATGCGTTTGGTTCCTCATCAATTGCCTGACGAAATTACTGAGCTTTTCCAAAAACATTTTGAATCGCTTGCACCAGCAGGAACGCGTATTGTGGTAACTCCGCATCATGGTGGTGATCCTGTAGTGACGCCAATCGATTCTATCGGTTATCAAGCTGCAAGTTTGGCTTACGAAACGACTTTCGGGAAAAAACCAATTCCAGTAAGAAGTGGCGGAAGTATTCCAATCGTGGCTTTGTTTGAAAAAGAATTGGGATTGAAAACTGTGATGATGGGATTTGGTTTGGATTCTGATGCCATTCACTCTCCGAACGAACATTATGGTTTGTTCAATTTTTATAAAGGAATTGAAACGATTCCATATTTCTACAAGCATTTTGCTGAATTATCCAAATAGTTTTACGCGATGAAAATAGTCAATTGGATTGCCATTTTTGTATTAATTTTCTCTTTACAAGGATGTTTTGAATTTGAAAATGTCGATTTCAAAGGCATTGAAAGTGTGAAGTTGCCCAAAATGGATGACAAAGAAATTTTGGTTGATTTGAGTTTCAAATTGGAAAACCCCAATAATTTCAACATCAAATTGAAGCCATCACAGATTGATGTTTTCGTGTCTGACAAGAAAATGGGAACAGTCCATTTAGACAAGAAAATTGTTTTCAAGAAGAAAAAGGAAAATGTGTACAGCACACAGATCAAAGTGAAATTGGAAGACGGTGCTTTCTTTTCACTGTTTAAATTGGTGACGAAAGATGAAATTCCTGTAAGATTCAAAGGCAAAATCAAAGGTTCAGTTTTTGGAATTTCAAAAAAAATCGACATCGACCAAGTCAAAAATTTCAGTGGCAAAGATTTGAATTTCTTGAAAAAACCATGATTCCAAATTTTGAGTTCGCAGCTAACGGTTTAGCGACAAAAACATTCACAGCTTTGAATATTACTGATTTCAACGCTGCTTGTTTCCATGTTCAAAACTTAAAATACGGAAGAATTTCAAATCCTTCAGATTTCACTTTGGTCTTGAGAGAAAACCAAGGAACATGCTCTTCAAAACACGGTTTGTTGGCGCTTTTAACAGAGGAAAATGCGCAAAGTGACATTCATTTGATGGTAGGTATTTTTTTGATGTCTGCTGAAACGCATCCAGCGGTCGGCCCGATTTTAGCTCAAAACGGTTTGAAATCCATTCCTGAAGCGCACGGATATTTTCGTTATAATGGAAAACGGTATGATTTCACCGCAAAAGGCAAAAGCATCGAGACAATTGAGCCGTTTATCGTGAGAGAACAACGATGCGAGCCAAACCAAATGATTGAATGGAAACCCATGATTCACAAACATTACCTTGAAGGCTGGCTCAAACGACAAAATCTTTCTTTTACTGCTGAAGAAATTTGGGAAATTCGAGAAGCTTGTATTGCGGTTTTGTGAGGGAGACATTAGACCAAAGACATTAGAAATTAGACTTTTTAATTGTCTTTTTGTTTAAGAAATTCGATTCAATTTAAATTACCACTCTGACAACATTTATCATATAAATTTGTCTTACTAATAAACATTCGTATGATTCGATTCCTATTTCTCTGCATTTTTCTGCCTCAATGTTTGCTTTCACAAAAAGATACGATTTTCAGCGCAGAAGAATATTGGAAAATCAATCTTAATAATCAACGTAGTATTAACAAATCGGGAATGTACACCTTGTTGGGTTGGTCTAGCACAAACATCATTGCGGGCACAATTGCTTCCACACAAACCGAAGGTTCAGCGCGTTATTTTCATCAAATGAACGCAATGTGGAATACGGTGAATTTGGGTTTATCCATTGGAGGTTTGTTGCAAGAGCGAAAACTTAAAATTAAAAGTCTTGAGGATCTAAACACCAGACAGAAAAAATTGGAAAAAATATTTCTCATCAATGGTGGCTTAGATTTAGTTTACATGGGCGTTGGCACTGGATTGCTATTATCAAAAAATGATACGGACACCAAGCAAGGCTACGGACAAAGTTTATTGCTACAAGGTGGATTTCTGATGCTTTTCGACGGAACAATGTACTTTTTGCATAAAAGTAATCGGATCAGAGAATATAGAAATATAGATTTTAAGATTGGATTTCAGTCAATTGGAGTGCGATATTCTTTTTAGGGAATAAGGCATAGGCACTAGGAAATATTGGGTTTTCGAAAGACAATCTTTCTAAAAATCCAACGATCTAAAAATCGAATAATCCAAATTTTACCATTTTTTCACATTTAATTTAATCACCAATTAAATTTATTCATTTACTTTGCAATTCAAAGTGCTTTTAGCTATGGATCAAAAAGAAAAAGATTATTTACAAGATTTAACGGAAATTCGTTCGATGATGGAAAAATCATCTCGATTTATTTCATTGAGTGGTTTGGCAGGTGTATTTGCTGGAGTTTTCGCCTTGGCGGGTTCGATTTCAGCGTATTACATCCTTAAAAATTTCTACATAGCCATTTGGTATGAAAACGATATCATCCAATTATCGAAAGATTTGGTGTTGCATTTGTTTTTAGTTGCGATGGCAGTATTGTTTTTGTCGCTGTTTTTCGGCTACTATTTCACCACCAAAAAAGCAAAGAAATTGGGCCATAAAACCTGGAACAAGACTTCGCGACTGATGCTTATCAACTTGGCTATTCCATTGTTTGCGGGTGGTATTTTTTGTGTTTCGCTTTTTCTGCATGGAAATCTAGGATTAATCGCACCAACTACCTTGATTTTTTACGGTTTAGCCTTGGTAAATGGAAGTAAATTCACATTGAATGATATTAAATATTTGGGCTATTGCGAAATGCTTCTAGGTTTAATCGCCACTTTTTTCATCGGCTGGGGATTGTGGTTTTGGGCTTTCGGATTCGGAATTTTACACATTGTTTACGGAATTTCCATGTATTATAAATACGAACACAAACAATGAAAGATTTTATCAGTCAGCTAAATAAGTCCTTCGAAAGTCGGATAAGACTGGGAATCATGTCGGTCTTAATGGTCAATGAATCAATCGATTTTTTGAGCCTCAAGGAGATGTTAGATGCCAGTGATGGAAACATTGCCAGTCACGTCGCTGCACTAGAAAAAGCGGAATATTTGACCATCGAAAAGAAATTTGTAGGGAAGAAAACCAGCACAACCTACACCATTACTCCGTTTGGAAGAGAAGCATTTAACCAACATTTAAACGCCCTTGAACAACTTTTAAAACGCTAATATTTTTTTGAACTTACACTTTGAATTGCAAAGTGCTTTTAATTTTAACTAAAAATAAAAACCATGAAAAAGAAAACCATTTTATTATTCGTTTCGGTATTCGCTTACTGCTACTTATTTTACAATCAAGGAATTGGAATCAATTTTTTGATTTTCAATGTCGTTTTAGTTTTTGCATCCATTTCGATTGATTTTTCTTTGATCAAGCGATTGAACTGGTTGCTCGTTGCTGCAGGTGCGTTGATTACCGCGACCAGTGCCCTCTTGTACGGCAATCTTTTGTCTGTCATCGGAAACGTGATTTCATTGCTTTTCTTGGCGTATGTGAGCTACAATCCAAAATCAACCTTGGTTTTTGCTTTTCTTCAATCCGCGTGGACATTGATTAGCAGTATTTTTCTTCAAATTGAAAAAATATTCACGCCCAAACCATTGAAAGAGGGAGAAACGGATGAAACAAAATCTGAATTTACTTTTGCAGATTTGTTGAAATTCATCATTCCAATCTCGGTTTTAGTAACTTTCTTTTTGATCTACAAATATTCCAATCCTGTATTCTCAAAGTTCATTGACAACCTCAATTTGGATTTCATTTCTTGGGCATTCGTAGGTTTTATGTTGGTTGGATTATACCTTTTATCTGTATTCTATTTTCCAGTCAACAGTCAGCGATTGATTCGTTTAGATGAAACGAGTTCCAATCAACTTTCAGGCGGAATTTTGCCGAATGAAAAAGGTATGTTCAAAGATTTGTCCAAAGAAATGGGCGCTGCGATGATGACTTTTGGATTGTTGAATATGTTGCTTTTGCTTGTAAATGTTTTGGATTTGAATTTCATTTTTAGCGGCCAAATGAAAAACATCACCAACTATTCACAATATGTTCATCAAGGTATTAACAGTTCGATTTTTTCAGTTGTCATCGCGATTTTTGTGATGTTGTACTTCTTTCGCGGAAACTTGAATTATGTTGCCAAAAACAAGCAATTGAAATACATGGCACTTCTATGGATTTTGTTGAATGCCATTTTATTGGCGACATGTTTCCACAAAAATTTCTCTTACATCATGGATAGCGGTTTGACATACAAAAGAATCGGCGTTTACTTTTATTTATTCCTGACATTCATCGCTTTAGTTACCACTTTGTTTAAAATCACGACTTTCAAGAGCAATTGGTTTTTGATTCGATACAATGTTTGGTCCTTGTTTTTGGTGTTGGTTTTCAGCACTTTGTTTAACTGGGACAAATTGATTTTGGACTACAATATCAAATACAAAGCTACCATCGAACGTGAATATTATCTATTTGAATTAGAAGAAGTAAGCTATGCATATTTATTGAATCACAGCGATAAAATGCCTCACAATGACAATTATTATTTTATTGGTTTGTCCGAAGATTTATTCAATAAAATGCTAAAAGTGCGCATTGATAAATTCATGGAAAAACACCAACAAAAAGATTGGCGTTCTTGGAATCTAGAAGACGACCGTATCGTGAATGAAATCCTGAAAACCAGAAAATACTTCATGAAGCATCCGGTTTATTTTAACAATTAAGCGATTTTACATGTTAATTTTTTGAGGCTAATCTTTATACACAATCAAAAATATGACCTCATGATGCCTTTAGGTATCAAATATTGGTAACGATGGACATAGTCCATCGTGCAAAAAGAGGCGAGAAATTTGTTTTTGGCGTGTGTTTTTGTTTAAAAAGCCATGACAAAAACCATTTAAAAAAGATGTATATAAAGATTAGCTTTTTAGGACCATTTTTTTTGTGAAAAGACAATTTAAAAAAGATAGAAAACATTAGCAGACGCAATAAATTCAAACTTTTCCCTTACATTTGAAAGCAAACAATTTCACTGAAAAATTGAAATTTAAAATCAAGGTAAAATGGCATTGATCAAAGCTTGTAGAGGAAAAAATCCAGCATTTGGAAACGATTGTTGGTTTGCAGAAAATGCGACCATTATTGGAGATGTAAAAATGGGCGATCAATGTTCGGTTTGGTTTTCTGCTGTTGTTCGTGGAGATGTCAATTCTATCGAAATGGGTAACAAAGTCAATATCCAAGACGGCGCTGTGATTCACTGTACATTTGAAAAAACCAAAACGATTTTAGGCAATAATGTTTCCATTGGCCACAACGCATTGGTTCATGGTTGCACTGTGGAAGACAATGTATTGATTGGCATGGGATCTATCGTGATGGATAATTGCTACATCGAATCCAATTGCATCATTGCTGCCGGGGCGATTTTACTTGAGGGAACCCGAGTTGAATCTTGGAGTATTTACGCAGGAGTTCCAGCTAAAAAGGTGAAAACGCTTTCCCCGGAATTGTTTGAAGGCGAAGTTCAACGTATTGCAAATAATTATGTAAAATACGCCAGTTGGTTCAAGGACGAGGAATGATTTGAATTATTGCTGATTCACTATTTGATATTTTCTCACCCAAATTACAATCAAAGGGGTCAAAATTGCTGTAGGCAACAACCATGAAGCCACGCCAGGCAAAATCGTGTTGTTGACTACCAAAAAAGCCGTTGCGGAGGCAATGTAACTTCCTGTCATTCTTTGTATGTGAGTTGTTAACCAAAAATTTTTGATTGTGGATTTATTGCGAAAATTTTTAAAATCTTGAAGCGCAAACATCCAACAAATTCCACCAAAAACGAGCAATACAATTCCAAATGAAACAGATTTGATTAACAACATGATTCCTAAAACAATAAAGCCAAGTCCAAAAACTGTAATAGTGATTGCCAATGTCCAATCTACTTTTTTAATATCGTCAGTGCTTTTGATTTTCAAATATCTTATTCCAGACAAAAGCATGTAGGCGGTGAAAATTCCGACGATAAAAAGGAAGATATTTTCATGGAAAAATGACATCAAAAGTGAAACCAACGATGCAGTTAACAAAGCAGAAAAGTAAACTTTACCCAACTTTTGATGCGTTTCATTGCCCTTTTTGGTGAAAAGAATGATGGAACCAACAAACAGCGCGATGCCGCCGGTGATGATGTGAATTATTAGCAAGATCTTAAAATAATCCATTTAATTTTTTTTCTTTTGTTTCAAATATTCATTCAATCTTTTTTCCAATAAACCAGGAGTTTGCGAGCGCATTTCATCTGTTTCATCCGGAAATTTTTCTTTGACCCAGTCGTGAAATTGACCACCTTTCAACTTCGAATCTTCAGAGTATTGATGGTAATAATTGGTCGAATCAAGCACCATTTTTTGGATTTGCTGATTTTCGACGTAAAGTGTTATTTTCCAAGTTGGAAATTGAATTTGCAGTTTATCAAAATAAATGCTTTGGTCTTCCACCACAAACTGAACTGGATTTTTGGATGAAATGGTTTCCAGAATTGTGAATTTCCCTTTGAGATTTCGGTTGTACGTGATGTATTGACCCATAAATCGCTCACGATCATGATGGTAATTCACAAAATTTCTTTTCAACTCAAAATCAGGAGTTAAAAGCGAATCTAATCCAGTGCTATCGTAGTCATTCAAAAGCGAAATGAACTTTTCAGCGCACTTCAAATCACTTTGTGCAAAAGATACAAAGTGAAATGAGATTAAAATTGAAATGCATGTTGATTTAAGAAACATCGTGAGCCAAATGAAGTTATTCAGTGTAAAGCGCAAACATTCGATTTACTTTTTCCTGCTCATCAAAAAACATGATTTCAATCGCTTCTTTATTCATGACGGATTTGTAATAAAGGCCAATTGAATTTACGCCAGTTGTCACATCATAAAGTTCAAAGTGTAAGTCAGGAATTCGCTGCAACGCTTTTTCCCAGTAATTTCTGACATTTTCTTTTCCTTTCAACGTTCCACTATCGATTCCCGCCGCCAACTTAATCATTGGAGTTGTGATTTCAATATCGTCTGAATAATGACTCAAAATTTCATCTAAATCATGAGAATTCCAAGCCGTAATCCATTTTTCTGCAAAGAGTTGAGCATCCATTTGAATAGTATTAAAATTAAAACACGACCAATTTACAAATACTTTTGAAAGATGTCAAAAACCCAGCAATAATTGTGGTTTTAAATATAAACGAATAATGCCATATTTTAATAATACGGTACCAGAGGTACCAAACATTAATAGCGATATCCCAATAATTATTCAATTATTGGGATATCGCGAAAGAGATAAATTGATTGTTTTTGGCGTGTGTTTTTGGTAGAAAACCATGACAAAAAACCAATTAGGTAAATCTCGTTTTACAACAAATTTTATTATTTCAACCCAAGTCGATCAATCCTATTCTCCAACACAATTTCTTTCATTTCATTTTCCAAAATCTCAAATTCAGGCTTTTCAACCGAGCGGATAATTTGTCCGTCTTTGAGCAAGTGAATTTCATCGCATGTTGCACTCAAAGTGGAAAAAATATGAGACGAAATCAAAACAATTTTTTCCAATTCTTTGAGTTTATGGATAATTTCTGTGATGATAATATTGCTTTGAATATCTACGCCGTTGAATGGTTCGTCGAGGATAAAATAATTATTTTCCTGCAACAAAATCGCGGTAATTGCCAACTTCTTTTTCATTCCTGTTGAATAAGTGGAAGCATATTGATTCAAGGGCAAATCGAAGACGTTTCGCGACTCAATATCGCCAAGTTCGATTTCTCGGGCGTTGCAAAGTAATTGAATGTATTCTTTTCCAGTCAATTTGGGGAAGAAAAATGGATCTGTAAACAACAATCCCAAGTGGTTTTTCAGCGGACTTTTGGTAGATTGAATCTCTCCTTCAAAATCTTCTAATCCAGCAATACATCTAAAAAGGGTGGTTTTTCCTGCGCCATTTTCGCCTACAATTCCATATACTTTTCCATGCTCAAATTGGATATTGATACTATTTAATACTAGTTTATTTCCGAAGCTTTTATTCAAATTGTTGATTTCGATCATGGCAAATATAGTTTCAGTTTTTGAATGGCTTTGAAGTAGAAATAGGGCGCAAAAATCAAAAGTAAAGGCGGAAAAGACAATCCGAGTGCAATTACAATGCCTTCTGGTAAATTCATTTCACTTGGATAAGCAGCATATTTCGCTAAAATGACGGTGATGATTAACATGAATCCAATGAGCCAAGCAGCCAAAATGATTCCGTACTTTTCTGGATAAAATGCAACCAAAGTAGCGACAAATGGCAAACTCAATAGGCTAGAAAAAATCAAGGCAATTTTAATTTTGGTGATTAAAAATTTTGCTGGTGAAACGATAAAATTCCAAACAAAAATTTCATTTTCTGGCTGCGTGTAGAAGGTAAGTACAATCAAGAACACGATTGCCAATGCAAAAATCCCCAAGTTAAAGTTATTGACTGAAAGCGCGATAAATTCAATGAAACAAGCGCCGATTAGCAATAAAATCGTTTTTCTAAATCCGACAATAAACTCAAAAGGTTTTTTGTAAAACGGAGTTGGTAAAGTGAAATTGAAATTTGTGCGAAAATTACTCCAAGCAAAAGTAAAAGAAATGAAAAGCAGTACTACTGCAACTAGCAAGTTTTGCTTGTAAACCAAAAAAATCACAAACGGCAATGCTGCCAAGGTATTTTCAATCGTTCGCACCGATTTGTATCGTTTTTCTGGAAAACAAAGTTGCAGAAAATCATTTCTTTTTTGTGCTGAAAGGGCAGAAGTGAAGGTCAAAGAAACAAATGCAATTAAATTGGCCGCAAAACTAATTTGGTGGAAAAGGTATTCTGAAAAAGCGATAAATCCGACTAAAATCAATAAAACACCTAAGATTGGATGAACTCCAAAATCCAAGAATTTCCGCGCGGCGATTTTGATTTGAATAGAAAAGTATGATTTCAAATTGTTTGTTTGATTGCTAAATATACCGGTATTCGGGTTGATGATGAGATTGTTTAACAAAAATTTGATTTTGAAAATAAAAATCAGCTTTTCCTGTATCCAAATTCCAATTTTCTCGTTCAAAGAAAAGTAACGTCAAAATCAATTGCTATGTTTAAGAAACTTTTTCTCGTAATCACTTTCCTTTTCGCATTGACATTATTGATAGATTCTTGTGCAACACAAAAAAATCACAAGCGCAAGTGCAACGGACAAAAGGCAATAAAAACGCCGATGGGAAATATGTAATACCATTTTGCATCCAAAATGCTGTATATTTTCTTAACGTGGCATTTTGAAATCAGCGTATTCTTCCTCGATTTTCGAATTGGTGTAACTTGGAATCCAGCCTGAAGTATCAATAAAAATGCGGATTGCTTTCACAAAAGGGTCTTTTTCTCCAGCGTCAAACCAATGTCTCGTTCCAGCAGGCACAGAAATCAAATCGCCTTTTTCGCACAATAAATTGAAAATGGGTTCACCTTCCAGATGAAACCAAAACAATCCTTTTCCATCCACAAAAAAGCGAATTTCATCTTCTGAATGCGTATGTTCTGCTAAAAATTTCTGGCGAATAGCGTCGTAATTTTCTGTCAAATGATTGATTGAAATCACATCCGCAGTTTCATAATCGCCTTTTTCCATGAAATGACGCAATTCACTTGAATACGCGTCTAAAATGATTTCTGGTGTGGCATCTGCTTCAAATTCAACAGAACAAGTCCACTGATCAAAGAAAATACCGCGTGATTCCATAAAAACACGAATGTGAATCGGATTTTCTAATTGTTTGTTTTCACTCGGAATGGAAAGTAGTGCCATGGCTTAAATTTTAATTTTGTCAGTTCTAAATCACCTCATAAAGTTAACGATTTGGAGGTAATTGAGATGTTAATATTGGTTGTTTTTTTAGGAGATTAATCATTTAATTTAAGACGAACCTCTAGTAAATATTCCAACGTTTCCAAATGTCTCTTCGCTTCAAAAAGATTTTTTCCCCAAGCGTAAGTTCCATGATTTCGAATTACAAAACAATGATTTCCAAAACGATCTTTCGATGCGCGCATCCAAGTAGCAAATTCTTGCATGTCTTGCGTATTTGGCAAAATTGGAACGGAAATTTTGTTTTCATGGGTCGTTTGTCCTGCAAATCCTTTTTGAATTTCATATCCTTCAAAGGTGATTTCATCTTCAAATTTTTGCGACATCACGACAGAATAAACAGAATGACTGTGCAAAATCACTTGAGTTTCGGGAAACAAATCATACAAAACGCAATGAATCAATGTTTCTGCAGAAGGTTTGATTCCTTCAAATTCAGCGGTTGGATTTCCTTCAAAATCAACACACATAAAGTCTTCAGGTTGAAATTGAGATTTGTCAATTCCGGAACGAGAAACAAAAATCGTTTTTGCATCTGCTTCGGTTCTGAAAGAATAATTGGTAGATGTAGCTGGCGACCAACCTTTTTGGTGGTAAGCGCGAATTGTTTCCGCTAATCGTTGATTCATTGTTTTCATCAGGGCAAAATTAACTTAATTTCAAAGAAATCAGTATAGAAAAGACCTGCTCTTTTAAAAAGTAATTTTCTAACAGAAGGTTTTTGTCATGATTTTTGACACAAAAATACACGCCAAAAACGAATTCGCATTTTCGTTTGTTCGACGATTCCGATATATATCGGAACCGTCGTTACAAACATTTCGCTCCTATGGAGCTACTTTGTTTTTAAAGTTAATAGCGCTGATTGGGCATGAAAAAAGGGAAGTAAATCTGCATTCACTTCCCTTTTTCTGTAGTTGTAGGTTACAATTTCTAATCCATCAAAATCAATTTCGATGTTTTGATTTTATTTTCATTTCCGATTTTCACGAAATATGCTCCAGCTCTTAAGCTTGAAACGTCTAATTTTTGGATGTTTGATTCCATTTTTCCAGTGTAAACCAATTGTCCATTGATTTCAAAAATTTGGATATTCATTCCAGATAAGCCATCGCTTTTAATTGTGATTTCGCCTTTACTTGGATTTGGTACAATATTGAAATTCAAAGCATTTTCGCCCAAACCTAAAGTAGAAAGTTCTGAATGAATTCCGTCAGTTTCGATGCTGTGATTGATATTTCCACCATATGTCGCTCCTGGCGCAATTACAAAAGTAATTGTATCCACTTGAGGCATATACGGTACATCTAATAAAATTTGATATTCCCCATAAGGTAAATTTTCAAAGTTGTAATGTCCGTCAATGTCTGATTTTGTGTAATCGACAAATTCGCCGCTATTTACATCTCTCACCAAAACAACTGCATTTGGACAAGGCAACGGCATTGCTTTTTGGAAAGACGAATCAATGTAAATTGTACCAGCAACAGAACCAGGACCTGTCAATGAAACTGAAGTTGAATTTAAATCTGTGCTATTGAAGAAACAAGGCAAACCAATCAAATCTGCAGTCGACCAAGTTGTTCCATTGGTGAAATAAGAAGGCATTGCAGAAGGATTTAAAACCAAATCTGGCAAGTAACGAATATGGTAATTTCCTCCTGGAACACTGTCTACAGAATAAGTTCCGTTCGTAACAGGCACCGTGTAAAGTGGATTCACAACAGTAGAATCTTCTGCGGCATCAAAAATTTGAATCACACCATCTTGTGCAGGATTTCCAGCAACAGCTAAATTTCCAGAAATAGTTGAGAAACTTCCTTGTTCATCTAAGAAAATCGCACTGTCAAAAACATCGTCGGCAACATCTGCAATCACTAATTTGATTGTGTAAGTGCTTCCTGCAACGGCGTAAAATTTCGCTTGCAAAGGAACAGTATATCCATCAAAAACAAAATCTTGGTAAGTGGCACTTGTTACGCTATTGTCAACATAGTAATTCGTGTTTACAAATTGATTGATTGAATTGATTTGAACAATTGTTCCGTTTGGTAAAACTGCAATGTTTTGTGAAGGACCATTATTTTCAGAAACCAAAAACAAGAAACGATCATTGAAAGTGGAAGTACTGTATTCAGGATATTCTTCAGATGCAAAAACATAGTTGAATCTCACTGTATCAGTAATTGTTGGCGTAAATTGAAAACCGATACTCAGCGCATCATAGCTCAAAGCGCCTGTATTTAATTGGTCAATATTTACATCTCCAGCAGCGCCAAAACCTGCACTACTAAAATAATCTGCGTTGTAACTTGTATCAGAAAAAACATTTCCTGTAGAAAGCACAATTCCTGAATTTAAACCAATTGCTTGACCATTTGAAAAAATTCCAAATCCAAGTGGAACACCGGTTACGGCAACAGTTCCGATATTTTGACATTGTAATCCAAAAATATTGGTAACAATTTGCTGAATGTCATTCGGAGCAGATTGAAAAATAATTTCTTGCGATTGCGCAGGAGCTGCGAACAATAATCCAAAAACGGGAAGAAATTTTAAAAGTTTCATAGTCAATCAATTTTACCAAAGACGACCAGAAAGCAATTTTAGTTGCTCAATAACAAATATTAATAGTTGAATTGAATTTTACCAACCTTTAGAAATCAAAATTTCTTCCATTTCCTGTTGTAATTTTTGGGCTTCGACTTTCGCTTTTTCAGCAAAATCAAGGCCATTGGAAGCGTAAATAATTTGACGGGAAGAATTGACCAATATTCCACAATCGTCATTCCAACCATAATTTGCTACATCTTGTAAACTTCCACCTTGTGCGCCAACGCCTGGAACCAAGAAAAAATTATTTGGGACGATGTTTCGAACTTCTCCAATTCCTTCGGCTCTTGTAGCGCCAACGACATACATCAAGTTTTCAGGTGTTCCCCATTTGGAGGATTTTCTCAATACTTTTTGGTACAATTTTTCACCTTGCGTATCGGTCATAAATTGAAAGTCTAAGGCGCCTTTGTTGGATGTCAATGCCAATACAATTACCCATTTATCTTTAAATTCTAGGAAAGGCGTAATGCTGTCTTCGCCCATGTAAGGAGCGATTGTAACAGAATCAAAATTCAAATATTCGAAGAAAGTTTTGGCGTAATATTTTGAGGTATTTCCAATATCACCACGTTTAGCGTCCGCAATTGTGAAAATATTTTCTGGAATGTATTCCAAGGTTTTTCTCAAAGATTCCCAGCCTTTTACGCCCAAACATTCATAGAATGCGATATTGGGTTTGTAAGCAACACAAAAGTCTTTCGTTGCATCAATAACCGCTTTATTGAACTCAAAAATAGGATCTTCTGTTTCTAAAAGATGCGCAGGAATTTTGTCTAAATCTGTGTCTAAACCAACACATAAAAATGATTTTTTAGCTTTAATTTCTGCAATGAGTTCTTTTCTGGTCATATTTCAATCTTGAAGCGCAAAGATAATGAAAGCTTAGATTTTACTGAAAGCTTACTGAGGAATAATTATTGTTTGTTCTTTTTGCGTTCTAGCGGAAAAATAGCCCAAGCAACTTTTTCCAAAATTGGAATCTGGATTTGCTGGTGCAGCCGTACTTCCTGTATTCGCATCAATTGAAAATAAATATTTGTAAACTGGTTTATCGATGCAATACATAACCACACGAACAGTATCTCCTGGAATAAAATCTCCGCCAAACAAAGGTTGTTCATTTTGAACACCATCAGAAAATTGATCGTCTTGTAAATTGACACCTTTTACTTGTTCTCCATTTTGGAAAATATCATATTGGTAAAAATTCGAAACTCCTGCTTGGTCCATTCTGTTTGGTACAACGGCTCTCACCGTATCCAATCCAAAAGGAAAAACAATCACATCTAAACCGTCCAAACTTACTTCAATTGGCAAATAGCTTGTTGCTGTAAAAACTTTTCCATCAACGGTTACAGTTATGGTGTAAGTTCTACCTTCAACGCCCAACAAACTGCTTGTTTTGTAAATCCCTGGTGATGCCAAAGTCAACGTTTCTGAATTTCCGGCATTATCAGAAATAACTACTATTGCGTTGTCAACTGCAGGAAAAGCGACATTTTCATCAAAGTTTAAAGTTCTAGTAATTTTCACTTGGTGAATAGTTTCTCCTTTGGTAACAAATCCTTCAATGACGTATTTTGGGTCAGCAGTATTTAAATCGACATCAATGACTTTTTCGCATGACGAGAAGCAAAGCGCTGATAAAAGAGTTATAATGAAATAATATTTTTTCATGATTTTTAGCTTTAATCAAGGTTTATTTAAATTTGAAATTCCAAGTAATTGCTGGAACGATTCTGAACAAAGTTGTTTGCACAGCTTCCGTTTTATTTGGATCACTTTCACTTTGTCTAAAGGTAATTTGGTAAGCATTTTCTCTTGCGTAAGCATTGTAAACTGAGAAATTCCAGCTGCTTTCAAACTTATCAGTATTTTTTCTAATCCAAGTCAAACCTAAATCTAAACGGTGATAATTAGGCATTCTTGCAGCATTTCTCTCAGTGTAAGAAAATTGCGTCTCACCATTCACTTCATATTTTCCGGTTGGAAAAGTCACCGCATTTCCTGTATAGAAAACAAACAAGGCTGAAACAGAAAGTTTTTTGTTGATGTCATAAATTCCTACAACTGAAACGTCGTGCGTTCGGTCTTGTTTGGCAACATACCAATTATTTTCATTGATTCCGTTGATTTTTCTTTCAGTCCTAGAAAGTGTATATCCAATCCAACCAGTTAATTTACCGGTTTTCTTTTTCAAAATCATTTCTAAACCGTAAGCACGACCAACACCATAAAGTAATTCACCTTCTAATTTTTCATTAGCTTGTGTATTCGCTCCATTTCGGTAATCGATTTGATTTTGCATTGTTTTATAGTATGTTTCAACATTGAATTCATACGCATTTTCTTTGAAATTTTTGAACCAACCGATTGAAGCTTGATCTGCAATTTCAGGTTTAGTGTTCAATGTTGTGGACAACCAAACATCCGTAGGTGATGCAGAAGTTGCATTTGAAAGCAAGTGAATATTTTGTGCATTTCTTGCGTAAGCTGCTTTGAATGATGCTGTTTTTGAATAACTATAACTCATGGAAACACGCGGCTCAACAATCAAATACGTTTTTACCATTTGATTTTTCTTGTAAGTATTGGTATTTGCTACATCACCATTTTCATCAAAAGTGTATGATTCAGCGTCATTTCCAAGGACAGAAAAACCAGTTAATCTTGCACCGTAGCTTACATTGATTTTTTCTGAGGCAGTCCAATCGTTGGTGATGTAAATAGCACTTTCGATCGATTTCAACGGATTGATTTTAGTAGTTGAAAATCCAGAATCTGATTTGGCTTCTACCTGACCAGGGGTGATCGCATGGTGAATCGCATTCAAACCGAAACGTAATTTATTTCTAGTATTCAAGAAATATTGAAATTCTTGTTTCAAATTGAAATCTTGAATTTTGGAAAGAACTTTGAAATCAACATCACCACTTTTAATGGAAATTTTGTAATCATAAGAACTGAAAATGAAAGAAGTATTAGAGAATAATTTTTCATTCACAATTCTGTTCCATCTTGCGGTTGCCGTTGCATTTCCCCAATCGATGCCAAATGTTTCTCCGAAACCTAATTTATCTCTTCCAAAATATCCTGACAAATAAATGCGGTCTTTTTTACTGATTCTGTAATTTAATTTAGTGTTTAAATCATAGAAATACAATTTGTTATCTTTAAATCGGTCTGATGCTTTCAGAAAAACATCTGCATAAGTTCTTCGCCCAGTTACCAAAAATGAAGCTTTGTCTTTAATAATGGGACCTTCTACATTTAATTTAGAAGAAATCAAACCTAAACCACCGCTGACATTGAATTTTTTATTGTTTCCTTCATTCATTTTGATGTCTAGTACAGAAGACAATCTTCCACCAAAATTTGCAGGTTGATTTCCTTTGTATAACGTTGCATCTTTGATTGCATCAGAATTGAATGTAGAAAAGAAGCCGAGTAGGTGAGAAGCATTGTAAACAGGCGCTTCATCTAGCAAAATCAAGTTTTGATCTGCTCCACCACCTCGTACATAAAAACCAGAACTTCCTTCGCCCGCATTTTTAACTCCAGGAAGCAATTGCATGGTTTTGATTATGTCTTTTTCTCCTAATAAAACTGGAAGTTTAGATAATTCTTTCGGGTCTAGTCTTTCAACACCCATTACAGCATCTTTCACATTCGCATCTTGTCGGATGGCAGTTACTTTTACTTCATCCAATTCTTGAACAGGATTTTTCATCTGAACGCTCAATTGCACATTTTGAATTAAATTGACTTCAATTTCTTGTGTCACGAAACCGTATGCGGAAACAACCAAGGTATATTTTCCCTCCGGTAAGGTCAATGAAAAGAAACCATATTCATTGGAATTTGTTCCGATTGGTTGGTCTTTCACTTTGACTCTAGCACTGATGATTTCTTCACCTTTTGCATCGTCTTTGATTCCCCCACTGATGGTAAATTTATTTTGTGCAAATGCTCCTATCGAAAAGAAGCACAGTACGATTAGTATCAAAAAGTTTTTCATTTGAAATTGAAAATTTTAGGTTGCAAAATTGCGACATTAATTTTTATCAAAACAGCAAAATGTGTTAAGAGAATGTAAAATGTGATAAGTGGATTTAGAAATCAATTAAAAAAAATCGCTGCAGAATTTCTACAACGATTTTTAAATTAATTATCTTGACCTTTCATCCTTTCGGCGTTTTCAGCCATCTTCAATGAATCAATCATTTCTTGTATGTCACCATTCATGAACATACTTAAATTGTACATCGTTTTATTGATTCGGTGATCAGTGATTCTTCCTTGCGGATAATTGTAAGTTCTAATTTTTGCAGAACGGTCACCAGTGGAGACCAAGGTTTTTCTGTGCGCTGCTCTTTCTTCGTGCAATCGATCTAATTCTCTTTGATACAATCTTGAACGCAAAACGGAAATCGCTTTTTCCAAGTTTTTGTGCTGTGAACGTCCGTCCTGACATTCAACTACCAATCCTGTCGGTAAATGTGTCAAACGAATGGCTGATTCTGTTTTGTTTACGTGCTGACCTCCAGCTCCGGATGCTCTAAAAGTATCTCTTTTTACGTCAGTCATGTTCAATTCAAAATCTACCTCTTCAGCTTCTGGCAAAACAGCGACCGTGATTGCTGAAGTGTGCACACGACCTTGAGATTCAGTTTCTGGCACACGTTGAACGCGGTGAACACCAGATTCGAATTTCAACATTCCGTAAATTCCAGCACCTTGTATTTCCAAAGAAATCTCTTTAATTCCTTTGGTTCCGCCTTCGTTAGAATTCAGGATTTCATAAGTCCAACCCATTTCTTTGAAGAAAAGTGTGTACATTCGGAAGCAATCTTCTACAAAAATACAAGCTTCATCACCACCCGTTCCAGCGCGAAGTTCTAGGATTGCATTCTTATCATCTTCAGGATCTTTGGGAATCAATAATACTTTGATTTGTTCTTCCAAATCAGGTTTCTTATGCTCCAATTCGTCAATCTCCATTTTGGCCATTTCACGCATTTCAGGATCTTCTTCTCCTGCAAGCATTGCTTTGGCATTTTCAATATTATCAAGTACATTTTTGTAGGTTGTATAAACGCCCACAATTTCCTCTAAATCTCTGTATTCTTTATTCAGTTTGACATAACGATCCATGTCGGTAATGATATCCGGATCGACAATTAATGTACCCACTTCAACAAAACGATATTGAATCGCTTCTAATTTTTTTAATAAATCTTGCATATGATTTTAATAAACAAACTCTCCAAATTCTGATTGAATGGTGAGTTTTTTTCCTTCGAAAGATTCAACGTGTCCAACAATTTGTGCTGCTACGCCAAAAGATTCTGAGATGGAAATAATTTCTTGTGCTATATTTTTAGGGACATAAACTTCCATTCTGTGTCCCATATTGAAAACTTTGTACATTTCTTTCCACTCCGTTTTGGATTCTTCTTGAATCGTTTTAAACAATGGCGGAACGTCAAATAAATTATTTTTAATGATGTGCACATTGTCAACGAAGTGCAATACTTTGGTTTGTGCGCCACCGCTGCAATGCACCATTCCGTGAATTTCAGAACGATGAGAATCCAATATTTTTTTGATAATTGGCGCGTAAGTTCTCGTTGGAGAAAGTACTAATTTTCCAGCATTGATTGGTGAATTTTCAACTGAATCCGTTAAATTGTATTTCCCAGAGTAAACTAATTCTTCAGGAACCGAAGGATCAAAACTTTCAGGATATTTGGTCGCTAAACTGTGATTGAAAACATCATGACGCGCAGATGTCAAACCATTGCTTCCCATTCCACCATTGTATTCCGTTTCATAATTTGCCTGTCCAAAACTAGAAAGTCCAACAATCATATCGCCATCTTGAATATGGTGGTTGGAGATTACATCGCTTCTTTTCATTCTGCAAACAACAGTGGAATCTACAATTAAGGTGCGGACTATGTCACCAACATCAGCTGTTTCTCCACCAGTTGAATGAATTCCAATTCCTTGATTTCTCAAATCAACAAGTAATTCTTCGGTACCATTAATAATTGCTGAAATCACTTCTCCGGGAACCAAATTTTTGTTTCTTCCGATTGTTGAAGAAAGCAAAATATTGTCAGTTGCACCAACACAAAGTAAATCGTCGATGTTCATGATTAGCGCATCTTGAGAAATACCTTTCCAAACAGACAAATCGCCTGTTTCTTTCCAATACATGTAGGCCAAGGCTGATTTTGTACCTGCACCATCTGCGTGCATGACGATGCAATAATCTTCATCTCCAGAAAGTGTATCAGGCACAATTTTACAGAAAGCTTGCGGAAACAAACCTTTATCAACGTTTTTAATGGCGTTGTGCACATCTTCTTTCCCCGCTGAGACTCCTCTTAAATTGTATCTTGTATCTGACATAACAGTATTGAAAGTGCAAAATTAATAAAAAGCACCGATTTATGGAAAGTCCAACTTGGATAAATCCTGAAAACAAAAAAAGACTGCCAAAATTGACAGTCTTTCTTATAAAATATTTAAACCTTATTTAGGTAATTTTTGAAATTGTGTGTAAATCACAGGGGCTGCAGGCGCTGTAGTTGGATCAAATTCCATTGACAGCACTTTCGCGTCTGTTCTACGATTCAGCTGGTGTAATCTTTCAAATTCTTTCGGATTTGTTTTCTTAAAAGAATTGATATAAGCTTCTGTCAAAACGATTTGTTTACCAGCAGCATCTAATACAGGAGCAGCAGTAGTTGCATCCGTTAACAATTGAGCAATACTTTCACCTCTACCAACTGGAACGATTCTTCTTGGGTCAATTCCTTTTTCTTCAACCAAATATTTGTAGCATGCTTTAGCACGATTTTCAGAAAGAACTTGGTTGTATTTGTCATTACCACGTGAATCCGTATGAGAATTCAATTGTAATACCATGCCAGGATATTCATTCAACAAGTCAAATACATAGTTCAAAGAATCTTTAGAATTTATAGTTGAATCAACTAACAAAGACCATTGATTGAAAGGGTAACGAACTTCTGGTAATCTGAAAGTTCTGTTTGGTACCATCTGCATATCAATAACGAAACTTTGGTTGTAGTTCAAACCAACAGTGGTAAATTTCTCGATTTTTTTGTTTTCCAAGTATCCTGCTTTCATTCCTAAGTTCACAGAGTAACCCACATCTTGTTTGATGTATCTGCTTCCGTCAGTTTTCTTTTCCCAGTTAACACTTCCATCAGCATTTGTTATTCCTTCCCATTTTTCACCGTTTGTACCAACTACGAAAACAGGTAATTCAGCAACTCTTTTCTTTTTAGTCATGTCACCAACTTCACCAACATTTACTGTTAGGTCAAACAAGTTTGGAGGCATTACATAGTTCCAAATATCTGCTTTGTTGTCTTTGTCACCTTTTCTTCTTTCAGAAGTGAAGTAACCTTTTTTATCATCATGCTCGATTAAAGCATAGTCATTGAATTCTGAGTTGATAGGCATTCCAAGGTTTGTTGGATTTTCCCATTTATTTTCGTCACCAATTTTAGCAGCACGAAAAATATCTAAACCACCAACTCCAGGTAAACCATCTGATGCATATAATAAATCACCATTTAGCGCCAAAGTAGGGAATAATTCATTTCCTGGAGTATTAATTCCAGAACCCATGTTGATTGGAGTAGCCCAACTGTCTGATTTTTTATCGTAAGTTGTGTACCATAAATCTTTTCCACCAAATCCACCTGGTAAATCAGAAGCGAAAACGAGGTGTTTGCCATCGTCAGATACACAAGGATGTCCAACAGAAATAGTATCGCTTGCTTTCAAAATCAATTTGGTAGGTGCGCTCCAATTTTTTCCAGATAAGTCAGAAACCCAAATATCACATCCTAGGTTTTTCTTTTTCACATTTGGACATCTTGTAAAGAACATCTTTTTTCCTCTTCCGTCAAAACATACTGTTCCTTCGTTATCTTCAGTGTTGATTCCTTCACCTTCAAATGATTTAGGAGGCATCCAGTTTCCATTTTTGTCTAATTCAGCAATCCAAAGATCCATGTAAGATTCACATGTTCTTGGGTCAGTGTCTCCACCTTTGTCAGATTTTGAAATACTGTAAACCATTTGAACATTCTTTTTGTCACCGAACATTGGCGCCATTTCATAACCAGAATTATTCAATTTTTCTTCGTTTGAAACAATGTGTTTTGTTTTATTCGCTTTAAACTCTTCATGTTTTTCACAAGATTTTAAGCCAACATCAGCACGCGTATCATCAGGTACAAGCGTTTTGTATGAAACATAATTTTCTTTTGCTTTCTTAAAATCACCCATGATTCTGTACATGTCTGCATTGTACAAATAAACCAAAGGTTCAATTTCTTGGAATTTCAACAACAATGCTTTTTCATACCATTCGGTAGCACTTTTAGGGTTTTCTGTTTGACGGTAACATTCAGCTGTTTTAAAAGCCATGTCACCTTTCAATTTTAAAGCACCTGTACTTTTACGTACAATTTTTGTGTAAGCAAATGCACACTTTTCTGCTCCTTCACAAAAGTTTTCGTTGCGATATATATCATTCGCTTCTTTAACGTAATTTTTTTGAGCTTGTGCTAGCCATGACAAACTAACAAATACAAGTGAAAACAGTAGTTTAAAGTTCATATTATTTGTGTTTATAATCATAAATCAACCCCGAATTAAGCTATAATTTATCTCTAAAACAATTTTCTTAGGTCTAAATTCAAAAAAAAAAAAACTGAGATTAGGCAAAACTATTTTTTTTGATTTTAAGCCTTTGTTAATCAAACGATTGTGTTTTTAATAAAAAGATGTTAAATATTTAACGAATTAAAGCTCGTTCAATGCTTGGGTATATTTTTCCCATTTTTGAATGATCTCTTGAAAGCCTTCAGCAAGACTGGAATCAAACTGTAAAAACGCATGTGTCATTGGATGTTCAAAACCCAAAGTTTTGGCATGGAGCGCTTGTCCTGGAATTAAATTAAAGCAGTTTTCAATGAATTGTTTGTACTTGGTGTGGGTCGTTCCGCGCAAAATTGAATCGCCTCCATATTCATTGTCATTGAAAAGTGGATGCCCCAAGTGCTTCATGTGCGCTCTAATTTGATGGGTTCTTCCAGTTTCTAGTTTACATTCGATCAATGTTACCAAACCAAATCTTTGCAATACTTTATAATGTGTAACAGCATGTTTTCCATGTTCCCCTTCAGGAAATACCGCCATCATTTTTCTATTTTTCAATGATCTGCCTATGTGGCCGGTAATTGTACCTGCTTCTTCTTTGACATCTCCCCAAACCAATGCATGGTATCGTCTTTCTGTAGTTCGGTCGTAGAATTGTTTGGCAAGATTGGTCAACACATATTCTGTTTTGGCAATGACCATCAATCCAGTAGTATTTTTATCTAAGCGGTGCACAAGCCCTGGTCTTCCATAATAGTCATCCGTTTTGCTTGGTAAATTATCAAAGTGATACATCATTGCATTCACCAATGTTCCTGTATAATTTCCATAAGCAGGATGAACGACCATGTTTGAAGGTTTGTTTACAATCGCCAAATATTCATCTTCGAAAATGATTTCAATGGGAATATTTTCTGGAATTAATTCAATTTCTCTGACGGGATAAGGAAGTACAACAGAAATTTCATCTCCAGGTTTTACTTTGTAATTGGGTTTAATTGAATTTTTATTTACGAGGATATTCCCATTTCTCGCTGCAATTTGAATTTTGTTTCTGGAAGTATTTGGAAGTCGGTCCAGTAAAAATTTATCAATTCGAATCACTTCTTGACCTCGATCTGCTTTGACATGATGATGTTCAAACAGTTCATCTTCTCCATTTTCAAAATCTTCGCTTTCAAAATCAGGGTTTAGCGGAGTTTCATCAAATATATCTTGGTCAATCATTTTTGTTTTCAATTAATTTGATGCAAAAGTAATCATTTCAAATTTGTTTCATAAAAACAGAAAGCGGAACAAAATTTCTTCTGCTCCGCTTCCAAAAGTTAATTTGATTTTTTTTATTTCACTTCTGTGAACGCCTAAAAACTAATTCTCTTATTGATAATTTTTTTCCTATTGAAGTTTTTATTTTCTTTCAATGGTAATATTTCCTTGACCCTTAACATTTTTTCCATTCAAATCTAAAATGGTGTATTTGTGAAAATAAACTCCTTCACTTGCTTCATTTCCATTTACTTTACCGTCCCATCTATCAGTGAAATTTTTCATTTCAACCATCAAATTTCCCCAACGATTGAAAATTTGAACTTCAATTGTTGCAGCATATTCAACATCAATCCAAAAAACATCATTTACATTATCTCCATTTGGTGTAAATACATTTGGAATGTGTATGATTGGATCTGGGAAAGGCAGGACTGTAATGATAATCATCGCTGTATCGCTGCAAATACCATTGCTTGCGGTCAAAACTACAGGATATGGACCAAAATTTGTAAATGTGTAATTTACAATTGCATTGTTATCTACAACGGGCAATGTATTATCAGAAAAATTCCAAATCATCTGATTTGCATTCGTACTGAAGTTTGTGAAACTGACATTTAAAGGAGAATATCCTTCTGTAACATCTGAACTGAAATCAGCTATTGGAACAGGTAGAACAGTAATTGTGATTTCATCGGTATTTACACATCCGTTAGCATCAGTGCCAGTAACAGTGTAAGTATTTGTTCCAATAATTGGAGTAAAACTTTGTCCATTTGATACTCCATTTGTCCATGAATAAACTACACCACCTGAACCAGAAAGCGTGATTATTGTGCCCGCGCAAATACTTTGATCTGCTCCTGCATTAATAATAGGAAGTGGATTAACTGTAACAACAACTTGGTCAGTATTTTGGCAATTGTTTACGTCAACAGCAGTAACTGTGTAATTTTGTGTGGCACTTGGAGTAAATGAAACTCCATTGTTTACAGCGTTGTTCCAAGTATATGTGTTTCCAACACCACCCGAAGCAGTTAAAGTGGTTGAAGCTCCTATACACAATGCTTGATCTAATCCTGCATTAACCGTTGGCAGTGCATTAACTGTAACAGCTACGTTGTCTGTGTTTACACAACCATCACCGTCTGTGGCAGTTAAAGTATAAGTATTACTTGCCATTGGCGTAAAAGGCACATTGTCATTAACTCCATTATCCCAAGAGTAAATCATTGCACCTGAACCTTGAAGTGTTACAGAAGTTCCGGCGCAAACAGTTTGAGCTATCCCTGCATCTACAATTGGAAGTGGATTTACGGTGATATTAAATGTAATTGGGGTTCCTAAACATACATTTAACGCAGGAGTGATGGTTATCAGAGAAGTTGAAGCTGAGGTGGTTGTATTCGTTGCCGTAAAACTAGGGATATTTCCGTTTCCACTTGCACCCATTCCAGTTGATATATTGTCATTTGTCCAAGAAAAAGTTGTTTGTGGAATAGAACTAGAAAAGATGATATCATTGAAAATTGTACCATGACATTGCATCATATCTGCAATAGCATCCATTGTAGGTGTTGGAACTACTGAAATTGTGAATGAAGAAGGAATTCCTTCACAACCATTTAACGTTGGTGTCACCGTAATTGTTGATTGCAAAACTCCATTTGTAGCGTTGGAAGCTGTAAATGCAGGAATATCACCTGCGCCACTTGCTGCCAATCCGATAGCAGTATTTGAATTTGTCCATGTATATGTTGCACCTGATGGGTTACTTGAAAGTACAGTAGATGCAATTGGAGTCTGATTGCAAACAGCCATGTCAGCAGGAAGCGCTACAGTTGGTGGTTCATAAACAGTAATGGTTGTTATTGATGCGCAAGTTCCTGACGGAACGGATGCAGTAACTGTATAATCATAAGTGCCAGGTGTTGTTGGTGGTGTTATCGCTAACACATTTTGATCAGTTGAACTAAATCCATTTGGTCCTGTCCACGAATATCCTGTTGCGTCAACAACTGTGGTTGATGAAATGTTTGCATTTCCACCAGGACAAATGTTGCCACTGTTGGAGGCAGTTATGGTGCAGGTACAATTGATTACCTGAACTTGCACATTGGCGGTATTTGTTGCGGGACACAGTGTGCTTCCAGCTCCAGATGTAACATTGTAGGTGAATGTTCCTTCAGCTGGTGGTGTTACAGAAACGGACGCACCAGATGTGGCAGAAATCCCATCGTTGTTTGACCACGAATAATTGCCATCCCCGCCATTTGCAGTGAGCGTAGCACTTTCTCCTAAACAAATGGTTTGACCGCCCGTTATTGATGAGGTTGCATTTACGGGAATTAATGCTCCACTTTCGATACCAATAATGTAATCACAAACGTCTCCACCAAAACCATCAATCATAATGTAATAATTGTTGCCTGGTGTAAGTCCTGTGGCAGTTACTGCCGTTGGTCCAGCGGTTGCTGTACCTGGGCTCCAACAGACATAACTAGTAACTGCTCCTGAGCAAGCTCCTGCGGAGGAGAATACCATAATTTGAATTCCACTTCCATCAGTACTTGTTGTCAACCAAACATTGAAAGTCATACTTGTAGCAGACGCAGTAAATATTAAGAATGAATTGTTTTCAATTGAACCACAAAACGCAGAATTCAATTGTGACCAATAATCTGCGGTGTAGGAAGATGCTGTACTTCCACAATATCCATTTAAATCACAAATTGGAGTAGCCGTTGCACAGGTATTACCTGCAGGATCATTTACTGCACAATTTGGCGCTGGAGATGTTGGATTTCCTAATCCGCCGCCTCCCGTTGATGCAAATGCTGAAGAAGCAAAGACCAAAAATGGCAGTAATAATAGTAGTTTTTTGAAATTTTTCATTTTTAAAGCTTGTAGTAATTATTTGAGTCTAATTAATTTCAATTTTTCAATGCGACTGCCTCTGAAAACGGTGATATAACAAACATCATTTTCTTCTTTATCTAAAGAAACTGTAAATCGTGGTTTGTCTTTTTTTTCATTTCCTTCAAAATATTGCTCCATCAAATAACCTTCAAAATTTTTTGAAATTACTTTATAAGTTCTCAATGATTTTTCGCCATTAAACAAGGTATAACTTTGATTATTTATAACAATTTTGTCAAAATCTCGGACTTCATTTTTATTGGTAGCCTCGATTTTAAATGAACCAGTAATTGGAAGTTTAGTTTGTGCTTTCGAGTTAAAAGACCAATTTAGTAAAACAAAAAAAATAATTATTCCTTTGAATTTCATTTTGTAGAATTTGTGAAACAAACTGTTTCGGTTGATATTTTATTTCCTTTCAGACGATAAATCTAAAATAAGGTTGCAGTTAACCATTACTATTAACGTACGTAAATTTAGAATATTAAATTAAAATAAATCCATTTTGTTAAAATTTGAACCACATTTTTGATCAAATCAGGTCTTTTCTACAATAAATTTATTGACAGCCGTATTTTTAATTATTTTTTATGGTTTTATATTTTTGACTTCGAAGACTACTACTTTATATCAACGTCAAAAAGTACTTTTGTCTTTTTTGTTAAACCTTCTTGCAATTTAAAATGTTTTTTTATTGCATCAATACCATAAATTAGGTATTTTTGTAGCGAAATTTAGCTCTATTTATAATTAATCTAAATAGAATGAATCAACAAATTGAAATGAAGTTATGATAAAAGTTACAGATACAGCCAAAAAACAAGCAATTCGTTTGATGGAAGATGAAGGTAAGGATGGTTATTTTATCCGAGTTGGTGTTGAGGGTGGCGGATGTTCAGGATTGATGTATCAATTGACCTTCGACAACACGGAAAAAGAAGGAGACAAGGAATTTATGGACAACGGGATTAAAGTTGTTGTGGATAAAAAAAGCTTTTTGTATTTAATAGGTACAACCTTGGATTTTTCTGGTGGGTTAAATGGTAAAGGTTTTGTTTTTAATAATCCTAATGCTGACAGAACTTGTGGCTGTGGAGAAAGTTTTGCGGTTTAAAAATTTTCAAATTTGATTTTGAATAAAAAGATACAACATTAAAATGAGTTATACCGAAAACGAATTAGCAAAAGATCTAGAAAATCAAGAATATAAATTTGGTTTTGTCACAGATATACAATCTGATCAAGCGCCAAAGGGGTTGAATGAAGACATTATTCGTTTCATTTCTGCCAAAAAAGAAGAGCCAGAATGGTTATTGGATTACCGCTTGAAAGCTTTTGCTTCTTGGAAAGAAATGACTGAACCTAATTGGGCGCATGTGCATTACGAAAAACCAGATTTTCAAAATATCATTTATTATTCTGCACCAAAACAAACCAAAAAATACGAAAGTTGGGACGATGTTGATCCTGAAATGAAAGCAACCATGGCTAAGCTTGGAATTTCAATGGAAGAACAGCAACGTTTAACAGGAACAAATATCGCAGTTGATTTTGTGATGGATTCAGTTTCTGTGGCAACTTCTTTCAAAGCAAAATTGGCTGAATTGGGAATCATTTTCTGCTCTTTTTCGGAAGCAGTGAAAGACCATCCTGAATTGGTTAGAAAATACATGGGATCTGTTGTTCCGACTACTGATAATTTTTATGCAGCTTTAAATAGTGCGGTTTTTACAGACGGTTCTTTTTGCTATATTCCCAAAGGAGTGAGATGTCCTATGGAATTATCTACCTATTTTAGAATCAATGAAGGTGGAACAGGACAATTTGAAAGAACATTGGTTGTTGCTGATGCAGGAGCGTATGTTTCTTATCTAGAAGGTTGCACAGCACCACAACGAGATGAAAATCAATTGCATGCGGCTGTGGTGGAATTGATTGCTTTGGAAGATGCAGAAATCAAATATTCAACAGTACAAAACTGGTATCCAGGAGATAAAAACGGATTGGGTGGAATTTTCAATTTCGTAACCAAAAGAGGTTTGTGTGAGCGAAATGCAAAAATTTCTTGGACACAAGTGGAAACTGGTTCGGCTGTTACATGGAAATATCCTTCCTGTATTCTGAAAGGGGACAATTCTGTTGGAGAATTTTATTCAGTAGCGGTTACCAATAATTATCAGCAAGCAGACACTGGAACCAAAATGGTGCATTTAGGAAAAAACACCAAAAGCACGATTATTTCGAAAGGAATTTCTGCTGGAAAATCGAACAACTCTTACAGAGGTTTGGTGCAAATTCATAAAAGCGCTGACAATGCGAGAAATTTCTCACAATGTGATTCTTTGCTGATGACCGACGAATGTGGAGCGCATACGTTTCCATACATAGAATGTAAAAATAGCTCAGCGAAAATTGAGCACGAAGCTACAACTTCGAAGATTGGTGAAGATCAAATTTTTTACTGTAATCAACGCGGAATCAGTACCGAAAAAGCAATTAGTTTGATTGTTAATGGTTACTGTAAGGAAGTGTTGAATCAATTACCGATGGAATTTGCTGTCGAAGCACAAAAGTTATTAGCAATTAGTTTAGAAGGATCCGTAGGATAATTTGTTGGGGATGGTCGCGACCATCCCCAACAAATTATCTGGTTTAAAAAGATATTTATGATAAAAATTACAAACTTACACGCCTCTATCGATGGCAAAGAGATATTAAAAGGCTTGAACTTAGAAGTGAAAGCAGGTGAAGTTCATGCAATCATGGGTCCAAATGGTGCTGGGAAAAGTACTTTGGCATCCATTCTTGCTGGTCGCGAGGAATATGAAGTGACTGAAGGATCTGTTGATTTTGAAGGCAAAGATTTGTTGGAAATGGCAACTGAAGACAGAGCCCGTGAGGGAATGTTTTTGGCTTTCCAATATCCAGTAGAGATTCCGGGTGTTTCGAATGTGAATTTCTTGCGTACAGCCTTGAATGAAATTCGCGAATATCGTGGTGAAGAATCAATTTCAGCGAAAGATTTCATGGCGTTGGTGAAAGAAAAATCTAAAATTGTTGAATTGGATGCTAAATTGGCTTCACGTTCAGTGAATGAAGGTTTTTCAGGAGGTGAGAAGAAGAGAAATGAAATTTTCCAAATGGCGATGTTGAATCCAAAATTGTCGATTTTAGATGAAACTGATTCAGGATTAGATATTGATGCTTTGCGTATCGTTGCAAATGGCGTTAATACTTTGAAATCGAAAGACAATGCATCAATTGTTATCACGCATTACCAAAGACTTTTGGACTACATCGTTCCAGATTTTGTGCATGTTTTATACGATGGTCGCATTGTGAAAACGGGTCCAAAAGAACTCGCTTTGGAATTGGAAGAAAAAGGTTACGATTGGATCAAAGCGGAATTCGCGCAATAAGATAAAGAAATGATTGAAGATTTAAAATTTGAAATTGAAAATTTGAACATTGCGTCTGATGTCAATTTCGTTTTACCCTTGGCAAACAGAAATCGTGCTGCTGAAATTTTGCAAACTTTGGATTATCCAACAACGCGAATGGAAGGATGGAAATATACACGTGTTGCAAAAATCAAGAATACCACATTTTCAGTTTCTAAAACAGTCAATGAAAATTTGAATTTGGATCCTTTTTTGATTCCAAATTTAAAAGGTTCTAGAATCGTTTTTGTCAATGGATTTTACCAAGAAAAACTTTCGGTTTTTGAAGAAGAATCAGGAATTTCTATCTCGTCATTGAGTCAAAATCCTACTTGGATTGCCAATTATTTGGATTCAATTTTACCAATTAATGGAGAATATTTCAATGCAATGAATTCATACACCGCGACAGATGGCGTGGCGATTCACATTGCAAAGAAATCAAATATTCAACAAAGTGTGCAAGTGATTTTTATCAATTCTGGTGAAAATACTTACGCTTCAAATAGAAACGTCATTGTTTGTGAAGATTTTGCTTCGGCGCATGTTAGCTTGGGATTTTTCTCTGAAAATGCAGTAAACTCTTTTCAAAATGTGGTTTCTGAGATTTTTGTTGGAACAAACGCGAATTTGACAATCGACAAGCTTCAGTTAGAAAATGAAAGTTCTTTCACGATTGCATCTGAACAAGTGAAGCAAGAAAAAGACGCAACATTCACAATCAATACAATCACTTTAGATGGCGGATTAGTGCGTAATAATTTGTCGATTGCCGTTGACGGACAAAATTCTGAAACCAATTTATCAGGTGCATATGTTTTGCGAGGAAAACAGCATGTCGACAATCATACTGTTGTGGATCATAAAGTAGCGCATTGCATCTCGCATGAATTGTATAAAGGCGTAATGGACGAAAATTCAACTGCTGTGTTCAACGGGAAAGTTTTTGTGCGAAAAGATGCTCAGAAAATCAATGCTTTTCAATCAAATGGAAATGTGTTGTTGAGCGACGATGCAACAATCAACTCCAAACCAGAATTGGAAATCTATGCGGACGATGTAAAATGTTCGCACGGTTCTACCACTGGACAATTGGATGAAGAAGCAGTATTTTACTTGCGTGCAAGAGGAATTTCCGAAAAATCAGCCCGCGCCTTAATGGTTGCCGCTTTCATCGGCGAAGTGTTGGAGAAAATCGAAAATGAAGCTGTTCGTGATTTTGTTGATCAAAAATTATTAGAGAAATTTGGTTGGGAAATGTCGTAAGGAGATTTTAGGATGTTAAGTTCCGATAGCTATCGGAAAGGATTTTAAGACTTTAGTCTATTTATTAATTCCCGATTAGTAATACTAGTTGGGAATTTTTATTTTCACCCAACCACTTTTAACTCTTCACTCTATCACACTGAGCCTATCGAAGTGAACTTTTCACTCTAGCACTCTGCACTCTAACACTTTTAACTTTTCACTTTTTTAACTCTCTTCCCAGTAATCCACTTGTTTAATTTATAAGAAAGAAAAGCAGAACCTGCGCCAACAAATGCGCCTGCGAGGACATCGCTTGGATAATGTACACCCAAATGCATGCGAGAATAGCCAACGGAACTGGCCCACAAAAAAGAGGGAGCAATTACATACCATTTTGGGAAAGCCAAACTCAATGAGGTTGCTGTTGCAAAAGATGCCGATGTGTGTCCAGATGGGAAAGAATGACTTCCTGCTTCAGTTTGCTTGTCGATGAAAGGATAGGTAACAAAAGGTCGGTCTCTGTTGATGGATAATTTTAGGGCTGTTGTGATAAATCCATTCACTAAAAATGTTTCAGCCAAAAATATTCCTTTGTTTTTGAGCGTACTGTCTTTTTTTATTAATCCAACAGAAAAAGCCACAATCGGGGCGCCAATACTAATTGGAGTGACACTATTCGTAATCACTTTGAAAGTTGGATCCAAGGATTTGTTGCGGTCAACGTTGATTGATTTCAGCAAATTGATGTCTGCATTTTGGGAAAATCCTATTTGATTAATTCCGAATGAAAAAAGTATAAAATTGATTATCAGAAGATGGTTGATTTTTTCTCTGGAAATGAGAAGTTTGTATAATTTCATGAATTGGAAATTTATCACTAATGAAGTATTTTCTAATTCAAATGTATTGAAATTCAGTAAAATAATTACTTAATTAAGACCTTAATTTTGAAATCCCCTAATAAACAGTAGAATTCAACTTACCTTTGCAGCATGGAAAACATGGAAGAAGAACGTCTTGACAAAATCATCATGCAACGTGGATTAATCACTACGCGTGTTCGTTGTGAAAAAATGATTCAGGAAGTAGGCGTTTTGGTCAATGGAAAATTAATCAACAAACCGGGAAAAAAATTTCCAATCGATGCTAAAATTGAATTGATTGAAGACGAAATTCCTTGGGTTTCTCGCGGTGCTTTGAAATTGATTCGTGCTAAAGACGCTTGGAATATCGATTTTTCAGGAAAAGTAGTTTTAGACATTGGCGCATCAACGGGTGGTTTTTCAGAAGTTGCTTTGCATCACGGAGCCAACAAAGTTTTTTGTGTGGATGTAGGTTCTGACCAGTTGCACGAAAGATTGAAAACTAATGAACGAATTGTAAACCTAGAAAAAACGCACGTCAGAGAATTGACAAGTAACTTGATTACAGAGCCAATTGATCTTTGTGTGATGGATGTTTCTTTCATTTCACTTTCCAAAATTTTCCCTTTCATTCACTCTTTTTTGAAACAACAATCGCAATTAATCGTGTTGGTAAAACCACAATTTGAAGTTGGCAAAGAAAACATTGGAAAAGGCGGAATTGTGAAAAATAAATCGCTGTATCCAAAGATGATAGAAGACATCAAGTCAGAGGCATTGAAAAGCAACTTGAAATATTTGAAACACATTGAATCGCCAATTTTAGGTGGTGATGGGAACATGGAGTTTTTGATGTTGTTGGAGAAAGTGAAATAATACTGATTTTATCGCTCAAATTTCACGTTTCCAATCCTTTTTTTATCTTTGTCTTCCTTAACTTGGCGGACTTTTGCACTATCAATTTGAAAAGAGATGAAGAAAATACAAATGGTCGACTTAAAGTCGCAATATGACCACATAAAACCGGCAGTTGACGCGGCTATTTTGAGTGTAATCGAGAAGACTGAATTTATCAATGGTCCTGAAGTTTCTGCATTTCAACAAGAATTAGAAAATTATTTAGGCGTGAATCATGTTATTCCGTGTGCAAACGGAACTGATTCTTTACAAATTGCTTTGATGGCAATGGGCCTTAAATCAGGCGATGAGGTAATCACGCCTTCATACACATACATTGCAACCACTGAAGTAATCGCATTGTTGGGTTTAAAACCAGTTTTTGTGGATGTTGACCCAAAAACTTTTTGCATCGATTCAAGCAAAATTGAGGCAGCGATTACATCGAAAACGAAAGCCATAGTTCCTGTGCATTTATACGGTCAATCGGCTGACATGGATTCGATTATGGCAATTGCTAAAAAGCACAATTTGTTTGTGTTGGAAGACAATGCGCAGGCGATTGGATGCGATTATACCCACGATGATGGACGTGTTTCTAAAACTGGAACGATTGGAGACGTTGGTTCAACTTCCTTTTTTCCATCCAAAAATTTAGGATGTTACGGAGATGGCGGAGCGCTTTGCACTAATAATTCGGATTTGGCAATTGAAATGAAAAAAATTGCCAATCACGGTCAGAAAGTAAAATATGTTCACGAGGTAGTTGGTTGTAACTCCAGACTTGATTCAATTCAAGCAGCGGTGTTGCGTATCAAGTTGCCCTTGTTGGACAGCTATTGCGATGCACGCAGAAAAGCGGCTGATTTTTACGACAACTATTTTGCATCAATTAATGGAATTACAACGCCTTACCGCGATCCAAAATCGAAGCATGTTTTTCATCAATATACTTTGCAATTGGATGGAATTGATAGAGATGGTTTGAGTAAATTTTTGGCTGAGCAAGGAATTCCTTCTATGATTTATTACCCAATTCCAGCGCATAAACAGAAAATGTTTGAATCCTTCGGATGTGAAGACCAAGATTTGCCAGTGACGGATTGGTTGACTAAAAGAGTACTTTCATTGCCCATACATACAGAATTAGACGAAGAACAATTGAATTATATTTGCGCACATGTTGCAGCATTCGTAAACAAAAAATAAGATGAATAAAATAGCCGTAATCGGGACAGGATATGTTGGTTTAGTTACAGGAACTTGTTTTGCTGAAACAGGAAATCAGGTAATTTGTGTTGACATTGATGCGAATAAAGTGGAGAAAATGAGAAACGGAGAAATTCCGATTTACGAACCACATTTAGACGTCATTTTTGAGCGAAATATCAAAGCAAATCGACTAACATTTACCACAGACTTAGCTGCAGGAATCAAAGATGCTGAAATCATTTTTTTAGCATTGCCTACGCCTCCAGGTGAAGATGGATCTGCGGATTTGTCTTACATTTTAGGTGTTGCTGATCAGTTGGGAAAATTGATTACAGATTACAAAGTTATTGTAGATAAAAGCACAGTACCTGTTGGCACAGCAGAAAAAGTGCATGCAGCGATTGCGAAAAATACTATAGTTCCGTTTGCAGTGGTATCTAATCCGGAATTTTTACGTGAAGGATTTGCAGTGGATGATTTTATGAAACCAGATCGTGTAGTAATTGGAACCTCTGACGAGAAAGCCATGAAAGTGATGGAAAGTTTGTACAAACCATTTGTAAGACAGGGAAATCCAATTATTTTCATGGATGAGAAATCTGCTGAATTGACAAAATATGCAGCCAATGCATTTCTAGCGACTAAGATTACTTTCATGAATGAAGTCGCTAATTTCTGCGAATTGGTTGGCGCCAATGTTGACAAAGTACGCATAGGAATTGGCTCAGACGAACGCATCGGGAAACGCTTTTTATTTCCAGGAATTGGTTATGGTGGTTCTTGTTTTCCAAAAGATGTTCAAGCACTCGTGAAATCTGGAAAAGAACAAAGTTTCAATTTTGAAATTTTGGAAGCAGTGATGAAAGTAAATGAAGACCAAAAAACGGTACTTTTCCCTAAAATAAAGAATTTTTTCAGAGGAAATTTGAAAGGAAAAAAAATCGCCATGTGGGGATTGGCTTTCAAACCGGATACAGACGATATCCGCGAAGCTCCAGCTTTGTATATGATTGATGCATTGACCAAAGCTGGTGCTGAAGTGACGGCATTCGATCCTGAAGCAATGTATAATGTGCGCAATTTGATTGGTAGTAAAATCAATTATGCAAACAGCGAATATGAAGCATTAGAAAATGCGGATGCCTTGGTTATTTGCACTGAATGGGGAATTTTTAGAAATCCTGATTTCAAAAGAGTTTCAGAATTATTGAAAGACAAAGTTATTTTCGATGGTCGAAATTTGTTCGATTTGGAAGAAATGACTGAAAAAGGATATTTTTATGCGAGCATCGGAAGGAATGCTGTAAAAAATTAAGAAATGGAAAGAAAACGCATACTAATCACAGGCGCTGCAGGATTTTTAGGTTCTCACTTGTGTGATCGATTTATCAATGCAGATTACCATGTAATTGCGATGGATAACTTGATTACTGGGCAGTTAAAGAATATTGAGCACCTTTTTCACTTGGAAAATTTTGAATTTTATAACCACGATGTTACCAAATTCATTCATGTTCCAGGGAAACTAGATTATATTTTGCATTTTGCTTCGCCAGCAAGTCCGATCGATTATTTGAAAATTCCGATTCAAACGTTGAAAGTTGGTTCTCTTGGAATTCACAATTGTTTGGGATTGGCGAAAGAGAAAAACGCACGTGTTTTAATTGCATCAACTTCTGAAGTTTATGGAGATCCAACAGTGCATCCGCAACCAGAAGAATATTGGGGAAATGTAAATCCTGTTGGTCCTCGTGGTGTTTACGATGAAGCGAAACGTTTTCAGGAAGCAATCACCATGGCTTACCATACATATCACGGGTTAGAAACACGTATTATTCGTATTTTCAACACTTACGGTCCAAGAATGCGACTGAATGATGGTCGTGTTTTGCCTGCATTTATTGGTCAAGCGTTGCGCGGAGAGGATATTACCATTTTTGGAGATGGTTCTCAAACGCGTTCTTTTTGCTATGTAGATGATTTGGTGGAAGGAATTTTTAGATTGTTGTTGAGCGATTACGCTGAGCCAGTAAATATTGGGAATCCAGATGAAATTACCATCAGCGATTTTGCTGAGGAAATTATCAAATTAACTGGCACAGATCAAAAAGTTGTTTACCGTGAATTGCCAGTAAATGATCCAAAACAACGTCAGCCGGATATTACAAAAGCGAGAGCATTGCTAGGCTGGGAGCCAACGATTGATCGCGCTGAAGGATTGAAAAGAACTTATGCTTATTTCTTGAGTTTGACTCCAGAAGAATTGAATAAAAAAGAACACAACGATTTCGATAAATACATTATCAAATGACAAATTACTTTGCGCACGAAACAGCGATTGTAGATGCTGGTTGCAATATTGGAGATGGAACTAAAATTTGGCATTTTTCTCACATCATGCCAGATTGTACGATCGGTGAAAATTGCAACATTGGACAAAATGTGGTTGTTTCCCCAGGTGTAATTTTGGGTAAAAATGTCAAAATTCAAAACAACGTTTCGATTTATTCGGGCGTTGAATGTGAAGATGATGTTTTCCTTGGACCATCAATGGTTTTTACCAACGTTATCAATCCGAGAAGTGCTGTAAATCGCCGTGGAGAATATTCTAAAACTGTTGTAAAACGAGGTGCTTCTATTGGTGCAAACGCTACGATTGTTTGCGGACATGACATAGGCGAATTTGCTTTCATTGGGGCTGGTGCGGTTGTTACCAAACACGTTCCTGCATTTGCTTTGATGGTGGGAAATCCTGCACGACAAATGGGTTGGATGAGCGAATATGGTATTCGTTTGGAATTTGATCCTGATGGATTGGCGATATGTCAAGAAAGTGGCGACAAGTATCAACTTTTGAATCAAACGGTTAAAAAAATTGAAAATGCATAAAGATCAAAAAATAAAATTCGCTGTTATTGGTGCTGGACATATCGGCAAACGTCATGCAGAAATGATTAGCAGAGATGCCGAAGGTGAATTGGTCGCGATGGTTGATATTCGTAGTGCGGAAGAATGTGATGCAACGCATTTCAATGTTCCATTTTTCAAAACAGTGGAGGAATTGTTGTCATCAGGTTTGGATTTTGATGTTGTAAATGTTTGTACACCAAATGGTTTACATGCTGCTCAAAGTATTGCTGCTTTGGATGCGAAAAAACATGTTGTTTGCGAAAAACCAATGGGCTTAACCAAAGAGAATTGCGAGCAAATTATTTTCAAATCACTGCAAATGTCGAAACAAGTATTTTGTGTGATGCAAAATAGATATTCTCCTCCTTCTGAGTGGATTAAATCAATTGTTTCTGATGGAATTTTAGGTGATATTTACATGGTTCAATTGAATTGTTATTGGAACCGTGACGACAGATATTACAAAAAGGGAGGTTGGAAAGGAACAGCTGATTTAGATGGAGGAACACTTTTTACGCAGTTTTCGCATTTCATTGACATTATGTATTGGCTGTTTGGCGACATCGACAATATTCAAGGGAAATTTGCTGATTTTACGCACAAAGATTCAACTGATTTTGAAGATTCAGGTTTCGTGAGTTTCGATTTCATCAATGGTGGAATGGGTTCAATTAACTATTCGACTTCAGTTGTAGATCAAAATTTAGAGTCTTCCATGACTATTATCGGGAGCAAAGGAAGCGTGAAAATCGGTGGTCAATATATGAATGAAGTGGAAGTTTGCAATATTCCTGGTTATGAAATGCCTGAATTAGCGCCTACAAATCCGGGGAATGATTACGGTGCTTACAAAGGTTCAGCTGCCAATCATCATTATGTTATTTCCAATGTGATTGACACAATTAAAGGTCGAACAACTTCTACAACAAACGCTTTGGAAGGTTTGAAAGTGGTGGAAATCATCGAAAGAATTTACAAAGTTAGAAATGCGCAATTTGGAGAATAAATATCTAAATATAAAATAGTTAAAATAAAGGAATGTGCCCAAAGCATGTTCCTTTTTTGTTGAGATGTAACTTTTTGCCGGAATTAAAGAAGCGCATTTTTCTGTGCTTGCCAGCACAATTGAATGGAAAATTAATCCTAAAAAAGAGTTGGAAAGCGATGTGGATGCAAAACGTAAATTGTTTTAAGGATATTGTATTTCGATTGTTTCTGTTGATCCATACTGGCTTGAATAAGGAGTAGTTGAATATAAATTTCCGTTAGAGAAAAGTTGAATTTTGAGTTTGTGGTTAGAATGAATTCGTCGCGTAATGATAGTATCAACATAACTCCCCAAATCGACATTGGCGCCGGTGCAATTAGTTTGAATACAGCCTATTGAAAGATTATCGGCAGAATTTGAAGTAATGTGTACATTTATTGTGCTATAAGGAATAACGAGCATATTTTGATGAATTGTGTCTCCATGTTCAAAAGGTGTTAGATCAATTATTCTTCTATAATAGTAAGTTTGGGAATTGCAAGTCAAATAGAATTCTGCGGGTTTATCACTTCGACATTTTGTACCCCAAATTGCATAAACAGAGATTGTATTTTGACCAGTTCCTGAGGAAGCCACCGCCTCATTTCCTTCTTTGGTGCAGGCTAAATATGGAATATCTAAGTTATTGATTGGATTTCCTGTAAGAGAATCAAATACAAAGCCCAATATTTTAATGTTTTTTTGAGAATAAGAAGGTTCGTTACTGTTGTCACTATTAAATTTTTTTTCTTCTTTTTTACATGAAACGAAAAAAAGAGATGATAAGATTAAGTATGCAGTTAAGTATTTCATATTCTTTGTTTAAAAAGAGATAAATATAAAACGGTGAAAATATCAATAAGTTGGAATATTTCTTAAATTTAAGTTTTCTAAGAGTTTTGTCTTGTCCTAAAAGTAGTTTATTATTTGCAATGCTGTTTTCGGTTTATTAATTTATTTCAAAAGAATGAGAATCAAAACTGATTTTAAGCAGTTGGAAATTGGAATATTGTATCTTCCGAAATCTTTTATTTTTTAGCAAGGACGGAAAAAAAATGCGGTGAAATTGAACTTAAAGAAATTATTTGTTTGCACATTATGCTTGATTTTTCAAGGTTTTTTGTGTGCGCAAGAATTGCAAGGTACAATTAGAAATTCAGCGGGAGAAACTATCCCCTTTGCAAAAATCAAAGTCCAAAATTCGATACACAAAACGACAGCAAACAAAGATGGATTTTTTAAATTATCGCTAAAATCGGGGAAATATCCCATTGATTTTTCTGCGATTGGTTATGAATCGAAAGTGGATACAGTATTCATTTCCAATGGTTCCCTTTACCATGATGTTGTGCTTTCAGAATTGACAAATGTTTTGGATGAAGTCACAGTTTCCAATTTAAGTAAACGTGAAAGAGGCAAAGAAATTATGCTTCAAGCAATTGAAAAAAGACCTTTTTATCAAGATTTATTGTCGGAATTTAGTTGCAACACTTATTGTTTATCTACTTTAAAACAAGATAAATACGATACTCTTTTCAAAGATTCTGTTATTGGAAAACAGACAATTGACATGATTGAATGGCGTGCAAAATCGTTTTATGAAAAACCAATTCGCTTCAAAGATGAGTTTTATGCTTACAACGATTTTAAGGACAATTCCACCAATTACAATAGTGCCAATTTTAGTATTGAAATTGAAACAAATCCTTCATTGGCGCCTCAGGGATCTGCGCTTTCTAGCAATCCATATTTGTTTGTAAATGGAATGAAGGAAGCACATTTTTCTTTGCTTGACAACACCATTGAAGCGCCAAGACTTGCTCAAAATCCATTGATTTCACCCTTGGCTTTCAATGCGATGTTGTTTTACGCTTTTTATCTAGAAGAGACATATTCAGACAGTTTACAGCGATTGATTCATGTGATTTCAGTTAAACCAAAATTCAGTTATGAAGCCCTTTTTGAAGGAAAAATCTGGATTCAAGACAGTACTTGGGAATTGATTTCATACGATTTGGTAGTGAATCCTGGCGTTTTGCTCTATTTCAAAAATATCCGAATTAGGGGCGATTATCAGCATGTTGGCGAGCGAATTGTTCCTGTTTCGAAATCTTTTAATTATTCTATCAAGGAAGGGAAAAAATTGATTGAAGGAAATGTGAATTTGGTGCAAACCGACTACAATTTCGAAAAAATTGAGAAGTCGAGTAAATTTTGGCTAGAAACCAGCAGTTTTGATGACAAAGCCTTTGACAGAGATTCCAGTTATTGGGAAAAAAATCGTCCCTTCAGCTTAAATGAAATTGAGCAAGCATATATTCACAAGCAAGACAGCATTATCAATTACCACGAAAGTGATGAATATTTGCATCAGCAAGACAGTATTCGCAATAGAATATCTTTCGTTTCGGTATTTTTCAACGACATTGGTCATGTCAATTCATTCAAGAAGTACAGCTTCACTTTCAATCCTTTGGTTTCCCAAGTAATTCCATTTGGTGTTGGAGGTTATCGCCATCGTTTGCAATTTGTTTACCGCAAAGAATTTAAAAGTGGGAAATATTTTACCGTTGAGCCAGATTTAGATTATGGTTTTTTGAACAAAGATTTGAAAGGTGGAATTGGCGGCACCTTCATGTACAATCCGCTCAATTTTTCAAAAGTTGGATTTGAAATTGGTGATGTGTATGATTTTGTGACAAGTAACCAAAATATCCAAGGAACATTTGCACCTTCTAATCGCGTTCGAAATAAGAAGATTTCTGCCTCTTTTTCCAGAGAATTGATAAATGGTTTGTATTTGAAATCAAGCGTGTTGTTTTCTGACCGACAATCGATTGACAGTTTGAAATATCCGAATTGGATTTCTTTGTTTGGTAATTTTCAACAAGCTCAAAATTTTGAGCCTTACCGCATCTTTTTAACAACCATCGATTTAGAATATCATTTTAGGCAAAAATATTTTATTCGAAAAAATCGAAAATATGTGCTTGGTTCGCCGTGGCCAATCGTTAATTTGACTTATAAAAAAGGAATTCCGTCCATTATTGGCTCACAATCAAATTTTGATTTTGTTGAATTTCAAATTCGGGATGAGTTAAATTTTAAGTCTTTTGGAAACTCAGATTTGAAGTTTGTTGCTGGTGTTTTTATACAGAAACAGAATTTGCGGGTGATTGAAAATAAATTTTTCAGACCATCTGACCGCATCTTTTTTTCCAATCCCGTGAATACTTTGCAGTTGTTGGATACCGCTCTAAACACTTCAAATTCCTATTTTCAGTTCAATTTCATTCACCATTTCAACGGCTTTTTCTTGAATAAAGTTTGGTTGATTAATCGCTTAAAATTGCAGGAAACTGTGGGTGGAAATTTCCTTTTTATACCTGATGCAAATTTCGCGCAAGTTGAATTTTATGCTGGCTTGGAAAGAAGAATTAGAATTAGAAGATCAATTTTCAAAGTCGGAGTATATGCCGTCACACAAGACAATAGTTTGTCAAAAGCTTCCATTAATTTTAAAGTTGGCGTGAATTTTTACAATGCGTTTGCAGATAAGTGGGATTACTAGTTTAAGATATTATGATGTTAAGACATCAGGATTTTAAGACTTTAGTTTTAGTAAAATTTAGATCTTAATACAAAGTGTATTTTGTTGTAAGAAATGAAGACTTTTGATTTCAGTTTATTTGTATTTTTAGCCAAACTTTAATTTAAAGATTTCAATTTTGCATATTTGACGATTGTAAATTTTGAAATTTTTGTTTATACTTACATCATATTTGAATTTTTTAGAATGCAATTTTCGTTGGTAGACATTTTAAGTATAATTGCGCTGTTGCTAGGCTTTCTCTACAACTTTCAAATTTTAACGCTTAAAAACAGGACAAAAGCAATTAACTACTTTTCTTTTTATTTGTCTAATATCACATTCATCGTACTTTTTTTCTTTTTGTTGCGGATGAATTTGAGTTCTATTTTAAAATATTTCACGCCACTTTTGATATTCAGCGTTTTGATTATGCCTATTAGTATGTGGATTTACCTCAAGAAAGTTACTCAATTTGGTGAATCGAAAAGTTTGAAAAAACACTACATCTTTCCTATTATTGCTAGTGGTATAATTGTAATTGATTTGTTGTTAGTTTTGGTTATTGACAACAAAGTACTCACAGCTTTTTTATCTTCTTTTCTTATTTCATACGTTTTATTTATATTGACTATTGGATTCTTAATTTTGAATTCAATCTATTTGTTTTTTGCTTTTAAAATTTTGAAGAATCATCAAAAACGTATTAGTAATCATTACTCTTATACGCAGGAAGTAGATTTAGAGTGGGTTAAAACGATGTTGTTTGCATACGTCTTCTTAATAATTGGTCTAATTGTAAGTAATCTTTCTAGTTTGGACTGGACCGATTATGTTTTTTACATTGTCTTAATTGTTTTTATCGTTTTTACTGGGCACAATGCATTGAAGCAAAAAAACATTTGGAATGAAGATGGCTTACAAACTAAAAATCCAAATTTGGAAGAAGAGACTGTTGAGTTGATTCAAGAGAATTATACAGAGAGCCAGTTAGAAATGTTCCAAGTATTGAAGGAAAAATTAGTTCGATTCATGGATGAAGAAAAGCCATATTTGGATCAAGATTTAAGTATTTTAAAGTTGGCTAAAGACTTGGGAACTAATACAAAGTATTTATCATACGTGATTAATAAAGAATTTAACCAAAGTTTTATTAACTATGTAAATGCGTATCGAGTACAAGATGTAAAATCAAAGTTAAAAGAAGGAAATTTGACTTTTACCATTGAAGCATTGGGTCAAAATGCAGGTTTTAAGTCCAAATCATCTTTCAATGCGGCATTTAAGAAATATACAGGTACAACGCCAAGCCAATATTTGTCCTTGAGTCGATAATTATTGCGTTAAAATAATCTTCACAAGCTCAGATGTTTGATCTTCATAACTTACTTTTAAAATATATGAACCCGATGCCAAATGTGCTAAATTCAAGAAAATAGTATTTTCAAATGATTCTACAAATTGGTTTATTACCGAAAACACCTTGACTTGTTTGATTTTTTTGGAAGCCCTAAGTTGAATATTTCCAGTGGTTGGATTAGGAAATGCAGTTAATTTTTCGCCTAGATCTAAAATAATTGGTTCAATACCATGATAACTAAATGCGCCATCGTAATCGGTTTGCTTCAATCTGTAGTAGGAAGTTCCATTCCAAGGATATTTATCGAATGTTTTGTAGTGTATCACTGTTGACGAATTTCCAGCCCCTATAACTTCTGCGACTTCTTCCCAAACTTCAAAATCCAGCGTTTTTTCAATCGTGTAAAAATCATTGTTGCTTTCAGAATAGCTCGACCATGTCAATTCAACCTTTTCTTGAATTAAAGTTGCTTTGAAATCGATGAGTCCAATGGGTAATGGATTGCATGTTTCTATATTGAAGGCTTTTGGGGTACTAATTTCAATACATTCCGTGTTTTGCAGATTTTGAATAGTTGTAAAATTTACACCTATTTGCACGGCGTTTATGACATTTAAATCATTTGTATTTAGAGCATAAACAGTATAGATTCCAGTTTGATTGTTATAGTCCATTTCGTCAAAAACTCCCTGCGAATTAAACGCGAGAATGTTATTTGAATTCCCGTTGCATAAAGCATAAAAATGCGAGTAACTGCTATTATATCCATTTGTTGAAGCTTGGATTAAGTTTGGTGCACAAAGAGAATTGAGATTACACACGTAAACTTCTCTGTTTAGATATGCCGTCAGGATGTCTAAGCAAAGCGGTGCAGCGCTTGTCACAAATGTATTCCAATTTGATCCTACAGTGAGATTTCCAGGGATTGTTCCAGAAAAATTGACGGCATAAATGAAATACGACCCTTCCGCCACAGAAGAAAAAACACCAGTATTGTTGATGCTGATAATATTGCCGGGTATACCTAAAGAACTTGCCACCAATACGTATCGCTGCGAATATCCAGCTCCTGCATTGAAACTTGTGGTGGAAACGGCAATGTCATCATAAAAATCACACTGTGAGAGAGATTGATTCTCAAAAACGAACATTAAGATGAAGAAGCACCAGCATTTTAGCATCGCATTTTTTATTAATTCCATGTTCCAGCATTTGCAGTACAAGGTGGCAAGGCGTTGCAATTTAAGTCGATTTCAAATTGTCCTTGTGATGCCCCAATTCCACTCACATAAACATAATAATTTGTGCCATTAGTAGAGATGAAAGTGTATTCAGCACCATTTCCAGTGCCGTCAGCACCACCTAAACAATTTAGATTACTGCAATAAGGTACTGTTGTCGCACTATACAAATTGATCCTTGTATTGAAATTGGTTCCTGAATTGATTGTACTTACAACCATTTCTTGTCCATTTCCAACGAATTTGTACCAAACGCCATTTCCAATAGGATTTGTTCCTCCTCCTGAACAAACTGTTGGTGCTCCGACTGAAGTCGCCAAGATATTACTTGCAATATCGCTGCTTCCGCAAGTTAAGGTAATCGCATCTGCACAAGCATCGTTTTCTGGTGTCACAACGATGCCTGAAACGGGTTCAAAGAAGTAATTGCACAAATCGCCTGCGTATCCATCAATTCGAATGTAATAAGTTGCGCCCACAGTTAATCCAGAAAAATTCCAACTGCCAGTTGTATTTTCTCCTGTTGGGTTAACACATGATCCTGGAATTAAAGTCAATGAACCACAGGTTCCGCTGAAAACTGATAATTGAATTCCATTGTTATTTGAGCAATCACCGATAGTGAAATCAATTTCCACACTTGTTGCTGCCGCAATAAATGACATCCAAGAGTCATTTTCGATGCTCATTCCACAAGCAACTGGACTTCCAGCGCTTGCAGTATAAGTGCAATTTGTGCTTCCAACGAATGGTTGTGAAAGATCAATCAATGGCGCCGAAACGCACTCGTTTGTGGGTAATTCTGGTGCGTCTGTGCAGATTGAACACGCTGCTAAAGTTTGTGCAAATCCCTTGCAAACATCTGAAATATCTGATACAGTAATTGTATTGATTCCAGCAAGACTCGGAATTGTATAAGTTCCTAATCCTACATTGGAAAAATAAGTCGTCGCCCCTATGGAGATGTTTACGCCCGAACTTCCGTTCAAATTTGAAACTTGGACAATTGTGTTGTAGGTGGAATAATCTCCAATACAAACTTTTGTAATATTTCCCGAAGGACCTATTGCGACTTGAGTCGCTTGAATGTTATCCATGACCGCCCAAAAATCTCCGCTGATTCGACTCGCCACAATACGCAGATAAACTGTTGAATTGCATGGCGGTGTAAAGGAGTTAAAGGTATAAACATTGCAGCTTGTGCTTGCTAAGTTTGTTACGGAGTTTAATGCCGTCCAGCTTGTTCCATTAGTTGACCAAAAACCCTGAAAAGAACACGCTCCCACCGCAGCCGCTGCACCAGTTGAGTAGTTGATTGCCTTCCCACTGAAGCTGAAATTAACCGAAGTTCCATTTGAGGTTCCAATTATACTAGATGTTAAAGTAGTTGGTGTAGCGCTAAAGATATTGCTTTTAGCTGATGAAGAGTTGCAAGGTGAAAATCCCGTTCCTGTTGTCGATGTTATACTTGGCGCGCTACCTCCGGAGATGGTCCACCCATTGCAGTTAGCACTTGCACAGCCATTAAAGCTAGTGGTAAAGTTTATCTGTGCAAAACCAAGTTGGAAGATACAAGTTAAACAGAGAATCAAGATGATTTTGGACAAAGATTGATTGACTATCATGACTTGCTTTTTAGTTTCTCAATGATTTCCAGTATATCACGTCTAGTCGTGAAATTTTTTTTACGATTTTCAGGTAATAAATCGTACTCCTGTTCTGAGATCAATTGTAAGTTCCCGTTTTGTTTGATACTTTGAATTTCCCGTACCGATTTTTCGGTTAGTATTGGATCGTCACTTGCAAGAATCGAAACGGCTTCGATAAATGCGTTTGGTGTATTGTTCTTTAAATAAACTATTGCTTTCGGTAATGAGGCAATATTTTCTGTTTGGGCTATAAGTGGGTTGACAGAGAATAGAATGCCAACCATCCCAAGAATTATTTTTGAGTTTGAATACATCGTTCAAGTTTTAGCTCTGTAAATGTATTCAAGCCAAAAAGTATTTTTAAGAATTGCTTGTATGAATTCAAGAATGGATACTTTTTCGATGTGTGGATTCATGAATTAACACATTGAATTAATTTATAGATCTGTAAAACAATCAGTTAAATATTAATTTTTTAAGTTTATAAATCTATCCTTGTTCTATTGTATTATATTGAAAAAATGAATTATACAGTTCAAAATAGGCTTTTTGATGCAAATCGACATTGTAAAGCTTCCATTATTTTTAAAGTTGGGCTGAATTTTCACCATGCGTTTGCAGATAAGTGGGATTATTGATAATTAAATCGAGATGAGATTAACTTTCAATAAGGTTTGCAAAAAACCACTTTTTCAGTTTAACTTTGCGGTATGAAAATTTCCAACGTCAAGTTTATTTTAACGGATATTGAAGGAACAACAACTTCTGTGTCTTTCGTTTATGATCAATTGTTTCCTTATTTCCGAAATAACATTCATAAAATCAAAAGTTTACTTCATTTGGAGGAAGTGCCGGAAGCTTTGGAACAAACGCAAAAATTGGCTTCCGAAGAAAATATCATTTTGGAAAACACTGACCAACAAATTGAACAGCTGTTGAAATGGAGTTTGGAAGACAAAAAAATCACGCCGCTGAAAACCCTGCAAGGTCTTTTGTGGGAAGAAGGTTATGTTTCAGGAGAAATCAAAGGGCATGTATTCGCAGATGTGGTGCAAGCATTGAAAACTTGGAAATCCAATGGAATTGATTTAGGTGTTTTTTCATCTGGTTCGGTTGCTGCGCAAAAATTAATTTTCGGTTACAGTGTAAGTGGAGATTTGACACCTTATTTTTCAGCTTATTTCGATACCAAAACAGGAGGAAAGCGAGAAGTAGCCACCTACAATAAAATTGCGGATATCTTAAAACTTAAACCTGATACCATTTTATTTTTGTCTGATATTGTGGAAGAATTACAAGCAGCCAAAGAAGCAGGTTTCCAAACAATTCAACTCGTAAGACCTGAAAATACTGCCAATTGGGAAAAAACGGTGCTTGATTTTTCAGAAATTACTCTTTAGATTCTGACCTTTTTTGAAGTTCATTTTCTATCAAAGTAACTTCATTCTCTAACAAAATAATTTCGGATTTAAATTTTTCAATTTCTGCAGGTGTTAACATGGAACTTTTTGTTTTTAGCGTCAATTTCCATCTACCTATAAGTGCGTTACATTCTAGTTTATATTTTTTCAAACTCAAAACACTCATTTCTGATAATTCAGATGTGCTGTATAATTTAGTTTCTTCCTTTTCCTCTTTTTCATTCTTTATTACTTCTGATTTACTTTCAGATTTTGGTTCAACCTGAGTGCTTTTTTCAGTTTTTTCTTCTTTTGATTTCGGATTTGTATTTTCACTCAATTCATTGGTTCCGAAAAAATACCCTTCTTTTTCCCTCTTTTTAAGTGATTTTTGCTCTTCAGAAAGGGCATCTTCTTTACTTTCTAGGGGTTCTTTTTCTGATTTATTTAAAGGTTTATATCCTTTCGAAATCTGAAGATTGATTTTTTCCAATTTGATTTTGGAGATTTCTCTTTCCAATTCTAAATCTCTTATTTCGTAGGAAATTTCGCTGTATTCTTTTGATTTTGCATCTAAATCATTACGCAGTTTGGTTTTTTTCTCAATTTTGGATGTCAAATTGGCAATTTTATTTTCTTGCATTAATTTAGCATTGTCCATGCCTTGCTTCATATCTTGCTGCATGTCTTGAATACTGTATTTTTCTTCTTCCTCAACTGGTTTAGTTTCTTCTGTTTTTGTTGGCGAATTTGCAATACTTTTTTCTTCACTTTTTGAAATTGAACCAACTTGTCCACAGTCATTTATAGTCAATCCCCAAGCCGCTTCTAGCATTGAGGCAGGCATTCCTGTTTCTTTTACCAAGGGTTCAAAATCAAAAGACGCAAATCCTTGTTCATTCAATTGAATGTATCCTTTAACATCCCATTTTTTGTCGCCACCTTGGAAAGCTTTGTAGCCATATGCATCAATGCTCAATGAATAAATGGTTGCGCTTTTAAATACAACTTCCCCATTTTCATTTGATTTACTTTTGGCAATTGTAGCATCACCATGTTTGATCGTTACATCCCAATTGCAAAGCGCATTGTTTCTGTATTTTAAGATCAATTTTACATCCATTGTCTTTTGTGCAGACAAGGAAAAAACTAGAAATAAATTAAAAATAATAGCAAATATTTTCATATCGAAAGTGTGATTTTGTTTCAAAATTAATAAAAACGATTGTGAAACTCTAACCTAGAAATTCCATTTCATATTTCTATCATCTAAAACTGCGAATGAAATTTTCCAAGTAGCAGTAGGTTTTATGCGGTTTCCATCAGAAATGACACCATAAATTCCGATTCTTAATCTGCGTCTTGAAAACTTAAAATTCCTCTCCAAGCCTGCTAAAACTTCGTAGTGTTGGTATTTGTATTCAGTTACATACAACGCGCCTGCTCCAAAAACTAATCCAACACCAGTTTTTTTCATAAATGGAATCTTATTTAAAATGGCACCATTGTCGTGGTGGATAAAATGTCCTTCAAAAATTCTGCGTTTGGTTGGTAAAAGTGTATCCAAGCCTTGGAACGAATACAGTGGATTTGAAAACCAAAATGGATCGCTTCGACGATTGAATTTCATATCCGCATCCCTCAATTGCTTTGAATTGAGGAAAGTTCCTGTTTTTATATGGTAGTTTGACGTTCCTAAAGTACCAATTTTGAATGTTTGCATAATTCCAAACAATAAATAATCGTGGTTGATATCACTGCCAAAAATCTTTGGAATTCCCTTTTGGTAATAGGTGTAAAAAGTTGGCCAACGCGAACCCAAAACAACTTTTCGATACGGTTCGCGCATGTATTTTTGATTGGGAATGTAACTGATCGTAATTTCAGCCAATGCAGCTTGATAGGATGCAAAAGAAGTAGGATCGTCATTCTTTAATGCATTGTCTAAAACAGTATTGAATCTGTATCGATTGGTATCTAAACTCCTTCTTTCAGTAAAACTAACTTCTGGATTAACATAAAATCCATTGAAAATTTCATATTCTCCAAAGACTTTCATGGACGTTGTTTCGATGAAATTGGAACGCTTGAAAATTTGAGAAATCGCATCGTAACTTCTGATTGCATCAAAATCATGTGAAGCACCAAAACCGATGGTACCGAGATGAAAAGGATCGTAACGATATCGCCACCAAGTTCGCCCTTTAATGTCTTCATTTCTAAAGCCGTAAGACAATTCAGTGTACATGTCAATGGCGCGTTGGTCTTTCCATTTTTTGAAATAGCTGAAACCGGGTGCAACGCGCGAGCCTGCAATATAGACTGGTCTAGAAGATGCTGCAACGGAGTTGATCGTCCATTGTGTTTGTTTTTCTCTATTTCGATGATCAACGCCAAACCAAACGACTTTCCAAAAAGTGACTTTATTGAAAACAGCATCAATTGAATCTAAGTATTCTTTTCGGTTCAATCTGTCACGCAAGCTGTCTTTCAAAATGATAAAATCTTGTTCTTCCTGCGTCAAAGTTGTTGTTCTCGCATTGGCCCAAAAACTTGTGTCTTTTTCATACGCTTCTTGCGCTGTGATTGCTACTTCATTGCCGAAAAATTTATTCGAAAACTGTGGGTTGAAAACATAATTGCTGTAGGTAGCTTCTGTTTTACAAGCTGAAATTTCATCTTTGAATTTTGTTCCGTAGGTTAACACTTGATTGGTCAACACACACATGGAATCACCTGGATGACTGAAAGTTTGCTCAATTTTGAAGTAATCGTATTTCAATAAATTCCCTTTTTCCATCGATAATTCAAGCTTTTGAATTAACCAAAGTGAATCAATCACATAAATGTAACCAGACAAAGTGGTGGTTGCTGTGCTTCGAGGAATGATTTTGATTTTATGAATTTTCTGACCGTTTTCTTCGTATTGAGATTCTAATTTGTATTTGTAAGATAAAATCCCTGGACCAGAAATAGGGGAGCTTACAGGAGATTGATGTAAGTCATTCAAATGCAACAAATTTTCAAAAAAATTGAAATTTGATTTCACTGTGGTGGTATAATACAATTGTTTGTCATTTCCACGAAGGGTATATGCATTTCTAATTTCTTTGACTTTACTGGGCGGCGCAAAATTTCTTTGAATTTGAACCTCCAACAAATTCATGTTATTTGATTCAGCAATTATTTTACGCTTTTCGACTTCGAAAGGATCCTCTATTTCTTTTCCATTGGTGTTTTCATCCTCGTTCTTTTTTCCTTTTTCTTTTCCTGTTCTGGTGATTTTTTCAGTTGCTTTGATGTAAACATCCACAGTATGTGGAACATTCCAAGGATTGATTTTGTCACGCTTATCAACCACTTTCAACATGATTTCTCTTCCAGGATTGGTCTTTTTTGTGGTGACTTCAAAACCTTCTAATTCTTGGACTTTGAGCGGAAAAAGTTGGATGTCTCTTTTCGAGTCTGCGGGATTAATTACAACGTAAGATTCTCTGTCTTCATATCCTGTTGCTGAAAAAACCAAAAAATATTCGCCTTCAAATAAACGCATTTCGTAATAGCCATTCACATCGGCTTGTGTTCTTAAATCAGCACTTGTTTTTACGTAAACCTTCGCAAAAGGAATTGGATTCTTTTTTTCATCTAAAATTGTTCCTGAAAGCAATCTTTGAGAAAAGCCATTGGAAATCAATACCAAGAATGTGATTGAAAGAAAGAATTTATGTAGCTTCATAAGTTGTTAATACTCGAAAACCAATTTAGAACAGATTTTAAGAAATAAAGTTTACCAAAAATATGGATTAAGTGCAATTTTAGTTCAAGAATATGTTCAATGTTGAATTCATCTTAAGAAAGTGCTAAAATGCTGATAAATGGAAATTACGCTTTATTTTCATTTTGTCTATTTTGCTCTTGTAAAAAAAGCAAATGTCTTTCCATGCGTTTCAACATCCATTTTTTAACGAAAAACATGAGCAAAGAAATTGCACCAAAAAGGTAAAAATGATACCATCGTTCAAACCCTGATTTCAAGCCCATTACAGTAACTCCAACAAAAATAAAAATGGCCATTACAAGCCAAAAATAGAGCATTACTTTATTATAAATTCCCATGATTACTTTCTTTTGAAATACAAAGTTAAAAACAAGTTTTAATTGAGGGTAAATTTATGTGGGATTCAACCGATTATTAAGAAACTTCTGCTACAAATTGTTTTTCATTTTCATTTGTCCTCGCGGCTGAAGAAATTCGTAGGATGAAAAATCTTGTTTTGTTCTGATTCCTTGACCAAAAAGAATTGCTTCGGGTGTTTTCACCACCACTGGTTTTTCTGAATAAATCGATGAATCTCTTTGGTTCCAGAATAATTCTTCTGTTTCTAATCTTTGTTTTTTACCAAAGTTGTAAAGCTGAACTGAATCGCGCACAAACATGGTTCCTCGTTCTTGTTGAATTTCGCCATACAGTGCGGTCAAGACTGAAACAATTTCTCCATTTTCAGAGAAAAAATTGATTTTTACGCCGTCTTTCAACTTAATAACAGGTTCTGGTTTGGAGTACGTTTCAGCTAATTTGGCGAAGATTTGCACCCGAGCATAACCGCTGTCAGTGTAAAAAACTTCCAAATTTGTCGTTCTTTCATCAGGGTCAGTAGCCTTAAAAGTAACTTTTCTGATTGAATCCAAATCATTGACACAAGCGGTCATCAAAGTGCAAAAGCAAGTCAAAAGGAATAAATGGAAGATTTTTGTTCTACTAAAAACCATTTGACTTTACAATTGAAAGAAATTAATCGATTTTGAATTTTCTAAACCAACGGTCATTTACTCCTGGAGAAATTGTCACTCCGAAATTGATTCCCATGTATCGTTCATTCATTGAGCCTGATTCTCCATTTCCTTGTTTTCCAAAAACGAAACCAAAATTGAGTGAAGAAGAAGATCTTTGTGTTGCAAATGGAAGTCCAATTCCTGCTGTAAACGCATTGTTCGTTTGTTGTTTGTTTTGAGTAACAATAGGCAAAGTTGCATATTGAAATCCTGCGCGGTATCTGATTCTGTTTAAATAACCTACCGTTTTATCTTTGTAATCGTTGTGCGGTGTAAATTGACCACCAAAAGCAAAAGCAGTTGTATTTGAAAAGCTTCCTGATGTTGTCACTCCATTGAAAGTCGAGTTATAATTAGACCAAGCAGCTGTTTTAAATTCTGCATTTAAAGTCAATTGATATATTTTCTTCGATTTTTGTATATTTTTCGGTCTCATCACATACGTAGCGCCCAAACCAATCATCGATGGCATACCGATATTTCCTTTTTCAATGGCTATAGTGTCTTGGTAAACGTATTTATTGAAATTATTTACATCGACAGAATAAGCTAAAAATTGACTTCTGCTCGCTGTTAATTTTTGCGAAGGAGTAAAAGTCGCTGCTATGATCAAGGATTTTTCTTTGCTGATTTTCCACTGATAATTAAGTCCAAAATCAGCATTGAAGGATTTTAAAGTATATGTTTTATTTTCAACACCTCCAGGAATTGCATCTGTGGAAGCATATTCAGCATTGATGTACGAAATTCTTTCGTTTAAAGTTGTTCCAAAAATGTAACCCAAATTGGTTCCAATTCCCAACTTGTGGCCTTTGTATTCAAATAAATTGGCAGCAAATCCAACAAAAACATGGTGAGTACCACCAGAGCCACGATAAACATATTTCAGTTCTTGTTGGGAGTTGATGGTTTGAAGATCATAAAAGTCGTATCCAGTTCTTGAAAATGGTTTCAATCCAAAAGCCAAACCTAATTTTTTAGCAAAAGGAATCGCGATGGCGAACTGTTCAATACCGATATATTTAGAGTTAGAGATTGCATCGCCCGATTTGAATTCAGAAAATCTTGAAGAGATTCCAGTTGAAAAAAGCGGTTGACCATGCGCCAATGAAGCGTAAGAAGAGGGATTGTTGACATTTAGAATTGTGGAATCTAAATTTGAAACTGAAGTGTTGCCCATTCCACTAAAAATGGCATTGTCCAGACCTCCAAATTCTCCAATTCCGTATGAACTGAAGGGTGAATTTGAAAACTTTTGAGCGTTTGTCAAAAGTGTAAAACCAATAAAAATAAACGTCAATAGTTTAATGTACATGTGCTTGAATTGTAATGAATAAACCCGTGAGGGTCAAATTTTCGTCCACAAAGATGTTGTTTTTTGATGCGAAATCAAAATACTGAGCATCTCCGCCGGTAATAAAAATTGTTAAACCGTCATATTTAGCTTGATAATCTTGAATAAAAGCACTGATTTCTGCTTCCACGCCGAGCATCACGCCAGTATGCATACAATCAACGGTGGATTTTCCAATTAATTTTGGTTGGTCTAAATTATTTACCAATGGAAGTCCAGCTGTGAATTGATTCATCGCTTTGTAGCGCATCTGGATTCCCGGAGAAATTGAGCCACCTTGATAAACGCCGTTTTCGCTCACGAAATCAAATTTGATACATGTTCCGATATCTACCACCAGTGCATTTCCCTTGGCTTTGGTAAAGGCTGCAATGGCATTCGCCAATCTATCAGCGCCCAATGTTTCTGGCGTTTCGTAATTCAATCGGATTGGATAATCAGGCAAAGTTTTAAATAATTTTGCGCCTTGCATTAATTGTAGCATCCATTTAGTTTCTTTTTGCGAACGAACCGAAGATAAAATGGCTTCATGAAAACGGTTATCAATCAAAAACGATTTCAATTGTGTGAGTTCGTCACTTGAAAAAAGGTGAATTTCGGCTAATTTATCGTTGTTGTAAACAGCGACTTTGATGCGTGTATTCCCCGCATCAACAACCAAATACCTTTTGTTTTTTACCATTGCTTGCAAAGATACAAGTAAAAAAATGAAAAAAAATCTATTTTTAAAACTCCATATTAAATAAAGTTGTTATATTTGCACCCACAATTAAGGCGGGAATGTAGCTCAGTCGGTAGAGCAAAGGACTGAAAATCCTTGTGTCGTGGGTTCGATTCCCTCCGTTCCCACAAAAAACCGTTTGATTTTATCAAGCGGTTTTTTTTGTTTTGTATTTTTTTTGGATTTTTGAATATTGATTATTGTAAAACAAAATATTAATATTATAGGATCATGTCAAAATTCTGTGGACTTTACAGAAAATCAAGCATAAATTTGGGT
>JBBALI010000004.1:0-162613 GCA_040403095.1 Crocinitomicaceae bacterium
TTCGACTACGAGTGAGACAAAATATTTCTTCGCAGTTGGATATTCTGCTGCAATCGGAGGTTCTGTAAAGTTATCGAACAAACTTTCCCTTTTTGGCGAGATGAATGGAATTTCATTGAAAATCATGACAAAATCAAAAACAATGACTTCCTATGTCTACAATGGAATTGAAGTTATTGACAATCTAAAAACGGTAGATAAAATCACTACCTACGACGATCAATTTGATACTGTTGTCAACAATGATGAGAATGTATCTAAAAAAGCATTGTCGTTGAAACACAACTACAGTGCAATTTTCTTGAATATTGGATTGAAGTTTAGTTTTTAGAGAATTATTAAGTCTTAACATCCTTAACCGCCGCAGGCAGCTGCGAAGCAAATCCTAACATCTTAACATCTAGTTTCAGGGAAAACGCATTTAAAAACTAATTTTTCGATCAAAGGTTTTTTGTCATGATTTTTATACAAAAATGCACGCCAAAAAAGAAATTCATGCATTTGTTTGTTCGACGGATTGCATCCGTCGTTACAAACATGTCGCTCCTATGGAGCTATTTTGATTTTTTAAAGTTAAATGCGTTTGCCCTGCATCTGTTTTGCAAAAACTTGCATCATAACTAAAATATACTTACTTTTGCACCCTTAATTAATTATTAACTGGAGTTTCGTACTCCAACTTATAAACAAAAAATGGCAACACGTATTAGATTGCAAAGACACGGGAAAAAATCAAAAGCATTTTTTCACCTTGTAGTCGCTGATTCAAGAGCGAAAAGAGATGGTAAATTCATCGAAAAATTGGGTACTTACAATCCAAACACAAATCCAGCAACAATCGAAATCAATTTCGAATCTGCTTTGCAATGGGTTCGTACTGGAGCTGAAATGTCTGACACTGCGAGAGCTTTGTTGTCTTACAGAGGTGTATTGTACAAAAACCACTTGATCAACGGTATCAAAAAAGGTGCTTTGACTGAGGCTGATGTTGAAACTAAATTTGCTGCTTGGGAAGCTGAGAAATCAGACAAAATCAACAACAAAAAAGACGGTTTGGCAAACAGTGCTGTAGCTGCTAAGGCTGCTGCTTTGAAAGCTGAAGCTGAATCAAATGCTGCAAAAGCGAAAGCAATTGAAGCAAAAAATGCTCCTGAAGTTGAAGAAGTTGCTGAAGAAGTAGCTGAGGAAACAACAGAAGAAACTGCAGCTGAAGAGACTTCTACTGAAGAGGCTTCGACAGAAGAAGGTACAGAGGAAACTCAAGCATAAGAACAAAATATTTAAATGAAAAAAGCAGATTGCTATCATTTAGGATATGTAGCGAAACTTCACGGATTCAAAGGTGAAGTTTCGTTTTTTTTAGACGTTACTGATCCAACTGAATATACCAAACTAGATTCGGTTTTCATTGACATTAACGGACAACTAACTCCTTTTTTTGTTGAGTCTTTTCAACTTAAACCACGTGGATTCGCAGCTGTAAAATTGGAAGGCGTAAACTCTGAAAACGACGCAAAAGTGTTGATGAGAAAGAATTTATACTTGCCATTAACAGAATTGCCAGAATTAACAGGAATTCAATTTTATGACCACGAAGTTGTGGGATTTGAAGTTGTTGATGATAATTTTGGACCAGTTGGAATTCTAGAAACAATTGTAGATTTACCAGTAAATCCCTTGATTCAAATTAAAAATCCAAACGGGAAAGAGGTCTTGATTCCTTTCGTAAAAAATTTAGTGCAAGAAGTTGATCGTACAAATCGAATTCTTAGAGTCAACGCTCCTGATGGATTAATCGCTATTTATTTGGGCTGATGTCCATTTTTAAATTCAAACATTTTGAAGTAAATCAAACGAATTCGGCCATGAAAATTGGAACCGATTCAATGGTTTTTGGTTCATTGATTGATGTTGAAGGAAAATCAAACGCACTCGACATTGGAACTGGAACAGGTGTATTGAGTTTGATGACAGCACAAAGAAATCCCAACTTAAAGATTACCGCCATTGAAATTGAAGAAAATGCTTTTGAGGAAGCCAAAATGAACTTCAATAATTCGCCTTTTCAACATCAATTAAATGCTTTTCATTTTGATTTTTTAAATTTCAATCCAGATTCTAAATTTGATCTCATTTTTTCAAATCCGCCGTATTTTGAAAATGCTTCTAAATCTTTACTCCAAGAAAAAAATTTAGCAAGACACGATGACAGTTTACCGCTGAATGTACTTTTTGAAAAGGTAAGTGATTTACTGAATGAAAAAGGTGATTTTTGGGTGATTCTACCAAGTTTGACTTTTGATTCTTACTTAAATATTGCCCAGCAAAACAGCCTTTTTTTAGTGAAAGAGATCGAAATCTACGGAAAAGAAAATCAATTGGTCAGAAAAATCGGTGCATTTTCAAAGATTAAGAAACCACTCAAACTTGCTCGTTTGACAATTAGAAAAAGAGATGGGAATTACACAGATGAATATAAAAAACTAACTGCTGAATATCATTTTAATGAATTGAAATGAAAAAAGCGATGAATTTCACCGCTTTAAATGATCTACAATGTCTGTTTGATTAAATTGTCTAGTTCTTCTTGCAAACTCACTCCAGCATCTTGATTATACCAATTCTGCAAAGCGATTTTCATTTGTTCAAAGTCAGCGCCATCTGCTTTTAGTTGGTTAAAAATTACTTGGCAATCTGCTGGTCTAGGACCCCAAACTGCTAAATCTTTCTCGTTTTCATCTCTGATCACTAAAATTGGAATTGATTTTCCTCCATTAGTTAAATATTTTTCAATTTCAGAATCAGAATCACGAAGTTGAATTTCTAGATTCACATGTTCATTCAATTCGCTTATTAAATGAATAAAAGGAACACTGTGCGCAGCATCGCCACACCATGGTTCAGTTATCAATATCCATTTTTGTGGATTTTTGATTTGACTCATTGTTTCATTAATCGATGCCAAAATTTCTCCATGTTTGATCCAGCGTTTGCTTCTGGTTTGATTCATTTTTGTATAATCCAAGTAATCAGCATTATCATATGGCTCAACCGGTTGTGGATTTTGTAAAATTTCATTAAAATAGCTTGTATATTCTTCCCAATTCATGTTTGTAAATTTTAAATGTTTGAATATGTCAAAGTTAAAGATTTATTAAGGATAACAAGTGATGATTCTTTCAAAACTTTTTAGTGTTCCATCGTGATCAATCGCCACATCAATTGTAATTTTCATTTGAGAAGTATCGGTAACGGAATTCTTCCATTTTTCGTTGAAAGTATATGATGACTGATGTAAATGATATCCTTGATTTAAGACATTCATTCCAGTTGACAAGTTCTTAATGATAATATTGTATCCATGCATGTCGTATGCTGCTGAGACATTTCCAATCACCTTGATTGTATCACCGAAATTGTAAGTTTCGATCAAAACAGGTGAAGTTAAATTAAAAGTTGGATCGTCTACAACAGTTGGTTCTGATGTTTCTTTTTTACATGAAATCACTGTCAATGAAATGATTCCAAAAAATATAATAATTGATTTTTTCATTTTTTTGTAATAAAATAGTTAATACCAAAACGGAATGCAGTTTTTTGAGTGACATATCCATTTCCTAAATCTTGATAAACTGGCGCAAAATAATTGGCGGAAAACATCCAGTTTTTATAAATTGCAGCAATAGTAAATTGTGCATTTAAAATCGTTCCTCCATTGTAAGAGTCATTATTTACTTTTCCTTTGATTCGATCTCGAAAGTTGTGATTATAGTTGAATCCCACTTGTGGAAGAATTCTCAGATTCTCATTCAAAACCCATCTGTAAAAAGCCAAATGGGTCGATCCCAAAGCGTGTCCGAATTGATAATCGAACTTGTTTTCAGTCTTGTAACTAAAACTAGATTCTGTCAAATATCCCCAACTTCCTTTTTGGATTGAATAATTTAAGGATGCAATGAAATCAATTGTCCCTGTGCCAGGAAGCATATTGCGATTATTGACAATTGTATTGTCAAATTTCCCTGTAGGAATTTTTGCACCAATTCCAAATGTTCCCGCTTGTTTAAATTTTCTTGCAAGCGAATCTGTATTTTGGATGAAGACATAATTTCCCATCAATGTAATATCTCCTAAACCTTGATTTGTGATAGTCGTTTCCGTCGTCTTTTGTGAATTGTAAACATATGGAACAACCGCCATTACTTGAAAATGACGATTTATTTTCCATCTGCCCATCAAATCTGTGGAAGTAAATACTTCGCTTGTAGATGGGTCTTGAAAACCAAAAAGAGGCGGATGTGTAGTTGTAAATGTTCGCGTATTGGATCTAATTCCAATAAAATGATGGTTTGAACTTGGCAATAATCCCAAGGAAAATGAACTTGCAGCACAGCCGCAAACATCACAAGCTAAAGAATGAGTCGCCAAGAGTATCAAACCGAAAAACAAAATGATTTTCTGCATGATTTAAACAATAAAATTGAAAAATTAAATTGCTACTAGAACAATTTATTTAATTATCAAATTATTATCTGTGTTGGCGGATGGAAAATATTACCAGAAAATCCTTTAATTTGCTGGAAACGATATTCAAAAACCTGTTTTTCATTTGTTTCAAACACCGCAAAAAGTAGATTTATCTCCAGTGGAGTAGGGATGTACTCAAATTTTAAATTTCCTTGAAATGGATTGGTTTTTGAATTGTGATTTTGTTCTTTTTGTTCTAATTTTTCCAATTGTTTTGAAAGGTAGCACTTCCCATTACAATGAAGCATTGGTATGGCTTTATTCTCACATTTTTCAGCGATAATTTGTTCTTGGTTGACTTTAAACCATATTTCCCAACTCAAGCGAGCAATGTCTTTCGCAAGGAATCCAGTAATACAGAAAATGACAATCAATGTTCTCATCTATCACAAAATTAAGTCCGAAAACAATTATTTTCGGACTTTCAATGTCAATATAAAGCAGGAAATTTTGAAGGAGAAACCTCGCTCATCATTCCATACACTTTCTCAAAAATATCATCGATACTTGGTTTAGAAAAATAATCACCATCTGAGCCATAAGGTGGTCTGTGATCTTTTGCACTCAATGTTTCAGGCGCAGAATCTAAGGTAAAATATGATTTTTGTTCAACTAAAATTTTATCCAACATGTAACCAGTGGCTCCTGAACTAACATCTTCATCCACAATCAGTAAACGATTTGTTTTTTGCAACGATTTACCAATTAAATGATTGATGTCAAAAGGAATCAATGTTTGTGCGTCAATTAATTCAACTGAAATACCATGCTCTGCTAACAATTTGCAAGCTTGCTCGCATAAATTGAAAGTTGAACCATAAGAAACCAAAGTTAAATCTGTTCCTTCTTGCACAATTTCTGGAATTCCCAAAGGCGTTCTAAATTCTCCAATATTTGTTGGGTTTCTTTCTTTGGTTCTGTAACCATTCAAAGGTTCAATCACCAAAGCTGGTTCGTCACCAATTAATAATGTATTGTAAAATCCTGCAGCTTTGGTCATGTTTCTTGGTACGCAGACATACATTCCACGCAAAGAATTAATGATCATTCCCATTGGACTTCCACTGTGCCAAATTCCTTCCAAACGGTGTCCGCGCGTACTTACAATTAAGGGTGCTTTTTGTCCACCTTTGGTTCTGTATTGAACAGTTGACAAATCATCAGACATAATTTGAATGGCGTACAATAAATAGTCTAAATATTGAATTTCAGCAATTGGTCTTAAACCTCTCATTGCCATTCCAATTCCTTGTCCGATAATCGTACATTCTCTAATTCCAACATCAGAAACGCGCAATTCACCAAATTCTTCTTGCATACCTTCCAAACTTTGGTTTACACCGCCGATCTTACCAGCATCTTCCCCAAAAATCAAAGTTTGAGGATATTTTTTAAAGATTTCTCTAAAATTATCACGCAAGATAATTCTTCCATCTTCCATCTTTACTTCGTCTGCATATTGAGGTTCAATTCCTTCAATTTTCACAGCATTGAAAGCAGATTCAGAATATAAATGTGAACTGTATCTTGATTTATTGTTTTCTATTTGTAGTTTAATCCAAGTAGAAAGCATTGTTTTTGAAACAATACTTTCAGATTTGATTGTACGCAAAACTTTTCTTGCTGACGACAAAATATCTTTGCGAATAGGATCCATCGCTTTTTGTAAAGCAACAATTTCAGCTTGTATAAATCCTTTATGTGTTGTTTCTGCTTCAATCGATTGAAATAATTGAATCACTTCCACCAAGTCATTTTTCAAACCATTTGTGAAATCTTTCCAAGCAATGGATTTAAAATCGCGGACTTCTTTCTTCGCATCTTTTTCAATATTTTCAAGTTCTTCTGGAGTAGCGATCGCGTTTCCATCAGCATTGAAAGTTAAAATCCATTCTTTGAATTTATTGATGCAATCAAATTCAGTTTCCCATTTCAATCTTTCTTCAGACTTGTAGCGCTCATGAGAACCGGAAGTTGAATGACCTTGCGGTTGATTCACTTCTTGCACATGCACCAATACAGGAACATGTTCTTCTCGCGCGATTGCAACTGCTTTTTCATACGTTTCAACTAAATGAGCGTAATCCCAACCTTTTGTTGTGAAAATTTCATAGCCAGGTTTCTCCGCTGTTCTCTGCATTCCTGCCAAAGCTTCTGAAATACTTCCTTTAGTTGTTTGTTTGTCTCTCGAAACAGAAATTCCAAAGCCATCATCCCAAACTGACATTACCATCGGAACTTGTAAAACGCCTGCAGCATTGATTGTTTCCCAGAATGGACCTTCAGAAGTACTCGCATCTCCGATTGTTCCGAACGCGACTTCATTTCCGCCGTTTGTGAATTTTTGAAAATCAGCTAATTCTTTCAATTCAGGATGATTTCTGTACACTTTTGAAGCTTGAGCCAAACCAAGTAACCGTGGCATTTGACCAGCAGTAGGTGAAATATCGGCAGAACTGTTTTTTTGTTCCATCAAATTTAACCAATTGCCATTTGCATCTAAGTTTCTCGATGAATAGTGTCCACCCATTTGTCTTCCAGCTGATTGCGGCTCTAACTCAAGGTTTGTTTCACCGTACAATCCTGCAAAATATTGTTGAATATTGAGTTGACCAATGGCCATCATCAACGTTTGATCTCGATAATAACCAGAACGGAAATCTCCATTTCTGAATTGTTTTGCTAAGGCGATTTGGGCTAGTTCTTTTCCGTCACCGAAAATTCCAAACTTGGCTTTTCCGGATAAAACTTCACGTCTTCCTAACAACGATGCTTCGCGTGATAAACAAGCCAATTTGTAGTCTGCAATCACTTCATTTTTGAATGTTTCAAAATCTACAGGGGTAACATCAATTTCAGTCGATTCTTTTGCCATAGCTTAAAATAATGAATTGCAAATATACTATTTTCGACTCTTTTTTTCAAGTTGAAAAGCGAGATTCTTATCAATGATTCATTGTTTATAAAAACTGGCTTGCGAAACGAATTCACAAAATTCAAGTTTGAGTAAATGATATTTACTTAATAGTAGTTAAATCAATTGATTAATTCAACTTTAACAATTCCATCTCTATCAATTTCGGTCAAGCGAACAGTGCGAAATTGATTGATTAAATTTTCATTAAATGGAATTTTAACTTTGACATAGTTTTCAGTAAAACCATGCATAATGCCGTTTTCTTCTTCTGATTCAAACAAAACAGTTCGTTCTGAGCCTAAGTTTTGCTCGTAAAAGGCTCTTTTTTTCTTGTCAGAAAGAATATGTAACATTTTACTACGCTCTTTTCTCTTTTCCATCGGAACGAATTCGCCCAATTTTGGGGCTCCCGTATTGGCTCTTTCTGAATAAGTGAAAACATGCAAATAGGAAACATCTAAATCTTTGATGAAATTCAATGAATCCATGAATTCTTCATCTGTTTCTCCAGGAAAACCGACGATTACATCTACTCCGATGCAACAATCTGGCCGAAGCGATTTAATATGTGCAACTCTTTCTGTATACAAACTACGCTCGTATTTTCTTCGCATGGCTTTCAAAATGCGATCGTTTCCAACTTGCAAAGGAATATGAAAATGTGGTACAAATCGTTCTGCTTTTGACAAGCAAAAATCAATAATTTCGTTGCTCAATAAGTTTGGTTCAATGGACGAAATTCTGAATCGATCAATACCGTCAATTTTATCTAATTTTTGAACCAATTGATAAAAATTCTCTTCACCACCTTGACCAAAATCTCCAATGTTTACACCAGTTAAAACAACTTCTTTAATGTCAGTTTGGGCTATTTTTTCTGCTTCACTCAATGTCGAAGCAATATTTGCATTTCTACTTTTTCCTCTTGCCAATGGAATGGTGCAAAAAGAACAGAAATAGTCACATCCATCTTGAATTTTCAAAAATGAGCGGGTTCTGTCTCCAATACTAAAAGAAGGAATAAATTCTTTTGTTTCTTTGATGTTTTTGAAAGAAATTTGTGCTTCTTCTTTTTTGTCAGATTCAGCAATGTAATTGAGAATATCAAATTTCTCATTCGCTCCTAAAACCAAATCAACACCTGGAATTTGTCCAATTTCAACTGGTTTCAATTGCGCAAAACAACCAATAATCGAAATAAAGGCGTTTGGATTTATTTTGAGTGCTTTTTTGACTAATTGTTTGCATTTCTTGTCTGCGTTTTCAGTTACGGAACAAGTGTTAATGACATAAATATCAGGTGTATCTTCAAAATCTACCTTGGCAAATCCAGCGTCTTCAAAAAGACGTGAAATGGTGGAAGTTTCTGAAAAATTTAATTTACAACCAAGTGTGTAAAAAGCTACTTTTTTATATTGAATCATAATGCGATTACAAAGTTATTGAGAAAATTTGAATGAGGAAATTTAAGTTGCATTTTTAAACACCCATAAAATTCGCTTGAATGGATGTTGAATAAATTTTATTTCTCAGAATCAGCCAATTGCTTTTCGTACATTTCAGAATAAATTCCAGCTTTAGCAATTAATTCTTCATGCGTTCCTTCTTCGATTTTAGTGCCGTTTTCAAGCACAATGATTTTATCCGCGAATCTCAAGGACGAAATTCTATGACTTACAATTACGGTCATGTTTTCTTTAGACTCTTCAGCCAAAGAACGCAAAATAATGTCTTCCGTTTCTGTGTCAACGGCAGATAAACAATCATCTAGTAAAAGCAAATTTGGTTTTCTCAACAAAGCTCTAGCAATGCTAATTCGCTGTTTTTGTCCGCCACTTAAATTTACACCTCTTTCACCTAAAATAGTTTCAAATCCGGTGCTGAATTCTTGAATGTTGTGATAAACATGTGCTTTTTTTGTGATTTCTATCAATTCTTTTTCATCAACTTCTCTTTCGTTCACACCAAATTTGATATTGTTTCCAATGGTATCTGAAAATAAGAAGACTTCTTGAGGTACAACTCCAGATTGTCTTCTAAATGCATCCAAATTGATGTTTTTTAAATCCTGATTATTAACTGAAATTTCACCAGAAGTTGGATCAAGTTGTCGCATAATCAAGTTCAATAAAGTGCTTTTTCCGCTTCCAGTTCTACCAACAATTCCCAATGTTTCGCCAGATTTTAGCGTGAAACTCAAATTGGATATAGCATTAATTCCCGCATTTTCATGTTTGAAAGTAACATTTTTAAACGCAATCGTTGAAACTTGTTCCAATGGATTTTCATTGGTATTGATTATTTCCGGTTGGATTTTCAAAAATTCATTGATCCTTTCTTGTGATGCAGCAGCACGTTGATTGATTGATGTTACCCAGCCAACACTTGCAAATGGCCATGTCAACATGTTGATAAAATAAACAAAAGCAACAATGTCTCCAGGAGTAATTTGTTTTGAATAAGTCAGCAAACCACCATAATAAATTGCCAACAAATTACTCAAGCCAATTAAAAAAACAATCGTTGGCATGAAAAGTGCATTGACAATCACCAATTTCATTGTTTTCGCTTTGTAATTGTCTGCGGAGTCATTGAATTTTTGATTCATTTCCTTTTCGCGCAAATATGCCTTGATTACTCGAATTCCTGAAAATGTTTCTTGAACGATCGTTGACATCAAAGACTGTTCAATTTGCACAGATTTACTGTAAGTATTCATTTTGCTTGATACTTTGTAAATCAAAAATGATAAAACTGGCAATGGTGCCAATACAATTAATGTGAGGCTCACGTTTATTCTGAGCATTGTTGTGACACAAAAGGCAAACAAAATAACTAAATTGATGGTGTACATTAAGCCCGGACCTAAATACATTCTCACTTGCGAAACATCTTCGGAGATTCGATTCATTAAATCACCCGTTTTTGATTTTTTGTAAAATGAATAGTTCAGTTTCTGATATTGTTCATAAACTTCATTTTTTAGGTCAAATTCAATAAATCTAGATACAATAATGATAGATTGTCTTGTTAAAAAAAGAAAAAATCCTTTTCCAAGTGAAAGCAACATGTAGAATCCAAATAATTTCAAACTCAAAAAGGCAATATTCTTGAAAGTCTCGTTGGGATTGATTTCACCAATAAAATCATTGACTGCTCCTTTTACAATTTTAGGCATTTCTACACCAAAATAATTGGAGGCGATGATACAAAGCACGCCAAAAAGTAGGCGCCATTTATATTTTATTAAATATTTGTTGAGATAGCTTAAAGACTTCATGCGATAAATTCCTACTTTTGCAACGCTCTTTTGATTTGAAGAACAAAAGTAGCAATTAGTAATGAATTTTCGTTCTTAATACTTATCGAGAATATGTTTGAGGTTAAAGACATCAAAGACACAAATCTGGCTGAAAATCCAGTGATCGCTCAAATGAGCAAATACGACCACGAGCAGTTGTTGTTTTGTAACGACAATGCCACAGGTTTAAAAGCAATCATCGCAGTTCATAACACCGTTTTAGGTCCAGCACTTGGAGGTACAAGAATGTGGGCTTATAATAATGAGCTTGAAGCATTGAACGATGTTTTGCGCTTATCTCGCGGAATGACTTACAAAAATTCTCTTGCAGGATTAAATTTAGGTGGTGGAAAAGCTGTGATTATTGGTGATGCTCGCACAATGAAAAGTGAAGCTTTCATGAGACGTTTTGGTAAATTCGTAAACAGTTTAGGTGGTAAATACATCACTGCTGAAGACGTTGGAATCGGAACTGCAGATATGTCATGGGTGAACATGGAAACCAATCATGTAGTTGGTTTGGCAGGTAAAAGTGGAGATCCATCTCCTGTTACAGCGCACGGTGTTTATGTTGGTATTAAAGCTTGTGCAAAAGAACAATTTGGTTCAGATTCATTGGCTGGAAAGAAAATCGCCGTGCAAGGTGTTGGTCATGTTGGTGAATATTTAGTTGCCTCGCTTGCAAAAGAAGGTGCTGAAGTTTTTATCACAGATATTCACCAAGATACATTGAATAGAGTTGCCAAAACATACGGTGCTAAAATCGTTGGTTTGGATGAAATCTATGACATCGACATGGATATTTATGCTCCTTGTGCATTAGGTGCAACAGTAAATGATGAAACTTTATCTCGTTTGAAATGTTCAATTATTGCAGGTGCTGCAAACAATCAATTGGCGGTTGAAAATGTGCACGGTCAAATGGTAATGGACAAAGGAATTATTTATGCGCCTGATTATGCATTAAATTCTGGTGGAGTAATCAACTGTTATTCTGAAGTTAAATCGTTGTCTTCTGAATGGGCAATGGGCAAAGCGGAAGAAATTTATTCTACCATTCAAAATATTGTTCGTCGTTCGAAGTCTGACAACATCCCAACTTACCAAATCGCAAATAAAATGGCAGAAGAAAGGATTGCCGCTATCGGAAAAGTTAAATTACCGATGTAAAAAATTGATATGCTAAATAGAAGACATTTAAGAATCAAAGTATTACAAGCACTTTATGCTTATTTTCAGTCCGACGAGGAAAATTATAGACGTACTGAAAATGAAATGATGGATAATATAGATCGTATTTTTGATTTATATTTATTCTTGCTTTTATCCTTTGGAGAATTAAAGGAAATTGAGTTGAGAAGATTGGAAGAATTGAAATCTAAAATCCGCCCAACTTCTACCGACTTGAATCCAAATCTAAAGTTTGTCGAAAATAAAGTTTTCGAACTGATTGATACAAATGCGCCTTTAAGAAGAGCCTCTGAAGAGAATAAAGTAAATTGGTTGGGCGATGAACACCAAGAAATGTTCAGAAAAGTAATGGCTCAAATTCGTGAAAGTGAAACTTACTTTGCTTACATGAGTCAAGAAGAAAGTAATTTCGAAAGCGATATGGAATTTGCATGTGCACTTTTCAAAGCAGAAATTGCAAATTCACCTTTGATTTATAATTTCTTTGAAGAAAAAAGCATTCAATGGTTGGATGATATCGATTTAGCTTGCACGATGGTTTTGAAGACAATGAAAACTTTTTCAATAGAAGGAAACAATGAGATTTTACCATTGTATAAAGATCCGGAAGATGAAAAAGAGTTTGTGAGAATTTTGTTGAGAAAAACAATCGACAAAGACCAAGAGAATTTAGCTTTAATAGATGATTTGACTAAAAATTGGGAATTGGATCGAATTGCAAAAATGGACATCATTTTGATGAAAATGGCCATCACGGAATTGCAAGAATTCAACAATATTCCCAAAAAAGTTACTTTGAACGAGTACATCGAAATTTCGAAATATTACAGTACTCCCAAAAGCAACGGATTTATCAACGGTATCTTAGATAAAGCAGTTGATAGATTAGAAAAAGAAAATAAAATTTCCAAAATTGGAAGAGGTTTAATGGAATAATACCAAAGATTATGAATAAGATTTTCGCAAGTATTTGTTTGTCATTCCTATTGTTTGCTTGCAGCGATAGTGAAAACGTTGAAGTTGGAAATAAAACAGAAATGGAAGTTCAATCTGTTGTTGATGCAGGAAAAGTAATGTTAGGTGAAATCGTTCACGCATCTTTTACTGTCAAAAACACAGGCGATTATCCTTTAATTCTAGCAGAAGTAAAAGGATCTTGTACTTGCACAGTTGCAGAATATCCAAAAGATCCAATCGCACCGGGTGAAAGTGCAACGATCAAAGCAAATATTAAAACAGATAAAGCTTCGCCTGGAACTTTGAGTAAAGAAGTAAGAATTGTAGCAAATACAGATCCTTCGATTACTCCCGTTTTAATTAAAGCGAACGTCATTAGAAAATAATAATAAAAACAATAATTTAAATCAAATAAAATGCAAGGAGGAGCAGGTCAAATAGTAATGTTGTTGATGATTGTGGTAGTTTTTTACTTTTTCATGATCAGACCACAACAGAAAAAACAAAAAGAGCAGAAAAATTTTAGAGCAAATTTAGCTCCTGGAGATAAAGTAGTTACAATTGGAGGAATCCATGGTAAAATTTTGGAAGTTACTGACTCTACAGTTTTGTTGAATTGTGAAGGAAGTAAAATTCGTTTTGCTAAATCAGCAGTAGCACAAACAGCAAACGATCAATTAGAAGCTTAATTTTTCATTTTGATATTGAATCGGATTACAGAATTGTGATCCGATTTTTTTTTGCTATTTTTCTGAATTAGCTTTTTTTAGCATCTTGTTTGCCTTCTGAATTTCTTTTTGCTTTTGCCTTAACTCTTTCACCCTTTTTCTGGATTCTTTTACATCTTCGCGATACGCTTTCATATTGATTTTGTATTGCTTTTTGTCAACCATCTTCGGTTCTGGATTAAATTCCAATATTTCATCTTGGATTTGCAATATAATTTGCTCAGTCATATAATCTTCGCCAGCTGGATCATATTTGATATTGAAATTCTGTTCCCAGATTTTTCCAATTTGTTCAAACCATTCTGCTTGAAATTTCCCTCTATATTTTTCGACAATTTGAGCGGCCGTCAATCCTGTTTCTCTGTGGATCAATTTCATTAATAAAACTCCATCTTGTCGATATAAATCGCGGATTACATAAGTATAATCTTCTTTGAGTTTTTCATGCGCCTTTTTATTGTATTTTTTCTTTTTCCTTTTGGAATCAATTTCTAAAAGTTCCGCATCAAATTTTTTCAAAAGGCTTGCTGCATGCAACGCGTAAGGGTATATTTTCCTAATTTTTTCAACTTGTCTTTCAAATGCCCATTTATTTTGGAAAACAGTCAGTTCACTCAGTCTCTGAATATGCAATGTGTCTTTCACTTGAGCGTGAATATGTTCACTGCAGAATAAGAAAACTCCAATGAGTAAAAATGTATATTTCATTTGAATGAAAATAAATTATATTGTTTCATCAATTTAATATGAACCAAAAATCTTTGTTATTTTAGCAAATATATTGCCATTTTATTCTTTATTAATGAAAAAACTGAAAGTCTTTTTGATTGGTTGTTTGATTTTATCTAGCTGTAATTCAAATAAAGCGGATTCAATTACCAAAGTAAAACCTCAAAAACAAAAGGAAAAAGTGGCAGAAGTGACTGGTGATCATTTGTTAAATGTACAAGAAAAGCCCAAAAGAAACCAGAAAGAAAAACAAGTGAATCACGAGAAAATTGTTTCTAAATATGGTGAACAATGGGATTTTTGTTCTTGCGTTCAAGCAAACGATTCAATCAATCGCGCTTCTCAAAAAGGCTTGAATGAAAAACAAGCTGAATTGTTAATGAAACGCTGGGAAGTGGTTGAAATCAAATGCAAGGAATTTCTCACCAATCCAAATCGCACACCTGAGGAACGAGAATTACATGAGAAGAAAGTTGCTAAGTGTTTGAAAAGTGCCAAAAAATAAAAAGGCTTCAAGTTTCCTCAAAGCCTTCAAAATATTTATTAATATATTACTTCTTGTAAAAAGGCAATTTAACCACTTTTGCTTTGATGCCTTTTTCTCTGATTTCAACAAAGATTTCAGAATCTAAGTTTGTAAATTCAGTATTTACATAACCCAAACCAATCGCGATTTTCATTGATGGCGATTGTGTTCCTGATGTAACTTTACCAATCACATTTCCTGCTGCATCTAAAATTCGGTAATCGTGACGAGGAATTCCGCGGTCAACCATTTCAAAAGCAACTAATTTTTTAGAAACACCAGTTTCTTTTTGGTTTTTCAAAAAATCTGAATCAATGAATTCTTTGTTGAATTTAGTAATCCACCCTAAACCTGCTTCCAAAGGAGAAGTTGTATCATCGATGTCGTTTCCATACAAACAGAATCCCATTTCTAATCTCAAAGTGTCTCTAGCTGCCAAACCAATTGGTTTGATTCCAAAAGGCGCTCCTGCTTCAAAAACTTTGTTCCAAACTTGTTCAGCTTCACTGTTTTTGCAATAAATTTCAAAACCGCCACTTCCCGTGTAACCTGTTGCAGAAATAATTACGTGCTCAATTCCTGCAAAATCAGCAACTTCAAAATGGTAATATTTTATATCAGCTAAGTTTACTGAAGTCAATGACTGCATTGCTTCAACGGCTTTAGGACCTTGAATTGCCAACAATGAATAATCATCAGATAAATTGCGCATTTCAACTCCAAATGAATTGTGTGAAGAAATCCAATCCCAATCTTTTTCAATATTTGAAGCGTTTACAACTAATAAGTACTGCTCTTCTTTCATTCTGTAAATGATTAAATCATCTACAATTCCACCTTTTCCGTTTGGTAAACAGCTATATTGAGCTCTTCCGGTGGTCAATGTTGAAGCATCATTGGTGGTAACTTTCTGAATCAAATTCAAGGCATTTGGTCCAGTTAATAAAAATTCTCCCATGTGAGAAACATCAAAAACGCCTACAGCATTTCTAACCGTTTCATGCTCTGCATTCACACCTTCGTATTGAACGGGCATATTATATCCTGCGAAAGGAACCATCTTTGCACCAAGCGCGATGTGTTTATCTGATAATGCTGTGTTTTTCATTTCTAAAATTATTTTTTGTTCGAATTTTTAGCGCAACAAATGTAGAAAAAATAATAAGATTTTACCGTTTTAATCTTGGTTTCTTTGTCCTTAAAATCCCTATTTTTTAAGCTCTATTCGATAAGGTGAAATAATTCAACTTTCTATCGCAAAAAATGAAAAAACGCAATGTTTTATTGATTATATTTGGAAACTTAAAATTGAAAAATTCATGGCAATACCCCCGAAAGAACTCGAATTCAATATGAATGAAGACCAAATGAGATTAAAAATTTCTCGCTTGGAACAAGAATTGGCAAAGATTTATGAAGGTGGCGGAAAGAAACGCATTGATAAACTTCATGAAAAAGGAAAACTTTCTGCTCGCGAACGCATTGATTTACTTCTTGATGAAAACACTCAACGCATCGAAATTGGCGCTTTAGCCGGATACGGAATGTATGAAGCTGAAGGAGGTTGTCCTGCGGGTGGAGTAGTGGTAGTTATTGGTTATGTTTCTGGCAAGCAATGTATTGTTGTTGCCAATGATGCAACAGTGAAAGCGGGCGCTTGGTTTCCAATCACTGGAAAGAAAAATCTTCGAGCGCAAGAAATTGCGATGGAAAACCGATTGCCAATCATTTATTTAGTTGATTCTGCGGGTGTTTATTTGCCAATGCAAGATGAAATTTTTCCTGATAAAGAACATTTTGGCCGCATTTTCAGAAACAATGCCATGATGAGTTCGCAAGGAATTGTTCAAATTGCTGCTGTCATGGGAAGTTGCGTCGCTGGTGGTGCTTATTTGCCAATTATGTCTGATGAATCTTTGATTGTCAATGGAACTGGAACCATTTTCTTAGCAGGTTCATATTTAGTAAAAGCAGCGATTGGCGAAACTATTGACAATGAAACCTTGGGTGGCGCCCATACACACACAGAGATTTCAGGAGTTTGTGACTACAAAACTGAAAATGATCAAGAATGTTTGGCTACTATCCGTGATTTAATGGATAAAATTGGTCACTCTGAAAATGCAGGATTTGACCGAAAAGAAAGCGTTCCTTCTCAAGTAAATGAAAGAGACATTCATGGAATTTTTCCAGCTGAAAGAGGAAAAACGTACAATGTAAAAGAAATTATAAAATGGTTGGTCGATGATTCCAAATTTACGGAATATAAAGCCGATTATGGTAAAACAATTGTTTGTGCCTATGCAAGAGTTGATGGTTGGGCCGTTGGAATTGTCGCTAATCAAAGAGAAATTGTAAAAAGTGCCAAAGGTGAAATGCAGATGGGTGGTGTGATTTACAATGATTCTGCCGACAAAGCTGCACGTTTTATAATGAATTGTAATCAAAAAAATATTCCGTTGGTTTTCTTAACTGATGTGAGCGGATTTATGGTTGGTTCCAAATCAGAACACGCAGGAATAATCAAAGACGGTGCAAAGATGGTAAACGCGATGGCAAATTCTGTTGTTCCTAAATTCTCAATTATCATGGGGAATTCTTACGGAGCAGGAAATTATGCCATGTGTGGTAAGGCTTATGATCCAAGATTGATTGTTGGTTGGCCAACTGCTGAAATCGCAGTAATGAGCGGTGCAGCAGCCGCAAAAACGTTGCTTTCTATCGAAATCGCATCTTTGCAAGCCAAAGGTGAAGAAATTACCAAAGAAAGAGAAGCAGAGCTGTACAATAAAATCAAAGATCGATACGACTCTCAAATTTCTCCTTACTATGCTGGTTCAAGATTGTGGGTAGATGCAATCATCGATCCTGTTGAGACTAAAAAGATTATTTCCATGGGAATTGAAATGGCTAATCGCAAAAAAGCTGAAAAACCGTATAATGTTGGTGTTATTCAAACTTGATTTTTAGAGATGATTTTAGATTGGAAAATAAAACATTTTAGTGAAATTTCAATTGCTGAATTTCACGATTTGATAGCACTTAGAATTAAGATTTTTGTTGTTGAACAAAATTGTCCGTATCAAGAATTGGATGGTAGAGACAAAAAAGCATATCACTTAATTGGTCGTGATGGTTTAGGAAATATTGTTGCAACGGCTAGGATTTTACCTAAAGGAATTTCTTATAAAGAAGTTTCAATCGGAAGAGTTGCTATCGATAACAGCGCAAGAAACAAAGGAAATGGGCATGTACTAATGGAGAATTGCATGCAATTTATTGACGAGGAGTTTGGAGCAACAAATGTTCGTATTTCAGCTCAAAGTCATTTGGAAAAATATTACCAAAAACATGGATTTTTATCAACTGGAAAAAATTATCTTGAAGACGATATTCCGCACGTTGAAATGTTATTCGAAGTAAAAAATAATTGAAATAAAAAAGATGATTAAAACAAATAGAATTATTCAGTCCGCTGTGGTTTTAGCTATTGCTACAGCATGCACTACTTCCAAAAATGTAGAGAATGACAACGATGCTTTTGCTGTTCCACAACAAGAAATTAAAGCGGGTGCAAAAACGATTGATTTGTCATATTTAGATAAATCAATCAAACCACAAGACGATTTCTTTAATTTTTCAAATGGAACTTGGGTGAAAAATAATCCGATTCCACCAAGTGAATCTCGCTGGGGAAGTTTCAATGAACTTGAAAAATCAAATCAAACCAAATTAATAGGAATATTAAATAAAGCCAAAGATGGTGGCTACACCAATGACACAACCGCACAGATTTTAGGTAATTATTATGCTTCTTTCATTGACATGGAAGGAAGAAATAAATTGGCATGGTCACCAATTAAAGCGGATATCTATAAAATCAATGAAATTGTGCATTTCAAACAAATTGTTGATGTTGTCTCATACCAGCATAAATATGGTGTAAACAGCCTTTTCGGTTTTGGAGTTGGACAAGATTTGAAAGATGTGAACAAAAATATTACTTATTTTGGTCAAGGTGGTTTGGGTTTACCCAATAAGGATTATTACTTTCAAGCAGACAAAAAAGAAATTGTAGTAGCCTACAAAGAACACGTTTCTAGAATGTTTCAGAAAATCGGAAATTCACTCGAAGAGTCTGTGTTAGCAGCTGAAAACGTAATCAAGTTTGAAACGATGTTGGCAGAAAAAATGATGTCACCAGCGGAATTGAGAGTTCCAGAAAACAGCTACAACAAAATGACAAAAGATGAATTAAAAAAACTTTTCCCATCTTTTGATTTTGAAGTTTATTTGAAATCTGTTAGAAGTCAAGATTTTTCAGAAGTGGTCGTTGGACAGAAAGATTATCCAAAATTGGTGAATGATTTATTGGTAAATATAGATATCAAAATTTGGAAAAGCTATTTGACATGGAAAACATTGAATCACTATGCTGGTCATTTAGATGAATCTTTTGTAAAATTGAATTTCAATTTTTACCAAAAAGTCTTGACGGGTAAAACGCAAATGAAACCAATCGAAGAAAGAGCTGTGAATGAACTCACGCAAATGACCATTGGAGAAGGTTTGGGCAAATTATTTGTAGACCAATATTATTCAGAGAAATCTCAAGAAAGAGTAAATACGATGGTCGACAATTTACTTTTGACTTTTGAAGAAAGAATCAAAGCTTTGCCTTGGATGTCTTCCGAAACCAAAAAAGAAGCATTAAATAAATTAAAATCTATTGGTAGAAAATTAGGTTTTCCATCCAAATGGGAAAATTTCGGTGATTTGAATTTGTCGAAAACTGATTATGTCGCAAATATCAAAATGTGTGCATTAAGAGATGTAAAAAAGAATTTTGAGGAATTATCTCAAGCTGTTGATAAAGCTAAATGGGGAATGCCCGCACACATGATCAATGCTTATTACCATCCTTTGTTAAACGAAATTGCCTTTCCAGCTGGAATTATGCAAGCGCCATTTTTTGATGTAAATGCAGAAGATGCTGTGAATTATGGTAGAATTGGAATGGTGATAGGTCACGAATTTACCCATGGTTTTGACGATATGGGGTCTAAATTTGCTGCCGATGGAAGTTTTACAAATTGGTGGTCGGAAAACGATAGAAAGTTATTCGAAGAAAGAACAGCTTTGCTCGGCGCCACTTTCGCAGGTTTTTGTCCAATTGATGGACATTGTGTAAATCCAGATTTGACAATGGGAGAAAATATTGCTGATTTAGGAGGAATCACTTTGGCATATTACGCTTACGCCAAAACTGCTGAATTTAAAGCGGGAAAAGTGGTTGAAGGTTATACACCAGCACAAAGATTTTTCATCTCTTTCGCGCAATTATGGAAAATCAATTATACTGAAGCAGAATTGAAAAACAGAATTGCCAATGATCCTCATTCTCCTGGAATGTATAGGGTCAATGGTCCACTGATGAACTGTCCAGAATTTTTTGAAGCTTTCAACGTAAAAGAAGGTGACAAAATGAGGAATTCAACGGTGAAAATTGCCAAAATCTGGTAAATAAAGCAAATGAAAGACGTCAGCAATGGCGTCTTTTTTAGTGTTGCACAATTTCTCATTTGATGGAAAATTCCAAACAATTACTCATTATTGGTTTCGTTTATCCCGAACCTGCTTCTTCTGCAGCGGGAACAAGAATGTTGCAATTAATTGATTTGTTTAAATTACAAGGATTTCAAATTACTTTCGCGAGTCCAGCTTCTGATAGTGAATTTGCTTTTGATATAGAAAAACTTGGAATTAAAAAAGTTTCTATCCTCTTAAATGATGCATCATTTGATGATTTTGTGGCTGAATTAAACCCCGAAATTGTTTTATTTGATCGCTTCATGACGGAAGAACAATTCGGTTGGCGCGTTTCTGAGAGTTGTCCAAATGCAATCAGAATATTGGATACTGAAGATCTACATTGTTTGCGTTTGGCCAGACAAAATGCGTGGAAATCCAAAGTTCCGTTTCATACTGAAATGCTTTTTTCTGATGTTGCAAAACGTGAAATAGCAAGTATTTTAAGATGCGATTTGAGTCTAATGATTTCAGAATATGAAATAGATATTTTACACAATGTATTTCATATTTCACTAGCTATTTTGCAATATTTACCACTTTTTGTTGATGAGCAACTACTGAGTAAAAAACAAGATTTACCAGCTTTCAACGAAAGGAAGCATTTCATTTTTATTGGTAATTTTTTACATGAACCGAATTGGAATGCTGTGTTGTATTTGAAAGAATCAATTTGGCCAAAGATCAAAGAAAAATTACCAGAAGCAGAATTGCATATTTACGGTGCTTATTCATCTCAAAAAGTATTGAATTTGCATAACCAGTCACAAGGTTTTTTAATTAAAAATAGGGTAGAAGGAGTTTTTGATGTGATGAAATCTGCCAAATTGTGTTTGGCTCCTTTGAGATTTGGCGCAGGAATAAAAGGAAAATTCTTAGATGCAATGGTCGCAGGAACGCCAAACGTAACGACTTCAATTGGCGCAGAATCTATGCATGGAAAATTGCCATGGAGTGGAGTTATTTCAGATGATCTTGATGATTTTATTTCAGAGGTAATTGAATTATATACCAATGAGAATAAATGGAAAAAAGCACAAATTAACGGATTTGAAATTTGTAAAAAAAGATATCTGAAAACAAACTTTGAAAAAGATTTTGGCAATCTAATTCTTGAAATTCAACAGCAACTATTAAAACGTCGCCAAAACAATTTCATTGGAGAAATTCTCAAACATCATACCGTTTCAAGTACAAAGTATATGTCTAAATGGATTGAAGAAAAAAATAAAAAATGAATTGAAATTAAAGCAGTTTAGCAACATCTTTTCCAACAATACTTCCAATTGCAACGCCCATTCCACCCATTCTCACGCCAACAGCAATTTTTGGTTTTACCAATTCAATAATTGGCTTTTTGGTTTTGCCTACTCCCATGATTCCAGCCCAAGAATAGTCAATTTCAAAGTGAGTATTTGGCAAAATAATTTCCTTTAATAATTTTTCCAATTGATTCAGAATCACATCCGAATTTTCAATTTCCGTGGTCGTTTCTCCTGCAAAATCTAAATTCCTTCCTCCACCAAAAAGCACACGGTTGTGAATATTTCTGAAATAATAATACCCTTCTTGGTAATGAAAAGTTCCTTTGAATGGTAAATTATCAATTTTTTTGGTAATTAATACTTGCGCTCTAGCTGGTATAATGTCATTTTTTGGCAGAAATCTTTGGGCAAAACCATTTACGCAAATGGCAACTTTCGCCGCGTTAAAATAACCAATATTGGATTGAACTTCAACCTGATTTTGAGTAGATTTGAGTTCTAAAATTTCAATTCCTGTCAATAAGTGAATTCCATTTTCAGCCAACAATTGATGAAATTTCACCATCATTTTTCCAGTGTCGATTTGTCCTTCCACTTGGTTGTGAAAAGCTGCTTGAATCGAATTAAAACCAAACTTTTCTTTTATATTTTTATCCAAGGAATAAACATTTTGAATGCCCGTAATCGCTTCAATTTGTTGATTCAAATATGGTAAATGTAGCAAGCTTTTTTCCAAAGTCGAATTTTCATCATTTCGAATTAAATCCCAAGAACCTAAAGCGTGAAAATCCAAATTAGTATCGCCAATTAATTCTCTCAAATACTGCAATCCTTCCCACCGATTGGCAACAGTTGTCCAAACCTCATTTTCCGGTATTTTGGATAAATCATCTATCAATTCAGTTACACTTCCAAAGCAAGCAAAACCAGCATTTTTGGTACTTGCGCCAGCAGGTAAAAAGTTTCTCTCAACCACCAAAATTTTAGCAGCTGGATATTGTTTTCTGAGATGTAAAGCGGTACTTGATCCTACGATTCCAGCGCCAACTACAAGAAAATCCAATTCCTCAAAATAGGTCTTTTTTTCCCAATAACTTAATTGTTCTAGTTTTAGCATCCTTTTTGATGATTATTAGCGTCTTTTTTACGATATTTGTTCTGAATTTTTAATCAAAATTAAACGAATTCTGTAACAAGTTGTACAGCGTGACGTTTAGATGCTAGATATGAAACGTTTTTTACTATTATTTCTCCTTATAAGTAGTTCTTTTTCCGTCATTTGTCAAGTCCAAGTTGATATTGATGTCATGGCAAAAGATTTGAAATTGGGCAAAAAAGAAGCTGGTGTAACTGTTAGAGTTTACGAAGGCTCTAAAGTTGTGGCTTCAGGTGTTACCGCCGCAAGTGGAAAGGTTATTCTTAATGTTCCTTCGGAAAAATCTTACAAAGTTGAGTTTTCCAAAGCTGGAAAAGTAACAAGATATGCTAATTTAAATGCTGGAAAAATTGATGTAGAATTGCTGCAAGGTGCATCTAATCCTCTGATGTATATCGAAGTGAGTATGTTTGATGAAGCACCGAATGTTGATTTCAGTTACATCAAAAACAATCCGATTTCTGAATTTTATTTTGATGGAAAGAATCCAAAACTGGCCTACAATACAACTACTGCGGCAAAAATGGAAAAGGAAGTTGAAAAAGCCATGGCCGCTGCACAAAATGCTTCAGGAAATGTAGATGCACAATTTCAAGCCAAAATGCAGGAAGCAGAAGCTTTAGCAACTCAAAAAAAATATACCGAAGCGTCAAAGAAATTTGAACAAGCATTGTTTTTTAAACCAACTGATAAAGTAGCCAACAAAAGATTGGCGGACATGGATGCATTGATTAAAGCTGATAAAGTCAATCAATTAGACGGTCAAGCGTTGAATAGTGAATTCGACAATTTGGTAAAAGCTGCAGAATTATTGAAAGGACAGAAAAAATGGCAAGAAGCGATTGATAAATATGAAGAAGCATTAGAAAAGAAAGACGATCAGGCTGTTAGTGATGAAATCGACGACTTGATGGTTATAATCAAAAAAGAGAAAAAAGAAAAAGACAACGAGGCAGCCTATGTAAATGCCATGACTGCTGCTGATGGTTTGATGAAACAGAAAAGTTATCAAGCTGCTTTAGATCAATATATTATTGCTTTGAAAGCGAAGCCAGCCGATGCAATTGCGACAAAAAAGAAAAGTGAAGTTGAAGTATTTTTAAATGCAGCAAAAGGAGAGCAAGAAAAGAAGAAAAATTATGAATTGGCTGTTGCGGCAGCGGATGAATTGTTCAAAGCTGAAAATTTTAACGATGCCAAAGTAAAATACGATGAAGCTCTGTCCTATCAGCCTGCATCAACTTATGTTTCAGGTCAATTAAATCTAATCAAATCGAAGTTGGACGAAATTGAGAAAGAAAAACTAAGAGTTCAGCAAATTGCCAATTTATTAGCTGAAGGTACCACAGCGATGAACGCAAATCAATGGGAATTGGCCAAAACCAAGTTTGAAGCAGTTCAGAAAATAGATGCTCAAAACCCTACTGCTATTGAAAAATTAAAAATTATCAATGCCAAAATTGAGGAAAGCAAGCTGAATGCAGCGAATGAAGCCAATTTTAAAAAGTTTGTTGATGAAGGAGATGCGTTGGTCAAAACAGCCAAATTCACAGAAGCAATTGCTAAGTATGATGAAGCCGTAAAATTGAAAACAGATGCAGCTGTCACTAAAAAAATAGAGGACGCAAAATTGGAGATTGAAAAACTCAAAAATCAAAAAGAAAACAAAGAAAAGTTTGATTTAGCAATGAAAGATGGTGAAACTGCTTTGATCGCAAATAAGCTTGAAGATGCGAAAATTAAATTCACAGAAGCTAAAAACTTGGATGACAAAGCTCAATTGCCAAAAGATAAATTGAAAATTGTTGAAGATAAAATTTTAGCTGAGGAAAATAAAAAGATGGCTTCTCAGAAATATATTGAGGCCATGGCGAATGGTGAAAAATTATTTAGTGAAGGAAAATTGGTTGAAGCAAGAGCAGAGTATTTCAAAGCCAAAGATTTTGACAAAACACAAACAACTCCAGATGTCAAAATTAAATTGATCGATGATCAATTGAAATTAGATGCTGCTAACAATGAAAAAGTAGAAAAATTCAATGCTGCAATGAAAGCAGGAGATGATTTTAGAGGAACAGGGAAATTAACTGAAGCAATTGCAGAGTATAAAAAAGCAAAAGTTATTGACGGTTCAAAACCTGAACCTGATGCTAAAATCAAAGAAGTCGAAGCTGAAATCTTAACACAAGCGGATGCTAAATCGCAAAAAGAAAAAGCAGATAAATTTGCCGCAGCAATGAAAGCAGGAGATGACTTTAGAGGAACTGGTAAACTAACTGAAGCAATCGCAGAATACAACAAAGCAAAAGGATTTGATGGTTCTAAGTCTGAGCCAGACGTTAAAATTAAAGAAGTTGAAGATCAAATTGTAAAAGAAAAAGAATCGAAAAGTAAACAAGAAATTACTCAAAAATTTGATGCTGCAATGAAAGCAGGTGATGATTTTAGAGGTTCTGGTAAATTGACTGAAGCTATTGCTGAATACAACAAAGCAAAAGTGATTGATGGCTCTAGAACGGAGCCTGATGCTAAAATCAAAGAAGTTGAAGCACAAATATTGTCAGAAAAAGAATCCAAAAGTAAAAAGGAAATCGCCGATAAATACAATGCTGCAATGAAAGCAGGAAATGATTTAAGAATAGCTGGTAAATTATCAGAAGCAAGAGCTGAATTTGTTAAAGCAAAAGACATTGATGGAAGTCAGTCAGAGCCAGATAAAAAAATCACAGAAATTGACAATGAACTTGGAACACAAGCAACATTGGCAGAAAAGAAAAAACAAATTGATTTACTGCTTAAAGAGGGTGCTGATTTAGAAATCAAAAATGAACTAGATAACGCGAAATCGAAGTATTCATCAATCCTTGTAATCGATGATAAAAACGCTGAGGCAATTAAGAAAGTGGGTGAGTTGACTAAAAAAATTGAAGCTTTAAATGCACAAAAAGCCAAAGACGATCAATTTGCAACTTTGAAATCTCAAGGACTTGAGGCATTCAATAACAGCAAATGGCAAGATGCAAAAGGTTTTTTTACAGAAGCTAAAAAGATAAAAACAGATGCTGAAGTTGAACAAAAAATAAAGGACATCGAAGCAAAAATAGCAGAAGATTTAGCGCTAAAAAGTGCAGATTCGCAATACAATGAATTAATTACCGATGCTGGTAAATTGGAGGTTGCCAAAGATTATGACGGTGCTATCAAAAAATACAAAGAAGCTTCTCTGAAAAAGCAAAATGAGAAATTGCCTAAGGATAAAATCGAAGAATTAGAAGGATTAAAAAAATTAGCTGCTGCTCAAAAAATCATTGACGACAATTACAATGATAAAATGAAAAAGGGAAATGATGCAATCAGTGCTGAAGATTATCCCTTGGCTATTAAATTTTTCAACGAAGCGAACGGAATCAAGCCAACTGAAAAAGAACCTGTTGATAAAGCGGAAGAGGCAAGAGTTAAATACGAAGCACAAAACATTGACTTTAAAATCAAATATGAAAAAATGTTAGTTGCTGCCCAAAGCGCAATTGACGAAAAAAATTGGGATAAAGCGATAGATTTATATAACCGTGCGCTGGTTATCAAAAAAGATGATCCACTTCCAAAATCTAAATTAGTTGAAATTGAAAATGCAAAAAAGGCGGAGGAAGAAAGCAAAATTGCTCAGGCTCAAATTGACAAAAATTACAACGCCAAATTAACAGAAGCAGAAGCAGCTGTTAAATTGAAAGAATATGACAAAGCGATAAATCTTTTCAACGATGCCAAAAAGTTGAAACCCGCAGAAACTTTGCCAGAAACAAGAATTGCTGATATAAACAATCTGAAGTCTGAATCATTGAATGTTGCTAAGGTGGAAGAAGCATATAAAAAAGCGATTATAAATGGTGATGAAGCCGTAAGATTGAAAGAATACGAAAAAGCTATTTCAGAATATAACAATGCATTAAATGCCAAACCGGGAGATAAAGTAGCAACGAATAAAATTGATGAAGTTGAGCAAATAATTGACAATTTGACCAACACTGCCAAACAACAAAAACAGAAAGAGGAGTTTGATGCTTTGTTAAAAACCGCTGATAATTATTTCAAAACCTCAGATTGGGTAAATGCAAAAAACACATACAATGAGGCTTTGTTAATTCAGAAAGATTCGTATGTTTCAAGTCAAATTAAAAAGTGTGAAGCAAATGATAAATTACAAACTGAAATTGAAACAAAGTATAAAAAAGTAATTGATGAAGCTGATGATAATTTCAATAAGGCAGAATATATCAAAGCAAAAGAGCTTTATTCAAAAGCACTGACAATAAAAAAAGACGAAGAATACCCAAAACAAAAATTAGATCAAATCGAAGGGATTTTAAATCCGAAAATTGTACAAGTAGGTTCTCTGCCAGTTTTAGGAACACCAAGTAATAATTCAGTAGTTGAAGGTGAAGCATTTTTAGCCAAAGCTGATGCTCAGAGAAAAAACTTGGTGACTACCAAAATGAGTGAAGAGGTGAAATCTCAGCAAGAATTAGTTTCATCTAGAACTTTGGAAAGAAATGAAGTTAATTTATCAATGACCACTGGAATTCAAGAAATAGAAAAACAACGCACAATCAATGCGCCTTCAGATGATGAAAATCGTTTAAACATGGTCAATGATGTATTTGAGAAATCGAAAAATCTGGAGAAAAAAGCAACTGTTGAAAGCAATTTTGAAAATGGGGAATTCATAGATTTACAGAGTAAAGTTTTAGCTGATAAACAAACGGTAGACAGAAATTATATTGAAAAAGAAGACGTTTACAATCAAAATACAAGTACGTTGAAAGTTTCAACTTTGGCTTTGGATGATAAATTTCGCAAAGATGTAAATGATGTTTATAACACCAATTTAGAATCTCAAATTATATTGAATGGGGTTGTAATTAAAGTTTCAGAAAATACTTTTGACGATTTAGAAGCCAGAAAAGTAACTGAGCTTGATGTTAGAACAGCGCAGAGATCAGTAAATAAACTTGAGGATGAAAGATATGTCGTTGCTTTCGAAAAGTCCAATGGAATTAGTAAAGAAGTGATCAAGCAAAATGAGGTAAAATCCAAAAATGACGAAGAAGATTCAAAAATCGCAGCGGCTAATAAAGAGGATTTGAAATTGGTTGAAAACAATATATTAGATAAAGATTTTAAAACTTTTAATAAAAATGTTCAATCAAATCTCGAAACAGAAACAAAATTGGATAACCAAAGAGTTGAGTTGAGCAAAACTAATGACGAAAGAGATGATAACCGTTTGGAAGGTGTGGAAGCACTTAAGAAAGGAAATGCAGAATTGGATGAAAATAGTAGAAATGAATTCAACAATCTTTTTGTTAAATCACTAAAAAATCAAGAAAACATCTCAAACGAGAAGAAAGTGAAAGATGGAGATGTGATTGTTTCAACTGAAAAACAACAAGTAGATTACAACGTTATTTCAAACGTTGACAAAAAGATTAGACTTGATGGTGATCAAGTAACTTTCAGTGATGAAAATCAACGCCAAGATGCTACGTCAAAAATGTCAAACGAATCTGTAAAATCAACCATTGCAAATGCAAAGAATGTTGAAAAGCCGAATGAGAATAAAGAGATTCTAAAAAAATCAGATGCGATCAGTAATGATAAAGATGCGCTGGAGCAAGCAAAACAAGTAGAGAAAAATTACAATGCACGAAAAATTATTGATCAGATTGAAAGTAAAACAATCAAATTTGATGAAGCTGCAGCAAATGAGTTAGGCGGTGTTTATCCAGAAGGTGTTTCTCAAGAATCTTTCAATCAAAATGGAAATGATGGTTTGTTGGTTGCAATCGTAACAAGAAGAATTGTTGTCACAAATGGCCATGGAGCTATTTATGTTAGGAAACAAACTTTAACTGGCATTACTTACTCTAAAAACGGAGATCCAGCAACGGAATACATCTGGCAAAAAGAAACTGCTGATGGAAAATTAAAAAAGAATTATTAAAATCTAAATTTTCTTAGAAAAGGCAAAGTCAACTTTGCCTTTTTTTATTTCCTGCAATTATGTCAGTAATCTTAAAAAGGTATAAATATTGTGAATAGCATGGAAATTGTTCCTGTTTAAAACTTGAAAACAGTACATTTGTAAAACAACAATATTGTAAAGTTGATTCAAAATTTATTGAAGTATAATGAGTGAAGTTATCCGTTTATTGCCAGATCACATTGCAAATCAAATTGCGGCTGGTGAAGTAATTCAACGTCCGGCTTCAGTCGTTAAAGAATTGGTTGAAAATGCGATTGACGCGGGTTCAACTCAAGTGGATGTATTTATTAAAGATGCAGGTAAAACGTTAATTCAGGTCCTTGACAATGGTTGTGGAATGTCAGAAATGGATGCTAGAATGGCATTTGAAAGACACGCAACGAGTAAGTTAAGTTGTGCAGAAGATTTATTCGCTTTACATACGAAAGGATTTAGAGGCGAAGCATTGGCTTCCATCGCTGCAATTGCTCATGTAGAACTGAAAACAAGAATGACTGCCCTAGAATGGGGAACGTCTATCGTAATCGAAGGAAGTAAGGTTATAGATCAAATTCCTGTTACTTGTAAAACGGGTTCGTCTTTTGAAATCAAGAATCTTTTTTTCAATGTTCCTGCAAGAAGAAATTTCTTGAAATCTGATGCAGTTGAATTCAAACACATTGAGGATGAATTCATCAGAATAGCCTTGGCGCATCCTGGCATTCATTTGACGCTGCATCACAATGGCAATAGGTGTTATCACCTGGAAAGTGCCAATTTACGCAAACGAATAGTGGACATTTTCGGTCGTTCATTCAATGATAAATTAGTTCCAGTGGAGGAAAATACTGGAATCGTCAAAATTGTTGGCTTTGTTGGAAAACCTGAATTTGCAAAGAAAAGCAGGGGAGAACAGTTTCTTTTTGTCAATGATCGATTTTTCAGGGATTCATATTTCAATCATGCCATTACACAAGCTTTTGATGGATTATTGGTTTCTAAATCTTTCCCATCCTATTTCTTGTATTTATATGTTGATCCTGCTTCCATAGACGTGAATGTGCATCCCACAAAAACGGAGATTAAGTTTGAAGAGGACAAAGAGATTTATGCTATTTTACGTAGCACGGTTAAACAAGGGTTAGGTAAATTTAATATTGCTCCAGTGCTAGATTTCGAGCAAGAAACAAGTTTTGATTTACCCTGGGAAATGAGAAATCAACCCGCAGTTGAACCAACAATTAAAGTGAACCAATCATACAATCCATTTAATGTTTCAAACACTTCAAACCAAAGTTCTGGTATAAAGTCTGGCAATTCAAAAGCGATGCAAAATGTTGGTTTTGGTGCCAATGAAGTTTCGAGTAAAGATTGGGAGAACTTTTATAAAATTGATGATATTCCGGAAATTGAAACGCAACAAGTTTTGATTGAAGAGGCAGAATGGTCGCAACATAAACAATTCATTTTTCAAGGAAATTTTCTTTTTTGTCCAGTGAAAAGCGGTTTAATGGTCATTCATAGTAAAAGAGCAAAAGAACGTATCATTTATGATGAAATCATGCAAACTTTTATCTATCAATCTGTACCTTCGCAACAATTATTGTTTCCGCTTAGCTTCGAAATTTCTCCTGCTGAAAGAATGATTTGGGAGGAAAATCAAAAGACCCTGGAACGTCTAGGTTTCAATTGGAAAATAGCTGAGAATGGACTCAATATTCAGGGCGTTCCAGCGCATTTGTCGGAGGAAAACATTCAAGATTCTATCAATAATTTACATGTTAATTTGGGCCTCTCCCAAATCGATAAGGGAGAAATTGCACACAAAATAGTCAGTGCGATTGCTTCGGCAGCTGCGAGACAAAAAGTTTTTTGGAACAATGATACCGCAAATCAATTGCTGGAGAGTCTTTTTCAATGTGCTGAGCATCAATATTCACCCAAAGGGAAATTGATCTTGAACACCATATTATCGACTGATATTTTACAAAAATTTTAAATATGTTTAATTCAATAAACAATTTGCCAAACGTCACAAAAAACTTATTGATAATCAATGTTTTGTTTTTTATAGTGACATTCGTTTTTAAAATGCAAGGCACTGATTTGATTCCAATTTTGGGCGCGCATTACATTACTAGTCCTCTTTTTCAGCCCTACCAAGTTGCTACCCATTTTTTCATGCATTCGCAAGATTCAATTTTTCACTTGGTATTCAATATGTTTGGTTTGGTTATGTTCGGCTCAATTTTAGAAAAAGTTTGGGGACCGAAAAAATTCTTGTTCTTTTATATGTCTTGTGCTATTGGGGCATTTATTTTTTACAATTTTTTAGGAGCATACGAGCTATGGAAAGTAAAAGATCAATTAATGCATTTGGGATATTCGATGGGCGAATTGACTGGATATTTGACTGATCAAATTGACTTCACAATCAGAAATGAATCTGATATTCCCTTGATTCAATCATTTATGGAGAAATCCTACACGCCAATGGTTGGTGCATCAGGTGCAATTTTCGGGATCATGGCTGGCTTTGCCTTTTTATTTCCAAATACCGAATTGCAAATGTTGTTTTTCCCAATGCCGATAAAGGCGAAGTATTTAATTGGCGGATATTTTTTAATTGAGCTATATTTGAGTTTCCAGCAAATTCAAGGAGACAATGTCGCACATTTAGCACACGTTGGTGGCGCTGTTATCGGATTTGTTTTTGTGTTTATTTGGAATCGAAATCGTAAATCATTTTATTAATTTTTATGCAAAGCGATCAAAATTTAATTGAAGATTTAAAATTCCGTTACAAAAATGGCGGCATGCACATGAAATTGATTTTTATCAATGCAGCGGTTTTTTTGTTAATTGGACTTTTGACAGTATTGAGTAGATTGTCTGGAAATGATGCTTCATATTTAGATTCAATATTTGCGTTAGAAGCCAATTTTAATGGACTTTTGTATAAACCTTGGGGGTTATTTACCAGTATTTTCGCCCATTTTGGATTTATACATTTTTTGTTTAACATGCTGTTCTTGTATTTTTCAGGAAAGATGTTAGAATCTTTTTTTGGACCAAAAAGGTTGTTATATATTTATATTTTTGGAGGAATTGCTGGCGGACTTTTTGAAATTATTGCCCACGAAATTTTTCCGACTTTGGTAAACCAATTGACCGTGGTGGTTGGTGCTTCTGGATCAATCATGGCAATTTTTATCGCTTTGGCATTTTATCGCCCAAACATTCAAGTGAATCTTTTTGGTGTTTTACCAGTCCGTTTGATTATTTTAGCATTGGCTTACATGGCTTATGACTTGCTAAGTCTTGGAATGAACGATGGAACAGCCCATTTTGCGCATGTTGGAGGTGCATTTTTTGGAATTATTTCAATTAATAATCCCCAAAGTTCAAGACATTTTTTAAACAGAATTGAAATTTTTATGGATGGTTTTTTCGATAAATTGAAGTCGTTTTTTGGTCCTAGAAAACCAAAATTGACCGTAAAACGCGGTGGAAAAACGGACTATGAATTCAACGCTGAGAAAAAAGCAAGACAAGAAAAAACAGACGCGATTTTGGATAAAATTTCTAAGTCAGGTTACGAATCATTAACAAAAGCAGAAAAAGACTTTTTATTTAATCAAAGTAAAAATGGCTGATAAAAGTCGTAAAATAGCGCTGTTTTCTTCAATAATGAAGTTCGCAACCATATTCTGTTTGATTGGATTGCTTTTAGCTTATTTGTGTCCTTACGTGCACCCCTCCACATTTTGGCCTTTGCCATTTTTTGGGTTGGCATATCCTGTTATTATGATTTGCACGCTCATTTTATTGATTTTTTGGGCCTTTAAGAAATCTCGTTGGTTTATTGTTGTGTTGATTGTTCTTTTCATTGGTGGAAAATTGCATTTTAGAATGATTTCTCTTCCTTTCGGAAAAGAGGAATTACCTAAAAATACAGAAACTCTGAAACTGTTGAGTTACAACGTGAGGTTGTTTGATTTGTACAATTACGAAGAAAACAAATATGCTAACAGAAATGCTATTTTCAAGTATTTACAGGAAGCAGAAGCTGATGTAGTTTGTTTTCAAGAATTTTATCATCAAGATAAACCAACTGTTTTTCCAACGAGAGATACACTAACTGGATTATTAAAAGCACCTTATTTCCATGAGCGATATTCCCATAAATTAAGTGGGAGACAGAATTTTGGAATCGCCATGTTTTCAAAATATCCAATGATTGCCAGAGGTGATGTCATTTTTGATGATCCAGAAAATAAAGACAACAATTATTGCATTTTCGCTGATATCGTTAAAGGTGCAGATACTTTCAGGATTTACAATGTGCATTTGCAGTCAATCAAGTTTCAAAAAGATGATTATGCACTTTTTGGAGATGGAAAAGAGCAAGCTGGAGAAATGAAATCTACTGCGCGTTTGATGATTGATAAATTAAGGATTGCTTTTCCGAAAAGAGCCGATCAAGCAAAAAGAGTGGTTGAACACATGGAACAAAGTCCTTATGAAGTAGTCGTTTGCGGAGATTTTAACGATACACCTCTGTCTTACTGTTATAATACTTTTTACAGCAAATACGTGGATGCTTTTAGAAATTCAGCAAGTGGAATAGGAGTGACATACGCTGGAAAAGTTCCTGCTGGAAGAATTGATTATATTTTTCATTCCAAAAAACTGCATTCAGCAAATTTCAAAGTTCAAAAAGATGTCTTTTCAGACCACAGGTCAATTTTTTGTGAAATTTGGAAAGAACCAATCAATGAAAAAAATAAAGATTAGTCTTTCAAACGAGCAGCAAATACTTTTCTAAATTTTTCAACTTTCGGTCTCACAACAGCTGTGCAATATGGATTTCCAGGATTCAAAGCGAAATAATTATTGTGATAATCTTCTGCAGGATAATAATTTGTCAAAGGTTCGACTAACGTAACAATCGGTTTTTCCCAAACTTTGTCATCAGTTAATTTTTGTTTGTACTTTTCAGCCAATTCCTTTTGGATTTCATCGTGATAGAAAATGACAGAACGATATTGTGTTCCAACATCATTTCCTTGTCGATTTAATTGCGTTGGATCATGTACAAACCAAAATACCTCTAATAATTCATCAAACGAAACTCGTTCATCATCATAGACAATTCTAGCAATTTCCGCATGACCCGTATTTCCCTCGCAAACTTGCTTGTAAGTTGGATTTTCCAATGCTCCTCCAGAATAACCAGATGTTACCGAAATCACACCTTCTAGATCTTGATAACATGCTTCTATGCACCAAAAACAGCCTGCTCCGAATGTTGCTTCTTTTATCATAAGATGATTTTTAAACTTGTCCAAAGATAAAGAATTATTCAATTGAAGTCAATGAATTTAATTGATTTTATTTATCCAATCAAGCATCAATTTGAGAACATCTGGAGCAAAGGTTTCTTCATTTTCAAAATATTCATCAATGCCTAATTTTTGAGTTGTTTGAAACAAATGATTTTTATTTTCTACCAATTTCACCTTATAATCTTTGTTTCCTGCTTTTTTTAATGCCGCTTCAATTCCTGCTAGATTTTCTTTGGCAGTTACCTGTATATCTTTATCGCCATTGAGCGCAAAAACAGGACATTTAACCTTTTCTAAAGAAATTTTTGGGTCATATTGTATAAAGTATCTGAACCAAGGCGAGCAAACGAGGTGGATAGTGTTTTGTATGTCAGATTCAGACATTTTATTCTTGGAAAGTAATTTTTTAAGTTTTGATTTCGCTTTTGCTAAGTCTTTTTCCGATCTGATTATTGCATAACATTTTTGATTTAATGCTGCGTTCTCTTTGATAATTGATTCCGTTACTCCAGCTGCTTTGGAAACCTCATTATTCTGTAAAATCATCAACTCGTCAATAGGAATTCCTGGTCCTGCTAAAAGGATTATAAATCCGATTGAGGTATCGCCTGCGGCAACCATTGGGGCAATCATTCCTCCTTCGCTGTGTCCAATAATTCCCAACTTGGAAGCATTGACCTTTGGATGCGTTTTCAAAAAATCTATGCCCGCTTTGGCGTCATCAGCAAAATCTTCAGAAGTCGAAGTAGCAAAACTTCCCTCTGATTGGGCAATTCCTCGATCGTCATATCGCAATGTGGCGATGCCGTTTTTGGCAAAATAATCCGCAATAACCCAAAATGGTTTATGATAAAACAATTCCTCGTCGCGATTTTGTCCACCAGATCCACTGATCAAAATCACAGTAGGAAAAGGTCCATCTCCATTGGGATACGTTAAAGTTCCTGCCAATGTTATTTTTTCTTTGGTATTTTTAAACTTAACTTCTTCAATTTGATATTCAAAAGGTGCTTTGGGTTCTTGAGGTCTATTGATTCCTTTAGATTCTCCCGTTTTTCTAGATAAAGACAGAGGATAGTTTTTGCCAAATTGAGCGTAAATTCCTATCAATGAATCATTTTTATAATTTAATTTTGTAAATATCTTGTATTCAGGGAAATTTAAATTAATTTCATTTCCATCAACAATTACTTCTTTTACCTTATTTCCAAAAGACTTTTGATCTGGACTGTCCATCGTTGCTGTAAATCCATTTTCATTTTTAGAAATATGATAATCAAGTGTCAAAGGAAATCCTTGAATGAGTATTTTTCCTGACCAATCTCCTTCAAATTCTTGACTGAAGACTGAAAACGTGCTTAAAAATAGAGTAAGCGAAAGAAGATTTTTCATAGTTGATAAATTAAAATTTTGGATACTATTTCAGCAATCACTAACCCTAGAATAAAACTGACAATCAAGTTGGCTCCTTTTAAATTCGTTGAAATTTTGTAAGCTTTGAACAATAAAGCGATATACCAGATGATGAGTAGGAGTGAAATAATTCCCGAAATAATTAAATAAATCCATTCAAATTGAGTCAGTTGAATGTCATTTGGTTTAGTGATACTTTGAATAATTTTTTCACCAATCAATCCGCTTTGATTTTGAATATTAAACAATGGAATAATAAACAGTGGAAATCTAGCAAGTGCGGATGTTCCAAGAATATCGATAAATCTTGTTCTGCCTTTAGTTAGAAAGGAACCAAAGCCAAAAAAAATAAGTGTAATGACAGAGATATTTATCAAATTATCTAAATAAGACAAGTAAAAACTTTGATTTTTAGTGTAATGCGCATCTAAAATGCCATCAAATCGCGTATTGAAAAAAGCAGCCAATGTCGAACTCAATAACAAGAATAACAAGCCGAAAATTAAAGACTTTGATCCAGCAATTTGAACAAAAGGATTGAATAATTTTTGAATCATCTTATTTATTTTCAAGGGTTTTAACTTTTTCAATTAAATCATCAAGCATATTTCTCATGGTTGGATAGCTCATTCCCATCTGACTAGCCATTTCTTTGATGCTTCCGCTAGATTTTAAAAAGGAAATGACAAATTTTTGTTCATCACCATTCAACTGCGCCAAAAGCGGCAATTCATATGATCCTTCCACATTGGTGTCGCAAGATTTGCAATGCATTCTATTCACTGAAAGCAAAGATTCACAACTTGGACAACAAAGCGGTAACTTTTTGAATAACGACATATTGTTTAATTTTACTTAAACAAAGTTAAATATATTTTTAATAAAATTTAATAAAATTCAATTATTTGAAGAATTTATTTTGTTATTGATCAATAAAGATTAATTTTAGTTTAATACAATATTTTATGAGTCACAGAATTAGAAAAAATATAGAAAAGGGCATGGAAGTTAACATTGTTCTGAAAGCAGATCAGCGAACAGGATTTCTAACTGAAGGAATTGTGAAGGATATTTTGACCAATGCGCCCAATCATCCGCATGGAATTAAAGTTAGACTAGAATCGGGTGAAGTAGGACGAGTGAAAGAAATAATCAGCTAATTCCTTAACTAATTATTTTTTTTGGTTTTAATAAACTTCCAACAAAAGAGAAAATGGTAAAAATTGCCAGCACCACTTTTCCTGTGTAATAAATCTTTGGATTTTCTAGCTGTAAACTAGCTAGAAGCAAAAATCCGATCAATAAAATAGTCATCAAAAGACCTAAAATATAAAATTTCCCTTTTGACATTGTAACCAATTGAATTTGATAAAATAAGCCTATTAAAATTGAAATTGATAGTGAGATACTTCCTGTCAACCAAAAATCTTTCATTTCCAATATTTTAAAAGTTGCCAATGACAGCACGATAAATCCAATTGCTGCAAGAGAAGTCACAAACCATTTCATTTTGCTTTGATTGTATTTGATAAGGTGAAGCGAAGTGGTCGTTGCTAAAAATGAAATTCCAAATATCAAAGGACTAATTCCATTGATAAATTTTATCAATCCAAGAATAACAGCAATGGCTGTAAGTATGAAAAGAACGACACTTAATATGGTTAGAATTTTTAGAAATTTCATAAACTGTATCTATAGAATGTGAAGTTAAACATTTCCCAATTCTTGGAATTAGTGAGATATGTAAATTTCAATAATAAATTTGAATGAAAAACTGTTTTATCTGGTAATCAATACTTTGATTTTGAAAAAGTTTTTATATTTTTATAAAAAAAATCGTGTAGTGAAATGAAAGAATAATTTAGTTCACAAATGATTATTTTTAATGCAATTCCAAAGATTAGCAGAAAGTTATCTTGGAACCGTTTTAAATACTGATGGAGATTAAAAAACCATTGGACAAAAGCATTTTTTATTTACAAATTAGATTCATATGAAAAAAATTATTTTAATCAGTTTCCTTTTTATTGGTTTATCTTCTTTCTGTCAAGGAAAAGCAAAATTGTCTATTGATTGGCAATTTACTGGTATTATTGAAGGGTATGATCACGACAGTAAAGTAGAAGTGTACTTAGATGGAGTTTTGGTCAAAACATCAACTGTGTCTAAGCAATCGAAGAAAAATTCAGTTTCGATTGTAGCTACCAAAGGTCAGCACAACATCCGAATAGTTAATTTCGCTTTGTTTGAAAATCAGTGGGAAGAGCATAGTGAGGCCAATGAGTATTCTTTAGATGCCAAATATGAGATTGATTTGAAATTGAAAAAGAAGAACTCAATTTCATTGATTTTTGATATTGACAAGGAAATAGTCATAGAAAGTGTAAAATAAAAAAGCTTTAAAATCAGCGTTTTTAGCGAATAATACACAAATTTTAAAAAAGATTTTGCACTTTCTCTTGCATGTAAAGAAAATAAAATTATTTTTGCGCCAAATTAACCCATTAAAACAGAAAAAATGTATTGGACACTAGAATTAGCATCATATTTAGAGGACGCACCTTGGCCAGCAGCAAAAGATGAGTTGATTGATTTCGCAATTCGCAATGGCTCTCCTTTAGAAGTTGTAGAAAACCTACAAGATTTAGAGGATGAAGGTGATATTTATGAAAGTATTGAGGAAATTTGGCCGGATTATCCATCCAAAGATGACTTTTTATTCAACGAAGATGAATATTAGAAAAAAATCCTGGTAACTCCAGGATTTTTTTTTGACACATTTTTTGGTCTGCGACACTCTTTTAAACTACTTTTGGAATATGTTAACAATCGCAGAAGAGAATTATATTAAACAACTGCTTTTATTGTCTTTAGAGCTTCCTAATAAAGGAGGAGTCGGCACAAATGATTTGGCAATTAGTTTGGAAGTAAAACCTTCTACTGTCAATGATATGTTGAAAAAATTGAGAACTAAAGAATTTATTCAATTTGAAAAGTACGGGAAAATATATTTGACTGAATTAGGAAAGTCAACAGGATTACAAATTATTCGTAAACACAGGCTTTGGGAAACTTTTTTGTATCAAAAACTTGATTTCACATGGGACGAAGTGCATGAAGTGGCAGAACAATTAGAACATATTCAATCTCCGAAATTGGTTGAGAAGCTTGACAAATTTCTTGGTTTTCCAAGTTTTGATCCACACGGTGATCCGATTCCTAACTCAAAAGGAGAAATGGTTCAGCTTTCTAAAAAATTATTATTTGACGCTGAAATTGGTTCGATTTGTAAAATGGTAGCAGTAAAGGACAATTCAGCGGTATTTTTAAATTACGTAATTGAAATTGGTCTTGGCATTAATAATCATATGAAAATTGTTTCAAAACAAGATTTTGATGATTCAATCGAAATTGAAGTAGATAAAAAAAAGGTTAGGGTAAGTAATAAGTTTGCACAAAACATCTATATTGTTTCAGATAATCAATAATTTAGACTAACTTTAGAATAATATACATAATCAAATTAAAATTATTTAAAATGGGAGAATATTGGGAAAGTTTGTCAGGCTTAAAAAAAGTGAAATTAATAGCAACAATCATTTTAAGCATTTTTGTAATCACTTTCGCAATTGTAAACTGGCAGGAAATTGAAGTTGAATTCATTTTCTTTCGATTGAAAATGTATGTTACCCTTTTAATAATCATTTGTCTATCACTAGGATATTTAATTTCATCACTTTTTGAATACAAGTATTACAATCAAAAACAAAAAGAAGTATTGGCTTTACAAGCAGAATTGGCTGAATTAAAGCAAAAATATCCGGAAATAGTTGGTGATATTGAGTTGGAAAAAGAAAATTAACTTCTGACAAAAAGAGTTTTTATCTTAGGATTAGAGATTAAAAACGGTTGGAAACAAAAAGAGGCTGGATAAATCCAACCTCTAAAAGTCATTAAATAATATTCGTTAAACTATGCTTGTTTTACGTTTACTGCATTTAAACCTTTTTTTCCTTCTTGAAGTTCGAAAGTTACCTCGTCATTTTCTCTGATTTCATCAACCAATCCTGAAACGTGAACAAAATATTCTTTGTTCGAATCTTCCTCTTTAATGAAACCGAATCCTTTAGTTTCATTAAAAAATTTTACTATACCTTTATTCATGCTACAATATTAAGGATAAAGTTTGTATAAACTTCTTTTTATTGAGTTTTAATTTCTGAAAAATACTTTAAAATCAATACCTTTTATCTCGAAAGGGCTTATTTCATTGTGTTTAGTGAAGAAATAAATAATTAATTATTTTTTAATTTGTTTACAAGAATTAATTGAAAAATTAGAAATCTCGACAAAATCACTAATTTTAGCACATGAAAAACATGATTGAAACGATTAAAAAATTGGCACCATATTTTCTAGATGTTTGGCAATATTTGATAATTATCTTAATTTTTATCTTGGCAGCTATTTTTATTCTCTAGCTAGAAGTTTTCGATTTATATTTTTAGTCACTTTTTTAGTAAATTAGCTTCAAAAATAGTTCCATGTTCAAAATCTTCTTTTTCTGTATTCTTTTTTATCCGCTTTTTTCATTCGGACAATCAAATATTGACTCGGTTTCACACATCAATTATCAAGAGCTTCACGATACTTATCTGAATGATGTATGGGGGTTTGTGGATGAATTGAACAATGAATACATTCTCGTTGGGGCTAGAAAGGGAACTTCAATCGTCGATATTTCAAATCCAGCAAATCCCCAAGAAGTTTTTTGGCAACCAGGAACGGAATCAATTTGGAGAGATTTAAGTTCTTGGAATAATTTTGCATACGTAACTACTGAAGCTGAAAGTGGGTTGATGATCATGGATTTAACTTCCTTACCCGATCCTTCTGGAATAAACGTCAGTTTTTACAGCGGTGAAATTGGTTCTGAATGGACAGCTGCGCATACTTTATTCATCGATTCAAATGGATACGCTTATATTTTTGGGTCAAATAGAGGAAATGGTGGTGTAATAATTTTAGATGTTCATACAGATCCGCTAAATCCAGTAGAAGTTGGAATCTTTGATAATTGGTATTGTCACGATGGTTACGTGCTCAACGACACGATGTATTTGGCGCATATTGCTGATGGATTTATTAGCATGGTTGATGTTACTGATAAGTCAAATCCAATTCTTTTAGGAACAAAAAACACCAATAACAATTTTTCTCATAACATTTGGACGACACCTGACGGAAATATTGGTTTTACAACAGATGAAGTTTCAGGCGCTTTTATTGGTTCTTATGATTTGTCAGATCCACAAAACATTGTGCAATTAGATAAAATTCAAAGTAGCCCCGGAAAAGGTGTAATTCCCCACAATACGCATTTTAGAGATGATTTTATCATCACTAGCTACTATTCTGATGGAATAACCATGCATGATGTTACTAGACCTTCAAATTTAGTTCAAACAGGATTTTATGATACTTATCCAGGACAAACAATCAACTTCGATGGCTGTTGGGGTGTTTTTCCCTTTTTTCCTTCAGGCATAATTGCAGCTACAGATATCACTGAAGGATTGTATATTTTGAATCCAACTTATACACATGCTTCATATTTAGAAGGATTGGTCAGAAACGCTTCAGATTTGAGTCCTTTGAGTAATGTTTCTGTAGTCATTGATGAAGATGATCAGACTGAAATCAGTAAATCTTCAGGGAATTATGAAACTGGAATTATGGGTACTGGAAATTACAATGTTACTTTTTCAAAAGTAGCTTTTTATCCTCAAACAATTAGTGTGAATTTACAAGCTGGATTGGTTACAGAGTTGAATGTTGACCTGATTCCTATCCCACCTTTTCCTTTAAATGTATCTGTTTTAGAGTCTGGAACTGAGCAACCTATTTTCGATGCTCAAATTAAATTGGAAGCAACATTGATAACGCACGAACAAGTTGCAAATGGGTTAGGAGAATCAAATTTTAATCTTTTTTACAATGAAATTTATAAAGTTACTTGCGGTAAATGGGGATTTGTTACGTTCTGCGATGATATTGAAATTAATGAAACAACAGGGAACGTTATCATTCATTTAGAAAAAGGAATTTACGATGATTTTTCTTTTGATTTTGGTTGGACAGCGACAAAAACTTCCTTGGTTTCATCTGGTGAATGGGAGAGAGGTAATCCAAATCCTACCTCTACTTTAAGTGCTCCGGCAGATGACGCTCAATTTGACTGTGGTGATTTTGCTTACGTTACTGGAAATGAACCGAGTTTAAATCCTGATGCGGATGACGTTGACAAAGGAAGAGTGACTTTATACTCTCCGATTTTTGATTTGACAACCTACTCAAATCCTTATCTGAATTACACAAGGTGGTTTTTTAATTTTCATGGTCCTTTACCGCCTGCTGATGATACTTTGGAAATCAAATTATCCAATGGAATTACTACTGTTTTGATTGACAGTCAGGCTTCTGAAGACGCGGCGTTTTATCACTGGACGCCCAAAAGTATTCATGTTTCAGATTTTATCACTCCAACTGCGAATATGCAACTAATTGTCACCGTTTCAGATGATGATCCAGCGGTGAACATTACAGAGGCTGGAATCGATTTTTTTAGTGTTTCTGAAACAAATATTTTGGAAACAAAAGAAAATGCTTTTGCGAAAAATATTATTTTCCCAATACCAACGAATGGAATTGTCTCTATTGTTCAAACAGAAATATCTAATAACTGGACAGTGTATTCTGTTGATGGGAAAATCTTACAAAAAATTAAAATTCAATCAGATAAGATAAATATTGATTTAACATCATTTCAATCTGGGACGTATATAATCCTATCAGATCAAGAAATTTACAGAGTTATCAAAGAATAAATGTTAACGCAATTGTTTAATAACTTCAATTTGGTAATTTTGAAAATGTATCTTTGTTAATCAAAATCAGAAAAATTGTCATATCCAATAGAAATATCAATTGTAGTTCCCTTATACAACGAAGTTGAATCTTTGCCGGAATTGCATGAATGGATTTCCAAAGTTATGGATTCCAATCAACTAACATATGAATTGATTTTCATTGATGATGGAAGTAAAGATGGTTCATGGAATGAAGTTGAAAAGCTGAAGCAAATAAATAACTTTGTTAGAGGAATAAAATTTCAAAGAAATTACGGAAAGTCGGCCGCTTTACAAAAAGGCTTTGAAGCTGCAAATGGCAGGGTTGTTATTACCATGGATGCTGATTTACAAGACAGTCCAGACGAGATTCCAGCACTTTACAAAATGATAGTTGAAGACGAGTTTGATGTTGTTTCTGGTTGGAAAAAGAAAAGATTCGATCCTTTGACCAAAACTATCCCTACTAAACTTTACAATTGGGCAGCTAGAAAATTGACTGGAATTTACCTTCATGATTTCAATTGCGGTTTAAAAGCATACAAATACGAAGTGGTCAAAAGCATTGAGTTATATGGAGATATGCATAGATATATTCCACCATTGGCAAAATTTGCTGGTTTTTCTAAAATAGGGGAAAAAGTTGTTGAGCACAGAGCTAGAAAGTTTGGAACAACGAAATTTGGATTGAATAGATTTTTAAATGGCCCGTTAGATTTACTTTCCGTAGTATTTATGGGGAAATTTGGAAAGAAACCAATGCATTTTTTTGGAGCTATTGGAACTTTGCTTTTCATCATTGGCTTTGGTTTTACTTTCTACCTAGTAATTGACAAATTGTTTTTCGATCAAACAGCCAAACTTTTAGCACAAAGAACCGAATTTTTTGTGGCACTTGTAGCCATGATTATGGGGGTTCAATTTTTTCTAGCTGGTTTTTTGGCAGAACTTGTCGGAAGAAATTCCTCTTCGAGAAACAATTATTTAATTGAAAAAGAAGTTTAAGAATGAGTTTATTCAATGTTGATAAAACTTGGTCTTTATTCCTTGATAGAGATGGAGTGATCAATGTTCGCAAAATGAATGGCTATATTTTGACTGTAGATGAATTTCAATTTTTACCGAACGTTTCAGAATCAATCGCTTATTTCTCAGCTGTTTTTCAGCATGTTTTTGTAGTTACCAATCAACAAGGAATTGCAAAAGGATTAATGTCAGAGCGTAACCTTTTGGATATTCACGATTATATGTGCAATCAAATTCGAGAAAACAGTGGAAACATTTCTGCGTGTTATTTTGCACCAGAATTGAAATCAGAGTTGAATTCTTTGCGCAAACCAAATCCAGGAATGGCATTGCAAGCGCAAAGCGATTTCCCAGCAGTTGATTTTGAAAAGTCAATCATGGTGGGCGATACAGATTCCGATATTAAATTCGGAAAAAATCTTGGCATGAAAACTGTCAGAGTGAAAACTGTTGAACCAATAGGAATTGAAGCGGATCTGACCGTTGAAAGTTTAAAGGAATTAATGGATTTATGGAAAAGAAAAATTTAATTTTTTACTTATTTGCTTTGCTAATTCTTGCAACTCCGATTTATGCTCAAAAAAATCAAGTGGATGCAAAAGGAAGAAAGCAAGGCGTTTGGGAAAAACAATATCCAAACAGTTTGGTATTTGAATATAAAGGACAATTCAAAGACGATAAACCTGTTGGCACTTTTACTTACTATTACACCAATACAAAAGTAAAAGCAATCATCAAGCACAACGAAAAAACTGGACGTTCTGAATCATACATGTATCATGATAACGGAGTAATGATGGCTTTTGGAATCTATATCAATCAAAAAAAAGACAGTGTTTGGACTCAATTTGGTCCATCTGGAAGATTAAGCTTCAAGGATACTTACAAAAATGGTGTTTTAAATGGAAAAATGACGGTTTTTTATGTGCCGGAAGATTTAGAAGATAAATCTCAAAAAATCGCAAAAGTGTGCACCTATAAAGATGGCAAATTAGAAGGCGAGGCAATTGAATATTTTGATACTGGTGTAGTTAAATCAAAATGCTTGTATCAAAAAGGGGAAAAACATGGTTTGTGTATTTTTAACCATTCGAATGGACAACCCATGATGCACGAGCATTATCGTTATGGTGTGAGATATGGCTATTTCATGGCCTTTGATGAAGCTGGGAAAGAGATTGGAAGAAAATATTACCGATATGGATCTGTTTTAGAGGGAGACGAACTCAAAAAATGGATAGAAGAATGCAAATCTAAAGGGCAAAATCCTTATGATTGATAGTTGATTTTAAATGGAATCAATCAATTCGAAAGTAAAATAAAACTTTTGTGTATCTTTATCGTTAACAACATTGTATTAAAGTTTGTTGTAAAATCTTCATTATGCTGTTTAAGGTTATTCCATTTAAGTTATTTGTATTCATAGCACTTGTAGTTGCGTTGATTGCTTGTAAAAAAGAAAGTGATCCCATTGATAAAAAAACAGAATACTTCGGTATTGAAAAAGGTAAATTTATTGAATATGAAGTTATTTACATGTTTCATGATTCCTTGTTGCAAAAGCACGACACCATCAATTACCAATTCAAAACATTAATTGGTGATACCATTCTCGATAATGTTGGCAGAGTTGCCAGAAAATTCCATCGTTTCAAGAGAAAAAATAGTTCTTTGCCTTGGGAAGAAGTAGATATTTGGACCGCGATTATTGTAGACAATCGGGCAGAATTAGTTGAGGAAAATCAAAGAAAAGTGAAATTGATATTCACACCAACACTCGAAAAGGTTTGGGATATTAACGCTTTCAATAATTTAGGTGCAGTCGAAGCATTTTATAGTTCAATAGACGAATTAAAAACAATTAATAGTTTAAATTTTGAAAATACTTTGACTGTGGAGGAAGAAGATTTTAAAACATTGATTGAAACACGCAGAAAGTTTGAAGTTTACGCTAAAAATATTGGAATGATTTCTAAGATCTACAAAGATTTGGAATTCAAATTTGGTTCAAGTAAGCCCATTAAAGGCGAAGAGTATTATTTTAACGTAACTGACTACGGCGTAGAATAATAGTCATGAAAATAGCATTTCTTTCCACATTTTATCCATTTCGAGGCGGTATTGCGCAGTTTAGCGGCGCTATGTTTAGGTCTTTGGAATTAAATCACCAAGTCAAAGCTTTCAATTTCAAACGTCAATATCCGAAAATTTTATTTCCAGGAGAAACACAGTTTGTGAAAGGGGAAGATGTTGCAGATTCGATAGACACAGAAAGATTGTTGGATTCGATTAATCCAATTTCGTTTGTTAACACAGCGAGAGCAATCAATAACTTTAAACCTGAAATCTTTATTTCCAGTTATTGGATGACATTTTTTGGTCCTTCGATGGGTGGCGTAGCAAAAAGATTGGATCCTTCAATCAAAAAGATTGCAATTTTACACAACGTTAAACCTCACGAAAAAAGATTTTTCGATAAAGCTGCCAATAATTATTTTTTAAATAACCACGACGGTTTTGTTGTGCTTTCTGATGCTGTTGAAAAGGACCTATTAGAAATTCATCCTAAGGCCAAAATATTGCAATTAAAACACCCAAATTACAATCATTTTGGGGCGAAATTAAATCAAAAAGAAGCGATTGCCAAATTAGGTTTAGACACTGAGAAAAGAACAATTTTATTTTTTGGAATAATTAGAGATTACAAGGGTTTAGATATACTTTTGGATGCATTCAGCAGATTAAGCGATGAATTTCAACTAATAATTGCTGGAGAGTGTTACGGTTCATTCGCAAAGTATAAAATGCAAATCGATTCCAATCAAAATAAAGAGCGCATTAATTTGCATTTAAACTATATATCTGATCAAGAGGTTACCAATTTCTTTTCAGCCGCGGATGTTTGTGTTTTACCCTATAAGTCCGCAACGCAAAGTGGAATAACTGCCATTTCTCATCATTTCTGTGTCCCAATAATTGCAACTGATGTTGGTGGGCTGAAAGAAACGATTAAAAATGGAGAAAATGGATTGATAGTTGAAAGTGCAGATGCCGAAAAAATAAAATTTGCCATCGAAAAATATTTCAAAGATGGACTAAAATCGAAATTTGAAGAAAAAATAGCAAAAGAGAACGAAGAAAATTCATGGAACAATTTCACAAGTAAAATCATTGATTTTGCATCTGGAATATCAGTAAATACAAGAGTTTAAACAATTTTTGATTTACTGGAATCCGTATTTTTATTCAAAGTCATGAAACTAATTTGAAACCTTTTTTAAGGTTTAATTGACATTGACGAAGGGAAATTCTATATTTGCGACCTTATTATAGATAAATTAACGAAATAGCAATCATGCGTAACAAAGGATTTTTTTGGTTTTTGACCATATTATTAACGATAGTATGTATTTACCAGCTTTCATTTACTTGGGTAACGACTTCTGAAGAGAAGAAAGCAGAAAAAGAAGCAATGTTCTTAGTTGACAGTTTAAGAGCAGACGCGAAAAATAACAACAATATTGCCATTCTTCCAAATGGTGATACAATTGATTTCAATCAACCTGAATCACAAGAATTGGCTAAGTCTGCTTTTGTTAATCAAGTTCTAAAAGCAAAATCAAATACGCCAGTTTATCCAGTTTTAGGGTCAAACTTTCAAGATGTAAAGTCTCGTTCTTTGGCCTTTGGTTTGGACTTAGTAGGAGGTATGAGTGTAACTTTAGAAGTTTCTGTTCCAGATTTGATTTTGAGTTATGCAAGAAATCAAAGAGATTCTAAATTTAAAAAGCCATTTGATAGCGCTTTAAGCGAACATTTAAATAAAGGTGGAGATTTCATCGATTTATTTGCTAAATATTTTAAACAATACAATGGTGCTGATGCTTTAATTGTGAAACAGTTAGATTTTGATGAGATCGAGGGCTTGAGTAACAATTCTTCAAATGCAAAAGTACTTTCCGTTTTCAGAGAAAAAGTTTCTGGTTCGATGAATGGTATAGAGCAGATTATGAGTAAACGTATTAATCAATTTGGTGTTGCTCAACCAAACATTCAAAAAGATTTATCTTCAAACAGAATTTACATTGAACTTCCAGGAGTTCAAGATGAGGCTACTGTTGTTAAGAAATTGAAATCGACTGCAAACTTGCAATTCTATGAAACTTTCAACAAAGAAGAGATTCAATCTAGTTTAACGCAAGCAAATGGTTTGTCTCGTCAAGAGGAAATCGTTTTTGATATGGAAGCTGATACTTTAGCCGACACAACTGCTATTGCTTCAACCATTGATACTTCGAAACTAAAAGAAAAAGAAATTGCTCCAATCAAAACGAACGATAAAGCTTTGTTAGATTTGGTTACTGGTGGTGGAGGCGCAACAATAGGCCTAGTTACAATAGATAATAAAGCAAAAGTTGACAAAATTTTAGCTAGAAAAGATATTAAAAGACTTTTCCCTGAAGATTTAAAATTCATGTGGTCAGCGAATCCAGAAACAAATGGTGCTGGAAAAGAATTGACTTACCAATTATTTGCGATCAGAATTCCTGAAAATGGAAAAGCGATGGTAGGTGGAAGCCATGTAAGTTCTGCAAACGTGGGAGTTGATCAAACTTATGGAACAATTACTGTAAATGTTTCAATGACTACTGAAGGTTCTGAAAGATGGGCCGAAATGACCAACGACAATAAAGGCAGAAGTGTTGCAATTACAATGGATGATGTAGTTTATTCTGCTCCGGTTGTTCGTTCGGCAATTAATGGTGGTAATACTGAAATCTCTGGAAACTTCTCAAGAGAAGAAGCTGAAAGTTTATCAGGATTGTTAAATGGTGGTTCATTACCAGCACCTTGTATTATTAAAGACCAATCTAAAGTTGGACCAACTATTGGTGCTGAAAATTCTAGAGCTGGTTTGATTTCTTTCGCAATTGCTTTCCTTGCAGTATTTGTTTACATGTATTTCTATTATGGAAAAGCAGGAATGGTTGCGAATATCGCATTGGCAATCAACGTAATCTTTATATTTGGTTGTTTGGCATCTTTCGGTGCTGTTTTGACTTTGGCGGGAATCGCGGGGATTGTATTGACTATTGGTACTGCAGTTGATGCAAACATTTTGATTTTTGAAAGAATCAGGGAGGAACAGGCGAAAGGATCTGATGTTAAGTCTGCTGTTTCAATTGGATTTACCAAAGCGCTTCCTTCAATTATAGATGCAAACGTTACGCATTTATTGGTTGCTATTATTTTGAAAACTTTTGGAACAGGTGAAATTGCATCATTCGCAACCACTTTAATCGTCGGTATTTTTACTTCAGTTTTCTCAGCAATTATCATTTCGAAATTGATCATCAGTTCAATGGTTGATAAAGGGAAACCAGTTTCATTGTCTACAAAATTGTCTAAAGGTTTATTTCATAACTTCCATTTTGATTGGATTGGAAAAAGAAAGTATTTCTATATTTTCTCGATTACTGTTACTATTTTAGGTGTAGTTGCATTAGTTACCAGAGGGTTAAACCCAAGTGTAGAATTTACAGGCGGAAGAACAATTTCTGTAAAATTGGAGAAAGAAGCTGACATTGAATTGATTAAATCCAATTTAGAGAAAGTCTTCGTAGAGAAAGGCGGAAGAGTTGCTTCTGTAGAGGCAAAAACCAAATCAAATAATTACAACGTTGAAATTTTAACCAACTACAAACTTTCAGATGACGGAGCTTCTGCTGAAGTAACCGAAAAATTAAAAGAAGGTTTGGAAATGGGTAAAGCAACAATGGGAAGTTACAAAATTTTGGAATCAAGAACGATTTCTAATTCTGTATCTCAAGAAATGTTGAAATCTTCAACAGTTGCTATTGGACTAGCCTTGATTGCTATTTTTGCCTACATATTATTGAGATTTGGTCAATGGCAATATTCAATTGGAGCAATTGTAGGTTTGGCACATGACGTGATGTTTACGATTTCAATTTTTGCATTACTTCATGGAATAATGCCTTTCAATATGGATGTAAATCAGGCATTTATTGCAGCAATCTTAACCGTAATCGGCTATTCGATGAACGACACCGTGATTGTTTTTGATAGGATTAGGGAAGATTTAAATTCCAATAAAGGAACTGATGATCATGGAAGTGTAATCAATAATGCTTTGAATACTACTTTGAGTAGAACGGTAAATACTTCGATGATTTTATTTGTTGTTTTGCTAATCATGTTCATTTTTGGTGGACCAGCTATCAAAGGATTCCTATTCGCATTGTTGATTGGAGTATTAATTGGAACTTATTCATCTTTGTGTGTAGCAACACCAATTTTAGTAGATTTCAACAAGAAATTGAAAATCAAAACGAAATTCAAGCCAAATTCAGTAAAATAATTTGGTTTTACCTTATACAAAAAAAAGTCCTACAGCAATGTGGGACTTTTTTTTGTAATAGCTTATTTTACAATAGGTTGAATGAAAAGCTTGTGTTTATGCTATACATTTGTAGCTGATTCTCTATCTTGACCGATCTTTGCTTTTTAAAACTCATTAAAATGCTTAAAATTTCTTCAATTATTTCTATTTCAAATAATTAAGACATTCTACTTAAATGATAGATTTAACTATTAAGAACAAAAGTTTATTTTTTACCTTTACTATTTTATAGCCTAAATTTTCAGGTATTTGCTAACGAAAAATATTTTGCTGGTAAATATGCGATTTATTCTATGAACGTTCCAAAGCCATAAAGTCTTTTCATCCAGTAATCTGTCTTATCAATCTCAGTGATGGTGATTCCTTTTGATGAACTCGCATGAATCATAACCAAAGGTTCACCTTTACCAGAAACGATTATGCCAACGTGATTGATTCCGGAACCACTATCAAAAAAAACCAAATCGCCTTGCTGCACATTTTTTTGTTTGATTTTTTTGGAAGCATCGTATTGTTCAATTGCTCTTCGAGGAATTATTTTGTTATTATTTTTCATCACATAACTGGTAAAACCACTGCAATCAAATCCTGAAGGTTCATTTCCTGCCCATAAATAAGGCACACCAACCTGATTTTTCGCCAAATTTATGATTGCTTCTCTTTGTGATCGTACTTCTTTACTTTCTGAAAGGTCTGCTTCAATCTCAATATTTATAGGGTTTATAGGTTTTTTTTCTTCAATATCTGGTACATTTTCGAACAATAAACGTAAAGTATTCTGAACTAGTTCGAATGTCTTTTTATCATTTTTTCTTTTTAAATCTTCAAGCCAAGAACCGACATCTTTTTTCAATGCTGAAACTTCATATATGTGGGCATTGAAAATTTTCATCCCATCATTTGATTTTTTTACACTTAAAAAAAGATCTTTTGCTTCCTCCAAATAATCTGGATGTTTTTTCAAATAAAGTTCATTCTGACAGAGTTGAATTATTGCCATACTTTTATAAAACCTTGGCAATTGTGAATAGTCAAATTCAGGATTATCAAGAATGCGATTGGCTTTTTTATAAACTAAGTTGTAATGTCCTTGTGAATAAAGCATTTCCAGTCTATCAAACTCTTTTACTTGCGCATTTAAATCTAAATTTATAAAAGAAAATATGCCAAAAAGAATTAAAAATATGTACTTCATAAATTTTGATTTTATCTACTACTAATTTCAGAATTAATTAAAGTTACTTTACCTTTAGTCTGATATTTTGATGAACAGTTTAATGTTTATTAGCATTTTAGTATTCCGTGGAAAATTCTTAACATAAATTTTATTGTTTAACTACATTTTGAAGCAATCATATTGAATTATAGATTAATTTAGGAGTCTATATTTTATAAGATTTTAAATGAAGTTTTTTGTTTTAGTATTGACATGCTTGTCAACAATATCTATTTTTTCACAAGTAACTCCAAAGCCTGAAGTTCAGAAGTTTGATGAAGTCTTGACTTATATAAGTAAACTTTATGTAGACGATGTCAATACTCAAAAACTAACAGAATCTGCAATTGAAGGAATGCTTGAAAAGCTAGATCCTCATTCAGTATACATTTCTAAAGAAGAAGTGCAAGGCGCGAATGAAAAAATCAATGGGAGTTTTGTTGGAATTGGCATTCGATTTCAAGTTTTGAAGGATACTTTGATGGTAGTGGCGACCATTCCTGGTGGTCCATCTGAGAAGTTAGGAATTCTTGCGGGAGATAAAATAATCAAAATTGAAGGTAAATCAGTAGCTGGTACTGGCTTGAAAACTTCAGATGTTAGAGAAAAGTTAATGGGCGAATTGGGTTCAAAAGTTAAAGTTGAGATCAAAAGAAAATCGTCCAAGAAAACGTTAGATTACATTATTACGAGAGATAACATTCCAGTGAATTCGGTTGATTGCGCATACATGGTAACGCCATACACTGGTTATATCAAATTAACTAGTTTTTCAAGAAATACAACCGAAGAAATTAGAAATAGCCTAAAGTCTTTGAAAAGCAAAGGAATGATAAATTTAATTTTGGATTTACAAGACAATGGTGGCGGATTATTATATACAGCCAAAGACGTTTGTGATGAATTTCTTTCCTCTAATAAATTGATCGTTTATTCTGAGGGTAATCATCAGCCAAGGTCAGATTTGAATGCTGGTTTGAAAGGTCTTTGGGAAAGTGGAAAATTAATTGTTTTGACAAATGAAAATTCTGCTTCTGCGAGCGAGATTGTTTCTGGAGCTATTCAAGATTGGGATAGGGGATTGATTGTTGGCAGAAGGACTTTTGGCAAAGGATTGGTTCAAAAACCGATTTCTTTGACTGACGGCTCAGAAATTAGATTAACCATTGCAAGGTATTTTACACCAAGCGGTAGATTTATACAAAAACCTTATGACGATTTGGAATCATATAAAAATGATTATATGGATCGATATTTAAGGGGAGAATTCACAAATAAAGACAGCATTAAGAAGTTTCCAGATTCTTTAAAATTTAAAACTAAAATTAAAAATAGAACAGTTTATGGTGGAGGTGGTATTATGCCTGATGTTTTTGTTCCTTTGGATACAACAGAAATAACTGAATATTACAAGTCATTATCTAGAGGAGGACATTTTAATACTTTTACTTTAAGTTATGTGGATAAAATTAGAGACCAAATTTTTCAAAGGCATCCAGATTTTGAATCGTTTAAGAGGGAGTTCGTTTGTGATGAAAAGTTTATGAATGAATTCTTTGATTTTGTTAAAAAGGAGCAAGAAGATTTGAAATTTGACCAGAAGCAATACAGTATCAGTGAGAAATTAATCAAATTGCGATTGAAAGCAATGCTTGCGCAAGATTTATGGGGTGCAACTGAATTTTATCAAATCTATAATGAGACTAATGAAATTTTGCAAGCTGCAATAAGATCCATTGAAGGTCCAGATTATGACCATGCTGGTTTGGATAAATATTGATTTTTTATAATTTTGAAAAAAAATAAATTTTATGAAAAAGGTTTTTTTATTTGCGTTTTTAGGTTTACTACTGTTCTCATGTACTGAAGAGAAAAAAAATAATTCAAAGAATAATGGAAGTTCTCTTATTGCAGCAGGAGGACAGTCAGAAGAGGAGTTAAAAGAGAGTTTGAAGGAGTTTAATGAAAAAGAGGAAAAGAGATTGGCGGAAGAAAAGTCAAGTATTACGACCCTTGAATTTGATAAATTAATTCATGATTTTGGAGATATTAAGCCAGATACGGATAATAAGTGCAAATTTAAGGTAACAAACACGGGCTCAAAACCTTTAATTATTAGTGATGTTAAAGCGAGTTGTGGTTGTACAACACCACACAAGCCTGAAAAACCAATTTTACCTGGTAAATCAGATTTTATAGAAGTTGGTTTTCATCCAAATCCTGGACAAGTCAATGAGATTATTAAAACAATAACTGTCACGGCAAATATTCCCGAAATTACAACAGAAATAAAGATAAGATCGTTTGTAAAATAAGTTAAACTAGGACATAGAACTTTAATTGTAACTATTTGAATTTTAATCTAAATAGCAGATTTTTTAACTTAGTTATTACACTATTCATTAGTTTTGTGTTTCAAACTTTAGTTTTTTCTCAATTAACTGAACCACAGCCAAAATTTCATTCTTACACAGTTGAAGATGGTTTGCCTAGCTCAGAAACATATTTCATTCATCAAGATAAAAAAGGTTTTATTTGGATTTGCACTGATAGAGGTGTTGTTCAATTTGATGGTTATAAATTCAAACTATTTACCAAAGCGCAAGGTCTGACAGATAATGTAGTTTTTAAAATTTATGAAGATTTTAAGGGAAGAATTTGGTTTTTGGCATATAATTCAAAACTCTGCTACTTCGAGAATGATAAAATCGTTCAGTATAAATTTAATTATTTGATTGAAAAGAATGGATTGGGCTATATTTCTGTTAGTAAGAATCTGTTCGTTGATTCCAACGAAACTGTTTTTTTTTCAGAGTTGTTTAATGGTTTGATTATCATTGATAAGTGGGGGCAAATTTTACACGAGCACGCAAAAAATGGAATGACAATCCGAAAAAGGGGTAATCAAATTTTCTGGTCTTTTAAACAGAGTTTCGAGATAATTAAAAAGAAAGATTCAATAAGCGTTTTTAATGATAACGGTCATCAATTGGTTCAAATTTCATCAACATTCGTAAATAGTAGAATATCAGTTACTAGCAGTAAATCAGCAGATTTGATTTTACTAGATGGCAAATTATTTAATTTCAGAACGAATCAACTCGTGGCAAATTTTGAAGATGCCATTTCAATCAATCTTATAGACAGATCAATGTGGATTGGGACATTAAAAGGGGGCGTTTATCATTTTCCTGATATCAGTAACCTATCCGTTTACTCAAAATATTTAAAAAAATATTCAGTTACCTCCGTAACGAAAGACAAAGCTGGGGGATATTGGTTCTCAACACTTGAAAAAGGTGTATTTTATTCGCCCTCCATGGCGATAAAAAACTATAGTTTGGAAGAAGGATTAATTGACGATGAAGTAAGTAGTATTGGAGGAATAAAGGATAATATCTATTTAGGTTATTTAACTGGAAAGTGGCAAAACATCTACTACCCAAAGTACTCTAGTTATTTAAAAACAACTAATTTCCGCACGGTAATAGGAAATTCTAAAAATGAAGTTTACATCTCGGCAAAAAATACTCAAAAGTTGATTTCTGGGAGACTATCAAAAAAGATTTTGGGAGTTTGGTCAGCTGATTTTTTCTACCAAGACCCAAACATGTATTTTGTAAATGAAGGGATTTATAAGGTTGATTTTAATGGTGATATAAGGGAGTTGTATTACCATCCTTTAGATTATACTAAAGATAAAAAGAACCTAATTCAAACAATTATGGTTGATCCTTCGCAAAGAGTTTGGGTTGGAACATTGAAAGGATTGTATTTTTTGGACGGCAAACATTTGTCAAAGAAAGGATTGAGTCATTCACTTTTTAAAGAAAGGGTTTCGGACCTTGTTTATCATCCCTTTTTTAAAAACATTGTTGCAACTAGAGGAGAAGGTATTTATTTTTTTCATAAAGGAAATATTTTTAGACGCTTTACAAACAAAGATGGACTTTTAAGTAATATAATTAATGTGCTGTACCTTGATCAAGATAACGGCTTATGGGTTGGTACAAGTAAAGGTTTGAATTACATTTTCTTGAACAATAAAGGACAAATTAAAATAGAATCATTTACTACTTTTCATGGACTTTGCTCAAATGAAATAACTTCAGTTTATAGATACAAGCAATTGGTTTATGTTGCTACTAAAAATGGACTAGCAGTAATTGATTTACTGAATTTCAAAAGAAATTATAGTGCTAATAAACTTAGCGTCACACATTTTGAAACTGCAAATATGAATTTTAAACCATTGAAATTTAATATCTTAAGTTCGGATGAGTCTGTTGTAAAACTCTCATTTCGGAATGATAATTATAGAACTCTGCAAGCAGGATTGTATCAATATCGATTCAATAAGAACAGTAAATGGATTACTACTTCAATTCCCGATATCACTTTAATTAATCCGTTACCAGGAATTTATGATTTAGAAGTAAAATATCAAAATGAAGATGGTATTTGGTCTAAGTCCCAACATATTTTGTATTTTGCAATTGATGAGATTTTTTATAAAAAGCCTATATTTCTGCTAATATCTTTTTTGTTTCTAAGTTTTATAGTTTACTTGATTTTTAGATTTAGAATCAAACAAATTAAAAAGAAGCATTTTTTAAACGGAAAAATTAATCATTTGGAGCAGAAAGCTTTACAAGCGCAAATGAATCCCCACTTTATTTTTAATGCGCTCAATTCGATACAAAGTTTTTTGGTTTATGAGGAGAATATAAAGGCAGAAAAATATTTATTGACTTTTTCACAGTTAATTAGACAAACACTAACAAATTCTCGAGAGCCTAATATTTCGATTCAAAATGAAATAGAAATATTAGAAAAGTACTTGGAGCTCGAAAGAATGCGTTTCAGAGATAAATTTGCATATGAAATTCATTTAAACTTGATGAATAATGAATTGTCTAAAAAGATACCGAACATGTTAATTCAGCCGTTTGTTGAAAATGCTGTGATTCATGGTTTTTCGACGTTAGAATCAGGTGGAAAAATTGATATTTTTATAGAATCTGTTGATGAAAACCAAATTCGTTGTATCGTAGAAGATAATGGAATAGGAAGAAGGAAAGCTTTGCAACAATCGAACAAAGATCACGTTTCTTTTGCAACAACCATCACGGAAGAAAGGTTGAAGGCCTTTGAAAAAAAGCACAGGATTCATTTCAAAATTGAAACTATTGATATTTTTAATAATGACGGAACAACTGGAACCAAAGTAATTATAAATCTACCTTTAATGTAATTTTATGCAAACAGCTATAATAATTGATGACGAATTTGATGCAAGAAGAATTTTGAAGAAATACCTTGAAAGATATTTCCCAAATATTCGTCTTATTAAAGAGGCAGATTCTGTAGCAAATGGAGTCAAAGCTATTAATCAACTCAAGCCAGAATTTTTATTTTTAGATATCAAATTAGGTGATGGTACTGGTTTTGATCTAATTGATCAATTACATGATTATATTCCAAAAATTATTTTCACAACTGCGTTTGATGAATTTGCTGTGAAAGCATTCCGATATCATGCTATTGATTACTTATTAAAACCTATAGATCCAGATATTTTTGTTGTTTCTTTAAAGAAAATGATTGAAGAAAAAGGTTCAATAAAAAAGGAAGCTTGGGAAATTGTATTAAATCAAGTTCAAAATAGTGAAAGAAAAATTGGTATTCCAACGGTAGAAGGAGTAAAGTTTATATTGATTGAAAATATTGTCTATTTTGAAGCAGATGGGTCATATTGTACTTTAAATTTTAAAGATTCAAAGCCGATGATTATTTCAAAGCCTTTGAGATATTTTGAAGATAAATTAGAAAATGAAAAATCTTTCATTAGACCACACAAGTCATTTTTAATTAATCTCAAATATGTTGAAGAATATCAAAAAAGTGATGGTGGGTTTTTGAAATTAAATTCTGGTATAATTGTTCCAATTTCAAGAAATAAGAAGGAAGAAATTCTTCAAAGTCTTGATGATTATTTTATGTGATATTTTCATTTTTTCAATAAAGTGACACTTTAGAAACCAAAACTTACCTTTTGAAAGAATTTTTGGAGCAGATACTACAGAATTATGATCTTTGACTTAGATTAGAAATTAACCCTGCCCAAAAGTATAATTTTATTCATATAAGATGTGCTGAAAATCTCAACCACCTATATTTGTTGAATATCAATAAATGTGATTCAAAAGGCTGTTTAAGAAATTAAATAGCCTTTTTTTAGTTTAAATTTTGAAAAAAAAAAAGGAACCTTTCAGTTCCTTTAATATTTAATAATCATCATCGTCATCATAGTCGAAACGTGGTTTTTTACCACTTTTCTTATATGCTTCCATTTTATGTGTCTTTGGTTTTGATTCAGATTTTTTACTCAATGGTGCTTCCTTTTTTCGACCTTCGGTTTTTATGTTTTCCGGCGATATGAAGGGATTAAAAGCAACCGGTGGATCCACTTTTTTGTAATCATTATTCAGCGGTTTATCAGTTGGTCTCGCAAAAGGTTTTCTATCAGATGAAAAATCTTTTCTTGGATTACTCGAAAAGTCTCTTTTAGGGCGATTGTCTTCTCTGCTTTCAGCTTGTTTTACAGCAATTTCTCTGCCATGCATCGTCAAGCCATCTAAGGATTTAATAGCTGCTTGAGCGTCGTCATCGTTTTCCATCTCAATAAACGCAAAGCCTTTCGACTTACCTGTCTCTTTATCAATGGCTAAAGAAGCTTTATTCACTTGGCCGAATTGCTCAAAAGCACTTTTTAATTCTTCTTGAGTAACGCCATAGTCCAATCTGGCAACAAAAATATTCGTCATATATAATTAAAAATAAGGAGATTTAACTCCTTAACTTGTTTCAGCAAATTATTTTAAATAAACTTATCGCCCCGAAAGTAATAAATTTTTGATTTCTTACCAAAAGTACTAAAAAAAAATATCTTAAATCAATTTCAATGCAAATTAACTATATTCGTATTCCAAAAAAAAATAAATGAGTCCATTACTGATTGCAGCAGTGTTAATCACCTATTTTGCGGTGCTGATTTTAATTGCAAATTTGACATCTAAAAATGCCACATCCGAAACTTTTTTTTCAGGAAATAAAGAAAGTAAATGGTATTTAGTTGCATTTGGAATGATCGGTACATCCTTATCTGGTGTCACTTTTATTTCAGTTCCTGGATCTGTTGGTGCGAGTGGATTTTACTATTATCAATTAGTCATTGGCTTTTTCATAGGTTATTTTGTTGTTGCTTATGTTCTTTTACCTCTTTACTATAAGTACAATTTAACTTCAATCTATCGTTTTTTAGAATATAGACTTGGTTTTACAGCATACAAATGGGGTGCAGGATATTTTATTTTGTCAAGAACTCTAGGTGCTACTGTTAGATTGTATTTAGTGATCAATGTGATGCAAATTTTTGTTTTAGATGAACTTGGAATTCCATTTTGGTTAACCACCGTTTTGACAATGATGATGATAATTATTTATACTTTCAAAGGAGGCGTAAAAACGATCGTTTGGACGGATACTTTGCAAACATTCTTCATGCTGTTGGCTTTGGTCGTTTGTATTTTTTCCATTAAAGAAGCCTTGCATTGGAATTGGTCGACAATCTGGAAAGACATGCAGGAAAGCGATATGACCAAATTGTGGAGTACAGATATTCATCGAAAAGATCATTTTCTTAAGCATATTTTGGGTGGTGCTTTTATAACGATTACGATGACCGGTTTGGATCAGGAAATGATGCAGAAAAATATCAGTGTGAAAACCTTAAAAGATGCACAAAAGAATATCATCACTTTTAGTTTTGTGTTATTGATTGTCAATGCTTTGTTTTTGCTTTTGGGTGGAATTTTATACGTTTTTGCAAAAAAGAATGGTTGGGAATTTGCTCCTGATGATATGTTCCCTTCAATTATCCAACAACATTTACCTCAGGGAATTTTCTTGATTTTTATTATTGGTTTAATTTCAGCGCTTTTCCCTTCTGTTGATGGTGCAATCACTGCGTTAACTTCCACTTTTTGCATTGATATCCTTGGCTTTCACAGAAGATCTGACATGGATGAAAAGCAAAAAAATAAATTGAGAAAACAAATTCATATCGGTTTTGCAATCCTTTTTACTTTGTTGGTTTTCTTTTTCAAGTGGAAAAATGATAAAAGTATCATTGATTTAGTTTTCATAATTGCAGCCTATACTTATGGACCATTATTGGGTTTGTTTTCCTTTGGAATTCTAACCAAACGATCAATTAACAATTCCTTGGTTCCATTCATTTGTATTTTATCGCCTGTCATTTGCTATGTTTTTGATTATTATTCTAAAACAATGTTTGATGGCTACATCTTTGGAAATGAAATTCTTATTTTGAATGGTTCAATTACTTTCATAGGCTTGTTTCTTATCTCAAAAAAGAGTAATTCAACTGACATTCAATCTTTAAAAGCTTAATATGAAAATTTTATTACACGATAATCACTTGCATTTACGATTTGCACCTTTAACTTTGACTCGACCTGTCGGAAATTTGAGGATGGGAATTCTAACAAATGATGAAAGGTGGCAAAAACTAGTAGCTGAATCTGAAATATATTTTGAAACTGAAAAATACCTGACAACCAAGTTTAAAACTACAGAAAATGCTGATTTCATTGTCAATGCAGCAGTTATTCCCACTGAGGAATTGGTTTTAGCATCGATGAATCTCAAGGATGGAGACTTGCTAGTTCAAGGAAATCAATGGTTGGTTAAAAAGGGAATTGATGCATCAAACAAAATTGAATTTAAGGGAAATTTAGTGATTCTGGAAAATCGTTGGGATATTTATCAATACAATGGTGTGGTTTTGAAGTCTGATTTTGAATTAATTACAAAAGGAAGAGTTTCTCAAAAACTATCATCAACCAATATAGTTATTGGAGATGAAACACAAATCTTTTTGGAAGAAGGCGCGCAAGTAGAAGCATCTATTTTAAATGTCAAAGAAGGTCCAATTTACATTGGTAAAAATGCAGAAATAATGGAAGGTTCTGTTGTTCGCGGACCATTGGCACTTTGCGAATCTGCTGGATTGAAACTCTCAACCAAAGTTTATGGACCTACAACACTTGGTCCACATTGCAAAGTAGGAGGAGAGGTCAATAATGTTGTTTTTCAAGCGTATTCAAACAAAGGTCACGATGGATTTTTAGGGAATTCAGTGGTTGGTGAATGGTGTAATTTAGGAGCGGATACAAATTCTTCCAACTTAAAAAATAATTACAGCAAAGTGAGTGCTTATTCCTACGAAACTGGAAAAATTGAAAAGACCGATGTTCAATTCATGGGTTTAATCATGGGAGATCATAGTAAATCTGGAATTAATACAATGTTCAATACAGCTACAGTCGTGGGTGTTTCTGCGAATATTTATGGAGCTGACTTTCCTGAGAAAGTGATTGATTCATTTTTATGGGGTGGAGCAGGAGGATTTGTTCCATTTAAACTAGAAAAAGCAATTGAAGTGGCCAAAGCGATGATGTCAAGAAGACAGGTTGATTTTACAGCTGGTGATTTGGAGATTTTTACTCATTTATCAAACAAATAGGCATAAAAAAGCCCTGCCAACAGCAAGGCTTTAATATTTATTGAATTTTCTCAAAAGTCAGAATTTCAATGTCTTCGGATGTAATTCCTTCTTTGGTTTTTACTCTATTTTGATTCAGTGTAACCGTATTGTCTTTGTTGAAAGTGTAGGAATACATATTTTTTACAGTTTTCTCTTTACCAATGTAAATTGAACTTCCTTCGATGTAGTACTTTTTCTTTTCTTTGGTTTTTCCATTGTCTTCAATCACAGTCAGTTTGTCTTCTGCCATGAATTCATATATTTTCTTATTTGGTTTGTAATTTTTTTCAAAACCTTCCTGCAACTTTCCGTTTTCAAGTTTTTGAACAATTTTAGATTTTAATTGCCATTTTCCTAAAAAAGGGTTTGCCATCATTTTGAAGTTGAATGAAATGGCTAAAATAGCTACTGCGAATAGGATTAAAGTAAACTTTTTCATTTGTTTTTATTAATTAAGTAAATCGTCTAGTTCTGTTTTCAAAAACTGTGCTAAATCTTGAATATTTGTTTCAGAGAAATTAAATTCAATGCCAGCAGTTTGATAAATTTCAGGAATTTGCTTGGTATAACCTAATTTCAGCGCATTTTTATATTGCTGAATTGTTAGTGACAAATCTTTTTTACTGTTTTTCCAAATCGCCAATGCGCCTAATTGTGCAATTCCATATTCAATGTAATAAAATGGCACTTCAAATAAATGCAATTGTCTTTGCCAAGACCTAGATTTAAACGCTTCGTATCCAGTCCAATCAACTAATCCTGTTCCATAATCTTTGGTGATTTTTTCCCACTGAAATTGTCTTTCCTGCACAGAATGTGTTGGGTTTTCATAAATCCAATGCTGAAATTCATCAATTGTCGCAACCCATGGAAGGATTTTAAGAATCGTTTCCAATTGCTCAATTTTCGCTCTTTTCAAATTTTCTGTATCTTCAAAAAAGATTTCCCATTGATCCATGCTTAATAATTCCATCGACATGGAAGCCAATTCTGCCACTTCTGAGGGTAGATTTTTGAATCCTGTTAGCGCTAAATCTCTTGATAGGAATGAATGAATCGCATGTCCGCCTTCATGCACCATTGTGACAAGGTCACGCAAGGCGCCGACTGCATTCATAAAAATAAAAGGAACACCAATTTCATACAACGGATAATTGTAGCCACCAGGCGATTTTCCTTCTTTCGATTCTAAATCCAAATGACCCATTTCATCCATAGTTTGAATGCAATCAGCGAAAAAAGGATCAATCTTTTCGAACATTTTAACTGTTCCGTCCAAAAGTTCTTGACCGTTTTCAAAAGGTTTTAATGCTTTTCTTCCCAACGGATCAACTTCCAAATTCCATGGTTTCAGTTTTTCAACACCCAGTAAATCAGCTTGCTTTTGTTGAATCTGTTTCACCAAAGGAACAATGTGTTTTTTGATTGAATTGTGAAAGTCAAAACAATCCTCTTTGGTATAATCAAATCTTCCTAGTGCGTGGAATTTGTAGTCTCGAAAATTATCGAATCCAGCATTTAAAGCTATTTGATGTCTTTTAGCCACCAAAGATGAAAACAAAGCGTCTAATTTTTCATCGTCTTGAGCCCTGCGTTCTCCAATCAATAAAAATGCTTTTTTTCTGACATCTTCATCTAAATCCTTTAACAAAGTTGAAGCTTTTTGCATGGTCATTTTTTCGCCATCAAACTCAATCATTTGCGCTGCAGAAATGGCGCCGTATTGTTGAGATTCTTCGCTAATTTCAGCTTCTATAGCAATGTTTTCTGATCTAAAAAGATCCAATTCCTTTTGTATGCTTCGAAAATAGATGAAATAGTCTTTTTCATTTTTCAATGATTTAATAAAAGGCGATTGTAACATCTTTTGATTTAATTCGTCTTCGAAAGGTGCTAGTTTTGGTTGAATTTCAGTTACAAAATACGTGTAAGCATCTGTCAAAGATTGGTCACGGGTATCAATTGTCATTTTAATGTATCTCCAAGCGGCATTTTCCTCGAGCACAGCATCCAATTCACTGCGATTTTGCAACCATAGAATATAATCTTCTTTTGAATTAATATCTCTGTCCTTCAAATTAATGAAATAGGATTCAATGTCCTCCCATGTGCGAATTGAAAGATCTTTGTCAATAAATTTTCTTTCTGGTGCCGAAATTTTCATGTCAAAATGTAGTATTAAAAAAAAACGAGGATTGTAAAAGAGCTAACTCCATTTTCAATCCTCGTCTACTTTCTGTGTAAATGTTATTATTTCCCTCTACTAGTACCTGATTTAGGTGCTGCAACTTTTTTAGTTCCTGCAGATTTCGCAGTAACTTTAGGAGTTGAAGGTTTTTCTGAAGCTTTTTTGGCTGGTGCTTTTTTAGCAGTCGTTTTCTTTTCAGTGGTTTCAACCTTTACTTCTTTTTCAACAGATTCTGTATTTTCCGTAACTACTTCATTTACATCTTCTGCTTTGTTTAATTCACCTGCTTTATGCAGTAGATTATACCATTGAAAAAGTTTTTTGATATCTGAAATATAAACTCTTTCTTGATCGTATTTTGGTAAAATTTCCAGCAAATAACTTTCGAGTACTTTTTTGTCATCTTTGTGTGATGGTGCAGTTCCGCCATTTTCTTTGGCATAAATTGAATCAAAAATAACTTTTAAAGCAACATCTTCTTCGTAAGCATAAATGCTAATATCTTCAAGCGCTGAAATTCTGTCAGAAGCATAAGCTGGAAAACGTTTTTTATCTTCCAAAGATTCAACAATTAAATTGTTTTTTCCTTGAGCTACTACTTTGTATAGGCCTGCACGACCTGAAATTGCAATTATACCAGTTAAATTCATTCTTTTAATTTATTTGCGCCAAAAATAAGAAGTTCTAGACGTTTTACAATCAATTTTTGATTATTTTAAAATAATATTGTTTTTCGTTTCTGACAATATTTAAAAAATAAACGCCATTTTCCACATTTGAGAGGTTAATTTCATTGTTATTACTCGAGTTTGTTTGAATAGATTTTCCTTGCATGTCATACATTTTTAAGATGTCATTGCCGAATAATCCATCGATTTTAATAATGCCAGAAGTTGGATTTGGATAAACATAAACGTTTTCTAATTCAGTCATTTCAATACCTAGGTAAGAATTGTAGGGATTTGAAGTTACGACACAACCATCCGTTCCAGTTGTGGAAACAGTATAAACTCCACCGTTTATAATTGTCGTTGTTTGATTGGTTTCTGTACTCAAAACATTACCATTTAAATTCCATTGATAATTTGAAGCTGTTGAGGCAGTCAAAACATTTCCCGTTGCTGAAATAGTTGGCGTTGCGGGAATATTTCCCAACGGAATGTTAATCGTTGCTTGCGTAATACAGTTTCCATTGTAAACAATATTACTTGCTGTAAATTGGCCTGCTTGGTTCACCAAAACGGGATTTCCTGAAAAACCTGTTGACCAATCAGCGGAGTTTACTACTGTTCCTGCAACTGCAGTCAAATTGTATGGCGCGCCACAATAAAAATCGGGACCTTCGATTTCTGCATTGTACAATAAAGTATTTAACGCATTTGCTTTTCCATACCCGTAAGCATAATTTGGAGTTGTTCCAGTGAAAGCGTCCGAAGTTGCATTTTTAGTCAAATCTTTTTTGAAATCAGCATAAGTTGATGAATTACATTTTTCTAAATACAAAGCTGCAATTCCTGCTATAACGGGTGAAGCCATCGATGTGCCACCGTTTGCAGCATGCATTCCGCCCAATTCAATCAATCCATTGTATGCAGCATTTCCCAATAACCAGAGTGGAGCAGGAGACAATGAAACATCACCAGCAGCAGTGATATCTGGTTTCATAACTCCCAATCGTGAAGGACCTTTACTTGAATTGACGCTTAATTTTCCTACCGGTGTTAAATCTGTTGGAACATAAGGACCGTTGTTGTTATTGGTGTAAGAAAAACGATTTCTCATATTTCCAACAGTAATCACTTTTTCAGAACAAACCCAAGATGAAACAATGGTTTGCAATGAATCTGGCATGTTGTAATGAATAATATCTGGCTGTTGCGCTACTGTTGGAATCACAGTAATAAAGTCATTCACTCCTTGCCAAGCACCACTCCACATGTCATAACTTCCAGAACCAGTGGTTGCAAATCTGAAGTTGTATGTTGTTGAATCGATGTTCATAATCAATGCTTCCATATGGAAAACACCATTGACAATTTCTGAATACGCCTGAATTGTCCCCAAACGTTGACCTGCAGCGTTGAAAATAGTGTCTAAAACAGGAGAATTTGCAGTTTCTGCAATCGTGTGGAAATTTGAAAATCCACGCAAACCATAATTTGGCGCAGGTTTGTCAGCGGCAAAAGCATATTGCACATTTTGAAATTCGCTTTCATCTGCCCAAAGGTCAAAATAAACGGAATTTGGAACTATTTGACTTGATGGATTGTTTTTTAGCCAAACAAAGGAAGTATCGCTATCAACCAAACCATGAACGTGGTATTTTCCTTTGTTTCCTGAGTTTCCTGCAGCTGCAACGATTATTCTTCCAGGATGTTCGTCAAGCAAAGATTCCATCAAAATCGAAGCAGGATCATTTCCGTCATGCGATCCAAAATAAGTCCCTAAACTCAAATTTACAACTGCCGGTAAACCTAAACTGTCTGCTACTTTGAAGATATAATCGCAAGCATCTGCAATTGTTAAAGTCCAATTTGGAAGGTTAAAGTTTGTTTCTACAATGATGATCTTAGAGTCTGGCGCCATTCCTTTGTTTTTTCCATTTGCCAAGCCATTTCCAGAACCTGCTCCTGCTACGGTCGTTCCATGTGCAGTGGTTGTTTCTCCACTTGTACAAATTCCATTGGCGATATCAGTTGAATCCCAGGCTTGACCGTACCCATATGGTTGAGGAGTATTTGCAGCTACTGGAAGTGTATGGTCCCAATATCTCAAAACGCGTGTATTTCCATTGGCATCTCTGAAATCTAAATGATTAAAATCCAGACCTTGGTCTACATATCCGATGATAATATTTTGTCCTGTGAAAGGAGCAGGTAGACCGTTTGAACCAGCATGCACTTGATTCACATTGTGATGCATTCGAGAAGTATCGTTGTCATTCAATGCCATCGGTTTTGAAAACTCAAAGTAGAAATTTTTGATTTTACCAGAATCTTTGGCTTTTGCAATTATTGCAGGAGAGATTGTAACATATATCCACTCTTTGGTGATCGATTTAACTACAATTTCTTGTTTCAAGAGATAATCCAATGTTGTTTTACTATCATTTTGAATGGCAAAACAAACAGGAGAATTTGGGTCTTCAGCTAGTAATTTTTTAAATCTAAAATTTTCAGTCTGAGCAAAAGAAAATTGAGTTAATAGCAAACCAATCAAAAGTAATAATTTAGAATCCATCCATTTAAAGTTTAAAGAATATGTAAATATAAATGAATAAACGATTCGAATGACTGAAAAGCCTGTGAGTTGACTGATTTTTTTTAAATCATTAGTCAACGAATACCATTTATCCATTATTCTGACCAAATTTTACTCGTAATGAACCAAAAAATACAATATTTGAAATTATCTCATTTTTTTATTGATATTTGTTGCAGAAATAGAAATTGTAATCTAAAATAGATTCAAAGCTCAAAATATGAAAAAATTAGTAGTTAGATTGTCCTTTTCCTTTTTCGCATTTGGTTTTTCAAGTGTCGTTTTTGGTCAAGTTGATAAAGATGTATTGAATTGGTACAATGGCGGTGGCTCAGGAATGCAGACTGAAAAGGCGTACAAATCTTTGAAAAAGAAGAAATCAACAACTGTAATAGTTGCTGTGATCGATTCTGGAATGGATATTGAACACGAAGATTTGAAAGGTAAAATCTGGACAAACACTAAAGAAATTGCAGGAAACGGAATTGATGATGACAAAAATGGTTATGTCGATGACATTCACGGATGGAACTTTTTAGGGAGTGCTGGAGGTGCAAACCAAAACCATGCAAGACTTGAAAAAACTAGAATTTATGCGAAATTGAAGGGGAAATATGAAAATATGGATGCTTCAAAAGTTTCTGCAGAAGACAAAGCGGAGTACGATTTATTCCAAAAAGTTAAAAAAGAAATCACTGAAGATAAAGATAAATATTCTGAATATTTACCTCAATTGGAGCAACTTCCAATGATTTTGCAAATGGTTCCTGGAATGGTTTCAAACGCGATTGGTAAAACAGAATATACCCTAAAAGATTTGGAAGCATGGAAACCTGATAACGAACAAATGGTTCAAATCAAGGCGGTTGCTATGGCAATGGTTACAGGTGAATTGACTGAAGAAGTGATTAAAGAGCAATTGGATCAAATCAAAGGAATGATTGATTACAATTTGAATGCTGATTATGATGACCGTCAATTTATTGGTGATAATCCTTATGATTTCAACGATGTAAAATACGGAAACAACGATGTTGAAGGTCCTGATGCTTTGCATGGTACACATGTTGGAGGTATTATCGGAGCTGTAAGAGGAAACAACCTGGGAGGTGACGGTGTTGCAAACGATGTGCTTTTGATGTCTGTCAGAGCGGTTCCAGATGGTGATGAAGCAGATAAGGATATTGCGATGGCAATCCGTTATGCAGTTGATAATGGAGCACAAGTAATCAACATGTCTTTTGGAAAAGGGTATTCTCCAAACCAAAAAGAAGTGTATGAAGCGTTTAAATATGCTGATTCTAAAGGTGTTTTATTGGTTCATGCTGCAGGAAATGACAATGCAGATGTGGATGTGAATGACAATTTCCCAACTTCAATGTATTCTTTCCAAAAAGAAAAATTGGATTTGTATTTGACCATTGGCGCTTCAACACGTTTCCCAAAAGAAAAATTACCAGCAGATTTCTCTAACTACGGAAAAACGAAAGTTGACGTTTTTGCTCCAGGACATGATATTTACAATTCTGTTCCTCAAAGTGCGTACAAAAAATTGAATGGTACTTCTATGGCTGCGCCTATGGTTGCAGGGGTGGCGGCTTTGTTGAAATCATATTTTCCAAGTTTGTCAATGAATGAAATCAAAAGTGTTATTTTGACGACAGCAAAATCTTACAAAGGATCACAACAATTGAAACCAGGTTCTGAAGATAAAGTTGATTTCGCTACTTTGAGTGTGACAGGTTCGGTTGTGGATGTAAACGCAGCAGTTAAAAAATGTCTTGCTTTAGAGAAATCTAAAAAATAAGAAATAAAAGTTTATTTTTAAAGGCTGGTTCAAATCGAATCAGCCTTTTTAATTTCAAAGAATATGGTTTTTAAATCACTCATTTTGATGCTTTCCTTTTTTTTAATCGGAGCACCAAACAAAACAGAATTAGACAAATTGGTCGATCAATGGCATGTTGATGCTGCTACAAATAACTATAAAGCGTACTTCGATTTCATGGACAAAGGTTTCATTTTTATTGGAACAGCGCCAAACGAACGTTGGAACAAAGCTGATTTCGCCGCATTTTCAAAACCCTATTTCGACAAAGGAAAAGCTTGGGACTTTAAGTCCAAAAATAGAAAATGGAATTTTTCCATGGATGGCAAAACGGCTTGGTTTGATGAAGAATTGGACACCTGGATGGATGGCTGCAGAGCAACTGGAATTCTAGTTAAAGTTAAAAAAACGTGGAAAATAATTCACTACGATTTGCATGTACTGATAGAAAATGAGAAGATGGTTGATTTTTTGGATTTGAGGAAGAAGTAAAATTTCGTTTTGAAGATTTACTCTAGTTCTCTGGTAATTAATTTTTTATTTCTATTTCCGTTTTGAATACAATTCTTCATTTAAGTCAAAAACTTCCGCTCACTTGCACCCGAAAAGGGACTTGTTGCCATGGAAACCAAGTCATGTTAAATCCATGGGAATTGCATCGTTTGGCATTTGAAAAGCAAATCTCTACACGAGAATTTCGAGATTTGTATTGTGATTGGAATGGAATTCTACTCAAATTCAATGGTGAGAAAGATCATCGAGGAAAATCAGCTTGCAGTCAGTATATTGCCGATTTTGGTTGCTCTTTACATGAAGGAAGACCGCTGGCTTGTCGCTTATTTCCAATCGGTCGACAAATTCAAAATGAAACAATTCAATACATCTTTCAAGATGAAACGTTTCCCTGCTTGAACGGTTGTCCCGAAGTGAACGAATTGCCACAACTCACTGTGGAAAGTTATTTAAACGGTCAAAAAACATCGCTTTTTGAGCAAGCGCAAGACGAATATTTGGAAGTGATGCAAAACATGGCCGATATCGCACTTATGTTATTGCTCGACACTGGTTTGGCAGCCTCCGGAGATACAAAAACACGTATCGAATGGCGCAAAATGGGAGTTGAAACTCCGAATCAACTCGCGCAACGATTAGGAGAGAAGTGGCTAGATTTATTGACCTTGCCCAACATTGAGTTTAGCGCTGAAAATCCAAAAGTATTTATTCTAACGCACCAAGAATTACTGCAGGAAAATGCGCAAAATCAAATTGACACTTTGACAAACTATACAGAAATCCGTGAGTTGGCGATTCAAATGATGGCACTTGCACTGTTTTTGTCGAAAGCCATTGGGGCTGACGTGAAATCGCTCGCTGAAATGTGGAGTGAAGTGGGTGAATTTTGATTCATTTCGAAATTTAAAATATTTTCTTAAATTTGAAAAATTAGAGGAAATACATAATTTCAATGTGAACCCAACTGCTGTGCTCAAGTTTATTTTATAAACTGAAATCTTGTTTAATTGGTTTTTAGTTAATTTGTAATTTTTTTCCTTTGGATCTAATATGAAAGACTTACTTAAAGTTCGTGAAGTATGTATTTGAATTGCAGAAAAATATAGATAAGTAAAATATGTTTAATCTAGATTACTACTTTTTATGAAGAAATTATTTTTAGCATTTATTATGAATGTTTCCTTCAGTTCGATGTGGGCACAATTTGATTACAGTAAAGGTTCGCATGTAGGCCTGTCGTTGATAACAGTTAAAAATGTGGGTGCAAACTTTGGATTCTACGGTGGAACTGAATTTGGAAAGGGTGAAAAATGGAAATTTGAAGTAATTGGTAATTTTTGTCCGTTCAAAACAAAAATTGGAGATTATACGGTTTATTCTGATTTTAATTCGGTAATGGTTCCGTACGAACGATTCATTAGATATTTCTCATTGAACCTTGGCGCAAGGTATTATATTAAGGATGTTTTTGAGGAGGGACATAATTTCCACGTAGATGGCGGTCCAGTAATTCAGATTTTAATGTTTGAAGGTAAAACTTCCTCCAATGAACCAATTATAAAAAGTACCAGCGGTGCACAATATAACATTGGTGCTTATGTTGGTGGAGGTTACCAATATTCCTTTGAATCTGGACTAATCCTTCAGGCGAGGTTAGCTTATGAACAAAAAATTGGAACAATTTTCAACATAGATAGTCAACCTTTTAATGCAAATAGCGCTTTTATTATTGGTGCAGGTGTGAAATACAATTTTTCAGTGAATTTCAATTTGCAGAATTACACAAGGTTTTGAAAAATCTTCTTGGCAAATACCATTTGTTTTTAATTTGATTAGCATTTAGTTCTTACAAATTTTATAATATTTAAAATCGTTGCCTGTTTTATGTTGATTTTGGAGAAGTTGAAAGCTTGATTTTTTGAAGTAAGTACTCCTCTTTAATTATTCTTTTTTTTGCTTTCCCCAAATTAATTGCGGAATTTTGCACACGTATGAAGACAAAAGTTGAAATTCTTGCTCCGGCAAAAAATCTATATCAGGGAATGTTTTCCATCAATGCAGGAGCTGATGCGGTGTATATTGGTGCTCCATTGTATGGCGCTCGAACCAATGCAACCAATTCGATTGAAGACATTGCTGAGTTGGTGAAATATGCCCATTTGTTTAAAGCACAGGTTTTTGTGGTGGTAAATACCATTTTGTACGACCATGAATTGGCGGATTGCAAAAAGATGATTTATCAACTTTACGATATAGGTGTAGATGCGCTCATCATTCAAGATATGGCGATTTTGGAGATGGATTTGCCACCGATTGTGTTGCATGCGAGTACCCAAGCCAATAACCGTGATCCAAAACACGTCAAATTTTTGAAAGATGCTGGAATTCAACGTGTAGTATTGGCACGTGAATTGAATTTAGACCAAATCAAAGATATTAGTGAAGCAACGGATGTAGAACTTGAATTTTTCGTTTCTGGCGCATTATGCGTTTCATTCAGCGGTAATTGCTACATGAGCATCGCAGGCGGAGAACGTAGTGCCAATCGCGGTTCATGCGCACAAAATTGTCGTTTGCCTTATAATTTGACAGACGGAACAGGTGCAACGTTGCTTTCAAGCAGTCACTTATTGTCTATCAAAGACTTGGATTTGAGTAATCAACTGCCGAATTTGATTGAAGTGGGAATTACTTCGTTTAAAATCGAAGGACGATTGAAAGATTTAGTTTACGTAAAAAACAACGTTTCTTATTTGCGTCAACGTTTGGATGCATTTTTAGAAAACAACGAAAACTTTGTCAAAGCATCGTCTGGAAGAACGATTTTCAATTTTGAACCGCAAATGGATCGCAGTTTTAACCGCGGTTACACCGATTATTTTGTCAACAAACGCAAGGAAAAAATCGGTTCTTGGGAAAGTCCGAAATCAAAAGGACAATACATTGGTAAAATTACCGAAGTGACGCCCAAAGGTTATTTCATCGAAAACGCGGAAGAATTGAATAACGGCGATGGTTTGTATTTTATCAATCCAATAGGAGAAGGTGATGGCGTGCAAGTAAATGTGATTTTGAATAATTTGGTGATTCCAAATACGTATAAAGAAATTGAAGTTGGAACGGAAATTTACCGCAATTCAGATGCTGCTTTTAACCGTTTGGTGGAACGTGAAGATGCGACAATTCGCAAGATTGGCGTGAAATTGAATTTCTCGGAAACGGAAACTGGATTTGCTTTGCAAGTGGTGGACGAGGATGGTCATACAACGACATCAAATTTTGATTTTGAGAAAAACCCTTCTAACAAAGGAGCTCAAAGTTTGGAAGAAATCAAGAAAAACTTAGCGAAAACAGGAAATACGCCGTTTGTGGTGGATGAAATCGAAGTCAATTTCTCAGATTTTTGGTTTTTGCCAACTTCAAAAGTGAATGAAATTCGCCGCGAGGTTTTGGAAAATTTGATTGATGTGCGGGTAAAAGAATACCATAAAGAAGAATACCAAATCATGAAAACAGATCATCCGTATCCATTGACTGAATTGGATTTTACTTACAATGTTTCCAATCGATTGGCGCGTGATTTTTACAAACGTCATGGCGTAACAGAAATTGAAAAAGCATTTGAAATTCAATGGGATCCAGGAAAATCTCGCGTGATGACTACCAAATACTGCGTGAAATACGAACTAGGCAAATGCGCCCGTTTCCAACGAGCTACAATGGGTGAAAAAGTCGTTGAACCTTTGATGTTGACACATGGTGAAAATATCTACAAGTTGAAGTTCAACTGTAAACCTTGCGAAATGGAAATCTGGGAAAAAGACGCTGAATTGGAATACATCGACGAAGACGAGCAAATGTGGAAGTAAAATAGCTTATCTAGTTGGAAATTAACGTCCAAAAAAACCAAAAAATCTCTTTTCCTTAACGATTGAAAGTGCTTCAAAAACACTTTGCATGTTTTGGAATCTTTCTTGTTGTGCACTCATTAAGCATTGATCTAATTCAGCATTTTCCATCAAGTTGGGTGGCATTTTAAACGAATGTTTTCTACACATTTTATTCAAAATTTCTTGCATTGATTTGCTAATATTTCCATTAGTTGGAAGTGGATGAGTGATTTGCAAATTGGTCATCACACTTGGGTTTGGGTGTGTCAATGGCAATTTTCCTGCATACAATTGCCAAATGGAAATTCCCAACGCAAAAATGTCGCTTGTTTGATTGGCGATTTGCAAGCGATTCAAAATGATTTCTGGCGCTGAATAGCCCAATGCGAAAAGTGTTTTTCTTTCTTCTAATTTATTCGAATCTAAAGCCATTCCAAAGTCAATCAAACTAAAATTTAGTTCGTTTTCAGATTCATCAACCAAAATATTGCTGGGTTTGATGTCACAATGCACGATATTTTTTGCCGCTAATTCATCAAAAATTGGAACCAACGCTCCAATCATTTTTTTAAGAAATTTCAATTGATTTTTTGATTTCAATTTTTTCCAAAATTCATTGAGAGGAATGCCTTTTTGAAAATTTCTAATCAATATAACTTCCTCGTTATTTTCAATAAAACACAAAGTTTTGGGTAAATTTTGATTGGTAAAATTGAATTGAGATTCAGCTTTCAAAACTCCCCAAAGATGATGGTTTTCGTTGGTTTTAACTAACTTTTTGAGCACAGCTAAGTCTCCAGAAGTCATATTTTTGATTAAGTATACTTCATTGAATTTGCGTTTATTAGGCGTCCCAAGTTTATTGATGACTTCAAATTGATTCAAGCTTTCGTTTTCCTGAAAAGTCAAATTGGAAACAATGGAAGTTAGCGCTTGATTCATGGTGTTAAATTACTCATTTATAGCCAAATCATCACGAAATTTCTTTTCCAATAAATCTCCACCGTTCAATATTTTACTGCACCAATTGATTTTCAAAAGCGTTTGTTCTTCATCAGTCAATTTCCAGTTCAAATCACTTTGTTCTAGGCGCTGACGTAAAGTATTCAAAACAATCGCCGCAGAAACAGAAATATTGAAACTTTCTGTAAAACCATACATCGGAATTTTTACAAATTCATCTGCCATTTCGATAACTTCTTCACTAATTCCACGTCTTTCGGTTCCAAATACCAAGGCGATTGGTTGCGATAGATCTAAATCGTAAATAGTTTGAGAATCAGTATGTGGTGTTGTTGCAACAATTTTATAACCTTCCGATTTTAAATGATTTAAGCAATCTTTGGTCACGTTTTCGCTGTCGTCATAATTATGCATGTCTACCCAACGACATGCACCTAAAGCGATGTCACGTTGGATTTTGTAGGTATTGTCTTTTTCGATGACGTGTAATTCTTGTAAACCAAAACAATCGCAAGACCTCAAAACGGCGCTGGCATTGTGTTCTTGATAAATATTTTCCATCACAACGGTCAAATATTTGGTGCGATCTGCAGCAATTCTGTCAAACATTTCCCTTTTATTTGGCGTAATTATCTCGTAAAAAGCGGCCAATACATTTGAATTCATACAGGAAAATTAGACGTTAGTTACTGAATCCACAAAAGCCAACACAATGTCGCAAACTTTGGTCAAAGCTTCAGGCATTTGCTTTGAATTCCATGGATGTGATGCGCCAAAAACATGATCTGTATTTTCTATGACATTTAGCTTTGTTTTGGTCCAATCAGCGATTTCCATTCCTTCCTCAATTGAAACGGAAGTATCGTCGTAGCCGTGAATTATACAAACCGGCTTTTTTAGCGCCTTTCCAGCAGTTTGAATATCCAATTCTTTTTGGTGTTCGATGAAATCTTCATATTGGCTGAAATGATGAGGCATTTCTTGCTTGGTTCGTTGATTAGTAATCAGGCGAATCGTACTTTTTTTCCAAGAATCAATCATCTTTGAATCTGCGAATCTTTTTTGCACAGAACTAATGGATGCAAGTGTAATTAGCGCATGAATTCGAGCGTCAGCGCCGTTCAAAAGCACAATTCCACCACCACGGCTGTGACCCATCAAATAGATTTCGGGCAAATTTTCAAATTGATTTTCAATCCAATCCAAAGCATATTGAACATCGTTTTTTTCTTTGGTGTAATTGTTTGATGCAAAAGCTTCTAAATCAATAAAATCAATTGGATTATCTGTTGTTGTGCCGTTGTGCGTTAAATTGAATTTACAAAAACCAAAGCCTTCTTCAACAAAAAAATCGCCCATCAAATTCCAAGCGCCCCAATCTTTAAAACCCATGTAACCATGGACAAAAACGATGACTTTCTGGTTGAATTCGGCAGGAATCTCTAGATCTATTAAGCCTTTACGATTCTCGCTTCCAATATAATAAGCATTGGTGATTTTTTTCATGATTCAGATTTGGAACTCCAAAATTAGAAAATTAAGCGGATTTGTAGATAATCTATCAAATCTGAAATGCGAATCTTTTTGAGCTTTTATGTGTGACAATTTTTCGACTAAATTATGTGAAGAAATCTTCAATTTGACCAATCGAACGATTAAATAATCTTATCTTTGAACGCAAAATTTGTGAACTTGAACAAAGAATTTTGATAGAAAATGGTAGGTTGTCGATTCATCCACTTTTGAAAGCCAAATTTTATTCAAGTATTTTGTTTTAGTACATTCATTTTCAGTTAAATAATTATAGATGAAAATATCAGCTTCCATATACAGTGACAAAAAACGTCCATTGAAAGAAGTAATTCAAGATTTGGTTAATCACAATGTTGATTTGTTGCATGTGGATTGCAATGATGATTTGGCTGTTTTTGATGACATTCGCGAAATTCGCACTTGGTGTAATATTCCAATTGATTTGCATATAATCACTGAGAATCCCTCTAAATACATGGATTTACTGATTGAAAACCCAGTTGAATATGTGACTTTTCAGTTTGAAGACTTAAAAGAGCCATTGATTTTCCCAAAAGAAGTGACTGGGAAAAAAGGTTTGGCGGTCATCACACCAACTTCAATTGATGCGTTTGATGCTTATGCTGATTATGATTTTATCCTGATCATGGCAACGATTCCAGGACAAAGCGGTGGTGTTTTCGATACATGGAATTATTCAAAAATCAGATCTTTCAAGAAAAAATATCCCTCAAAATCCATTCACGTGGACGGAGGTGTAAATGCGGAAGTTTCATTCATTTTAAGAAATATGGGCGTGAGTAGCTCTGTTTCAGGTTCATATTTATTCAACGCGCCAAGTATTGGTCATGCTTTGATGAATTTGACGCAGCGAGATGTAACTTCACATTTCAAAGTGAAAGATTTCATGACACCAATCAATGAAACGCCTTGTATTCAATACAATGACCTGAATTTGAAAAATGTGTTGGAATGTATCGAGGCTGGTCAATTGGGGTTTTGTATCGTGATCGGAGAAAACAATCAATTTAGAGGATTGATTTCCAACGCAGACGTTCGCAAAGGATTGATCAAACAATTGGACAATCTTTCCAATGTAGATGCAATTTCAATGGTGAACGAAAATCCTGTGACAATAAACGAAGAAAATACAGTCAACGAAATGTTGAACTTGATAAAAAAATGTCCTTTTCCGGTAATGTATCTTCCTGTAATTAATGCAGATAGAGAAGCAACAGGAATAGTGACATTTGTAAACTTGATTAAAAGTGAATTATGATATTACATTTAAAAGACAATGTAAGTGTGCAAGAAGCACAACAATTGGCTGAGAAAATAAAAGCTTTTTACGTTAAATCTGAAGGAAAATCGGTGTTAATCACTGGTTCAGGCGTGAAAGAAATACCTGTTGAATTAGACGGAAAAGTGGAAGATTCATGGGTTTTTGCAAACGATATTCAATTGGCTTCGAAAAATTACAGAAGCGAAACAAGAGAAGTTAAAATTGGTGGAATTACGATCGGAGGAAATACCAAGAATACGGTTTTAATCGGTGGCCCTTGTTCGGTAGAATCCGAAGATCAAATTCGCGAATCTGCAGAATTTTTGGTGAAATTAGGTTTAAGTACTTTGCGTGGAGGTTGTTATAAGCCACGAACGAGTCCTTACAGTTTCCAAGGAATGGGATTAGACGGTTTGAAATTATTGGCTAAAATGCGTGAAGATTATGGATTGAATGTGATCACAGAAGCACGAGATGCAACGCACATTGATGAAATAATTGAATACTCTGACGTGATTCAAGTCGGGGCAAAAGCGATGTATGACCAAGGTATTTTAAGAGCTTGTGCCAAAACTCAAAAACCTGTTTTAATTAAAAGAGGTTTTGGAACAACTTTACAAGAATTTGTTCAAGCAGCTGAATTTGTGCTAGCTGGTGGAAATGAAAACGTGATTTTGTGTGAGAGGGGAATCAGAACTTTTGAAACAGGAACGAGATTCACTTTAGATTTATGCGGAGTTGCTTGGTTGAAGCATTATACCAATTTACCAATTATTTTGGATCCAAGTCACGCAATGGGGTATGCCTATGGAATTGCAGACCTAGCGCGCGCTTGTGTTGCCATGGGCGTTGATGGATTGTTAATCGAAGCACATAGAAATCCTAAAGTAGCTAAATCTGATGCTTCTCAGCAGTTGACACATCCTGAATTTGAAGCATTATTGAATACACTTCAACCTGTTGCAAACAGCGTTGGTTACAAAATGATTTAATGATTTTTCTAGAACAAAACACCAAGGGAATTTGTAGAAAATTTGGTTTAGATTTCAATGAATTACTAGCTGATTTTCAAGTTGATTCAATCTTTGAATTGGGAATTGCCGACTTGGAAGCATTTGCCGATGAATATGAAATTGATTTGCAATCATTGCTTTTCAAACCTTTGTTCAAAACAGATGAATTGACTTTGAAATTGGCAAATATAAAAATGTTGATTTTGGATGTCGATGGTGTAATGACAGACGGCGGAATGTATTTTGTTGAAAATGGCGATCAATTCAAGAAATTCAACACCAAAGACGGAATGGGAATCATTCATTTGGTTAAAAAAGGATTTCAAGTTGGAATCATTTCAGCTGGTTTCAAAGATGTTGGAGTGAGTGCAAGAGCTGAGATGCTCGGTATTCAACATTGCTACGTTGGTCGTGAACCTAAAATCAATATCCTTAGAAAGTGGTGCGAAGAATTAAATTTAAGTTTGGATGAAGTGGCAATGATTGGCGACGATATCAACGACTTAGAGATAATGAAACTAATAGGGTTCAAAACTTGTCCTAATGATGCAGTTGAAGTTGTAAAAAAAGAAGTAGATTTGATCCTGTCAAAGAAAGGTGGCGAAGGTTGTGTGAGAGAATTTATTGACAATTATTTAGAAATAAATCCATTAGGAAGTTAATTACCCCAATTTCTAAAGAAGAAAAAATAGTATGAAAAAAATTAAATTAGGAATTGCAAGAGAAGGAAAGGTTCCACCTGACTTCAGAGTTCCTTTGACCCCAAAACAATGTAAACTGGTTGAACTTAAATTTCCAAATGTGGAAATAATCGTTCAAAATAGCCCCATTCGAACATTCAAAGATGAATTGTATATTGAGCAAGGTATCAAAGTGCAAGAAGATTTATCTGAATGCGACATCATTATGGGTGTGAAAGAATTTAAAAAGGAAGATTTAATTCCCAATAAAAGATATATTTTCTTTTCACATACTATAAAAAAACAGCCATATAACCAAAAATTACTGCAAACAATACTTCAAAAGAAAATCCAGTTGATTGACTATGAAGTAATGAAGAATAAGTTAGGAAAAAGATTAATTGGTTTTGGTCGCTACGCGGGAATTGTTGGCTGCTACAACGGTTTTCGTGCTTTCGGAAAGAAGAACCAAACCTTTCAATTGAAAAAAGCAAGTGAATGTGAAAACCGAGTTGAACTTGAAAATGAATTGAAAAAAGTAGTACTTCCTTCAAATACAAAAATTGTTTTAACTGGTTTTGGTAGAGTAGGTTATGGTGCAAGAGAAATCATGGATTTATTGCCAATTATGGAAGTTAGTCCAGCTGAATTTTTGAATGATACTTTCGATAAACCTGTTTTTACACATTTGGAAGTAGAAGATTATTTCGCACCAATTTCAGGTCAAGAATTTGATAAAAAACATTTTTATGCTCATGGCGCTGAATATAAATCCATTTTCGGTAAATATGCCAATGAAGCTGATATGTATATCGCTTGTCACTTCTGGTCAAATACTTCGCCATTCATTCTAACAGCGGAAGATTTGCGAAATGAAAAATCTAGGTTGAAAGTTGTTGCAGATGTTTCATGCGATGTCGATGGACCGATTGCATCTACAATCAAAGCAAGTACAATTGCTGATCCAATTTTTGGTTACAATCCTCAAACTGAAACAGAAGTAGATTTCATGGCTGAAAATGCAATTGCAGTAATGTCAGTTGATAATTTGCCTTGTGAACTTCCAATGGATGCATCTGAAGATTTTGGTAATGAATTAATTAAACATATTTTTCCAGCATTATTCAACGAAGATCCAGACAATATTATAGGTCGCGCATCTGAAACAAATTTAAATGGCGAATTGACCGAATATTTCGGTTATTTGAATGATTATGTAAATTCTGTTGCTGTAAATTAAACGTCAATTTGTATCTTGGAACTCAAATTTGAACTATGGAGAAGGGTAACAAAAAGATAATCAGAGGTTGGGTGTTTTATGATTGGGCAAATTCTGTTTACAATTTGGTCATTTCATCAGCTGTATTTCCACTGTTTTATGATTTTAAAACCAAAGCTGCGTTTATCAAAGCTGAAAATAATCTGGGCGACAATGTTTCAAGCGAAACAATTCAGACATTGGTGAAAGAAATCCCTGAAGGAACCTACATTCCTGTCAACTTTTTTGGTTGGGAATTTTCTTCTTCTGTTTTGTATTCATTTGTTTTATCTCTTTCATTTTTAGTCGTTTCATTTCTTTCACCTCTGCTTTCAGGTGTCGCTGATTACAGTGGAAGCAAAAAGAAATTCTTGAAATTTTTCTGCTATTTGGGTGCAATTTCCTGCATGTCCTTGTATTTCTTCGAGACCGACTACATTGAACTTGGATTCCTTTCAGTCTTTTTAGCAAGTATCGGATTTTGGAATAGTTTGGTGTTTTACAATGCTTTTCTTCCTGAAATTGCTGAAGTCAAGGATCACGACAAAATTTCTTCCAAGGGTTTCACAATGGGATATTTTGGTTCCATGTTATTGTTGATTCTTTGTTTGATTTGGATGAAAGTATTCAATTATCCAACTGCTTGGTGTTTTGTTTTTGTAGGTATTTGGTGGATTGGATTTTCACAAATCACTTATCGTGTCTTGCCTAATAATGTGTACAATAAAAAACCTGAAAAAGGAATTTTATGGCGTGGATTCAAAGAATTGAAATTGGTTTTCAAAGATTTCCGCAAAACAAAAAGATTAAAAAAATACTTGTATGCTTTTTTCTTTTTCAATACAGGTGTGCAAACTGTGATGTTGATGGCAACAATTTTCGCAAACAAGGAAATTGCTTGGCCTGACGATTCTGGAACGACAGGATTGATTATCGCCATTTTATTGATACAAATATTAGGAGCAGCAGGCGCATTTATCATGTCTAAAGTTTCAGCTAAAATTGGAAACATCAAAACATTAATTATTTCTGTTTCAATCTGGATTTTGATTTGTTTAGCTGCATTTATCGTTGAAACGCCAGTTGAGTTTTACATGCTTGCTTCAAGTGTCGGTTTGGTGATGGGTGGAGTTCAAGCGATTGCACGTTCAACTTACTCGAAGTTTTTACCCGAAACAACAGATCACGCAAGTTACTTCTCGTTTTACGATGCGACCGAAAAAATCGGAATTGTATTGGGAACTTTATTCTTCGGTATGGTTGAAATGTTGACAGGATCTATCAGATATTCTGTTATTTCTGTTGCTATATTCTTTGTATTAGGATTGATAATGTTATTTCTTGTTCCTAAAAATGAAGTTGAGATTGAATTGAAAGAGTAATAAAAAAAAGGGTTGTACTTAAGAAAATACGACCCTTTTCCTTAAAATCTAAATTTCAATTTAAAAACTAATTTCCAATCATCATTGGAATTTTTCCATCTGTCATGATGATTTTTGCATTTGGTGAATTTGATAATCCACGCATCATTTCGATGTAATTGTATTTTAACAGTTTCTCAGTCAATGAACTGTCAATAATTAACTGCGCTTTTCTGATTCCTTCTGCTTCGATAGACAATCTTTCTGCTTCTTTTACCGCTTTTTGAATCACAAAATCCATCTGTAATGCCGCTTGTTCAGCGCTTGCTTTAGATTGGATTGCTTGCGTCATCGCTTGTGGCAGCGTAATTTCTTTAAGCAAAACTGCATCAATAATAAATCCTTTGTCTCCAATGTCGGATGTCAATTCATCCAACATTACATGTTCAACAAGTTTCCTGTCAACTGCATATAATTCTTTGGCGTCATATCTTGCACTAACTTGTCTCGCGGTTGCAATGAAGTTGCTTTCAACAATTACTTTTTGATAATTCAAACCATAATTTTGGTAAATTTCTCTGGCTGATTTAGGATTTACGTGATACAACAAAATAATTTCCGTTTTCACATTCAATCCTTCTTTGGTGGGCAATTCTAAAACTTGATAAAGTTCAACCGTACGAACGTTTATCTTGATAATTTTAGACACAAAAGGATTATATAGTTTTGAACCTGATTCCAATACTCCAGGTTTTAATTTTCCGATTGTTTGTTTCATACCAATTTGACCTGGTCGAATGACGGTGCATGAAGAAAGCAGTGCAACTGAAAAAGCAGCTACTGCAATTGATTTAAATTTTATTTTCATATTTCTAGAAATTAAGAGTACGTTCAAATGTAGGTTTATAAAGCAGCGGCTGGTGTTAAATTATAGGTAAATAAAACGTTATTCAAATTGTTGTTTTTATTGAAATAATCATATTTTTTCAAAATAAACTATATTCGTATTTATGAATCAATCTTTCACTTTCAATCAAAAAATAAAACTGCTCTTTAGTTTGCCTGTTATCATTGCTGCATTGGGCTATTTTGTAGATATTTACGACTTATTACTTTACAGCATTGTTCGCATTCCAAGTGTAACAGAATTGGGTTACAATCCAGATACGTTAGGTCCAATTATCAATAGTTGGCAAATGGGAGGATTGCTACTCGGAGGGATTCTCTGGGGTGTTTTGGGTGATAAAAAAGGTCGCTTATCTGTCCTTTTTGGTTCAATCATTACTTATTCATTGGCAAACATCGCTTGTGGATTTTTGCCAAATATCAATTTCATGGACAAAGGAAATGCATATCTGATTTTGCGATTCATTGCAGGAATTGGTTTGGCTGGAGAGTTAGGTGCTGGAATTACACTTGTTTCTGAATCTTTACCAAAAGAATTGCGAGCCATTGGCACTTCATTGGTCGCTGGATTTGGACTTTTTGGTGCTGTTGTTGCTAAATTTACTGTCGAACTTTCAGGGCATTGGTCAATCGCTTATTTTGTAGGTGGCGGAATGGGACTTTGTTTACTGCTACTTCGCGTTGGTGTGATTGAATCAGGAATGTACAAAAATGTGAAAGCCGATTCTCATATTCAAAAAGGAAATTTCTGGATGTTTTTTACCAATTGGAATCGCTTTGTAAAATACATTAAATGCATCGGAATCGGACTTCCAACTTGGTTTTGCATCGGTATTCTAGCCACATTGGGAAATCAATTTGGGGAAGCTATGGGAATCAAAGAAAAAATTGATCCTGGATTGGCAATCATGTGGGCATATATAGGTATTTCCGCAGGAGATTTTATGAGCGGATTCATCAGTCAATGGTTGAAATCTAGAAAAAAAGCCATTTTAGGAATGATGATTTTCACTGCTGTCGGCGTTATATTGATGCTTTTCAGTGGAGTAAAATCAGCCCAAATGTATTATTTCTATTGTACATGGCTTGGTTTAGGAACTGGTTATTGGGCAATGTTCGTGACAGTTGGTGCTGAACAATTCGGCACAAATATCAGATCTACAGCTGCTACAACAATTCCAAACATGGTGCGTGGAACTGTCGTTTTAATGACTTGGTTTTTCTTGAGTTTTAAAGTTTCTTTAGGAGTCATCCTTGCAGGTTCTATTTTAGGTTTAGTTTGCTTTTTTATTGGGATTTATTCAACTGTTACCATTCCAGAAACACACGACAAAGATTTGGATTTCGTGGAATGATTAATTCAAATTTCGAATTACTATACAAGGATTTCCTGCAGCTACAACATTCGCAGGAATTGATTTAGTGACCACGCTTCCAGCACCAATCACCGAGTTCTCACCGATTGTAACCCCAGGATTTACAACTGTATTTCCACCAATCCAAACATTGTTTTCAATGGTAATCGGTTTGGCAAATTGAAATAATTTCTTCCTTTTTTCAACATCAATTGGGTGTCCAGAAGTAAATAAACTTACACTGGGACCAAAAAGTACGTAATCTCCAATTTTAATGGGTGCACTGTCAAGAAAAGTGCAATTGTAATTGGCGAAAAAGTTTTTTCCGACACTGATATTGTAGCCATAATCACATCGAAAAGGCAATTCAATAAAAGTATTTTTACCCAAATTGCTGAAAATCAAATTCAAAATTTCAGATTTTTCTTTAAAATTATCTGGTTCCAATTGATTGAGTCGATAAAGCAATTTTTGCACTGCTTGTCGCTCATTGGAAAGAATTTGATCAAATGACTGATAAAACTCACCAGCCAACATTTTTTCTTTGTTTGTCTGCATTTCAAATGTTTCTTTGATTGTTGGAAAATCGCTATTCAAAACGTTAAAATTAAGCTTTAATTCTCTTACCTTTGTTGTTCAAAATCTATTTCATGGAAATCAATTTTCATAAATATCAAGGAACTGGGAATGACTTTGTGATGCTCGACAACCGTGACGGAAAATACAATCATTTGTCAATCGCTCAAATTAAATTGATTTGCGACCGTCGTTTTGGGATCGGCGCAGATGGACTGATTTGTATCAATAATCATGAAAATTATGCTTTTGAAGTCGATTACAGCAATTCAGACGGTTCCAAAAGTTTTTGTGGAAACGGAGCACGTTGTTCAGTAGCTTTTGCTGCTTTTTTGGGGATTGATTGTGAAAGTGTTACATTTTTAGCAATCGATGGTGAGCATCAAGCTAAATTGACTCAAAAAAAAATTGCCATCGAAATGCAAAATGTAATTGAAGTCAAGGAAATTAATGGAGATTTTGAATTAAATACTGGTTCGCCACATTATATCAGATTTATTGAAAATGACGAAATTCAGAATGTTGTTGAGTTTGGAAAATTAATCCGTTATTCGTCACATTACCAAGAAAAGGGAATTAATGTTAATCTTGTTAAACAAGTTGGAAATAAAATCAATGTTGTAACCTATGAACGTGGTGTCGAAGATGAAACTTTGTCTTGTGGAACAGGTGTTACTGCTGCGGCAATTACTTGTGCTTTCAAGGACAAACAAATTGGCTTCAATGAATATGACATCACTGTCAAAGGAGGAAATTTGAATGTTTCTTTTGTTGCAGAAGATAATTTATCATTTACAAAAATTTGGTTGTCAGGACCTGCTGAGTTTGTTTTTAAAGGAAATATACATGTATAATGGAATGATTGATTGTTGGAAAAACATTGACAATGAAGATTTCAAATTAGGTATTTTTCTTTGGGTTTTTCATGCTGATAAAATTCCGCCTCACATTGGTATTTCAAAAGATGGATTTTATTTCAGCCTCAAAGTTTCAGGGAAAGACGAAAATATCTCGGTGGAAAAGATTTGCAAGTTGTTGAAAACAAAAAAAATTCCTACGTTAATTATCAAAACTTCGGAAAATAGTATCAAAAACAGACACTTAGAAACAGTTTTTAAAAAGTATCAAACTGCCAATTCAGATGGATTGACTTGTTTGACTCCCATCACCGAAATATATTTTTCTGAAACACAAGATTTAATTCTCATAGAATTATTAAACTTGCTGAACGAAGCAGGTGTAATGGAAACCATTTTTGGAATCAATTTGCCTGCTGATTACAAAGGGATTCCAACTTATTCCAGACAAGATATTCAAAATAGATTATTCCAATTGAAAAATGCTAAAAGGTAGTAAAATTCACTTAAGAGCGATTGAGCCAGAAGACGCTGCGACAGTCTTGATTTGGGAAAATAATCCCGAAAATTGGCGCGTGAGTGGAACCGAAGCACCTTATTCTATGCATGGGATTTTGGATTACATTAACAGCATTCATAATTTCCGTCAAAGTGGTGAAATGAGGCTGATGATTTGTCTGAATGACACAAATGAAGCCGTTGGAACTTTGGATTTATTTGAAGCTAATTTCAAGCATGGAAGAGCGGGAATTGGGATATTAATAGCTGAAGAAAAAGAAAGAAACAAAGGTTTTGCTAGGGAAAGTTTGGAAATTTTGATTGAATATTGTCAAATCATGTTTGATTTCCATAATCTGACAGCCAATGTTTTAGAAGATAATATTTCAAGTATTCATTTATTTGAAAGTGTGGGTTTCCAATTAGTTGGAACAAGAAAAGAATGGTTTTTTGACCAAGGAAAAAGGATAAACGAAAGAATATATCAATTATGTTTAAAAAAGTAGGAATTGGCTTGCTCATCGTTGGAGCAATTGGTATCGTGGCTTTTTGGCCAAAAATTTCAGTTTACATGGCTGGAATGAAAACAACAGAAAATTCAAAAACAGTTGCATTTTATTTTGATGCTTCTAAAGGATTGAAAGGTTTGGCAGATCAATTGGAAAGTGAAAAAATTGTTGGAAACAAGGATGCTTTTTTGAAAGTTGGTGAGTACAAAAATCTAGATGCTAAAAGATTGGCTTCTGGGAAATACGAGATTGAAGCAGGAACAAGTTATCGAACGTTGCTGAACGGTTTCACTAAAAATTCAGCAGGAAATGGAAATGCTGAAGTGGAAGTCGAAGTAACGTTCAACAACTGTCGCGATGTATATCAAATGTCTGGAAAAGTCGCCAAATGCTTGATGATTGACAGCGCCGATTTGGCTGATATGTTGACCAATGATTCCACCTTGGAGAAATATGATTTTACTTCAGAACAATTGCCAGCTTTGTTTTTACCAAATACCTATAAAATGTTTTGGGACACAGATGCAGATCAATTTTTGGTTCGAATGGCAAATGAATTCAAAGATTTTTGGACTCCTGAAAGAAAATCAAAATTGGCAAAAATAGGTTTAGATTCTCCTTCAGAAGCAGTAACTTTAGCAAGTATTGTTTATTCAGAGCAATCTAAAAACGCAGAAGAATGGCCAATCATCGCAGGTCTGTATTTAAATAGAATAGAACAAGGAATTCGTTTACAATCAGATCCAACATTTAAGTTTTGCTGGGGAGATCAATTGGATGGCGTTCAACGTTTAACTTATGAACACCGAGAAATTCAATGTCCCTACAATACTTATTACAACGACGGTTTGCCTCCAGGTCCAATTTGCATTCCTCCAACGCAAGTAGTTGATGCAGTTTTAAATAGGGACAACAACAATTACATTTTCATGTGCGCTAAAGCAGATTATTCCGGAAAACACGATTTCACAATTGGCTACGCCGAACACGCCGCAAATGCGAAGAAATTCCAAGAGTGGTTATCGCAACAATAAGAAAGAAAACATAAATTCAAAAGCTGAAAATCTCATTTTCGGCTTTTTTTATGAGCATTTGCCTTAAAAATTCAATTATCCAAACGGCGCCGTAGTTACCAAATATTGGTAGCTACGGATTACATCCGTGGCGCAAAGAAGTGCCTGCAATTTTTTTTGAGGTGTATTTTTGTATTAGTTTAAGTCAGAAGTGAAGCAACAATAATCGAAATTGAATATCATGCCTAAGAAAAAAAAGATATGTCATCGAAATTTAAATACCCAAATGGTGCCGTAGGTGCCAAATATGGGTAGCCACGGATGCAATCCGTGGCGCAAAGAAATACCTGCAATTGTTTTTGGCGTGTATTTTTGATTTAACCAAAACCAGAAGCGAAGCAACAATAATCAAATTTGAAAATCATGCTAAAAACAAACAAAAAAACAATCGTTAAATATTTTTATTTTTGAGGAAAAATAAAACGACGGCCAACAGGAATGTTCCAATTAGCTGAATAGGAATATTCAATGTGTCGATTTGAGGATAAAATAAATGAACAACCTTCGTTAAACCAAAGATTATCCCAAAAAGTATAACCCAAAACAAAAAGATATTTTTCAAAAAAGTAATCATTTAGACATTCAATATTTTATCTTTCGAAATTCAAACATACAAAAAAAGCAACATTTTTTCATTTGGATTTAAAAATCTATCAATTCGTTTTTCCTAGATTTCACAATACTTTCCAAACATTTATTTTCTAATTTTTATAATAACTAGAATTTTTGGTTCGTTTTATGATAAAATAGTGTAACGAATTATAAAGTTTGCATTATTTGATTGTAAAGTCTGCAAGCTTTACATGCTTAAAACCAAAAATAAAACCAGAAATCATGACAGTTAACCCATTGTATCACCACACACACGAGCGTCTTGAGGAGGAGCAAGTGTGGATACAGCAAGCTAAAAGCAACCCCGAGTTGTTTGGCCCGCTGTACAAAAAATACCATGAGCCCATTTTCCGGTACATTCATCAAAGAATGGATGATACTGAAATGGCATTTGATGTTACGTCACAAGTATTTATGAAAGCTTTAAACAACATTCATAAATATGAGAATAGAGGAGTACCATTTGGTTCTTGGTTGTATCGCATCGCGAAAAGTGAATTATATCAATCATTTCGCGATAAGCAAGCGCTTAGAACAGTGAATGTTGAAAGTGTTACTCTGTTTGAAATGATGGATGAAATGGACGAAGATCAATCTGAAATCAATAAAAAGATTCTTTTTCGTGCATTGGGTAAATTGAAAGAAGAGCCATTGCAATTGATAGAAATGCGTTTTTTCGAAAGACGTTCATTTAAAGAAATTGGCGAAATTTTAGATATCACTGAAAACAATGCGAAAGTGAAATGTTTTAGAGCGTTAGAAAAATTAAAAAAATATTTTCATGAGAAATAAAAAGCAACATTTTAAAATTCCTTTCTTCCTTTTGGAGGAAGGGAATTTACTTTCAATAAATATAAAACGAGACTTTTTGGATGTTAGATTTAAACAGTTTTGTAATTTTCAACCTTTATTTAATACGTGCAGATGACAAACAGAAGAATGAATCTGGATCGCCCCAACCTAAATTCAGAGCAAATCAGCGCAAAACAAAATTTTGATCAAGTACTGTCAAAACATTTGTTATCAAAACCTCCAGTATGGAAAAGTCCATGGTTTTGGGGACCAACAGGGCTAGCTTCCATCGGAATTGCACTTTTTTTTAGTGTAAATTATTTAAACAGTCAAAATGAAACGAATGATAAAACAAATACTTTAGCAATTGCAGATTTACCCAAAGACACTGAATGCATTCATCCACCAATTGAAGGTGAAGATGTTCCATTTCAAACTTTTGAAGTGAATCCAAATAAAAATGAAGAGATCATACTTCCAAGTGGGACAAAAATTGAGATTTCGAAAGAAAGTTTGTTGGCAGAAAACAAAAATGAAAAAGTGGATATTGAAGTGAGAGAATTTCCTGACAAAGTATCTGCTTTTTTAGCAGGAATTCCAATGGACTATCAGAAAGAGGATGCTTTTATTTCAGGAGGAATGATTGAAATCAGAGGAAAACAAAACAATCAAGTGGTTGAAATAAATTCAGAAAAACCGATCGAAATAGATATGAAGTTGACTAAGAATCCTGCTGGATTTGATTTTTGGAATTTGAATGAATCAACCAAAGAATGGACGAAATATCCAGTAAAATATGAATTGAATCGTCAAAAAGAGAAGCCGAAATTGAGTTTGAATAATCCGGTTGCTATTAAAAAACAGATTGCAAACGTTGACGATCAAATAGTCGCTTTAAACCAATCAAAATCTGAAGTGCAAAAGCCAAGTGCGGAAAGTTTTAAAATCCCCAATGAATCTCATCAAAAATTTGACTTGGATTTTAACAAGAAAACCTATCCAGAATTGGCTAAATTTGAAAATTTGGTATTTGAAATCCTCCCAACTTCTGGTTACGATAAAAATTTCACCAAAAAAACATGGTCTGATGTCAAATTGGAGAAAAATAAAGATGCATATGAAATGATTTTCACAGCAACTTCTGAAAAATTAAGATTGCCCGTTAGACCAGTTTTGCAAGGAAAGGAATTAACAGAAGCCAAAAAGGAATTTGATGTGGCAATCAGTAGTTTCAATGAAATTATAGCTGAAATTGAGAAGAATAAATCAGTCCTACAAAAACAAAAAGAAGCGTATCAAAAGGCTTTGATGGGAGATTTAGCCGCATTAAATGAAAAATTGGTTAGCAGGCCAAATGAAAATGGAACGGCAAGTTTTCAAGTGAATCAATGGGGCGTTTACAATTGCGATAAGCCAAGTAAATATCCAGCGGCGATGAAAAATGAACCATTTTTTGTTTGGGAAAATTCATCCACTTCTGCAGATTTTAGTCAGATTTTTGTTTTCAATTTAGATAAAGATTTGAGATTCAATTATGGAGATAGAGCAATACATCCAATTACCAATTTTGGATTTCATGCCAACGATGATTTGGTTATCTTTGGAGTTGAAAGAGGAGGTGATTTCGGAATTTGTGAATTAAAAAGTGGAAAATCAAAAAATATTTCTTCCAAGTTAATTTTCAAGAAGGGTGAAAGCGGCGAATCTGTTAAAGATTTACTCAACAAGTTAATAAATGAAACTGTATCTGTTTAGTTTTATATTACTGAATCATTGTTATTTGATTGCTCAACCTGAAAAGATTGAACACATAAAGATTGGTATTGACTCAACACAACAAGAAAACTTATTTCCCCATATTAATCAAATTTACGACGGAGAAATTTTGATCACTGAATTGGGAGATTTGGAAGGAATTCAAACCGCTGAAAATTATAAAATAGTTTCATTTGTAATAAGTTATCCGCATGGAGAAAAGAATTTGGCAGTAGATGTTAAAGGAAATGTTATTCCGAAAAACGTAATCGCAGACATTTATAAATATTCTATGGGAGAAATGATATTTATTACAAAAATTTTGACGGTAGATACGAATAATAATATTTTTGAAATCGTGCCAATGAATTTAATACCAGTAGAATGAAAAACTTATTACTATCTATTTTTTTTGGACTTTCAGCATTTAATTTATTTTCTCAAGAAAAGATTGAAACCGTTAAAATCTCAAAAAATGAATCCTTTTTGTTTCGTGGACTGGGCCAAGAAATCAGCAATGGTTATTTATATATTGATGGAGAGGGTTATTTTTATTTTGTTATTCTAACTATAAATCAATCAGAAGTTTTAAAGTGGTTTGAGCAACGAAAAGACAGTCAAAACGTTTACAAAGGTATGTTGCAAAATGGTCAGTATAAAACATTGGCATTGTCTCGAGAAAATGAACCAGGTGAACCATTGGTTTTTTATTTTGAGAAAAAGGAAAAAGAAATGATTCAATTAATATCTTTAGATGATGGAAAAATTTATGATTTTACATTAATTCAGTCGAATTAAATGTTACAATACTCGTTCACAAGTGGGTTTTGATAACTTATTCTAACAAATTTAGATTTTTAAGCTTTTTTTGATTAAATTCGTCACGTTAAATAGGCTATCTTATGCCTTTTTTATTTTAATTATGAGATATTTTTTAACTTTTTGTTTAGCATTAACCAGTGTAATCTCTTTTAGTCAAGCATCTAATTTCAATTCTGGAAAGAACTGGAAGATGAACAGAAAAGAGTTTATGATTCAGGGAGGAGCTACTCAATTTTTAGGTGATTTGGGAGGAAGAGATCAAATTGGGACTGATTATAGTTTGGCTGATATTGATTTTCCATCAACTAGTTTTAATGTCGGTATTGGTTACAGATATCGTTTTGCACCTCATTTTGCAACTACTTCTTTGTTGAATGTTGGTATGCTGAGAGGGACTGATGCGCAAACGGCTGATCCTGATAGAAACGCTCGTAATTTGGCTTTTCGTTCACCAGTTGTAAATTTGAGTCAGAGAATTGAATGGTTGATTTTTGTAAATGAAAAGTACGGTAAAAGATATAATATGAAAGGCATGAAAGGTTTTGGAGAGCACCATGATCAAGTATATGTTTTTGCAGGAATTGGTGTGGCTTATTTTAATCCGCAAGCACCTTACAATGGTGGATGGGAAAATTTAAGACCGTTGAAGACTGAAGGACAAGGTTTAGAAGGTGGTGCTAAAGTCTATTTGCCATTCACTGCAACTGTTCCAATCGGGATTGGCTATAGAAGAGCACTTGCTGGAATGTGGAGAATTGGAATCGAGGCAACCTATGTCAAAACTTTTTCTGATTATATTGATGATGTTCACGGATTCTATTACGATCCTGCAATTTTAGCAACTGAAGTTTCTGCTACATCTGCTGCCTTGAGTAATCCTTCCGTAACACATCCAGAATGGTTTAATCCAGGCTCTAAAAGAGGTGAACCGCAAAAAGACGCATATTTTTATTTGAACATTACATTCTACAAGAATTTTACGTACAAACCAATGAAGAAAATGTATATTCCTAGATACAAAGGAGGAAGAGCAAAATTCTAATTGTTAGAAACATATTGATAAAATTAAAGCGAGGGGCATTTGTTCCTCGCTTTCTGTTTTTACCTTTGTCCAAACTTCAATATTATGTATGCAATCATTAGATTTTTCTTGTTTCAATTTGATCCGGAGAAAGTCCATCATTTTACAGCCAAAGCGATTCATTTTGCATTAGCCATTCCTGGAATGAAATGGATTTGGAAAAAAATGTATGTTGTTGAAGATAAAAGATTAGAAAAAGAAGTTTTTGGTTTAAAATTTAAGAATCCTGTAGGTTTAGGTGCTGGATTTGATAAAGATGCCAAGATGTTTAATGATTTGGCTTATTGTGGATTTGGATTTATTGAAATCGGAACAATAACCCCACTTGGACAATCAGGAAATGAAAAACCTAGACTTTTTAGAGTCAAAGAAGACGAAGGAATCATAAATCGAATGGGATTCAATAATGAAGGAGCGGAGATTGCTGCTGAGCGATTGAAAAATAAAAGTACCAATGTAATCATTGGTGGAAATATTGGTAAAAATAAATTAACTGCCAATGAAGATGCATTGTCAGATTATCTCAAAGCTTTTAAAATCCTTTATCCTGTTGTTGATTACTTTGTTGTAAATGTTTCTTCTCCCAATACGCCAAATTTGAGAGATCTACAAGAGAAAGAACCATTGATGGCATTGTTGTCAGAGTTGGTAAAAGAAAATAATCAGCAGGAAGCTCCCAAACCAATTCTGTTGAAGATAGCTCCAGATTTGACTGATGGTCAACTCGATGACATTATTGAAATTGTAGAGAAATCAAAGATTCATGGAGTTATTGCAACCAACACAACTATTTCTCGTGAAAATCTAAAAACAAATTCTAAAATTATTGAATCGATTGGAGCAGGTGGTTTATCTGGTAAACCAGTTAAAAATCGTTCGACCGAGGTGATTCGTTATTTGGCAGAAAAATCTAATAAAGCATTTCCAATAATTGGGATTGGTGGAATACATTCAGAAACAGACGCATTGGAAAAATTAGATGCAGGTTCAGATTTAATTCAACTTTATACTGGTTTTATCTATGAAGGCCCAGGATTAATTAAAAGAATTAATAAAGCGATTCTAGCAAGAAAATAATCTTTTTCTAAGATATATTTTTTTTGAAATTCGTAGATTTTAGCTTTAAATCAATTAATTTTACAAGCATGGAAAAGTTGAAAATTATTGAATGTCCCCGTGATGCAATGCAAGGAATTATTGATTTTATCCCTACTGAAAAAAAAGCAAGCTACATTAATCAACTGCTTAAATGTGGATTTGATACTTTAGATTTTGGAAGTTTTGTTTCACCAAAAGCAATTCCGCAATTAAAAGACACTGTTGAAGTTTTAGAACAACTTGACTTAACAAATACAGACACTAATTTGCTGGCGATTATTGCCAATGAGCGCGGGGCAGAAGAAGCTATTCAGTTTGAGGAAATTGATTTTTTAGGATTTCCTTTTTCTGTTTCTGAGACTTTTCAAAAAAGAAATGCAAATGCAACGATCGAAGAATCTTGGAAAAGATTGGAAGCGATTCAGAATTTAGCTTTCAAAAACAACAAAGATTTAGTTGTTTATCTATCCATGGGTTTTGGAAATCCTTATGGTGACGTTTGGAATTCCGAAATTGTAATTAATTGGTCAGAAAGATTATATAATGAATTAGGCATAAAGATCTTGGCGCTTTCAGATACTATTGGATGCGCAACACCAACATTGGTTTCTTCCTTGTTCAAAGATTTAATTCCTGCATTAAAAAATGTGGAGTTTGGTGCGCATCTTCATACCATTCCAGAAAATGCAAAAAAATTGGTTGAAGCAGCCTATAGCAATGGTTGTAGAAGATTTGACGGAGCTATTAAAGGTTTTGGCGGTTGTCCTATGGCTGCAAATGAATTGACTGGAAATATGCCAACAGAAATGATGCTTCAATGGTTTCAAGAAAATGGAATCGAAACTGGACTTGAAAACCAAGAATTTAAACGTGGATATGAAATGAGTAGTTCAGTTTTTCCTATTCATATATAGTAACAAATCAATAATTTAACGTTGTGTATTAAATTTAAAATGATGATTAAGATTTTGCCTATTATATTGATGTTGGTTATTTTTTCTAGTTGTAAGAATGAACCAAAGGTTTTGCCAGAAGAATTTGTTGATAATCAAGAAGTTAAAGTAGAAAAAAATATTGAAATCCTTTTCGATGAAGTTAAATTTTCAGATCCCAAAATGCTAGATTTACTTTATGAATTAAAAATATGTGATGCTAATCAAAAAGACTTAAATAATGCAGCTCAACCTGCATGTAATCCTAAATTCTTTCATGTTTTACCATTCATTGAAAATGAAAAAATCGAAAATGCTTTTATCCTAGTAATTAGGTCTGGTGTTCACGACTGGCCATTGAGAAGAGCCTTGGTATATCAGCGTGAACAAGGTAAATTAGTTTTGGTGAATACTTTTATTGCGCATTTGATTGGTATGAGAAAATCTCCTTCCGGCCATGACGATTTGGTATTGCAATTCTTTGATGAATATGAAAACAGATTACAGTGTTTATATAAATGGAAAGAAAATCGATATCAATATGTTCGTGTAGAAATGATTGAGGGCAGAAATATCAAAAAAGAATTGCAAGATTCGATGAATATGGAAATTGCCAAAGTTATTCGAGATAATAAAATGGCATTATAAGTTCAAATGAAAACATTTGTAAAATTACTTGGTCTGATTTTGCTTCTGAGTGCTTGTGTTTCAGACAATGAGCTGATTACTGTTGATTCCGCATTTGTTTTTCACAATAATAATTCCAAAGTTTGGTTGGTAAATCACAAGTACAAAAATGGAAAAGACTTTTCACCGTTGAGTTTGCAGTACAAAGAAATTATTATTTTTCATAAATCAGGAAATTTTTATATTCAGAAAATGAATACCTTGGGAGATGAAATGGGACAAAAAGGTTCATTTCAAGTGTCCAATAATTTTAAAAAGGTAAAGCTATATTTTAAGGATCAAATTTGGATTTTTGACCTGAGTATGCTTACAAATGAAAAGATTATTTTGAAACCGAAAATCAATTACGCCTTTGCGCTTGAATTAATTCCAATACCGGAACCTCAATAGACAATTAATTTTTAAGGATTCTAATTGTTTTAAGATTACCAGAAATCTTTACGTTCACCAAATAAATACCTGCATTCAAGCTGGATAAATCTATTTGGTCTCCATTATTATAGAACTTTTCTAGCATCAATTTTCCCTCTAAAGAACAAATAGAAAAGTGATCTATTTGTTGAGAAGAATTGATTTTAATATTTCCAGTGGTTGGATTTGGATAAACTTGAACTTGAATGTCAGCCAATTCTGTAATTCCAACAGGATCATTTTTTCTTACGTTGATGTCATCTAAATACAATTTGAAGCCATCGTTGGTATTATTTACAAAAGCCAAATAAACAGTTTGTCCATTAAAACCTAAATCGCTTAATTCAATTTCTCTTGCTGTCCATTCAGGATTTTCAAGAACAATTAATCTAACAGTGTCTAAAAAATCAGACACTTGATTTGATGTTGAAATCAAAACCTTGTAATTTTCAGGATAAGATGGATCATGTGATTTTGCTTGCCATGAAAGGTAGTTTCCATAATCTCCCAAGGTAATCGCTGGCGTAATTAACCATTTATTTGCCTGAGCAACAGGTTCGTAAAAAGATGTTGAACTGATTACAGAATCAGCTGTGTTTTCAGGGTCTACCTTAATTATCCAAGGATTAATGTATTCAGAGACTGCTGCATTTGGAATATGTTGGTCAACATCCACCATTGTCCAATTTGCTGGAAATCCTGATTGAAAGTCTTCATTTAAAATCACCACTTGACTCATTGTAATGAATGAAAAACCAAGTGAAATAAAAGCTATTAGATATTTTAACATAAATACAAAGTTAAAAGAATATTGAGAGTTTTAAGAAATTGAAAGCGAAAATAATGTTAATTGAAATAGGCTATTTGATTAGTAGAATCAAAATATCTTTAAAATCTTGGTAAAATTCATCAAAAGCAATTAGTTTTACCTTAAAGAAATTAAAAATAATCTCTTGGTCTGATTCTCGAAAAAAGTTGACAGTATCAATTTCCCATTTTATTCTTGAAAATGAAACTATTTCATTGGTGCTGTATTCGTAATTCCAAATACCATCTTCTCCCATGCTAATTTCCATTACTTTTTTGAGTTCTTCCATTTGTTCCCAAATGATTTCTCTGACAGATTGATCTTTTGCTTGAATGTCAAAACAAATTCTAGCACCAAATTTATCAACTTCCAAACGCAAAAAGATAAATTTTATTTCAGTAGGGTAATTGATCCAGTTTATTCTTCTTCCTGTTGCCGATCTATGTTTTGACATATAGGATTTAAAATCATTCCAAAATTGGAAGTTTTTATCCTTTAATTCTTGTTTTGAAAGCATTATTTAGAACTATAATAAAAAACAAATTTTTTGCGGTCAACAACGAATTCTTCAGGTAAACCATTTTCATCGTAAGTGATTACAATATCTTTTACCAAAGTACCGTGTAAACGTTCAAAGTACTTTACAGGCTGTTGATTTTCATTGTATTCCCAAGATTTTGATTTTTCCTGTTTATTCCAATTTGCATCCAAATGATAACTTTCCTGAGGTAAATTATTTTCTAAGAAAGTGACCGATTTCTCTGAAAGTGCGAAGATGTTTAACGTTGAATCTAAATTTTTTGATTGCGCTTGGATCTGTGTTAGGTTTGATCCTTTCTCAACAAAAATTTCGATGGAATTTACTTTGTGGTTAACTATTTCAACAATCAACTTTGGATTTTCTATGGTTGGATAAAAAACCAATGAATCAAAATTGTTATTGTTTTTTGAAGTAATAACGGTTGTTTTTATTGAATCTCTGTGGATAAAAACGGGCGGTACATTTCCAACTTCCATGTATTTGAAAATATCAATTTTTTCCAAGGTACCATTTATAGAGAATGAGAAGCCTGAGTTAGAAAATGGCTCTGTTGAAATGTTGTATAAATAGTGCTTAAAATTTAGCACATTGCCGTTTGGATTGAATGTGTAAGTTAGTTTTTCCGACATGTTATTTTTGTATCTTCCACCTTTAACAAATAGACTTATTTTATTGATTTTTAATGTTTCAACCAAATCTTTATTCCAGATCGGGCCAAGATTGTTTGGTGCTTCAAATAACGTGGTCAAATAAATTGGGTTAAAAAGATTTCCAGTAAACTCAACCTTTGCCGTATTTTCAATTTCAACCTTGGCTTTTTCACTTGAGCAAGCGGCAAGAAACACTGAGATAAATAAAATCAAGTACTTGAACATAAATCAAAAATTAAATAATAGGAAATTTTGTTTCAAATGTAGTTTTAAAGATAGCAAAAAGGTTTACCGCTTCCAGTAAACCTTTTCTAAAAATATAAACTCTATACTATTTTTTCTTTTTTGCTTCTAGCTGTGCTTTTTGCATTTGTTCTAATCTCTCTTGAAATTTAGATTTCTTTTTCACAGTTGAATTTCCAGTTGTGGCAGCTGCTTTTCTGGCGGCCATTTTTTCCTTTAATTTATCTTCATCCACAAAGAATTGTTTGATTGCCAGCATGATTAAAATTGAAATCAACGTTGAAATGAAGTAATAATAACTCAATCCTGAAGAATAATTATTGAAGAAGAAAATCATCATAAAAGGGAAGATATACATAATCACTTTCATGTTTGGCATTCCTGGTTGTGTTGGCTGTTGCATGTTTCCACTGTTAACGTAAGTGTACACCAAAGTCGTAACAGCCATCAACAAAGTGAAAAGAGAAATGTGATCACCATAAAGTGGCAAGTATGTACTAAAATCATATACTGAATCGTATGAAGACAAATCTTCGGCCCATAAAAATGGTTGTTGTCTCAATTCAAATGCAGCAGGGAAAAAACGGAATACAGCAAGTAATATAGGCATTTGGATCAACATAGGAACGCAACCTGCCAGGGGAGAAGCGCCACTTGTACGATACAACGACATCATTTCCATCTGCTTTTTCATGGCATCTTCTTTGTTTGGAAACTTTGCGTTTAACTCATCAACTTCAGGTTTTAATATTCTCATTTTGGCTGAAGAAACGTACATTTTCCATTGAATTGGCATCAAAAACAATTTGATAATCAATGTCACTAATAAAATCACAATTCCAAATCCTAAACCTGATCCAGCCAATAAATTGAATAATGGTTGAATGGCATAAATGTTAATCCATCTAAACAATCCCCAACCGTAATTGATAATGTCTTCGTAATTTGAATTGTAAGATTTCAAAACTTCATAATCATTTGGTCCGAAAAACCAATTGATCTTGGCACTTGCATCACCAGTATTTGAGAAAGCTAGATTCATTGATGCTTCGTATCTTTTAATGTGTGAATGAAATCTGTCTTCAGTTTCGCTAAATTTTTTGATTTTCAAACTTGAACCCGATTTATCAAATCCTGAAACCGGTTTCATGATTGAACTGAAATAACTTTGTTTGAAAGCAATCCATTCAACTGATTGTTCCATTTTTTCTTCGTCGTCAGTTGCTTCGCTCAACCAATCGTGGTCTTCGTTCTTGTATTTGAAGCAAACCGTAGAAACCAATCTTTGCGCATTTAAAAGTCTTTCTGATTTTTTCAAATCAGCATTCCAATTCAACATCACATTTTTAGGATTAACTTTTCCAGCAAAACCTTTTAGTTTCACTTCAAAGTCCATATCGTAAGCGTTTGGCTTCAATGAATAAACGAATTGAATTGTTTGATCATTGTCTCTTTTCAATTCAAATGTAATGCCATTTTTTGAAGAATCGACTACCGTGAAAAGTTGGTTTCCTGTAGAAAATTGCTTGCCATCAAGCGGAAAGCTTAATTCATTCACGGCATCATTTTCTCCAAATAATTTCAATGGAATCCATTTTTTATCTTTCGATGCAAAATCTGTGTAAGATTGATATTCTTTCAAATATACCGCTGCTAAAATTCCTCCTTTGGTTGAAAAATCAAATGCCAACTTGCTGGTTTCAAGTCGAATAATTTCTCCTTTAACAACTTCATTTTTTTCAACTTCTTCACTTACTACCTCAGCAATTGAAGTATCTTTTTTTGTAACTGAATTTTTAAAAACCAAAGCACCATTTTCGTCTTTGATTTGCACCTTATTTTTGTCCAATTTAGGAACTAAAATTTTGGCTGTTTTTTCATCGATTTTAGCTACAACTTTGGTCGTATCTTTCTCTTTCGCATTTTTTATTGCAGCCTTGATTTCTTTCTTTTGCTTTGCAAGTTCCTCTTTAGTAGGTTCTTTAGGTTTATTGATCAAGGTGAAAGTCACCAAGATAGCTCCAATAAGTCCAAGACCTAAAATTGTATTTCTATCCATTTCTAATTTTGTTTATTTTCTTTTGCCGCATTGATAAAAGCTACAAATAGCGGATGCGGATTCGCTACAGTACTTTTGTATTCAGGATGGAATTGAGCACCAACAAACCAAGGATGATTTGGGATTTCTACCACTTCGACCAAACCTGTTTCAGGGTTTTTACCAGTAGCAAGCATTCCATTTTTTTCAAATTGTTCTAAATATTCATTGTTGAATTCAAATCTGTGTCTGTGACGTTCAGATATCAATTCGGTATTGTATGCATTTGCCGTTTTGGAGTTCGGTTTCAATTCACATTTGTACGCACCTAAACGCATTGTTCCACCCAAATTCGCGATGCTTTTTTGTTCTTCCATCATGCTAATTACTGGGTGTTTCGAATCTTCTGCAATCTCAGTGGTGTGTGCGTCTTCTAATCCGAGAACATTTCTAGCGAATTCAATAACAGCACATTGCATTCCCAAGCAAATTCCGAAAAATGGGATATTGTTTTCACGGGCATACTTTACTGCATCAATTTTTCCTGAAATTCCTCTTGATCCAAAACCTGGTGCAACTAAAATTCCATCTAAATCTCCCAATTCACTTTCGATATTTGATTTAGTCAATTTTTCTGAATGAATCCATTTCACATTTACGCGACATTCATTTGAAACTCCAGCGTGAATAAAAGATTCACTGATCGATTTATAAGAATCTTTCAATTCAACATATTTTCCTACCAAACCTATATTCACTTCTGAAATTGGATTTTTCAAAGTAGTTAGAAACGATTTCCAAGAATCTAAATTTGGAACTGTTTTGGAAGGAAGATTTAATTTTTCAAGAACCACTTTATCTAATTCTTCCGCTTGCATCAATAATGGAACGTCATAAATTGTATCTGCATCTCTTGATTCGATTACTGCATTGATACTTACGTTACAAAATTTTGCAATTTTTTTACGCAAGTTTAGATCCAATTCATGTTCAGTTCTGCAACATAAAATGTCCGGTTGAACCCCTAATTCAAGTAGTTGTTTAACAGAATGTTGTGTAGGTTTTGTTTTCAATTCACCTGCAGCAGCCAAATAGGGGATTAAAGTTAAGTGAATGACCAAACAATCGTTTTCAAATTCCCAAAGCATCTGACGCACAGCTTCTACGTATGGAAGAGACTCAATATCTCCAACGGTACCTCCGATTTCTGTAATGACGAAATCGTAAGTTCCTTTTTTTCCTAAAATTTGGATTCGATCTTTGATTTCATCAGTAATGTGCGGAATTACTTGTACTGTTTTTCCTAAAAATTCACCTCTGCGTTCTTTCTCAATTACAGATTGGTAGATTCTTCCTGTTGTAACGTTGTTTGCTTGTGAAGTTGGAACATTTAAAAAACGCTCATAGTGGCCTAAGTCTAAGTCCGTTTCAGCACCATCATCAGTCACAAAACATTCGCCATGCTCATAAGGATTCAGCGTCCCTGGATCAATATTGATGTAAGGATCAAGCTTTTGAATAGTAGCTGAATAGCCACGCGCTTGTAATAATTTTGCTAAAGATGCGGAAATGATACCTTTTCCCAGTGAAGAAGTTACTCCCCCGGTTACAAATATGTATTTCGTAGAATTGGACATGTATAAAATTTTGTAACTACGGGGCGCAAAGTTACAATAAACATGACAAGCATGCTATGTTTTTTAGATTATTTTTTCAACCAAAAGAATAGTTATGAACTTTCAATTCAATTTTCAGCCAAAGAATAGATTTCCTCTATTGATTTCAATACTTGTTTTGATGCAAAAGGTGTAGATGCTTCTTTTAATTTGGATTGGTCGAATGTTACTTTTTGATCTATAAATTGTTTCATTGCATTGACGAGGGAAGCGACATCGTTCTTAGAAACTTGAATTCCTAAATGGTCGTTCATTTGCGCTGCAATCCCAACATTTGTGGAAATAACAGGAGTACCAGTAGCCCATGCTTCAGCAATGACACATGAAAAAGTTTCATAATTTGAAAAAAGAATCAATGCGTCTGAATCTTGCATTTTAAATGCGATTTCGTTTGTTTGCAATGGACCTGAAAATGTAATCAAATTCTCCAAAGATTGATTAATAACTTTCTTTTGGATCGAATCATAATTTTCATCAGAAATAATTTCCAATTCAAAATTGACTTCTCCTTGATTTTTTAAGAGATTACAAGCCTCAATAATTCCAGAAATATTTTTGTAGCGCTCATCCAAGGTAGAAACATGAATGAATTTAATTCTTGAATTTTGCGGTTTTTCTTTTAATGTAAAAATGGAATCATCAATCAAATTGGGTAAAATTTCAATTTTTAAATCTGGGAATGAATGTAATATTTCATTTTTCAAAAAATCAGAAACTGCAGTGAAAACCGTTGAGTTTTTTATTACTGATTTTAAAATCAACTTTTCTCTCCATTTCCAAGTTTTAGATTTTTGTTTACTGAAATAGGAGGCATGTTCCGTAATTACCAAGGGTTTATTAAAATGTTTCTTTGCCCAAACGAATTGTAAGCCTTTAGATAAAATTACATTCCCATGGATAATATCTACATTTTGAATGGATTGAATACCAAGTTTGAAAGCTTTTTTAGCGTTGATCCATTGTCTGATAGGATTTGAACTTTTGGGATATTTAACAATTATTTCTGTCAAATTATCTTTTGAATTTTTGGAGACTTGAGTAGCTGAAATATCTGTATCAGACTGCAAGTCAAGCACTGTAACAAAGTGTTTTTGCGCAACTAAATCGATATGTCTTTTGACAAAATTTCCTAAAAACGGCTTGATATCAGTAGGATACCAGGAACTTAAAAAAAGGATATGTCTCTTTTTATCCAAAATTAGACAAGCGTTTTACTGAAAATAGTGATCAATTGTTCTACGGTATAATCAATTTCTTCTTTGGTAGTATATCTTGAAAAAGAGAATCTTACATTTGGTCTTGATCCATCTGCTTGGATTCCTTCCAGTACGTGTGAACCTTTGACAGCACCCGAAGAACAAGCACTTCCTCCACTACAAGCAATTCCTTTCAAATCCAAAGTAAATAGCAACATTCCAGCTTTGTCTGTTTTCGGAAAACTGCAATTTAAAACGGTGTAGAGACTTTTATCAGGATTTGTTTCACCATGGAAATAGACGTCTTGAAAATTTTGTTGTAATAAATCAATCATATGCGTTTTTAATGCTTGAACATGGTTTTGATGGCCGATTACATCTTCATAAGCCAATTCCATTGCTTTAGCTAGGCCTGCAATTCCATATAAATTTTCTGTTCCTCCGCGCAAACCTCTTTCTTGAGCACCACCGTGAATCAAGGCATGTACCTTGAGCATTTTGTTTACATACAAAAATCCAATTCCTTTCGGCCCATGAAATTTGTGCGCTGCGCAAGTTAGAAAATCAATGGGTGTTTTTTGTAAGTCAAACTGATAATGTCCCATTGTTTGAACGGTATCAGAATGAAAATAAGCATTGTACTTTTTGCAAAGTGCTGACACTTGATCAAGAGGCAATAAAGTTGAAATTTCATTGTTGGCATGCATTAAAGAAACCAACGTTTTGACTTCACTTTTTAGCAAATTTTCTAGATCATTTAAATCGACATTGCCTTTGGCATCAATTTTTACATGAACAAGTTCAATGTTTTCATGTTTTGCCAAGTATTCTGCCGTATGACCAATTGCATGGTGCTCGATTACAGATGTAATAATTCTTTTAACTCCCAATGCTTCGATAGAAGTATGTAAAGCCATATTATCGGCTTCCGTGCCACCGGAAGTGAAAATAATTTCCGCTGGATTACAGTTCAGTTGTTTGGCAATAGACCTGCGAGCATTTTCAATTACAGCTTTAGCTTGGCGCCCATAAAAATGAGTAGATGAAGGGTTCCCGAATTCATTTTGCAAAAAAGGAATCATACATTCAACTACTTCTGGCGCAATAGGAGTTGTTGCCGCATTGTCTAGATATACTCGCATTTTCTATTAAATTTAAAGTACAAAGGTAAAAATTTAAGGAAAATAATTGAAAACATAATGATATTTGATCCACAAATTTGCTTTAAACATGGTATTTCTAAAGTCAATTGCTAAATTGGTCTATTATTTCAAAATTTTAACTGATATTTGAAAAAAAAAATTCATCTCAATTTATGAAAACAAAGTCCTTTAGATTGTACTCTTCAACATTAAGAAAATTGAATTTTTTCTTTTTCTTTACTCTAAAATTATATCTGGGTGGTATGGTGTTTTTTCGTTTTTCAAGGAAAATACGAAACAAAATAAACAAGGATAAAAAAGTTTCAAAATTTATAGTCACAGAAAATTGCTTAGGTAACCTAAAAATGAATTTAGACATTCATAGTTACATGGGGGGCTGTATTTATTGGGCAGGACTTCATCATGTTAATGAATCAATATATCTCAGTAAAATACTTAAAGACGATTTTGTATTTCTAGATGTTGGAGCAAATCAAGGTGAATTTTCATTATTTGCCTCAAAATATGTTAAAAGTGGCAGAATTATAGCTTTCGAACCAGTTCAAGAAAATTTTAATCGACTTACAATTAACTTAGAATTAAACGATATTCAAAATTGTGAGTCATTCAAATTTGGATTGTCAGATAAAAATGATTTTCTACCAATTTACACCGATGATTCTGCAACTGAAGGGGGTGGAATAAATGAAGGGCTTTCTACTTTATTTAGATCTGAAACAAAGGGTTCGTTTCAGGAGCAGATTGAATTAAAGGTTTTTGATGAAGTTTTTGAAAATGAATTTAAAAGAATTGATTTTATTAAAATTGACATTGAAGGTTCAGAATTGTTTGCTTTGAAAGGGATGCGAAATTCACTATTGAAATTTAAGCCAGAGATTCTATTGGAAATCAATGAAGATTGCTTTTTAGCAGCAGGTTACAGCTCAAAAGAAATTTTAAACTTTTTATTCGAATTAAATTATATACCATTTAAATTATTAAGGGGAAAACTTATTTTACAAGAGGGTGACTTTACAAAGTGGGGAAATTATATTTTTAAACAACAATAATTCATGTTGAAAAAGAAAGTCTTATTTATATCTCACTGGTATCCAACTACTGAAAAGCCTAATGCTGGGATTTTCATAAAAAGACATGCAGAAGCCTTTGCAGAAATTTCAGATTTAACACTGATTCATTTTAATGTAAAAAAGTCTTCCAATTTATTAAAGATTTCACTAAATAAAAGAAATATTCAACAATTTGAAATTCTTGTCGACAGTCGTTTTTATAAAATACTTTACTATTTTCTTCCACTTCACTTTTTTTTATTTAAAAGATTAGTTAAAAAATTTAAAATTAGGATCAATGAAATGGACTATATTCATTCAAATGTTATTTTTCCAACAGGAATAATTGGGTATAGAATATCAAAGAAGTACAACATTCCTCAATTTCATTCAGAACATTGGTCTAAATTTAATTATTTTATTGAAAGAGATTTTTGGAGAAAATCTGGAAGAAAAACTATTGAAAATATTGAAAAATTATTTCCAGTTTCAGAATTTTTCAAATCTCAGATCTCTATAAATGTTCCTGAAGATAAAATGTTTGTCATTCCAAATATAGTTGATTCAGAAAAATTCAATTTTGAACCAAAAAAAAAGTCAGATAACCAAAAACTTGTTTTTTTGAGTATTGCAAATTGGCAGAAGCCTAAGAATCCATTTTTATTTCTAGATGCATTAGAAAGTATATTTTTAGAGAAAAGCTTTGATTTTGAATTAAGAATTGGAGGAGAAGGACCAATTTTAAATAAATTATTGAAAAAGAACTATAGTTTTCCTATTATAAATTTAGGTTTATTAGATTCTGACCAGATTTCAGACAATTTAAAAAAAGCAAATTTATTATTACATGGTTCTGATTTTGAGACTTTTTCAGTTATTATTGTTGAATCATTAAAGGTCGGAACGCCAGTTTTAGTTAGTAATGTTGGAATTGCATCAGAAGTTATTAATGAAGAAAATGGATTTTTATGCGATTCAAATGTGAAAGATTGGAAAATGAAGATTTTGAAAGCATCAGAAACAATGTATGATTATAGGCAAATTTCAAAAAGAATAGAAGGTAAATTCATTAATAAAGTTGTAATTAGCCTAGTTGAAATTTTCTATTATCCTGAAATGAAATGATTAGAACAAGAATAATTCATTTTTTTACAGAGATTAATTATAATTTATTAATTTTGTTAATATTCTAAACTAGAAAGCCTAAAGGAAAATTAAAATGTTAAAATTCGCTACTTTATTAATAACTTTTATTTTTTATTTGAATGTTTATGCCCAAACTTCTTCAATATTTGGAAGTTCAACTGCCAATGAGTATGCATTTGGGATTTGCGCAGATAATAGCGGAAATACCTATTTTGGTGCAACAAGTAACAATGAAGCATGGGTTTTTAAGAGGGATATAAACAATCAAATTTTATGGAGCAAGAACCTAAATACAGTTACACTAGGATATTCTTCTGACGTTTCTTATATTGACATTATTGGTGACACTATTTTTGGTTGTGGATGGTTGAAAGTTGGAACAACCATCAGAGGTAGTTTGGTTTTTAAGTTGAATGCTACAACAGGCATGCCATATTGGATAAAATCGGAACCAGGTAGTAATACTTATTTTTCTAGTATTAAATATGCAAATGGCAGATATTTTGCTTCGGGTTCTCAAGTGAACAATGCTGCGGGGTATAACGGTAAAGTTGTTGCTTTATCAAGTTCTAACGGCTCAATTATTTGGCAAACAGCTGCTTTTGGAGTATCCTTTCCTGGTTTTGGAATCGATTATATTGATGATTTGACCTCAACAACTGAAATGGTTAATGGTAAAATGTTTATTACTGGAAGATCCTATGTAAACGGATCTAATATAGGTATGAGAACTTTATTGATTGGAATTGATGACTTAGGAAATATTTTTTTAAATAAATATTTGCAATTTAATACTGCTAATCCAAATTTTTATAGATTTTATGGATTGAATATAAAATATGATGGAATTGACTCTTTAGTAATAGTCCAATACGGTGATGACAATTGCTCAACTTGCAATGATAACATTGCAGGCTTAATAAAAACTGATCTAAATGGCAACGTTGCTTGGTGCAATCAATACAATATAGGTGGAATTACAGCAGAAGTTGGAAGAGGTTTAAATATAACTCCCACAAGTTACGTTTTTTATGGATATGCCAACTTGAATCAGCCAAATTCAAAAATGTTTGCTATTAAAACTGATAAAAATGGTGTCTTTCAAGACGCTAAATTGATTAGTCTTGGAACAGGAAATCTTGGTCACATTAGTGGTCCAATCAATACTGGTGGAGCAAGCAATTATAAAAATGGGCTTCACTATATCCCTGGTGCTTATTTTACTACAAATACCAATAGTAGAGACATTGCACAGATTGTTCTTGATCAAAATTTGAATGATCCTCAGGGTTGTTTGACAATAACACCAGCAACAGTTACGACAACTGCTTTTACTCCTTTTTCAAATAATGTAAATCTTACTAATATTCCAAATACCATTGCTTTTAATTTAAATCCTATTCCAATTGATTTGGAATACTTATCCCCTTGCAGTGAGGTTGTCACTTTTAGTGAAGTTTCAGGTTGCGGTTCTTCCATTATTATGGCCTCAATTCAAAATATTACTAATCCAACTTTTAATTGGTCAAATGGACAAACAGGAAGTTCAATTACCGTGTTTAATAACGATACTTTATTTTTATCAGTTATAAATCCTCTTAATTGTTGCGTAATAATTGATACTATCATTCCTAATTTAATTGTTTCAAATTTGAATGTTCAATTACCCAATGATACAACATTTTGTTTTGATCAAACTTCCTCTTTTGTTTTAGCAGCAAATGTTATAAATGCCTCGGGAACTTTGACTTTTGAATGGAATAATCAAGTGCAAAATGATTCTATTGTGGTGAATCAAACAGGTGTTTATTGGGTCAATGTATCCAATGAATGCGAATCAGTAAGTGATACCATTGATATCACCATTAATCAAACCCCAATTTTAACTACTGTATTATTTGATACAATTTGCAATCAAAATACAACTTCAATAATTTTGACTAGCGATATAATTGCAAATTATTCATGGTTCGCTGGTAATAACCAATTTATTTCAGGGGAGACCTTAAATGCTACGAATACAAATAATATTTCCGATTTGCTTTTAAATAATACTAGCTCAAATCAAAATGTTATTTATTCTGTGACTTCAAGCAATGGAAATTGTTCGTCTGTTCAAGATATTACAGTTACTATAATTCCAACACTTCTTGCTCCAACAATTACCTCCAATGGTCCAACGAGTATTTGCACAGGTGGGACGGTTCAATTGACTTCTAGTTATCCATTTGATAATGTTTGGAGTACAGGAGACACCACTCAAGTAATAATTGTTTCTGCAGCAGATTCAATAACATTATTCAATCAGATTAATCAATGTTTTTCACCAAACACAAGTGTTGTTATAACTGAAAACACAGCTTCTCTTCCAACAGCTTCATTATCTGGAGGTGGGATTTTTTGCGATAGTGATCCAATTAGTCCTGTAATTGTAAATTTTACTGGAAGTGGTCCTTGGACACTTAATTATGAAGTAAATGGAATCACCCAAACTCCAATTATTTCGAGCAATTCTACGCTGACTCTTGGTCAAATTCAAGGTAATTATCAAATTAACTATTTATCTGACTTGAATTGTAGTAATTTTTTAGCTGATAGCGCTATTTTAACGATTAATCCAAGCCCAATTATTACGGTTTCTCCAATTTCAATTTGTGTAGGATCAAGTGGTGTATTAACTGCTGTTCCAAATGTTTTGGGAGGCAATTACTTGTGGTCGCCAAATGGTGAAATTACTTCGACAATTAATGTCTCCCCTCAAATCACTTCAAATTATTCAGTGGTGTATACTTTGAACAACTGTCCGAGCACATCTGTTTTAGGAAATGTAATTGTGAATCCAATTCCAAATGTTAATTTTATTGCTGACACACTTTCAGGATGTATACCACTAACAGTTAATTTCTCAAGTACTTCTTTAAGTGATCCAAACGCATGTTTGTGGACTTTGAATAATGATATTACATTAAATGGTTGCAACCCGAGCTATACTTTTACCCAACCTGGTTGTTATGATGTAACATTGACCACTTCAATAAATAGTTGCTCGTCATCCAATACATTAAATAATTACATCTGCGTTAATGGTTACCCTGAAGCGCTATTTACAGGCAATCCTTTGGTAATTAATCTTGATAATTCTACCGTGAATTTCGAAAATTTATCTGTGGGTGCAAGTTCATATGACTGGGATTTTGGTGATGGAAGTATTTCAAATGAAACTAATCCAAGTCACAATTTTACAATTAATGAGCAAGGATATGTGATTGCATTAACTGCATATTCTGAATTTGGCTGTTCCTCAACTGATACATTGATTATTAATTATGAAGAAAGTTTAATATTTTATGTCCCTAACGCTTTTACTCCCGATGGAGACAATTTCAATCAGGTTTTTAAACCAGTTTTCACATCAGGATTTGACCCGACAAGCTACAATCTTACAATTTTCGATAGGTGGGGAGAAATTTTATTTGAATCAAATGATGTCAGTGTAGGCTGGGATGGATCTTATATCCAAACACCCAATCTTGTTCAAGATGGAATTTATGTTTGGAAAATATCCTTTAAACTAAAGAAAAATGATGAACGAAAGGTTTATACAGGTCACGTGAATGTTTTAAAATAATTATTATTGTTTAACTAATTTCTGTAATTTACTTTTTTGATTATTGATTTCAATGGAAACAAAATATACACCTTTCGTTAATTCGGTTTGCAAGTCAATGGCCAATTTTCCGTCTGAAACGGAATTTTCTGTTACAAAAATTTCCTCCCCAATAGGATTAAAGATCCGAACTTTAGTTAATCCTTTTAACTTTTCATTAAATTGAATTGTAAACTGATTTTGAAATGGATTAGGAAATATAGTAAAATCTAAATTTTTATTTAATTCATTGATATTTGCAGATCCACAAGCTGTTAAGTTTCCAGGAATATTGGCGTCTAACCATTCAAATCTTTGCTTAATCCACCATTTTAGCGTATCAACTTCTTCTTTGTAAGAATTTCCTATGTAATAATTTGGCCAAACGTAGGTTCCAATAATCGGCCATTGAATGTAATTTCTGAGCTGGCTTTCATTTAATCTAAAAGCCATTGAATCAAGATGATGATTGATGACTATGGTGTCAAATACAATTGGTTTCAAGTTTTCCCATCTGCATCTTAAATTATTCTGAAACAACGTATCTTCTATCATTCTGTTCCACCAAAACGGAACTTGCCAGCTGTCACCTCCACAAATTGTATTGAAGTCGAAAGAAAATCCTGTTGGATCCCAAGCTTGACAATAAGTTGCATTTCCGTATGCCAAATCATAATCCCAAACTGGCCCCATTTTGAGTTTTCCGCCTTTTGAAGTCTTGTCTTTGGAGAAGAAAGTACTAATTCTATATCCGTCCACATTTTTATTCATCTCTGAAATCAATAGATAATCAATGAATGATTCTTCATCAGCAAAATGTCTATAGCCATTTAATGTGTCCAAAAAATCTATTGTTGCTAAGGCTATTTCAAAACTATCAACATAATTTTTGATGTAGTTAAATTGTTGTGGTACAATCACATCACTGCTTGGATAATCAATCATAATCGTTGGAGCAATTCCACCTGGATTATTAGCAGGAGGGAAGTTCGATTGCCATTCACTTGATGATGAACCAGTTGATTTATCAATTTTTAATATATATCCTCCTGTTAAATTATCGCCCAAAATTTCAGTAGGTTCTAGTTTTGCAATATCTAAACGGTTATTACCTCTTTTGATTTTTTCACACAAATAATAAACGCCCCAATATTCTCCGTTTAAAATCAATTCAACATTTTCGCCTCTCGGTGCATAATATCCCATCTTTTCCCATGTTCTGAAAGTGAAACTATTTCTCATCAAAGATTTATCACTGAATGCAACACCCAAAATCCAATCATTATCTTTTGGCATATTGAGTAGGGAGGAATCAATAGAATTGTTATTCAAGTCCCATAATTCAATGCCAAATGGCTTTTTGGGAAACATTTGCGACGAGGAACCTCTGTATTCAATACCAATCTTTCCATTGTAATTGTTTTTCGGATCTGTTATATAATTTCTAGTCCCTTCACCATTAAAAATAATGCCCATATCCGCAGATATCTTAGGTTCATCTTGAATACTTTGTCCATTGGTATTGATGGTAACAATAGGCAAGTTAGAACTAGTAAACACAAAATAACTCGCAGGATTATTTCCAAATGTTATACTCCAATTTAGCAAATCGCCAAAATCACCAGCTGCAACATCATTAATCTTTAAAGTCCAAGTACCATTTCCTGATTGTTGGTTATTAAATAATCCAATCTGACCACTTGGTCGAAAAGTACCTGTAAATGGGGCAAAGCCCTCCGAAATTGCTTGACTGGCATCAACATTTAAGCATGTATTTTCAAGATTATCATCACCTCCTCCAATTCCTGAAAAAAGCAAAATAGAAAGTCCTGAAGGTGAAATTAGTCGAACTTCTAAATCAGCTAAATAGGTATGTGTCAAATTCAAACAAATGGTTTCAAAACCAAAATTATTGGTGTCAAGGATATTTGTTAACCCGTTGACATTGAGTGTATAATTTGACTGTGAATTATCAGTAATGGGTCCTGTATTTCCTGAAAATGTTTGAGCTATTGATGCGGACAAAGTAAAAATAAATCCAGTTAATATTTTGAATTTCATTGTTTTAAGATTATAATTTGTTTGTAAGATTTGGTCTCTTTAACCAGCCCACTTTTCTGAAATAGAACAATAATGTACTTGCAATCAGCAACATAATTCCCCAAGTGATATAATAGCCATATTTCATTTTTAGCTCTGGCATAAATTTAAAGTTCATACCGTAAACGCCAACTAAAAAAGTAAGTGGAATAAAAATTGAGCTGACAATTGTCAACAAACGCATAATTTCGTTCATTCTTTGTCCTTGTACAGCATAATACAAATTAGCCATCCCATCTAAAATTTGTTTGTTCGCATCAATTTCATCCAAGATAGTTAAACAATTGTCTTTCAGTTCAACAAAGAAGTAATGATTCTCTTTTTTTAGAAAAGGGCTATGCATTTTTTCTAATTGAGAAGTAATTTCGCGCATTGGAAAAACAATTTTACGCAATTCTATTAATTTTCTTTTTTGGACTTCAATTTTCTTCAAAGTATCACTGTGCGGATGTCTAATTATTTTTGATTCAAGACTTTCAATTGAATCAACAATGTCATCTAAAGCTTCGAAATAATTATCAATAATTGCTTCCAGTAATCTAAAAAGAAGAAAATCTGTTCCTTTCAATCTGATTTTCCCTCTTTTCTTTTCAATTCGATCTCTGACGTCTGTGAAATGATCTGAACTTTTCTCCTGAAAGGAAATCAAATATTTAGCACCGACAATAAAAGAAATGTTTTCTTGCTCAAATTCGGTGGAATTTTCTTTGGGTAAGGCAGATTTAATTTTGAAGAAAAGATAATTGTTGTATTCTTCGAGTTTTGGTCGTTTAAATTCCTTGTAGATATCTTCAAAAGTCAAAGATTCAACCTCAAGTTTTTTACAAAGTTTTTCTATTTGTTCTTTTTCATCAATTGAATGAAAATTTAACCAATGTGTTTTATTGTTTTGCTTCTGTTGATCTGCAAAATACTCGGCGTAAAAATCTGTTGTGTTTTTTGTCAGAATGTATGATTCTGAATCATAGTCGTATAACTGACAGTTTATTTTTTGATTTTCTTGCATTCAATGAAGTTTAGCATAAATTTAGAAAATTTATGTCAAAACTGCATTAAAAATGAGTTTTCTGGAATTAAGAAAACTTGGATTCAGTCTTTATTTTTGAAATTTTATAAGCCCAAAAGATAAGTGCAAATTGAATTGGAATTCTGATAATTGCCAACCATAAAAAACTATTTCCACTGTCATAGAAATCCATAACCATCGGAAAGTGAACTAGGAATAAAAACAAAAACAACATCAAAATAATGGAAATTGAAGTGATTTTTCTTGTCTCTTTAAAAAGTAGAAAAACAGCTAAAATGATTTCAGCAAGTCCACTAACGGCAACAATAAATTCTTTCTCTGTGATAAAAGAAGGAACTATTTCAACATAAAATAATGGATTAATGAAATGATATATTCCAGCAAGGAAATAAAAAACACTCATTGAGATAATTACAATTTTTTTTGACATTTGAGAAACATGTTAAAACACACCTCAAATTTAAACTAATATTGTAATTCACAGCAAATAGTTTGCATTATTAAAGTATTACTATAGAATTAATTGAGATTTAAAATCTAAAAAAACCTTTTTTCTTTGCTTTTAATTCAGGTGCGTCCTTGGATGAAAGTAGTTGGTAAATTTTACCCCAACCTAGGAATCCACCAATATTTCTATCGTCGATAAAGATATCAGCATTTAATTTCCTTCTTGTATTAGGCGTAAAATCTTCTTCAGGGAAGCTTTTGTTGACAGCATAAAAAACAATTCCTTTCTTTTCGCAAAATTCAACCGCTTCATCCAACTCTTGACCATGTCTGTATGTCCAAAGTATCAATCTGTGTCCATCTTTTTGTAATAATTCCAATGTTTCAAAAGCAAACATCAGGGGTTTACCAATACCAGGATATTTATCTTCTACAATCGTGCCATCAAAGTCTACAGCGATGGTTTTGGTATTTTGAGGAATCATAGATTTTCGATTTTTGAATGCAAAATTAATAAAAACTTAAAGTATAAAATAAATTCAAAGTTAAAATAGTCATAAATTACCAATTTTTAATGCCTTGAAATCAGAAAAACAGTGGTTTTAGTTTAATATTCTGGAATCTCAAAGCTTTCAAGCAGAATATTTTAATCGTTTTTTAATTTGAAATAAATAATTCACTACCTTTGCACCCTGATTTAAGAGAACTGTCAATTCCAGTTTGGACAGTTTTATTTTTAACTTCTTTCGAAAGTACTGGAATTCTTCGAAATACAATTTAAAAACGCCAAATGGCTGAAACAAAAATTACAGGGCAGGGAACTGCCGATTTTGATTGGGATGCACTCGCAATGGACGGGTACAACAAAATTCAAAGAGCAGAACTTGCTGACAAATACGAAGCAACTTTGTCTTCTATTAACGAGAAAGAAGTTATTGAAGGTACTGTTGTTGTATTGACAAAAAGAGAAGCGGTTATTAACGTTGGATACAAATCTGAAGGAGTTGTTCCAGTAAGTGAATTCCGTTACAATCCAGATTTGAAAGTTGGAGACAAGGTTGACGTTTACGTTGAGTGTCAAGAAGACAAAACTGGTCAATTAGTTATTTCTCACCGTACTGCACGTATGCACAAAGCATGGATTCGTGTGAATGATGTATTGCGTACAGGTGAAGTGATTACAGGTTATGTGAAATGCAGAACTAAAGGTGGTTTGATTGTTGATGTTTTCGGTATCGAAGCATTCTTACCAGGTTCTCAAATCGATGTTAAACCAATTCGTGATTACGATATTTACGTTGGTAAAAACATGGAATTCAAAGTGGTTAAAATCAACCAAGAATTCCGTAACGTTGTTGTTTCTCACAAAGCGCTTATTGAAGCTGAGTTGGAAGAACAGAAAAAACAAATTATTTCAGGTCTTGAAAAAGGTCAAGTATTGGAAGGAACTGTTAAAAACATCACATCTTACGGTGTATTCATCGATCTAGGTGGTGTTGACGGTTTGATACACATTACAGATCTTTCTTGGGGTCGTGTAAATCATCCAGAAGAAATCGTTGAGTTGGATCAAAAATTGAATGTTGTAATTCTTGATTTTGATGACGATAAAAAACGTATCGCTCTTGGTTTAAAACAATTACAAGCTCATCCATGGGATGCTTTGAACACAGACTTAAATGTTGGTGACAAAGTTTCTGGAAAAGTTGTTGTAATGGCTGATTATGGTGCTTTCGTTGAAATCGCTGCAGGAGTTGAAGGTTTGATTCACGTTTCAGAAATGAGCTGGTCACAACATTTACGTTCTGCTCAAGATTTCATGACCGTTGGTGATACTGTTGAAGCGGTTATCTTAACCTTGGATAGAGAAGAAAGAAAAATGTCTTTAGGTATCAAACAATTGATGCCAGATCCATGGGAAGCTATCGAAGCTAAATATGCAGTTGCAACGCGTCACAACGCGAAAGTTCGTAACTTCACAAACTTCGGTGTTTTCGTTGAATTGGAAGAAGGTGTTGACGGATTAATCCACATTTCTGACCTTTCTTGGCAGAAAAAAATCAAGCACCCATCAGAATTCTGCAAAGTAGGAGACGAAATGGAAGTGGTTGTCTTGGAGATAGATCGTGAAAACCGTCGTATTTCTTTAGGTCACAAACAATTGGAGGAGAATCCATGGGAAGTTTTTGAAACTATCTTCGGAGAAGGTTCAGTGCACCAAGGTACAATCATCGAAACAAAAGATAAAGCAGGAATTGTTGCACTTCCTTATGGTGTTGAAGGTATTTGTCCTTCTAAACATTTGAAAAAGGAGGACGGAACAAATGCGAAAGTTGAAGAAACTTTAGATTTCAAAGTAATTGAATTCAATAAAGATTCTAAGAAGATCGTTGTTTCTCATACACGTACTTTTGAAGAAGGTGAAGATCGACCAACTGCATCTTCTACTGCAGCAGGGAAAGCAGGTGGTGCTAAGAAAGGTGGAAACGCTGGAACTGGAAGTGCTACTTCTCAAGCTGTAAAAGCAATCAACTCAAGCTCTGAGAAATCTACTTTGGGTGATTTGGATGCTTTATCTGCATTGAAAAAAACAATGGAAGAAGGAGAAGGAAAATAATTTTCAATCTTTTTAAAAATACAAAACCCGATAATTTGATTATCGGGTTTTTTAATGTCAAATAATCTTTAATGTAATATTGTTGCATTTAAAGAGTAATTGACTAAATTTGTATCATGCGAAAATCAAAATGGTGGATATTTATTTTGTTAACGAGCTTCATTTTGTTGCTTGTTCCCAAAAGTATTTGGCATGATTGTGAACAAAAGCATTTTTTAAAAAAATTAAATGGAACTGAATATAAAGTTGAAAAAGAACATTGTAATATTTGTGATTTTCAGTTTTATCCATCGATAATCCAAGATGAACCTATATTTTTCTATGCTAAAAATAATTTTCAAACGAAGCTAGTAGCCGATTATCAAATTATTTTTGTTTCACCTATTTTACTTTCTCCAAGAGGACCTCCTGCTAATTTATTTTAAAGGTTTTCAATAATTTAGAATAAATCAATGCCAATGAGAAAGTATCTTTTGATTGCTTTTTTGTGGATGTCAATGAATACTATTGCACAAAACAATAACTGTAACTTGATATTTGCAGGACAAGTAATTGATCAACACGATAGCACCGCAGTTCCATTTGCTAGAATTCAAATCAAGGAACTCAATTTGAATATTTTATCCGATTCAACAGGTCGATTTAAATTTTCAGGAATTTGTCCTGGGGAATATACAATTGTATGCTTACATCACATTGGATGTGAACCCGTTAAAATAAAAAGAAATATTATTTCAAATTCCTATGAAAAGGTTTATATTGAATTTCATTTCGATGAACTTGAAGAGGTTCAAGTAGAATATACTGTGTTCAAAATGTCAACACTTACTGTTGATAAACCCTCTGAATTGGAAAAATCCTTCGCAATCGGAAAAACTTTAGGTGAACTTGTGAAACAATTGCCGGGAGTAAATACGCTGAATACAGGTTCAAACATTTCAAAACCAATTATACATGGAATGCACAGCAACCGCGTTTTGATTTTGAACAATGGAATAAGGCAAGAAGGACAACAGTGGGGAAGCGAACATGCTCCAGAAATTGATCCATTTCTGTATTCTGAGGTTTCTTTGATTAAAGGTGCAAATGCCGTTCGATACGGATCAGATGCTATTGCTGGTGTAATCTTACTCGAACCTGCAAAATTATTTTACAAACCTGGTTTGAGAGGTCAAATTCAAACAACTTTATTTAGTAACGGCCGACAAGGAAGTGTATCAACCATTTTAGAAGGAGGATTTAAAAAACTTTCCAATTTTTCTTGGCGAGCGCAAGGTACATTCAAAGAAGGAGGAACATTGCAAACGCCTAATTATTACTTGAAAAATACGAGTATCAAAGAATATAATTTTTCTTTGAACGCTAAATATGAAATAAAAAAATGTGGTGTAGAAGTTTTTTATTCTCAATTTAATACAGATTTAGGAATTTTTTCAGGGTCGCATATTGGCAATTTGACTGACTTAAATAATGCCTTTAATGCAAGTCAACCTTTGGAGCTTGGGTCTTTTAGTTATACTATAGATAAACCAAGACAACAAATTAATCATGATTTATTTAAGGCTAATCTGAACTTCAATTTAAATTCTAAAAACAGGTTGGTTTTTCTGTACGGAAGACAACAAAATCTAAGAAAAGAATATGATAGACATACACCTTATAACGATTCAATTGCTGCATTGGGATTACCAGCTTTTCAACTGACATTGATAACACATTCAATCGATTTGAAATGGGAACATCAACTTTTAAAAAACATAAAAGGGGAAGCAGGAATTTCCAATCAAAATCAAGGAAATAGTTATCAAGGAAGATTTTTTGTCCCGAATTTCAAGAAAAATTCAACCGGTATTTATTTATTGGAAGTTCTGAAATTGAAAAGCTATGAAATTGAAGCCGGTTTCCGATTCGATAGAACAGATTTATCAGTTTTTATTTATGAGTCGAAGATATTAAAAAATTATCAGCATCAATTTCAGCAGTTTAGTGGTTCAACTGGAATCTCAAAAACCATAGGTCATCATTGGATTGCAAAATTAAATTTTGGATCTGCTTGGCGACCACCGTCAATCAATGAATTGTATAGCAATGGTTTGCATCACGGAGCTGCAGCAATTGAAATTGGAGATAGAAATATCAAACAAGAAGTTGCTTACAATTTTCAAATAGGAATCAATTACAAAACCAAGAAATGGTCGATTCAAGCAGATGCATATCACAACCAAATAAATGGTTTCGTTTATCTAAAGCCTTCTTTGCCACCAGTTTTAACTATTAAAGGTGCTTTTCCAGTTTTTCGCTATGAGCAAATTGATGCAAGATTTTCAGGAATGGATTTATCTGCTTATTTCAAGTTGCTAAAATCGTTTACTGTTTATGCCAAAGGCTCTTTTGTGAGGGCTTCTAATCAAACCAACCATACTTTTGTGGTAGGAATTCCAGCAGACAAAATTGAACCTGGAATTATTTACAGTTATCAATTTACGAACAAGAATGTTTTAAATATTCAATTTTCAGCACCTATGGTTAGAATGCAAGATAGAGTAGAGGCAAACAGCGATTATGTTGCGCCTCCAAAAGGATATCTGTTAATCAACGGCCAAGTGACATATTCATTTCTTTTGAAAAGCCAGAAAGTCGATTTGAGTGTAGAGGTGAGTAATTTAACCAACCAAGTTTACCGTGATTACCTTAATAGATTTAGGTACTTTGCCGATGAAGTAGGAAGAAACATCGGATTTAAATTAAAAATTCCATTTACAATTTAATTCAAAAATTATGAAAAATATTAAAATTTTAGTAGCAATTGCCATGTGCGCATCAGTTGTTTTTGCATCTTGTAAAAAGGACGACCCTGCAACTCCGCCGACACCAAAGAATGAGGAAGAATTAATCACAACCTTTAAAATTACTTTTATTGATCCAAATGGTATAAATCCAAGTTATGCTGCTTTTTTTAGTGATATTGATGGTGCTGGAGGGAATCAGCCCACTGCATTTGACACGATTCGCTTGAAGCCTAATTCAATATACAATGCTTCGATTCAATTTTTGAACGAATCAGTTTCTCCAACGGATACAATTACGCATGAAATTTTGCAAGAAGCAGTTGATCATTTAATTTGTTTCAATATTAGTGGTGCCAACGTTTCTGTGCAAAGAACCGATTCTGACGGAGTTTTTGAAATTGGATTATTATCAAAATGGACAACTACAAACACATCAACAGGTAATGTAGTAATCTCTCTTAAACACCAACCGGGTATTAAGAATGGAAATTGCGATTTAGGCGATACTGATATTGAACTAAACTTTGTTACTAAAATTGAATAATGAGCTAATGCTATGTTTAAATGAAAGTTGCAAGGCTGAATGAAATGTTTAATTATATCATGAAGTGAAAAAAAAATTTAATACTTTTTTCACAGCTAAAGTTTCAAAGCTCAAATTTTTCACACTGATTTTCGCTATTAACAATCAATTTAAAATTGTTAAAAACTGGCAACTGTTTTATAGTGAAAAAACCTAAATTTTGCAGTAAGTTTGCGCTCAATTTGTAGGTAAGTATTGTCAAATTGAATCCATAAAGCGCATAAAATGCCAAAAAATCAATCATTTAAGTCAATTTTAATCATCGGTAGTGGTCCTATCGTTATCGGTCAAGCATGTGAATTTGATTATGCGGGTTCGCAAGCAGCACGTTCTTTGAGAGAAGAAGGAATCGAAGTAACATTGATAAACTCCAATCCAGCAACAATTATGACAGATAAAGTCGTTGCGGACAATGTTTATTTATTGCCACTAGAACCTGAAAGTATCGTTGAAATTCTTCAAAAACACAAAATCGATGCGGTTTTACCCACGATGGGTGGACAAACTGCATTGAATCTAGCGATTCAGTGCGAAGAAATGGGTATTTGGGAAGAATACAATGTTGAAATGATTGGTGTGGATATCAATGCGATTGAAATTACTGAGAATAGAGAAGCTTTTCGTGAGTTGATGGGTCAAATTGATATTCCGATGGCGCCGCAACAAACCGCGAAATCTTTTTTGGAAGGAAAAGAAATTGCGCAAAAATTTGGTTTTCCACTTTGTATCAGAGCATCTTATACTTTAGGCGGAGCTGGTGCATCGATTGTTCACGACCCGAAAGAATTTGACGGTTTATTGGAAAGAGGTTTACAACTTTCTCCCATTCATGAAGTAATGATTGACAAAGCCTTGTTGGGCTGGAAGGAATTTGAATTAGAATTATTGCGAGATTCAAATGACAATGTGGTGATTATCTGTTCGATTGAAAATTTCGATCCAATGGGAATTCACACTGGAGATTCAATCACAGTCGCTCCTGCAATGACTTTGTCAGATACAACGTACCAAAGAATGCGCGACATGGCCATCAAAATGATGCGTTCAATCGGAAATTTTGCAGGTGGTTGTAACGTTCAATTTGCTGTCTCTCCGGATGATGCAGAAGATATTATCGCAATTGAAATCAATCCACGTGTTTCACGTTCGTCAGCATTGGCATCAAAAGCTACAGGTTACCCAATTGCTAAAATTGCCTCAAAATTGGCAATTGGTTATCATTTAGATGAATTAAGCAATCAAATTACTAAAAATACATCGGCGTTGTTTGAACCAACGTTGGATTATGTAATTGTGAAAATTCCGCGTTGGAATTTCAATAAATTCCCAGGAACAGACAGAAGATTAGGTCTTCAGATGAAATCTGTGGGAGAAGTAATGGGAATTGGAAGATCTTTCCAAGAAGCATTGCAAAAAGCTTGTCAGTCCCTCGAAATCAATAGAAATGGTTTGGGTGCGGACGGCAAAGAATTGACTGATCAAGCAGCTATTTTATACTCTTTGGAAAATGCAAGTTGGAACCGTTTGTTTCACGTTTACGATGCGATTAAATTGGGAATTCCTTTCAAAACAATTCACGAGAAAACGCGCATTGATGTTTGGTTCTTGAAACAAATCGAAGATTTAATCAAACTTGAAAGAAAAATTGAGAAATTCCATTTAGGAAATCTTCCCAAAGATTTGTTGTTTATAGCCAAACAAAAAGGATATGCAGACAGACAAATCGCTCACTTGTTACGTTGTTTAGAATCAGAAGTTTACAACAAACGCACTGAAATGGGCATTCAACGTGTATATAAATTAGTTGATACTTGTGCTGCTGAATTTGAAGCGCAAACGCCTTACTATTACAGTACTTTCGAATATGAAAATGAAAGTATTCCATCAGATCGCAAAAAAGTAATTGTTTTGGGGTCTGGACCAAACAGAATTGGACAAGGAATTGAATTTGATTACAGTTGTGTGCACGGCGTTTTGGCCGCCAAAGAATGTGGTTATGAAACGATTATGATCAATTGTAATCCTGAAACTGTTTCTACAGATTTTGATACTGCTGATAAATTGTATTTCGAACCCGTTTTCTGGGAACACATTTACGATATTATCAAGCATGAAAAACCGGAAGGTGTAATTGTGCAATTGGGTGGACAAACTGCCTTGAAATTGGCGCAAAAACTAGAAAGATTTGGAATCAAGATTTTAGGAACAAGCTTCGAAGCGCTAGATTTAGCGGAAGATAGAGGGCGTTTTTCTAAAGTATTGGAAGAAAACAATATTTTATTTCCTAAGTACGGAATTGTGCAAGATGCTGAACAAGCGATTGAGCTTTCTAAAGATTTAGGTTTCCCATTGTTGGTGCGTCCTTCGTATGTTTTGGGAGGACAAAAAATGAAAATTGTCATTAACGAAGAAGAATTAGAGCATCACGTAGTGGATATCATCGGAGAAATGGGACAAAATCAAATTTTGTTAGATCATTTTATCGGTGGAGCCATTGAGGCCGAAGCAGATGCAATTTGTGATGGCGAAGATGTTTACATCATTGGAATCATGCAACACATTGAACCTGCCGGAATTCATTCAGGAGATTCGTATGCGGTACTTCCACCATACAACTTGGGAGATTTCGTATTACTTCAAATAGAAGAAATCACCAAAAAGGTTGCTTTGGCTCTGAAAACAGTTGGTCTGATAAATATTCAATTCGCTATTAAAGACGATAAAGTATATGTAATTGAAGCGAATCCTAGAGCTTCAAGAACAGTTCCTTTTATTGCAAAAGCGTATGACGAACCGTATGTAAATTACGCAACGAAAGTAATGTTGGGTCATGCGAAAGTGAAAGATTTCAATTTCCAACCTCGAAAAGAAGGTTATGCTATTAAAATTCCTGTTTTCTCGTACGAAAAATTTCCTGATGTGAAAAAAGAATTAGGACCTGAAATGAAATCAACTGGAGAAGGAATTCGCTTTATCAAAACATTGAAAGATCCTTTCTTTACAAAGATTTATTCAGAAAGAAACATGCATTTATCTCGCTAGGAAATGGGTGTAATCAGAATGATATTAATTATCATCGGAGTCATTGTTTTACTTCGATTCATGGGACAGTTGATGAATGCCAAAAGGAACATTGACGAACAAAATAGAGGCAAAGCAGAGAGAGATCAACTCGAAAAACAAAGGAGACACGTCGAAAAAAACAAAGGAAAAACGACATTGGTTGCTAAAACAGCTAAATCAAGTGAACCTTTTGAAGACGTTGAATATGAAGAAGTAAAGAGCTGAAAATAAAGTTTGAAGAAATCCATGGAATTGAATTTTCATGGATTTTTTTATTTTCGTTTCGTTACCTTGTAAGCAATCATTATCTTCATACCAAAATTTGAAAAAATATTTAAGTACTTAAACGTTAATTAATCAGGTAAATGTATTTGATTTTAAATCAATTGTAGTTGCCAAATTTAAAATAAACTATGAATTTCAAACAGATTTTTACGAAATATTGGCCCCATTTAGCCATTGTTACTTTGATGGTTGTGATCACTTGCAGTTACTTTAGCTTGCAGTTTTCAGGTTACGGATTGAAACAGCACGATATTGAACAATTCAGTGGTGCAGCTCATGAAATTGTAAATCATAGGGAGCGAACAGGCGAAGAAACTTTGTGGACAAATTCGATGTTTGGTGGAATGCCTTCTATTCAGATTTCTGTAATTTATGCTGGAAACTTTATTAAAGGTGGATTAGATCAATTTTTAGCGATGCTGCCACCTCCTGCAGGAATTACCTTGCTCTATATGCTGGGATTTTACGTTTTGGCAATCTGTTTGAGAATTAATCCCTGGGTTGGATTTTTGGGAGCACTCGCATTTGGTTTTGCAAGTTATGACATCATTATCATCCAAGCAGGTCATAACACAAAGGCTTTGGCGGTTGCATTTATGGCTCCAGTTGTCGGCAGCTTTTTCCTGGCCTATCAGCGAAATATAAAGTGGGGCGCCATACTTTCCGCACTTTTTATGACATTGGAAATGTGTGTGAATCACTTGCAAGTCACCTATTATTTAGGAATTCTATTGCTAGGAATAGGTTTGGCTCTGTTTGTTGATGCGTTTCTAAAGAAAAATTTCAAGCATTTTTTCATTGCAACTGCGGGCATCGTTGGCGCTTACGCTTTAGCATTGATGATCAATTATGGAAATATTGCTTTGACAAACGACTATTCGACACATTCTATTCGTGGTGCAAACGACATTACAATGAATCCTGATGGAACTTCGAATAAGTCCAATGCAACTACTGGCTTGGATAAAGATTATGTGACGCAATATAGCAATGGAATCGGTGAATCTTTTACAATTCTTTCTCCTTACATTAAAGGTTCAGCTCCAGGAGCAATTGCAAACACGCACTTTTCAGAACAAGTTGAAAATATGGATTTGTCAAGTACTGAAATCAATGATTTGTTGAATAGCAGTCCTTCTTATTGGGGTGATCAACCACAAGTTTCTGGTCCAGCATATATTGGGATTATTGTCGTGTTCTTGGCACTTTTAGGATTGGTATTTTTGAAAACACCAGTAAAATGGGCGCTTTTTGGAGTAACACTTTTGGCGCTCGCACTTTCTTGGGGTAAAAACTTCATGGGATTGACAGATTTCTTCTTAGAAAATGTTCCTGGTTATAATAAATTCAGAGCACCGACGATTATCATTGTGGTGGTAGAATTGTGCATTCCACTTTTAGGTATTTTATTTTTGAATTTGTTGTACAAAGAAAAAGAATTGCTGAAAGAGAAAAAGAAATTATTTTTAATTACCTCAGGTGCCATGTTCATTTTCTTGTTAGGAATGAAGTTTGTAGGTATGGGCGATGGTTATACTTCCCAGGCAGAAAAAGATCAAATGGCCAATTTGCCTGCATACATGAGAAATCAAGTGATGAGTTTGACGCCTGAACAAATGGCGCAATATCAAATTGATCCGAAGAATACAGCACAAGTAAATGCATTTATCGATGCACAAGTTCAACCAGCAGAAAAGCGTTTTGAGAATTTACAAGTTGCTAGAAAAGGAATTTTTGATTCAAGTATGAATCGTTCTATTTTATTTCTAGTACTGGCTATCGGTGCTATTGCCATTTTCTTTTACACACAATTGCCTAACGAAGTTCCAGTAATTTTGTTGGCTTTTTTCATCTTATTGGATTTAGTTCCGGTAGATAGAAATTATTTAGGATCTCAAGAAGAAGGATCTGGATACAAATATTGGGATTTTAAAGCAAATACCCTTTATCCAATTGCTGAATCGCCTGCAGATTTAACCATTTTGGAAAATGAAGTGGCTGAAAGTCCCACCTTGAAGGCTAAAATTGATGCAGGAGTGAGAGAAGGAAAAGCCAAAGCTGATGAATTAGGATACGAAGGTGCAGATAGAAGAAGAGTTGAAAATGCATACAAATTTGCAGCTTTAAATAGAAATACCAATTACAGAGTCTTTGATCTTAGTGGTGGTTTTAACAGTTCAAATGCAGCATATTTCCACAAATCATTAGGCGGATATCATGGAGCGAAATTGAGAAATATTCAAAATCTATTTGATTTTCATCTAGCTCAAATGAATAACAAAGTGTATGACATGTTGAACGTGAAATATTTCATGCAGCAGGACAAGCAAGGTATTGTAACAACCAATCCAAATCCAACTGCATTGGGAAATGTATGGATGGTTAGAAAAATCAATACTTTTGCGACGCCTGACGAAGAAATCAGAGCGCTTGGTAATCAATTTGACTTGAAAAATATTGGAATTGGAAGTTTATTAGTCAATAAAGCACCAATCAAAAATGGTAAAGCTTATGGTTCTGAAGAAATCAAATATGTTTTGCAAGGAGATACCATTGACGTGCGTTTACAAAATGGATTGCCAGAAGGAGTGAAAGCTTGTTTTGTGATGGATGTAAATGGAAAAACCAATTGGATTATGGCTTCTGCTTTACAACTAGATACGGCAAAATCTTTCTTGAAAATGGTTGAAATGTCGATTTCAGATGAATTCAAACCAAATGAAGAAGCGGTGATGTTGAAATCAGAAGCGCAAAAATTGTCTTCTTTGACTTATTCAGGAGAAGGAACAATTCAAATGACTGCTTATGCTCCAAATAAAATCACTTATCAATCGAATAGTAGCAGCAAGCAATTTGCAGTTTTCTCGGAAGTTTACTACCCAGAAGGTTGGACGGCAACTGTAAACGGAAAAGAAGTTGATATTCGCAAAACGAATTATTTGTTGAGGGGAATTGAACTTCCAGCTGGAAATAATAAAATTGTTTTTAGTTTCAATTTGCCAAAATTTGATAAGTCAAACAACTATGCAAGAATCGGTGGAATTATCATCGTATTGTTGTTGGTTGGTGGCGTTGTAACAGATTATATGAAGAAAAGAAAAGTAAAAGCGTAAAAGCTTTCAATTTATTCCAATCCCAATATTGTTTTTCAGTATTGGGATTTTTTTTGACGCAATAAAACTATATTTGTCTTAAAGGAACGAAAAAACATCAAATTATGCAAAGTAAAGCAGGAACCGTTGACGCTTACATGGAAGAATTGCCGCAAGACAGAAAAGAGGCAATGCAAAAATTAAGAGCGATTATCTTGGAAAATATTCCTGAAGGTTTTCAAGAAACGATGAGTTATGGTATGATTGGATATGTTGTGCCTCATAGCACTTATCCAGCAGGATATCATTGCACGCCTTCATTGCCTTTGCCTTTTATGAATTTGGCGTCGCAAAAAAACAACATTGCTTTGTATCACATGGGAATTTATGGAAGTCCTGAATTATTGGCTTGGTTTCAAGAAGAATATCCAAAACACACCAAAGCCAAATTAGACATGGGAAAAAGCTGCATGCGTTTCAAAAAAATGGATCAAATTCCTTATGATCTAATTGCCGAATTAATGCGCAAAACCACTGTTCAACAATGGATTGAACAATATGAATCACTTTATTTGAAAAAAAAGTAGGTTTAATTTAGCGGATTGACGATATTGCATATCCAATAAAACACAAAATCAACAATACTAAAATACTTCCCCAATAAAATCGAAAATGGGTGTGACTGCTGTTATTTTCTCTCAAACTGACAGCGATATCTTGCTCAAAACCGTCAAGTGTATTGTTGGTCAACACTTTCAATTCTTTACGAACTGAACAAGAAGTACAATTCCAATACACTATTTTACGTGTTGGAAAAAGTGGAAGTCCAAAGAATGAAAAGTAAGTTTGATATAGCTGATATTGCTTTTCAGATTCCTTTTTGCAAACACGACAAGTAGAACTTACCTTTTCAGGGTAAGTTGCTACATATCTATAATTTGTGTTCATTCTATTGAAATAAATGTCCGTAAAAAGACTTTAGTTCATTGCCTTTGTCTTTACCTTTGATTACACAAGCAGACCAATTCATTTTAGATTTTCCAAAACGGAAATTGAAAGTGCTGAAAAACTTATTCAATTTAAACCAAACTTTTTCAGAAATCTTGTGAACGTTTTTTGGTTCGCCTTCAAGCAATTCGATGAAAGTACTTTCCAAACCTTCAACTGATTCAGCTTCCGCAAGTAATTTGGCGCAACCTTCTTCTACTGAACTATCAGCAAAATATTGGTGAGTTTTAAAAGTTGTCACCAAATAATAAAAACCAACGGATTTTTTAGGGATGATAAAAACATAATTTTTTGTCCCAATAAAAACGCCATCTACTTGTTTCAAAGGTGATTCGGAAGACATCATCTTGATATCTTTGTAAAATAAGTAATCGATTCCTTGCTGCATAATCTATTAAATTGAATAATTATATCAAAAATAACATTTTCAATTTATAACTGACGAATTTAGCCAAGAAGTGAATCTAAAAAAGCCACGGATGCACGGATTTACCGTGAAAAAATTCTTGGATATTTGGATGTTTGGATTTTTGGACAGTCGATTAATCTTCAAAACAATTGTCAGTTACACATTCTAACAGCTACGCAATCACCCTAGAATTCAGCGCGAAGCACCGAGATAGTCAAACTTCTAATAATCTAACAATCCAACAGTCCAATAATCTAAAACAACTCTTGCAATTCTCTTTTCAAAAATTCAATAGTAATCTCTGTGGGCAACTGTCCAACTTCTGCGGTGATTTCGAAAATCTTAGCGCTTAAGTCTAGCGCCATCGAAATATCTGCCATTTGTCCGCCAGCAATATTGATGATTTTAATGGTTTCTTCTTTCGAATTTCGAACCATTTCCCATGCTTTTGGCGAGATGAAAATTTGTTGCGCCACATTGTGATCGTATTCCTCTCTGATTGCCTTCAATAATTCTGCTTGCATCATTTTGGCTGGTAAACCTGGGTTGTGTAATCTCATCACCAACGAATTAGGCGAAATTCTTTCCATCAATAAAACTGCACGTTGATAGGCTTCAACGCGATTTGGCAAGAAAAAAGATTGTCGCTCTTTCTTTAATTCAATTTGCATATTTCTCAAATCTTTCTCACTTTGTTTTCTTAAGAAAAGAACAACTGTGAACAAAACTGCGCCTGCAGGCAATACAATCAATGCAATTTGTGCTAAAATTTCCATGGTTTTTTCTTTATGATACAAAGTTAAAATTCAATTTCAATGAAAAGTAACAGGATTGAGAAAAAAAACGAATCTTTTCCCAATCCTGCTTTGTATCAACTATCTTTTGTGTAAATAATGTTCATACTCACCATAACGATTGATAAATCCGCTGTCTTTGATATCTTCAGAGTTAATAATTGTATTTCTGAATTGAACAGATTTTCCAGTTGGAATGGCGATTTTTAGCATTACTGTTTGACCTCTGATTTTATCTTTGACGGAATAAGAATAATTTGGTGATATTTTCAAATTATGATTTTCAAGCTTTAATTCATGTTTGATATTTTTACTTCTCTGATTTGCAATGTCATTTGTTTTTCCGAAAGCACTGTATTCAACATAGATGTGAAACAAAGAATCTTCAGAAAGCGCATAATTGATACTTATTCCTGATTGAATAATTTCATTTTCTAAAATTTGAAAGCCTTCAAAATCAAAGTCGTCGTCGTTGTGAATATTGTTCAGAACATTTTTGCTTAAAATTTCAACTGTCAGCACATTGGTTGAGTCTGGTCCAATAACTTGTTCAAATTCTCCTCGATTAGTAAAATCAGCTCCAGTTTGACTTCCCTCCAAAATAATTATACCAATTCCAGCAAAAGCAATGATGAATAGTACGATTTTGACAATTTTTATCCATTTCGATTGCAAGTGAAAAATCAATTTTACGCCCTGCAGCAATAGGAGGGAAACCACACCTAGACCAGCGATCAAAATTCCAATCCAAAGATAAAAAGCACTTGACTGATTGACAATAAAGAGCTCGCAGAATTGATTGAAATTCAGTTGAAAACCATTTTTTTCTATGTGCAAAACTTCCCAATCAACAAAAGTGAAAGTTAATAATCCGATTAATAAAATGCTCCCAAAAATTAAAAATGCTGCACCTATTATTTTAGTGAAAAACGAACTAAAATTCGTAATTTTTTGTCGCAACGGACTGTTTTTGTCTGATATTTCCCTTTCAAACCTCTTAGATGATTTTGAAAATCTATTGGTTGCTTCCTGAAATTCATCTTTTAAATTCTCTAGATTGATTGGTTTTCCTTGCATTTGCAAACGATCAATATTCGTTTTTGCGCGAGGCACAATGAACCACATAATAATATAAAACGGAATGATAAATCCACCTGCAAAACCCAACAAAATGAAAATGATTCTCAAAACGACAGTATCAATTTTAAAATAAGCCGCCAATCCAGAACAAACACCAGCAATGACTGAATTTTCAGTGTCGCGAAACAAGCGTCTTTCTTTTTTACTGAAAATCTTTTCTTCTGCTTTTTCATCTTTCTCACCAGGAATTTCATCTTCCAAAAAATCTTCCGGTTGACCTAAAGTGGCAATGATTGTTGACATCTCTTCAAATGTAACCACTTGCTTTTTTTCTGATAAATAAGCTGTTGCGAGCTCTGCAATCCTGAGTTCCACATCTTCACAAATCTCTTTTTTGTCAGGTGATTTCTTCAAAGATTCATTCAATCTATCTAAGTAGTTTTTCACCAATTCATATGCATCTTCTTCTACTAGAAAATTGGAACCTACGAGGTGAATGCTGATTGTCTTTTTCATAATCTCAATTTTTAACAATTTTATTTACAGCCATTTGTAATTCATCCCAAGTGGCATCTAATTCTTCTAAGAATGCTTTTCCGATTTTGGTCAGCGAATAATATTTTCTGGGCGGTCCAGCATTTGATTCTTCCCAGCGGTAGGTGAGGAGCTCTTCATTTTTCAATCTTGTCAACAAAGGATAAAGTGTTCCTTCCACCACAATCAATTTCGCTGATTTTAGCTTTTCAATGATTTCTGATGGATATGCTTCTTTGTCTTTCAAAATCGATAAAATGCAAAACTCCAAAATTCCTTTGCGCATTTGGGCTTTTGTATTTTCTAAACTCATGATTTCTCGTTTTGTTAAGCAAAGATATATATAATAAATGGTATTATGCATTACATAGTACTAAAAATATTTAAAAATAAAACGTAAATAATATTTAAATAATTGATATATAGTATTTTAATTTATGATAAAGATTATGCTTGCTTTCTGTTAAGTTTGAAATTCTATCAAATTAAACTGCCAAAAAAAGGAATTGAAATTCAAAATGGAGCAATTAGATGAACAAAAAATGCAAGATGTTGATGAAGAATTTAAAAGGAATAGTTTACAAATAATATTGCACGAAAAGCAATCAGTTATTAAATTTGAGATCAAATTTAGACTTCTGTTCAGATTTAAGTGCTTCTAAATCTACTGGTATTTCTCTTTTCCAACGTTTGTGAGACCAAAGCCAAAATTGTGGATTTTGAATAATTTCTTGTTCCAGCATTTGGGTATGCAAGGCAGTGATTTCTCCCCAATTGGTCGTCGCAGGATTGTCAGTAATCAGCTTTAAATGCATCGAATAGTGACCTCGCTTAACCTTGCGTAAAACGAAAAAAACTACCGCTTGATTATATTGATGTGCCATTTGCTCGCAACCAAACAAAACTGCCGTTGGTTGATTTAAAAACTCCATCCAATAAGCTTTGCGAGCGTCTCCCGGAGATTGATCAGAAAGAATTAAGGTCGCGAAAACATCATTTTTCATTTCCTCAAAAGCGGTGCGGACATTTTTAGAATTCAAAATTTTCATTCCGAACCGACTTCTTCGTTCATTGATTTTTTTATCCCAAAAAGCGCTCGTCATAGGCATTCCGATACCGACTGCTTGGTGTTTAAAAAGTAAATTTTGCCCAGTAATCAACCATTCCCAATTATTGTAATGACCAGAAACGAGCAAAACACTTTGATTTTTCTCGAAAAGTGCTTTCATCAATTCAGGATTTTGAACTGTCAATCTTCTTCGTAATTCATTTTCAGAAATACTCAAATTCTTAACACCTTCAGCCAACAAATCCGTAAAATGTCTGTAAAATTGATTTCTTATCTTCTTGATTTCTTTTTCTGTCTTTGCTGGAAAAGAACGTTTTAAATTTCCTTCAATGACCTTTTTTCGATATGGGACAATAGTGATTATCAGTAAAAAGAAAAAATCCGTAAACAAATAAATGATTCGCAGTGGAAGCAAAGAAATTGGATAAACCAAAAGGTAATATGCGATTTTTGCCAACATTATTTGTATTTATTGGTCCAAAGTTTTTGGATAATTTCTGCAATTTCTTGCTCTTTTTTGCTACTTCCAGCGTTGAAGAAATTGGTCGTTTTGATTGCATCTGGCAAAAATTCTTGTTGAACAAAATTTCCAGGAAAATCGTGGGAATACAAATATCCATCGCCGTAACCCAATTCGTTCATCAATTTGGTTGGCGCGTTACGAAGGGGCAGAGGTACAGGTAAATTTCCCGTTTCTTTCACGATTTGTTGCGCTTGATTTATTGCCATGTATGCCGCATTTCCTTTGGGTGAAGTTGCCAAATAAATCGCACATTGCGACAAAATGATTCTCGATTCAGGCCAACCTATTGTATTTACCGCTTGAAAAGTGTTGTTCGCCATCACCAATGCGGTTGGATTCGCCAAACCAATGTCCTCACTAGCTGAAATCAGTAACCTGCGGGCAATAAATTTAGGATCTTCGCCGCCTTCAATCATTCTTGCTAACCAATAAACAGCACCATTTGGATCGCTGCCACGAATCGATTTGATAAAAGCGGAAATAATGTCGTAATGTTGTTCGCCATCTTTGTCATACATCGCCAAACTCTGTTGTGCAGAATTTAAAACCATTTCATCTGTGATGACAATTTCGGCTTTATTGTGGTGAATCCCAACGATGATTTCAAATACATTCAATAATTTTCTTGCGTCTCCACCTGAAATTGCCAACAAAGCATTGGTTTCTCTCAAATTGATTTTATATTTTTTTAATTCAAAATCTTCAGCAATGGCTTGTTTTAGAAGTGCCAATAAATCTTCCTTGGAATGAGATAGCAACGTATAAACTTGACATCTTGAAAGCAACGCCGAAATGACTTCAAATGATGGGTTTTCGGTGGTGGCACCAATTAAAGTGACAATTCCTTTTTCAACGGCACCCAAAAGCGAGTCTTGTTGTGCTTTTGAAAAACGATGAATTTCATCTATGAATAAAATCACGCCTTTTTGTTGAAACATCCCAGCGTTTTCAACGCGATGAATCACTTCACGCACATCTTTTACACCTGAAGAAATCGCAGAAAGCACATGAATTTCTCTTTTTAATTCTGTTGCAATCAAAAATGCCAAGGTTGTTTTCCCAACTCCTGGCGGTCCCCACAAGATCATGGAAGGAATCATGCCTGCATTCAACGCGCTGCGCAACGAAGCTCCTTCTTTTAAAATGTGTTGCTGTCCAATGTATTTGTCCAAGGTTTTTGGACGCATTCTTTCAGCAAGTGGAGTTAGTATCATCGTTGAATTAGAAATTAAAATTCGTAAGCGCCTAGATCTGGATTCAACGGATTTCTGGGAACAGTATCAATATCAAAAGGCAAAGAGAATAGGGGATTGGCCAAGCCATTGATCGGAGAACTAGGTACAGGTTTGAAATTTCCTTCACTAACATTTGTGAAAACAGGGTCTGTATTCCAAACTATTTGGTCTTGATAAATAGAATTGGTTGAAGGAGTTTCTAATTTAATTAAACAACGTTTAAATGCGATATTCAACAAAGTTGGATCATTGTTGGGATTCACGGTATCAAAAGCAATTTCGCTAGTTTGAGAACCATAGATGATTGAATTTTTAATCTCGCCCACTCCAATACCGCTTGCGATACCATCGTAATAGTTTCTGATACCAATGGCAGGTGTTTGTCCAGAACCACCATAACCTAATAAATCAGAATGATTGATATCATAAGAACCACCTCGTAAAAGAAAGAGCGCATGAATTCCGTTTCTCGAAACCACACAGTTTTCCATTTTTATTTTCGGACTGTCATACAGAAAAACCCCATAACTCGCATTGTTGGAAATTTTGGTATTGGTAACGGTCACATTAAATTGATTGGGCAAATTGGCTTCATTATTTGCTGTTAAATGTAATCCAGCTGTGCCATTTTTGATAATCGCGTAATTAATCGTCGATGGCAATGATTTATAAAAGTAGATTCCATACCATTGACCAGCAACATCTTTGTAAAACTGTTCCAATCGGTCACCTTGAAAAACTACTTCTTGATTTTTTGTGCCGTTTACATTTAAAGTTCCTTTGTAAACAAACAGAATGCTGTTTTTGTGCAAGTAAACTTTGGTATTTGGCTGAATAATCAATGTTTTTGCAGAATCTACATAAGCACGATCGTAGATTACGTGTGGTTTGTCGTTTGCCCAAGTACCTTCATTAGAATCTTGAAAATGGAAATAAGCATCTTGCCCCCAAACAGCTAAACGCACATATTGATCTTTACCATTGGTTCTAAATCTGATTGAATCTTCTATTACCAATGGAGAATTTTGCCCGTTGACACTCAAGGTAACTTCAACGAATGCGAACAAACTGTCTTTTGCTAGGATTTCTACATTTGTGTGTTTGTCTCCTGAAATCCCATCTATATTGATTCTAAAAGGTGAATTTTCACCACCAACCAATTCAATTTCTTCAATGATTAAAGTTTTATTTTCCTTGTTGTAAATCTTAAATTGTTGAGTTGTTGATCCAATAGTTGTAAAAACAGTATCAAAAACGAGCGTATCGACTGAAAATTCGAGATTTCCTTTGGAAAAGCCTGTTTGTTTTTTACAGCCATAAAAACCACTTACTAATGTGATTGTAAGACAAATTAAAAAATAATTGAGAAATTTTTTCACGTTCAAAATGTTTCTTCTTTTTAGAACGATGCAAAGAACGGTTTTATTTCAGAATAAGCAAAGAAAGTTATTGAAAAGTATTAGTAATTGGTTACATCAAAATCTTCGTCGTTTATCTTTCCTTGCAATAAGTATTCTTGAAATTTTTCGGAATATATTGTACCATTGATGATTGCGCTATTTTCCCAAGTCATTCCATATGGCAAAGTATCACTACTTTTTATTGAAGTCAATGACAAGCGAAAAGAATTATCACTTTCGTAAAGAGAACCCTCTACATAATATTCACATTCATAAATAATGTCTTCAATATTAATTGAAACAGTGTTAAAACCATTGATAGTTAAATCAGAATTTAAAACTAAACACATTTGCAATTTAGCAGCAATTTTTTCTTCAAACACAGTCAATGTTTGATTTCCGTTATAGCAATCTTTGAAAACAGTCGCATATTTGGCGTAACCACTCAATTTTACTGGTTTCACTGGTTTTGGATTGCCGTCTTGCCAATCGCCATCAAATATAATATTGCCAGATGCATCTAGTAATTTTCCATTTCCGTTTTGCTTATTTTCGGACCAATTGCCGATGTATTTTCCTCCATCTGCATAAATAGCGACTCCATAACCCGAAAAAAGATCGTTTTCAAAATTTCCGTCATAGTTTGCACCATCTTCAAATTTAATAAATCCCTTACCATTTTTCACTCCATTTTTGAATCCGCCCCTGTAAAATGATTTGGAATTTATTTCCATAAACCCCGTTCCACTTTCAATTTTACCATTTTTGAAAATACCAGTAAACTTTTCTCCATTACTGTAAAAAAGCGTGCCTTGACCTTCAAAATCACCTTTTACAACATTTCCTTCGTATTTAGATCCATCAACAAAAGTTACCGTTCCAAAACCTGAAAGTAAATTTTCAGCGAAATCTCCCTTGTATTTATATTTGCCAGGAATATTAATTTCACCCTTTCCATTCCAATTTCCATTTAAGAATTGACCTTCATAATAGTAGTGTCTTCAAAGTAGTAAACGGCTTTTCCAGTTCCATTCTCACAATTTCCCTGGAGACATTTAAAATCCACTTGTGAATGAATTGCACTAGAAGTAAAAATTACCAGAATCAATCCAAGAAATACTTGATTTTTAGTTTTCATAGTTTTATTTTCTCCAAAGTTGAGTATAAATTCAAAAGCACCAATAAGTAATATTACGTAATTTAATCCTAAGAAAAAATCTAATGAAATGAAAAATTCAAATTGTTGCGATGGTAGGGCAGTTTTGCAAATTAAAAATCCGCTAAAATGACTAATACCTCAAATAAAATCAATACTTTTATTAAAAATCATTGCAGATAAAAAAACTTTAGTTAAATTTGCACTCTGAATTTCGAGAAAAAATAGATTTTAATACATAAAAAAAATGAGAAAAGACATACATCCAGAAGATTACAGATTTGTAGTTTTTAAAGACATGACAAACGACTATGCATTTCTTTGTCGTTCTTCTGCTGCATCAACAGATACTGTAACTTGGGAAGATGGTAATGAGTATCCATTGGTAAAATTGGATATTTCTCACAAATCTCACCCATTCTTTACTGGGATTGTTAAGTTTGTGGATACTGCGGGTAGAATTGATAAATTCAACACTCGTTACGGTCGTCACAAGAAATAGTCAATCGTTAAGATTTTTTAAAAGCTCTCTTTTTGAGGGCTTTTTTTATGTTTTGTTGATTTATAAATCTTAATATTGTTGCATAAATTTATTTTGCACGCTTATTGGAAAAGGAAATACAATGATTAAGTCACATATTTATCTTTTGTTGTTTATTCTTCTTCCTGTTTTTTCAGTTTCGGCTGGTAAGATAGAGAAAGGATTTGCCTGTTTGAAAATTTACAATTACTTCGAAGCGAAGCAATTGTTTGAAAAATCACTTAAAAAACAACCTGCAGCAGCACAATATGGTTTGGCAATTATCTACGCGCGAAATGATAACCCTTTTCACAATTTAGATTCAGCTTTTGTTTTAATTCAAAGGGCTGAAAGATTGTTTCCTTTGGTCAATGAGAAAGAAAAAATAAAACTAAAAGCAATAGAAGTGGATTATGACCATATTTTAGTGCTCCGTCAAAATATTTCTTCTCAATTTTTTAAAATCGTGAATTCTAAACCAACAGAAATTACTTTTCAAAATTTTTTAGATGAGCATCCTTGGGCGATTGAAAATACAATTGCTATTCACCGAAGAGATTCTTTGGCTTATTCGTTTGCCGTACATAAGAATACGAGTTCAGATTTTCAATTTTTCCTCAATAAATATCCAAATTCAGAATATTTGAATGATGCGAAAAATGCATTTGACTTGCGATTATATCAAGAAAAAACAGTTAATGGTACTTTGGGTGAATTGGAAATTTTCTTAGTTGATTTTTCAAATAATCCTTACAGAGGAGATGCTGAAGATAGAATTTATGCTTTGTCAATCGAAAAACAAACCATAGAAAACTACGAAGCTTTTATAAGGAGATTTCCATTAAACAGAAATGTCGAAGACGCTTGGAGAAAATTATATCAATTGTTTATGTATGATTACTCTGAAAAAAGAATCACACAATTTTTACAAGAATACCCAGATTATCCTTTCAAATCAGAAGTTGAAATAGACAGAGCACTTTCTTTACAACAATTGTTTCCATACAAAACAGGAACGCTTTTCGGATGGATGAACGAACGAGGAGAAATAATTTTTTCCGCTGAATATGAATCACTTGGTTTGTTTAGTGAAGGACTTGCTTTGGCTGCCAAGGATGGGAAATATGGTTATGTAGATAAATCAAACCAAATTGTAATTCCTTTCAAATTTGACGCAGGATCTGATTTTGAATCTGGGAGAGCGATTATTGAATTAAGCGGTAAATCGGGAATTATTGACAGAACAGGAAAATTTTTGTTTGACGCCGTTTTTAACGATTTAGGACAATTTTCCGAAGGTTTGATTTATGGATCAAAAGATTCATTATATGCCTATTATGATAAATATGGAATGAAAAGATTGGATCAAGATTTTCAAGAAGCTTTTTCATTTGTAAACGGAATGGCAAAGGTTAAAATCAAGGGAAAAGAAGCATTTGTTAATCCTTATGGTGGATTTATTGTACAACCAATCTATGAAGAGATCAATTTTTTCACCGATTCATTGCTCATTTTTCAAGAAAATTCCAAGTATGGCATTGTAAATCTAAAGAATGAAATAATACTGCCTGCAATTTATGATCAAATTGGAAATATAGTTCACGGCAAAGCAATCATCGTGAAAAACAATAAAATTGGATACATCAACCAAGATGCGATGTTAATTATACAGCCTACTTATGAGGTTTTTCCAAATTACATGGAAAACGCACAATTTTCAGGAAACTATGCCAAAGCTAAATTGAAAGACAAATACGGCATTATAGATGGTTCGGGAAAGTGGATAATTCTAGCAACTTATAGTAATTTAGGAAATGTTTCTGGTTTGATATCTTTTCAAAAAGGAAAAAAATGGGGTTTCATCGATTTGACAAACAAAGTGGTGCTTAAACCAACTTTTGATGAAGCAACTTCTATTTTGGATGGAACATCTTTTGTTTTAGTGAATGGAAAGCAAGGATTAATCGATACCAAAGGTGAATTCATAATTCCAGCTGAATTTGATGAAATTAAGCGTTTTGAACAGCAATATTTTTTGGTTTCAAAAGATGAAAAATGGGGATTGTTTTCTTCAAGCGGAAATGTGATCGTCACTCCAAATTATGATTATATTAAATTGATTGACAAGGATTTGATGGTGATGTCAAACCTCAGTGAAGTGCATTATTATTTTACTAAAACCCAACAAATTGTTGTGCCTCAAGTAAAAAGACCTTAGAAATGAAAATACGGGATATAATCAGAACTTTGACTCCTACTTTTTTAATAAAGGCATACCGGAAAAAGCAGAAGGAAAAAAAGCGTCAATTGCTTCAAAGTCAAAAGTCAAAAGGTGAAATTTGGACAAAAAACGATTTAATTGCGCAATTTCAAACGATTGGAATTGAAAAAGGGGATGTTTTGTTGGTGCATTCCAGTTTATCTAAAATTGGATTTATTGAAAACGGACCCAAAGATTTTGTGGAGGCCTTATTAGAAACTGTTGGTGCTGAAGGACATGTTTTGATGCCTAATTCGCCAAATGCCTCTTTTCAATTAGAATATATTCAACAACTTTCTGTGTTTGATGTGCAAAATGATATTTCTAAATTGGGCGCTATTACAGAGTATTTTAGAAAATTACCCAATGCAATAAGAAGTGAACATCCAACAGAGCCAGTTTCTTGTGTTGGTCCAAACGCAGATTTTTTTGTCGGAAATCATTTCGGTAATATCACACCTTACAACGAAAATAGCCCGTTTTATAAGGTTTCTCAAATGAATGGAAAGATTCTCTACGTAGGAGTTACGCTAAATAATGCGGGCACTAATTTACATACTTTGGAAGATGCAATTTCTGACTTTAAATTTCCGGTTTACCATGAAGAAATTTTCGATGTAAAAGTCAAAACTAAAGACGGTATCATCAGATCAATGAAAACCAAAGTGCACAATCCTGTTTGGTCAAAAAAGAGACTATGCGATGGTCTTTTACCGCTTTTTGAAGCAAAAAATGTTGCCCAAAAAGTCAAAATTGGAAACGCAGAAACTTGGTTATTTGACGCAAAAAAGATGCTTGATGTGATGTTTGATGAATATAAAAAAAATGGTGTAACTATGTATACGCCAAAAGGCAATTAAAATAAACTCAAAAATTAAAGTTAAATTTCATTTTGTATATTTGTTAAAATTCTACAAAATGAAAATATTTGCTTTAGTTCTTTTTTCTGCATTTTTTATAAATGTATTTTCTCAAAGTTTCACCAATGTTGATGAACTTTTACAATTATCAGAACTTGATCCATTGGCTTTTGAGAAATCACTTACTGGTAAAGGTTTTTCATTTTATGAAACGGATGGAATAAAGACTAAATATAACAATTTGACAGAATCTATTTCATTGACTATTTCTCCAAGAATTGTCTCCTACGTTACTTATTCAAGAATATTTTTCTTGGAAGCCAATTCAAGGATTCTAAAAAGCGGTTATCGCTTAGTTAATACCGAAGGAGTTTTAATCAGTGATGGTTCTAAAGTAAAAGCGCAACAATTTGAAAAAGATAAACTGACCGTGTGGCTAGGCGTCAATAAAGTAGATGGAGAAACGATTTATTACATTCAAGTAGATAATAGCAGTCCTTCATCTTTGAAAAACGCTGGAGGTACAGAAACCTTAAAAAACAAAGATAATTTCAAGTATAAAGGTGATAAATCAGACATCAGTTTTGGTTATTTTTCCGTTGGTTTAATGATTTCAAGAGGAATTACATCTGAAAAACCAAGTCCATCAACTTCAATCCAACAGGATTTTAATGGTGAATCTGGAATTGGAACAGACAAAGGTTTTGAAGTTGATTTAGGAGGAATTGTAGGCTTATATGGCTTAAATAAAAAACTACCTCATGCATTAGATTTTGGAGTTTTAATCGCAGGAGGATTTACCATTTTACCATATTCTTATAAATCACTTGGTTTACCATACTCAGAATTTACCTACAATGGATTTATCACGGGTCGTTTTGGAGTTGGTCCAACTTTAACTTTAACTCCTTTCAGGAATTCGGATTTTCATCTTTCAGGATTTTACAAAGTATCTGCTGGTGGAAATTTTGCCGGAGGTTATAAATATGATGGCACTGATTATAATACTGTTACAATGAAGAGAGATGACGATGCTAGTTTTACGTTGATAAAATCATACGGAGCAATGATTAATGGTGGTGCTCTTTATGGTGGAATTGAGTTTAGTAAATACATTGACAAAGGAAAATTTACAATTACTGAATCTGTTTACAATCCTGCAGCAAGCGAGTATGTTGACATGAAAACAGCAGTGGAAGCTAAATTGCCATTCGATATTATGTCTATCAAAATTGGGTTGCTATTTTAATAATAGGATTCTTAAAAATTCCATAAACGCAAAAAAGTGCCAATCCAACTAGATTGACACTTTTCTGTTTTTGAATAAAGGACTCTTAATTATTGCCTTTGGCGTGATCAGCTAAAAATTGCTTTAAACCTGAATCTGTCAAAGGATGTTTGGCGAGTGCCAGGATCGCACTCAATGGGCCGGTCATTACATCGGCACCAATTTCTGCACAGTTGATAATGTGCATTGGATGTCTCACAGAAGCTGCAAGTATTTCAGTGTCAAATACGTAATTGTCGTATATTTGACGAATTTGTGCTACTAAATCTAAACCATTTACAGAAATATCATCTAATCGCCCGATGAAAGGTGAAATATAAGTGGCACCCGCTTTGGCCGCAAGTAAAGCTTGGCCAGCAGAGAAAATCAAAGTACAATTAGTTCTAATTCCTTTGGTAGAAAAATATTTTATCGCTTTAATTCCTTCAGGAATCATGGGGATTTTAACGACAATGTTTTTGTGCAAAGCAGCCAAAATTTCACCTTCTTTGATCATTCCATCAAAATCAGTTGCTATTACTTCAGCACTCACATCTCCATCAACTATTTCGCAAATTGCTTTGTAGTGATTCAAAATATTTTCTTGGCCAGTAATACCTTCTTTGGCCATCAAGGAAGGATTGGTTGTTACTCCATCAAGAACACCAAGATCGTTGGCTTCTTTGATCTCTTGTAAATTAGCGGTATCAATGAAAAATTTCATATTTAAGTATTTTTAAGTGAAATTTACGCTTTATTTTGGAATGAATAAATCATTCAACTTCAAAATTTAAAGAATGTCATTTTGAAGATTTTATTGGAAAACTTTCTTTGCAATTTTACCCAAAAAAAGTGGGGTAAGCTACTCGCATCGCACCGCTCAACTTCTTACCTTTGCTGCATTCCTGCCCTGGAGGAGTTAGAAGGAGCTGGTCGTACAAGACTTACCCCAGCGCAAAAGTAGTCATTTTTTTGTGTTTAGCAAGGATAATTGTCAAATTGAATCAATAAAAAACATCCACAACCATTTTATTGTACGATCTTATCTTTTATTTCTTATTCTACTCAAGGTTTCTGGCGACATTCCGAGCATAGAAGCAATGTATTGTTGTGGAATTTCATTGAAAAGTGATTTGTGGTGACTGAAAAAAAGTTCAAATCTTTGTTCTGTGGTCATGGACAAATGGCTGAAAACGCGGTCTTCGAGCATAGCGAAACATTTGGCAATGAATGCTTTTTCAATATATTGCCAGTTTTCAATTTCTTGATTTAAAGATTGATAATTTTCTTTTGAAATGGTGAAAAGTTTAGTTTTAGATAAAGCTTGAATTTCCCACCTAGAAGGTGATTCAAACATAAAACTAGAAATTTCAGTTACAAAATAACCAGGAGTTGAAATCCATTGGGTGATTTCTTTTCCGTCAATTGTATTGAAAATGCGTAAAATGCCTTCGTTAATGAAACTCATTTTCTTGCACTGATTTCCAGCATGTAAAAAGAATTCATCTTTTTCAATTGTCTCTGATTTGAAATAACTAGAAATTTTCAATAAGTCATTTTCATTCAAATTAAAATAGGATTGGAGGCTCTGTTTAAATGTTTGCATTTGAAAATGAATTAGATAATTACAATTTGATGTGTCAAAAAGTGAGTTTCAAACGAATTTAAGCCTTTCACGATGCCTCGGAAATATTTGTTTTTCTTGAATTTTGGAATCATGTCATTGTCTATAATTTCTTTGGTTTGTTCATTCGATAATATAGTTTCAATTCCTAAACCATTGCAAATCCTGATTTTCCTGAATTGTTTTGAAACGCCAACTAAAACTCCGTTATTCAGATTTTCAGCACCAACTCCCCAAAAATTGGCTAAATGCAGCACGTATCCATCAAAATTTTCAACATTACAGTAAGTTGAATCTAGAGAAACAATCGCAATTTCATTTCCTGTAGAAATTTTGATTTCTTGAATTCTATTTGCAATTCTTTTTATTTGCTTGGCTGTGAAAATATGTTCAAAATCTGTAACAGCCCCATTGTTTCTTGGAATATAAATATCTTTACAAACGACTTGATTTTCAAAAGTGTAATTAATATAAGTGATTGGCAAAATATTTCCAAGTAGGTTTTGAAGGCCAAAAAGCAACATAAATACTGATAGAATACCGAATCTTAATTTTCTGATCATAACCTGTAAATGATTCATTACAAAATTGATTATTGAAAGGTACTTAAATTTCATTTAAGAGGATTTGAATTTTTTTTAATGCTTTGCAATTTGTTTTAAAACCTTCCTTCCTGCAGATGCAAATGCAGGGGTTTCTTTTTGCATTCCCGCTTCTATGATGCTTTTAAATTCCGTTTTCAATTCTGGATAATCTTTTAAAAATGGCACAATTTGGTACATTGAATAAACTTTCAAAGCAACTTTTGATTCGGAATTGGTTAAAAATGAAAAATATCTGTCTAATAATTCACCTTCGCGGTATTCAATTTTTGGAAGTTTGGTTAATACATTACTTAAATTCCTTTGGGCAGAGGGTTCTTGGCAGTCCAAAAAAGTATCAATTATTTTAAAATGAAATTGTAAAACTAATTCTATATGATTTTCTACAACATGCGAAAGTAGCCAAGAACTATATTGAGGGTAGGGGTATTTGACTGTCAGACAATAGCTCAATAAATCTTGTACAAATACTTTGTTTTGAGCAATTAAATTCGCTGAATATTTATAATTGCGTTGTGACTTGAAGTCTAACAGAATTTCTTCGATTGTTTGCATAAATTAAAAGTAAAAAAAAACGCCCAATCTAGAAAGAATGGACGTTTAAAAATTTGTTTTAAATACTACAATGCATCTGCACGTTTTTTGTACTCAGCAGATTTTTCTGGATTTTTCAAACTTCTGTAAATTTGAGCCAAAATTATCAAAACTTGTTTGTCATTTGGATTCTTAGCAATATATGCTTCCAAAGGAACAACCGCTTTTTTGTACAATTCGTCTGCTTTCGCCAACATTTTTTCGTAATTCGGGTCACCTTGTTTCAACTGACTTGCTGCTTGCTTCATGCTAATTGCGCTACCTGAAAGCAATGCACCTAATTGGTATTGCGCGTCAGTGTAATTTGGATCAATTTCCAAAGCCTTGTTTAGTGCAACTTCAGCTTTTTCATCTTGCTTCAATTCGATGTAAATTGTTCCAATAGTCAAATACAATTGCTTATTATTTGGATCTGCAGCAATTGCATCGGCCAAACTTTTTTCAGCGGCAGCATTGTCGCCAGCTTCGATGTCAGAATTTACTAATTCAAGTAAAATGTCTTTGTCGTTTGGATATTTAGCACGGCCGGCGATCAAAATTTCTTTTGCTTCCGCCTTTTTACCATCTTTTCGCAAAGCATTTGCTGCAAGTGCATAAATCAACGGAGCCTTGTACTGAATCTCAGCAGATTTTTTGTAACGAGCCGCAGCCGTTGCAAGATCTCCCGCTTTTTCAGCACACAAACCTGCATTGAAAATAGAAGAGGAATCAATTTCACCCACTGCATCTGAAAGTTTTACTTGTAAATCATAAACTTCACTAGCTTCTTTGAATTTTCCCGCTTTGTAAAGTTGATCACAACCTAAAGAAAAAAGACCTTTCTTCATGTTGATTGAAGTCAATACTTCTTCTTTGTATTTTTTACTTGGAAACGCTTTTTTGTAACTTTCGATTCCTTGGTCAAGAAGTGCTTCACCATTTTCCTTCATGTAAGTTGTATCTTCAGCACTTGCAATTAAAAGTCCTGTATAGATTTCACCTTTGTAAAAAAGTGTTTTTGGACTTTCTTTTGTTTCAGGATGCGCCGCAGCCAAATCGATGTATTCTTTGGCTTTTACCAAAGCTTTTTTTCCAGCTTCCATATTATTTTCACCGGTCATCATCATTCTAGCCAAAATATCAGCGTACTTGTTGTATTCCAATGCAGCCGAAGTTTCATTCATTTTTTGAGAAAATGAATTGAAAGTCAACAAGATACTTCCTGCAAAAAATGAAATTTTGATTAATTTATTTTTCATCGTTTTAAGTTTATTTTTTATAAGATGCTTAAAAAGCAATTATTCCACATCGCTGTTTTCAATATCCGTGCCAGTTTCAGAATCTTCTGTTGAATCGTCATCTGAAACCTCTGGATTTCCATCAATTAACTCCAATCCTTCCACGTCTTCGATTTCTTCTTCATCTTCGGTTCTTGGAACTCTTGCAACTGCTGCAATTGCTGCAGTACCTTTTAAGTTGATCAAACGAACACCTTGGGCAGCTCTTCCCATCACACGAATAACATCCATGTGCATGCGAATTGTAATCCCCGCTTTGGTGATAATCATCAAATCATCTTCGTCGTTGACACTCTTAATTGCCAACAAGGGACCAGTTTTTTCAGTGATATTCAAAGTTTTAACACCTTTTCCACCTCTGTTTGTAACTCTGTACACTGGTTCACCATCTTCTGGATCATTCAAGAAAGAACGTTTTCCATAACCTTTTTCAGATACAACTAAAACAGTCTCAGCAGCTTTGTCGATTACACAAACCATTCCAACTACTTCATCACCTTCGATAGTCATGTTTACACCGCGAACTCCAGAAGCATTTCTTCCCATTGGACGAACTTTCTCTTCGTTGAATCGAATTGCTCTACCAGATTTCGTTGCCATGACAATTTCATTTGTTCCGTCAGTCAATTTAGCTTCCAATAATTCATCGTTTTCACGAATGGTAATGGCGTTGATTCCATTGATTCTTGGACGAGAATATGCTTCCAATGAAGTTTTCTTGATGATTCCTTCTTTGGTACACATGATGATGAAATTGTTTTGAACGTATTCTTTGTCCGTCAAATCTTGAACTTTCACATAAGCTTTCACTTTGTCGTCTTGTTCAATATTTAAGAGATTTTGAATCGCTCTTCCTTTGGATAATTTATTTCCTTCAGGAATTTCATAAACACGCATCCAGAAACATCTACCTTTTTCGGTAAATATCAATAGGTAATTGTGATTTGTTGCATCAAATAAATGCTCCAAGAAATCTTTATCGCGTGTTGTAGAACCTTTAGATCCCATTCCACCGCGATTTTGTACTTTGTACTCAGTTAAACTTGTACGTTTGATGTAACCAGCGTGCGAAATTGTAATAATAACTTCTTCATCAGGAATCAAATCTTCCATGCGCATTTCGCTAGCGGAATATTCAATTCTTGAACGACGTGCATCGCCATATTTATCTTTGATGTATTGCAATTCATCTTTAATGATTTGCATTCTTCTTTCTTCATTTGATAAAATGTCTTTCAAATCAGCAATTAAAGCCATCAAATCAGCATACTCAGCTCTTAATTTATCTTGTTCAAGTCCTGTCAATTGTCTCAAACGCATTTCAACAATCGCACGAGACTGAATTTCGCTCAATGCAAAACGAGCGATCAAATTGTCACGAGCTTCTTCAGGGCTTTTTGATGCACGAATGATTTTAATTACTTCATCAATGTTATCTGATGCAATAATCAATCCTTCTAAAATATGCGCTCTTTCTTCCGCTTTTCTTAAATCAAATTTCGTTCTACGAATAATTACTTCATGACGGAAATTGATGAAGTGCATGATCATGTCACGCAAAGTCAACATTTCAGGTCTTCCATCGACTAAAGCGATGTTATTTACTGAAAATGAAGTTTGTAACGACGTGAACTTAAATAATTTATTTAACACAACATTTGAAATTGCGTCTCGTTTCAGTTCATAAACGATGCGCATTCCGTTTCTATCAGATTCATCTCTAATATCAGAAATTCCTTCAATCTTTTTGTCATTCACTAAATCAGCAGTCTTTTTAATCAACTCTGATTTATTGATTTGGTATGGAATTTCAGTTACGATAATTTGCTCACGACCGTTAGATTCTTCAATCTCGGTTTTGGCGCGCATTACAATTCTTCCACGACCAGTCAACAAGGCATCACGAACACCTTCATATCCGTAAATAATTCCACCTGTTGGGAAATCTGGTGCTTTGATATATTGCAATAATTCTTCCGCTTCAATGTCTTTATTGTTAACAAATGCAATGCAACCATCAATTACTTCAGACAAGTTGTGAGGCGCCATATTCGTTGCCATACCTACCGCAATTCCAGAAGCACCATTAATTAAAAGGTTAGGGATTTTAGTTGGCATTACAGTCGGTTCTTGCAAACTGTCATCAAAGTTTGGAGCGAAATCAACCGTTTCTTTCTCCAAATCATCCAACATTTCCTCCGCAATTTTACGCAAACGAGCTTCCGTATAACGCATTGCTGCTGGGCTATCACCATCTACTGAACCGAAGTTTCCTTGTCCATCCACCAAAGGATAACGCAAGGACCAAGGTTGAGCCATTCTGACCATTGTATCATATACAGAAGAGTCACCATGTGGGTGATATTTACCCATTACTTCACCAACGATTCTCGCTGACTTTTTATGAGGTCTATTTGAATAAACCCCTAAATCTTGCATACCATATAATACACGTCTGTGAACAGGTTTGAAACCGTCACGTACATCAGGAAGTGCTCTAGAAACTATTACGGACATCGAATAATCGATGTACGCAGATTTCATTTCATCTTCAATGTTAATTTGTATTATCTTTTCTCCATCTGCCATGTTGTCACATATTTATTTATGCACATTAATTGTGCGTTAAAGCAAGCACCGAAATTAGTTATTTAAAGGCTAGCTTCAACAAGTAAAACGTTGATTTTATAAACAAAAAACTGTGGAAAATCCCTCTTTTCGTGGAGTTATTAACAATTGTATTTTTTATGCAAACATTTTTGATTTTCAAATAAATTTAGAAATTGTTTTAATAGGAGTGTGGCGATTCCATTTTTCAAAATAATTATACATCAAGTTGGCTCAACTAAAACACTTTATTTTCATGTTTTTATTTGATTGAACTAACGATTTTTTAAAATTAACTCCGTGCTATGGAAACGAATAAATAAATGCCACAGCGTTTAAAAATGGGATTTAATTGTGAATTCATTATTTGCACTAAATATTTCTCAATTTTTGACAAAATGTCATTTGATAATAATTGCATGTAATTTGTGAGTAGGATAGGAGCGTTTCCAAAGTTTAGTTTGAAGTGCAAGAAATTTAAATGAAAGATTCTTGTTTATAAACAAAAACGTGTGGAAAATTGGCTTTTTATTTGAGTTTTCAACAATTTATACGGTTTATATTTGTTATTCAGTTAAAAAGTGTTTATTTAGTCACTTAATAAAGTAATAAATGGAAGCAAAATTTTCACCAAGAGTCAAAGACGTGATCACTTTCAGCAAGGAAGAGGCTTTGCGTTTGGGAAATGATTTCATTGGGGTTGAGCATCTTTTACTTGGAATAATCAGGGAAGGTGAAGGAAAAGCCGTCCAAATTTTAAAAGAATTCAAATTGGATTTAAAAAGTATCCGTTTGGAAATTGAAGCTGGACTTACTAAATCTGTCAAATCTTTTTCTCAACCAATGGCCAATATTCCTTTGGTAAAGCAAACTGAGAAGGTTTTGAAATTTATGTACCTTGAAGCAAGAAATCTCAAGAGTGCTACCATTGGAACCCAACATCTTCTTTTGTCGATTTTAAGAGATGAAAACAATGTCGCATGCAGAACACTAAACAAATACGGGGTAATTTACGATAACGCAAAAGACGAATTAGAAAACATGCTAGAAGAAGAAAACAAAACACCAAGAGCTGAGTTTCCTGGTTCATCTGATGATGAAGGGGAAAACTTTGGTTCTGCGCAAAGAAAGCCTGCAGATCCTAAATCAAAAACACCAGTTTTAGACAATTTTGGTCGCGATTTAACTAAAATGGCTGAATCTGGAAAACTTGACCCAATTGTGGGTCGTGAAAAAGAAATTGAACGCGTAAGCCAAATTTTATCTCGCCGCAAAAAGAATAATCCAATTTTAATTGGTGAACCAGGAGTTGGTAAAAGTGCAGTCGCTGAAGGATTGGCCTTGAGAATTGTACAACGCAAAGTTTCTAGAATTTTATTCGATAAACGCATCATTTCGCTCGATTTGGCTTCTTTGGTTGCTGGTACAAAATACCGTGGACAATTTGAAGAAAGAATGAAAGCAGTGATGGCTGAGATTGAAAAAAATCCAGACATTATTTTGTTTATAGATGAAATTCATACAATTATTGGTGCTGGTGGCGCAAGTGGTTCATTAGATGCTTCCAATATGTTCAAACCTGCTTTGGCAAGGGGAGAAATGCAAGCAATTGGTGCAACAACATTGGATGAATACAGACAATACATTGAAAAAGATGGCGCTTTAGAAAGACGTTTTCAAAAGGTGTTGATTGAACCAACTACAGTTGATGAAACCGTGCAAATCTTGAATAATATCAAGGAAAAATACGAAGAGCATCACATGGTCACATACACGCAAGAAGCAATTGATGCTTGTGTGAAATTGACTGATAGATACATCAGTGATAGACATTTGCCAGATAAGGCGATTGATGCTTTGGATGAAGTTGGTTCTCGCGTACACATTACAAATATCAACGTACCTAAAGAAATAGTTTCATTAGAGGCTGAATTAGAGGCGTTGAAAGAGAAGAAAACGGAAGTAATCAAATCTCAACAATACGAGGAAGCCGCAAGATTGCGTGATGATGAGCGCAAATTGCAAGAACAATTGGAATTGGAGAAAAAGAAATGGGAAGATGAAAGCAAGGCACATCGAGTGGTTGTTTCTGAAGACGATGTTGCTGAAGTTGTTTCCATGATGTGTGGCATTCCAGTTACAAGAATCGCACAAAAAGAAAGTGGAAAATTGGTTTTGATGGGCGAGGAGCTCAAAGGAAAAGTAATCGGTCAAGAAGAAGCAGTTGATAAGGTTGTGAAAGCAATTCAAAGAAACCGCGCTGGATTGAAAGATCCAAACAAACCAATCGGTTCATTTTTCTTCCTAGGACCAACTGGTGTTGGTAAAACGCAATTAGCGAAAGTTTTAGCGAAATATTTATTCGATACAGAAGATTCATTGATTAGAATCGATATGTCTGAATACATGGAGAAATTCTCTATTTCAAGATTGGTTGGAGCACCTCCAGGATACGTTGGTTATGAAGAAGGTGGACAATTAACGGAAAAAGTGAGAAGAAAACCATATTCAATCATTTTGCTAGATGAAATTGAGAAAGCGCATCCAGATGTATTTAATCTTTTACTTCAAGTACTAGATGATGGTCAACTAACTGACGGATTAGGTCGTAAGGTAGATTTCAAAAACACGATTTTGATTATGACATCCAATATTGGTGCTCGTCAATTGGCTGATTTTGGCACTGGAGTTGGATTTGGAACAAAATCTCAATCTGAGCAAAAAGAAGAAAACAGCAAAGTGGTGATTCAGAATGCATTGCGTAAAGCTTTTGCACCAGAATTTTTGAATCGTATGGATGATATGATTATGTTTAAATCTTTAGACAGACCAAGCATTCATTTAATTATTGATTTGGAATTGAACAAATTATTTCAAAGAATCAATGATTTAGGTTACCAAATTAAATTGACCGAGAAAGCGAAAGATTTTATCGTGGACAAAGGTTATGACGAAAAATTTGGTGCAAGACCTTTGAAACGTGCAATTCAAAAATACATTGAAGATCCTTTGGCGGAAGAAATCATCAAATCTAATTTACAAGAAGGAGACACAATTTCTTTGGATTATGAAGATGCTGCAACAGAATTGAAAACTTCAATTGAAAAAGGAGCAAAGTCTAAAAAGACTAAAGAATAAGAGAAATAAGCAATAGTAATGTGAAAGGAGTCTTAGGATTCCTTTCTTTTTGTTTGATAATACTATTTAACATAATATTAATTATAAGACAAATAAGTATATCTAATTTTCTAGATAATTCACTATATCTTGATGCTTTCTATTTAAAACGCATGTTCTAGCGAAAAGAAAAATTGATGGTCTTCTTTTGAAATTGCATAATCGAAGCGCAAAATGGTATTTACATTCCAGGCGATTCTTAAACCTAAACCTTCGTTGTAGCGGTAATTTTTAAGTTGTTTAAAGATATCATCGCCAGCATTGCAAACGGCGCCAACATCAAAAAATGGCACGGCGCTGAAAGCTAAATGCTGTTTAAAAACAGAAAATTGCGCAAATCTGTAGCGCAATTCGAAATTATTGAATTGTGTCAAACGGTCCAAAAAACGACATTGTTTGTAGCCTCGCAATGTTGCGCCGCCGCCCAAACCTTCAATGCTTCCTTCAGAACTCCATTGGTCTTGGTATTCGAAAAATGGCGATTTTCCGGCGGTGTATCCCATGGCAATTCGTCCAGCAAAAACCAATTTCTTGAGAACAGATGGAAATAATTTGCGGTAATAATTGATATGTCCGAAAGTTTTATTGAAAGTGGCGTTTGAACCAAAACTTTTTAACGAAAGTTCGTTGGTTAATTCTGCAAAAAATCCTTTAGAAGGATCGGTTTCTAAGTCTCTAGAATCGTAAATTAGACCAAGTTGTGCGAATGTGATCGTATTTTTTCCAACTCCTGAAATCAATCCTTTATTGAAATCGTTTTGTAAAAATGAATTGCCTGCAAACGTGGTAATATTGACTGAAGCTGCTTCAAAACCGACTAAAGTTCTTAATCTTCCTTCTAAAAATGAGCGTTCCATGCTCACATTGATGATGGCTTCTTGTTTTTGATAAGTGTTGTAAAATTGATTTACGCCAGTTAAAGATCTTTCGTAATTTGCATAAGATGAATTTGTTATCAACGCTTGTGTCGGATCTCCATTCGGATAATAACTCAATCCTTGCAAACTCGTTTGCGAATTGATTCCAAAATACAAATGATTTGGATTTACCTCATACGCCATTTCACCTCTAAATCGCCATTTTGTGTCTAAAATATACGGAATATCGACCGCTATTTTTAGTTCACGTTGACTTTTGGTAGTATTGAAAAGTACTACATCAATTTTGGCTCTGTAGGCTGTATATTTAAAAAATGGATCTGATTTCTTCCCATTTAAATAAATCGTACCCTCTGCCCCATATCCAAAACCATTCACAGGGTCTGAACTTAAATCCGGCACTCCTGTGATGTATGTTCCCTCCTTTTTATTGGCCAAATCTTCCTCGGAAAGCATTTTTTCGTCGTGAATGGCAAAAGGAAGCTTGAGTGTATCATCTAATCTTTTGGTTGAATCAACTTGTGATAAAGCATTGCTAAATAACAAAATAGAAGTTGAAAATAAAATATATTTTAACATGCTTTTGGAATATTTCAACTTTTAGTGAATTTTTGTTTGAAGAAACTGAACAATTGATTTAATTTGTGTTTTTTGATGCAAAAACGGGTTCAAATTTGTTCGCTTGCTTTAGTAAAACTCTAAAAGTAAAGCTTTGGTTGGAAATGATAAGTTTTATTTTGCCGGCCAATTGTACTTCTTGATGTTGTTCAAAGATTCGCCCAATTTGACAAGTTGATTTTCAAACCTTAAGGATTCGTTGTAACGGTAATTTTAATTTGTTTAAGAAGGAAATTTACATCATTGAAAATAGCTGTGAAATCTCAATGGAATTTGGCTCATAAATTACTTCACTTTCTTATCAATCAGCAACAAATAATATTGTCTTTTTTCAGGTGCTAATTGCACAAAAGTGTCCCAAACCATGTGAATTGAATTTGAGTTGCCTTTCTTTTTGGATTCAACTTCAGCACTGTAAACTGTTGATGCAGGTGTAAACATTTGAGCTTCAACATAATTTCCAAATTTCAGCGTGTCGCCAGGATTGATGGTTTGTTTTGAAACAAAATCAATTCCATTTGGTGGCGTTTTCTTTGAAATGACGGTTTGTGATTTGCGGGTAAGATTTACAATATATATTTCTGAAACATATATAATGGCGCATTCAGCCACTTTTGGTTTTTCTTCTTTTTTGGGAGCAATGTAAGGTTGATCTTGCCTAAATGTTGGAATTGTGACTGTCCTTCCGTGTCCATCATCACTTAAATCGATTACACTTGTAACCGTTCCTTGTTCGTCGAAGTAATGAGTTACATCGCCATGTTGAATTCCTCCATCAGGTTGATCAGTGGCGTGCGCTTTTTTAATAGCTCCATTTGGATAATATTCCACTTCTACTGATGCGTGACCTCCAACATTTCTCGTGTAGGTGGTGTAAATTTCTGTGCCATCAATTTTATAGGCTTTCAAATATCCAAAACGAATTTTCTCGCTGTTTACTAGTCGTTTGGTGGAAATTTTTCCGTTTTTGAAATACTTAAATTCAAAGGTACTGTCAGATTTTATTTTCTGATTTAAACCAAAGAAAGGAATCAAAATAAAAAGTAAAAAACACCGCATAATTTTAGTTTTTTCACATTTTATCAATAAGCGTGCTAAAATTTCTAGTTATCAAAAAAGATAATGATCGTCCGCTACTTTCCCCATGTGCAGTTTTGTCATGGTTTTAAACAAAAACACACGCCAAAACTAAATCTATCCATTCATTTTACGACGGATTTACATCCGTCTTTACAAATATTTCACTCCTATGGAGTTATTGGGGAAAGAAACGAATAATCATTAAATAGATAATTCTACATCCTCATTTTACTCCTAGGCAAACCAATTTCTTTGTCCACTGGATAAGGCGCTCTGTGTGTGGAGCTCACGTCAGTTTTCCAATCTTTTTGAATTTTATTCGCCATGTCTTTGTTGTCAGCATAACGCGGATCGGGAACAAAAGGCAATTTGGCCATTTTTTGTATCACCAAAGAAGGAAATCCAAAATCGATATCTACTTTTCCCAATAATAAATAGCAACCGCCACCTTGAAATGGGAAATTCGCCAATGAATCAGGCCAATGTGTGGTGTCGAAATACGCTCCGCTAGCGTCAATCCAAGTTCCGAAATGCATTAATCCACTTTTGATGGGAACATGTTTGATGCTGATTAAATAGCCCACCAATTTGACAAGTTGATTTTCAAGCTTTAAGAATTCGTTGGTTAAATAATTTCCTCTGAAATTTGTAAGTAATAAATCAAATGGAGAGCAAGACACTGGAAAACCCAATAATTCAATTTCATCGAAAGCATCTTCATAAGGCGATCGATCTAAGGTTGGCAATTCATATTCCATAATGGGTTCTTGAATGAGTAATAAATCTCTATTTTCTGGCTTGAAATTCATCAAAATCACTCTAGCAGTGAGAATTAACTCGTTTTTAGTTAATCCAGTAAATCGAAATGCGCCAATAAAAATGAGAATTTGTAGGTTTTCAATCCCAATGGAAATTCTATTGATGAAATCTTCTAAACTGTGGTAATTTCCATTTTTCGTTCTTTCTTTGGCGATTTGTTTGCCGATTTTTTCTTCTAAATTTTGCAAATTTCGAAAACCTAAAAAAACTTCTTTTCCTTTTACTGTCGTGAAATAATCACTGTTGTTGACACATGGACAAGAAATGATTGCACCTGCCATTTTTGCTTCGTGAATATACACTTCTGTCCGATAAAATCCGCCTTCATTGATAATGACAGCGACCATAAATTCAATAGGAAAATAGGTTTTTAAATACAAACTCTGGTAACTTTCTACTGCATAAGAAGCTGAATGCGCTTTGCAAAATGAATAGCCAGCGAAAGATTCAATTTGTCGGTAAACTTCTTGAGAAAGTTGGTCTGAATAGCCCATTTTTCGGCAATTTTCGAAATAAATGTGCTTCACTCCATCCAATTCTTTGATTGATCTGGTTTTTCCACTCATCGCTCTTCGGAGAATATCTGCTTGTGCCAAATCGATTCCTGCAAAATGATGCGCAATTTTAATTACATCTTCTTGATATACCATCACGCCATACGTATCGCCCAATTGTTCTTCAAAAACTGGATGAAAATATTCGAATTTATCAGGATTATTGTGCCTAAAAATGTATTCACGCAACATGCCACTTTGCGCAACGCCCGGACGAATAACGGATGATGCAGCAACCAATGTCTGGTAATTTTCACAGTTCAATCTCCTTAACAATCCGCGCATGGCGGGACTTTCGATGTAAAAACAGCCAATCGTTTTGCCTTGGCGGAGCATTTCGTTGCATTTGGCCTCATCTTTACTCATCGCAATATTGCGAATATCCACTTTTAGTCCTTGATTTTGCTCAATTAACCTTACACTGTCGTTGATATGACCAATTCCTCTTTGGCTCAAAATGTCAAATTTTTCGAAGCCAATATCTTCTGCTACATGCATATTGAATTGAGCCGTTGGAAATCCTTTGGGCAACATTTCGAGCACAGTATAATTGCTGATTGGTTCTTCCGAAATCAAAATCCCACAAGAATGCATGCTGCGCGCATTTGGAAATTTCTCCAACATTTTTCCGTATTCATGCACTTGAATGGAAATTGAATTCAATTCAGGATTTGACTTTCTGTTTTTAGATAAATAATCCAATTCCTCTTTAGGCAAACCAAAAACTTTCCCTAATTCTCTGATAATTGAACGGTATTTAAACTCCACTGTTGTTCCACAAAAAGCGACATGTTCATAGCCAAATCGCTCAAAAATATAGGCTAAAATGGTATCTCTGTCTGTCCAAGACCAATCAATGTCAAAATCTGGCGGACTAGATCGACTTGGATTCAAAAAACGTTCAAAATACAAATTCAATTCGATGGGACAAATGTTGGTAATTCCCAAGCAATAACTCACAATGCTGTTGGCGCCACTCCCCCTTCCAATGTGCATAAATCCTTTGCTGTTGCTGTACTGAATGATATCCCAAGTGATTAAAAAATAGGCGGAAAATCCTAAATCATCAATCACTTTTATTTCTTTTTCTACCCGTTTTTTGGCTTCTAAATTTTGGTCGCCATACCTCCTACTCATGCCTTCCAACGCCAATTTATTGAGCAAAGCTTTGTCTTGTTGTTTATTTCTGGTGTAGTAAAATTTATTTTTATTGGTCGTGAAATCAAATTCAAAATTACAACTGGCAATCATCCTTTTACAATTCTTAATCAATTGAGGATGTTCTTTGTATAAATTCGCTAATTCGTTCAATGGAAGCATGAATTCTTCTTGTCCGCAGTAATCTTGTTTCTCAAGTTTTGTCAGGATTGTATTGAGTTCAACCGCCCGCATAATTTGATGCAATTGAAATTCTTTTTTAGTACGAAAAGTCACAGGATGCCAAAGCAACATTTTCTCTACATTCACTTTGTTTTCTTTTTTGATCAACTGATTTAAATCCTGGTTTTTAACACCAATAAACTCATGCTTTTTTAAGTCTTTAGGGAAATTTTCAAAAGGATAAATGACCATCACTTCTTTAAAATCTGGGCTACATTCAGGAATTGCTTTTTTGGCAATATTGTGCTCCGAAAGAAACCGACACATTTCTGAAAATCCATTCCATGTTCTTGCCAAACCGACGTAAAGTAATTTATTGTTTAATCGAAATTCAATGCCTACAATTGGTTTTATATCATTTTTCAAGCAAGCTTTCACGAAATCAAAAACGCCCGCACTGGCATTGATATCAGTCAATCCCAAAACTTTTACGCCTTTTTCTTTTGCCATTTGGACAAGTTCCTCCACGGGAATTGTGCCATAACGCAAACTGTGAAATGAATGACAATTTAAATACATCTTAAACCGATTGATTTTTATTAAAAACTCCCACGCTCCTTTGAATCGCATTTTCTCCAAATCGATTTTTGATTTTATCAATCGCATCATACAAGGAAATCAATTCACTTGTATCTTCAAACAAATCAATTTGATGTGTTCCGTGAACCAAACTACTCAAACGAACGCCAATGAGTCTCAATCTCATTCTTCTGGTGTAAACCGAATCAAACAATGTGAGTACTTTTTGGATGAGCACATGATCGCACGAAGTGTATGGAATCTTACATTGTTTTGTCTCTGTATCAAAATTACTGTAGCGAATTTTTACTGTCACCACGGAGGTCAACCACCTTTCTTTGCGCAGTTGAAAACCTAATTTTTCGACCATTTTCACCAATTCCCCTTTCATGCGGATTAAGTCGATGCTGTCTTGCGTAAAAGTGTGTTCGGTGGACAAAGATTTTCTTTCCGTATAAGGTTCTACGGGCGTAAAATCGATTCCATTTGCTTTTTTCCAAAGCTCTTTTCCGTTTTTTCCTAGTAATTTTTGCAATAAATCAATCGGCATTTCTGAAAGTGTTTCAATTTTTCGAATGCCAATTCTTGACAATGTTTGAAAAGTAACATCACCAAGCATGGGGATTTTTTTGATTGACAAAGGATTTAAGAAAGGTTTGACATGGTTGTTTTTGACTTCCATCCTACCCAAAGGTTTTCCTTCTCCGGTGGCAATTTTAGAAACGGTTTTATTTACTGATAAACCAAAACTCATGGGCAATCCTGTTTCTTTGTGGATTTTTTGAATCAATTCGCTTGACCATTTGTAGCAGCCAAAAAACTTATCCATTCCAGAAACATCTAAATAAAATTCATCCACACTCGCTTTTTCCATCACAGGCGCAACTTCTTGAATAATTTCAGTCACCAATTTAGATTGTTTGGAATACAATTCCATGTCGCCCTTGACCACTTTTGCTTGCGGACAAAGTCTCAGCGCCATTTTCATCGGCATGGCAGAGCGAACGCCAAATTTTCTGGCTTCATAAGAACAGGAAGATACAACTCCCCTATCAGAACTTCCGCCTATAATTAAAGGTAAATCATTTAATTCTGAATTGATTAAACGCTCACAACTCACAAAAAAAGTATCCAAATCCATGTGCACAATTGTTCTATTCATTGCAAGAAATTTAAAATTGAAATATTTCTGCAATAGTATTCCATTTTGGGACAATTTGTATTATTTTTGTTGTCCTAAATTAGAACAATGTCAATATTCTCAGAAAACATCAGGTATTTAAGAGCACAAAAACAATTGTCTCAGCAAAAATTAGCGGATCAACTTGAAATCACCCGTTCGAGACTTTCCAAGTATGAAGATGGATTATCGGAGCCACCTTTGGATTTATTGAGAAAAATTTCGGGTTATTACCACATCAGCATTGATTTATTGATCAGTACCGACGTGCGTAAAATTGCGTATGAAAATCTCTTGACTTTGCCCGACAATCGAGTCGTTTTGCCCATTACGATTGATAAAAATGGAAATGACAACATTGAAATTATTCCGCTCAAAGCAAAAGCAGGTTATTTACAAGGTTATGGAGACCCTGAGTTTATTGAGAATTTAGAATCTATGACTTTACCGTTCATTTCAAAAGGCAAATGCCGGGCTTTTCCGATTGAAGGCGATTCTATGTTGCCGCTCAAAAATGGTTCATTTGTGGTTGGAAAATACATTGAAAGTTTGGATTTAATCAAAGATGGAAAAACGTACATTGTCTTAAGTCTTTCTGAAGGAATTGTTTACAAAAGGGTTTATAGAAAAAACAAGAAAGGCGCTTCTTTTGTGCTTCATTCAGACAATCAGTTTTACAAACCATTTGAATTGAGGGCAGCAGAAATATTGGAAGTTTGGGAATTTGTTTGTTCGCTCACAACAGTCGAATACCAACCTAATGAGTTAAAACAAGAAAATATTCAGGAAATGTTTCTTACCTTACGTTCTGAAATTGGTGAGATTAGAGAGAAATTAGAAAAGAAATAATGTGTTACCATACAGAACATAAAGCGCCTGCGAAGGAACTCAAAAAGCAATACAAAGCAACGTTTCCTGAAGAAGAGAAATTTACGACCAAAGAATTTGTGAATGGTTTTGAGCATCCATTGTGTCCAATCATTACGCGTGAAAATCCTGATAAAATTCAGTTGTATAACTGGGGATTATTGCCAAATTGGGCCAAAGATTTGAAGATTCAGAACAATACGCTCAACGCCAAAATAGAAAGCATTCATGAAAAACCTTCCTTCAAAAATTATTTTGAACAGCGCTGTATCATACCGGTTACTGGACTTTATGAATGGGAACACAAAGGTAAAATCAGGGAGAAAAATTTGATCAAAGTGGAGAATAAACCCATTTTTTCTCTTGCGGGACTTTGGAATATATGTCCGAATCCATTAACAGGTTTGCCAATGAATACATTTACAGCAGTCACTTCTGACGGTTTTGTAGCAATTCTCGACAATGAAGAAGCATGGTTGGATGAAGGAAAACTGCTTATCAATACAAATACGATTTGGACCAGTTTAGTTGCGCCGCAATTGGGGTTATTTTGAAAAAAAAATTATTTCAAACCATTATTAAATCCGAACCCCAATCACACAAACGTCATCCACTTGTTCGAGTGCTCCTTTCCATTCAATAAAGAATGAAGAGAAAAGTTCGTGTTGATTTTCAATTGGCAGTTGACTCGCTTGGAGCAATAGTGCTTTGAATCCAGTTGATTTTAGTTTTTTGCCTTTTTCACCACCAAATTGATCTACGTAGCCATCTGTGAATAAATAGATTGTATCGTCTTTTTGTACAGGAAATTGCTGTGTAGTGAATGGAAATGCATTTTCGAATTGACCAATGGGTTGTTTATCTGCTTTTAATTCAATCAGTTCACCGTTTCGAACGATGATTATACCGTTGTAAGCACCAGAAAAATAGAGTATTTGTTCATCAATATCTAAGCGACAAAGCGACAGATCCATTCCATCTTTCAAATCATTTTGTCCTTTTCCATGGAATGAATCTACTACGATATCTCGTAAACCATCCAAAATCTCGTTGGGATAAGGCAATCTTTTTTCATTTAAAATACGCATCAAACCGTTGTAACCAACAATACTCACCAAAGCTCCTGGAACTCCGTGACCTGTGCAGTCGATTGCCGAAAAGAAAATGCTGTTTTCTTGTCTTTGAATCCAATAAAAATCTCCAGAAACGATGTCTTTTGGTTGAAAAAACACCATCGGTTCAATACCAATCACCTGAATTTCTTCTGGTGAAGGTAGAATTGTATTCTGAATGCGTTTTGCATAATTGATACTATCTACAATATCTTGACTTTTTTTAGTGATTTCTGTTTTTTGTGCTTCTAATTGTTCGTTTTGTTCAGCAATTTCGTGCGTTCGTTCAGTTACAGTTTTTTCCAAACGTATATTTTGACGTTTTACACGTTGAATACTGAGTCTGTTGATGACGAAAACGGCGATAACAAGCGCTGCGAAATAGATTAAATACATCCACCAAGTTCGGTACCAAGGAGGTAAAATTTGAAACGAAAAATGAGCAGTTTTACCCAGAAATCCGAAAGCTGATTGCGCTTGAACTTCAAAAGTGTAATTACCTTCATACAGTTTTGGGAAACTTGCACGTGTAACGGTTGACCAATCAGACCATTCATCCGTAAAACCGACCAAACGATAACGGTAGAGCATCCCTCCTCCTGTTTGGAATGTGGCTGCATAAAAAGTGAAATCTACAGAGTTTTGGCGGTAAGGGATAGAGGGAAAATCAGTCGCACGACTTACGTGAGAAAGTGTCGGATTTCGATTTAGCAAAAGACCGTCGATGACAATATCGAATTTTTTGGGTAAATTTTGTTGTGCGAATTCATTGAGAATGTACAATCCATTGTCGCTACCTAGCCAAATTTCATTGGGTTTGAAGCGCTTAATGGCAAATAAAATCCCACCGTTTTGAATGGTTTTCAACGCACCTTGATTCCATTTGTACTTCCCTTTTGTATTTGTAAACCAGCCAGTTTCAATTTCAAAATCATCTTTAGATTTCTCAATGTAATAAACCATCCAAAGTTTGCGATTTTGATCATTGTATAAACGATGGATTTGAATTTCCTTTTTACCTGAAAATTGCGTGTTATTTACATTTGGAAAGGCTTCAAAAGCAGTTTGATTATCATTCAAAAAAAACAAGCCATAATTAGAGCCAACATAAACTCGACCTTGAAAAACTTCTGCATAAACATGGCTATTTTGATCCAATTTTTTAGGAAAATTGATTAATTTGAATTGAAAATCTTTCAAGCGTAAAACCCCTAATCCATTACCCTTAATTCCAAAATAAAGGTTTTTTCCATCTGATGAAAAGTGAATGATGTCACCTTCAATGTTGATTGGTAAAAGTTCATAATCCCAAGCGTTGTTTCTCCAAGTTAGGACTCCAATTCCAGATTCCAATCCAACGAAAACTTGATTTTTTTGCGAGGGATTTTGAAAAATGGTCCAAGCGTATTCATTGACTACATTTTTCTTTTTCCCTTGCGCATATTCGTAAATTCCTTCGTAACCGATTACCAAAGTGCGCTTTTGATTTTCGATTTCAAAAGTTTTGACATCAAAAGTAGTTTCCTGAATGCTTTTGCTGTTATAAAAGTGGGTTCTTCCATCAATATTTTCCGCCAAAAATAAATCTGTATTCAGCGCAAGAATTGGTTGGCCAGACTCAAAGTCTATCGCTTGAATAGAAGCTGAAATCCCTTGAGGTTTACTGATAGTAGTGATGGGCGAAGAAGTTTCAAAAAAGTGTATTCCTTCATCTAAATTCAACCATAAGTTCTTCGATTGATCTAAAAATAAGTCAAAAACATTGTTGTTTTGCATTCCCTCATCTAAATCAAATCTGCGAATTATTTTGCCTTTTAAATCAAGAATAAATGCGCCTTGCGTTTCTGTACCGACATACAATTGATTTCCATATTGTTTGACCACACTTGGTTGATGCGCGGAGAAAAATTTCTGTAAAGGATGAGAAACATCTATTTTTTGAAAGGAATTGTTGGCTCCAACTTGAAAAACATTATTGCTGTAGTCAAAAAGATGTGTTTTTCCTTCAATTTGCGCAGATCCGCGAATATTTGTAGGTTTGATAGCTTCGTTTGCTTCAATTGATTTAAATTGTTTTGTTTTGAAATCAATGAAACCATACAAGCGTTTTTTCTCACTTTGATCGGCCGAATAAATTAAAATAATTCCATTTGTAGTTTTTCCAGCGGTTTTGCAAGTGTAAGAAGATAAATTGCTTGGCAATTTAATCTCTGAAACTTTATTATTTGAATCAATGGTGAAAACGCTATTTTTTCCGATTACCCAAATTCGAGCAAATTCATCTTCATACATCGACCAAATTTGACCTAAATTGTTCTTCGAGTCACCGACATACAAAGGTTTATAAACCATTTTCCCATAGCTATCAAAAGCGATGAAACCGAAATTATTTTCTCTTCCGACGTATACTTTTCCGTTCGAAGCGGTATATAATTTAGAAACTTTGGTTTTGTGGATCTTTTTCTCTGTTGAAGCATCTGTCTTAACACTTGTCGGTATTTTTGTCCATTTAACGCCGTTAAAAACCAAGATCTCTTGGTCATTGCCAAATAAAACCGTGCCGTCAGGACCTTGTGTACCAGTCCAAATCTGATTGGAACTTCCAAAATCTTTGATTGAATAATAAGAGCCTCGAAAGGAACCTTGAACTTCTTTTCCTTGTGCAAGAAGTTGAAAAGTGGTAAATAGAAGAATATATATTATTAAAAATCTGAACACGAAAAAAGTATTATTCAGCTAATATACTATCTTTTTGTCTACGATATAGTTAAAAACCATAAAAAAAACGCTTCTTTTTTCGATAAATAAGCTCAAAAAAAACTGAAAAAGAAGTTAAACTAATTAATTAGTAATAAATAGCTTGTGAATAAAATTTACATTTATTTTTTTTTAAACGCAACAATTTAAACTACTTTTGCTATCTTCAAATGATTTTGCAAAACATCCAAGAATTAGACTTTTATGTTACGTTTCTAAGGATAAATTTAAATGCAATAACAGATATATATTAATTCCATTTTTATGAAAAATTTTATTTTTCTCTTTTGTTTTTGTTCACCATTCGTTTCCGTTGCGCAAGATTGGAAGGAAATTCCGGTACCAACTTTTATGTCAAACAGCGGAGATTACGATGTAGCAGTTGATGCTTCAGGCGATTCTTATTTTATTTTTTCAAATTACGAAGGCGAGGGAATCGGGTTCTATGTATTAAAATATAAGCCATTTGGACAACAATGGGATACAATTTATAATTATAGTTTCAACAATAGTTATTCACAAAATCTAAAAACAGATGTTCGCGGAAATGATGTTTTTATTTCCTTGCAAGTGAACCAATCATCTGAAATCAGGTATTACGTTTTTTCGATAATTAATGATCAAGTGAATTTGGAAATCAATCCAATAGCAACTGGAATTGACGAATATGAAAACAATCATTTTACTGTCGGAAATACTACTGGAGAGTATTTTTGGTTTGCTAAAAAACAGTATGAACAGAAATATTTCATTTCAAGATACAATACCTTGGATGGTACATTAATTTCTGATACCATTTCGAATCCTGCATCAGCTTATTTTTCAGAAAGAAGGATGAGTATGGTTGGAGATACACTTTGGGTGGCTTATAGTAAAGAAGGGGCTGATTATCACATTTTGAAAAAGCATAAAACAGCAACAGTTTTTAGTGCTTATGACAACTCTGCAGAAGGAATATTCACGCACAATGGCAGTAATATAGATAATTACACTGTGAATTGGATGAGTAATAAATTAAACAAATTGATTTTCATAGGTAAAAATCAATTGGGAGATGCATTCGCTTACTCATTTACAAATGGTGTTTTAGCTCTTGACCAACTTCCAAATCTTGCTCCTTTTGCCCAATGGGATTATTCTTCAACTTCTTCAACTATTTTTGTTGCCAATAGCACGCTGGATACGCCAACGTCTAACTATTACACGCAGGTAGTAAAAAAAGACTTGAGCACAGGAAGTTGGTCTCAAGTTGGAACAGATTTTTCAAATATCAATGAAAGTTCAATCCATTTAGGAAATAATACTACCTCCGAACGTTTGATTTTTGGAAGTAAATATTTTGATCAATTTACATATGTCAATACTGGATTCATTCGCATCACCAATGTGGCACCTGAAAGTGGAACAATCAATTTTGTACAGGTTTCTTCGATTTGTCCAGAATCTACAGAAGCCACTTTGACGCAAACTTTTGAAGTTGTTGATGCAAACTTTGATTCGCTCAATATTATTTCTGTTGTTTCTTCTGATGAATCTATTATCCCAACAATTTCTATTTCATTTTCAACTCTAAATCAAACTGGAAATACAACTCAATTTCAACTCGTTGGAAATACTATTTCAAGTGGGACAACTGATTTAATTATTAAAATATCGGATGGCTATGATACAATTACAGTTACCAAATCTATTACTGTTCTAACAGTTTCGCCTCCAGCAGCTTTTGACCAAAGTTTTTGCGGAGCGGCAACGGTAAATAATTTAGTTGCTTCAGGAAGTTCCATTTCTTGGTTTACTAGTAATTTCTCCGCAAATCCTTTGTCTTCCGCTGCACCGCTTACAGCAGGTTGGTATTATTTGAATCAAACAATTTCAGGCTGTGTAAGTGCTTTAGATTCAATCGAGGTCACAATAAATAATTTACCAAACGTGCAAGCAGGAACGGATGTTACGGTTTGCGCTGGACAATCTGTCACTTTATCAGGATCTGGAGCAGCATTTTATTCATGGACTTTGGGTGTTTCAAACGGAAGTTCATTTGTACCAGCATCAACTGCAACTTATACTTTAACAGGAACAAATGTAA